>NZ_SATA01000004.1:0-313718 GCF_009377995.1 Salinivibrio sp. VGrn1
GTGCTGGCAAACAAGGATAAGGGTTGCGCTCGTTGCGGGACTTAACCCAACATTTCACAACACGAGCTGACGACAGCCATGCAGCACCTGTCTCAGAGCTCCCGAAGGCACCAATCCATCTCTGGAAAGTTCTCTGGATGTCAAGAGTAGGTAAGGTTCTTCGCGTTGCATCGAATTAAACCACATGCTCCACCGCTTGTGCGGGCCCCCGTCAATTCATTTGAGTTTTAACCTTGCGGCCGTACTCCCCAGGCGGTCTACTTAATGCGTTAGCGCCGAAAGCCAAAGTCTAAACCTCAACCTCCAAGTAGACAGCGTTTACGGCGTGGACTACCAGGGTATCTAATCCTGTTTGCTACCCACGCTTTCGCATCTGAGCGTCAGTCTTTGTCCAGGGGGCCGCCTTCGCCACTGGTATTCCTTCAGATCTCTACGCATTTCACCGCTACACCTGAAATTCTACCCCCCTCTACAAGACTCTAGCCTGCCAGTTTCAAATGCGGTTCCGAGGTTGAGCCCCGGGCTTTCACATCTGACTTAACAAACCGCCTGCATGCGCTTTACGCCCAGTAATTCCGATTAACGCTCGCACCCTCCGTATTACCGCGGCTGCTGGCACGGAGTTAGCCGGTGCTTCTTCTGCAGCTAACGTCAAGCCATGCACTTATTAAGTACACCACCTTCCTCACTGCTGAAAGTGCTTTACAACCCGAAGGCCTTCTTCACACACGCGGCATGGCTGCATCAGGGTCTCCCCCATTGTGCAATATTCCCCACTGCTGCCTCCCGTAGGAGTCTGGGCCGTGTCTCAGTCCCAGTGTGGCTGATCATCCTCTCAAACCAGCTAAGGATCGTCGCCTTGGTAAGCCATTACCTTACCAACTAGCTAATCCTAACTGGGCCCATCCCAACGCGATAGCTTACATGTAGAGGCCACCTTTGGTCCCAGCTCGTAATGAACTAAGACATTATGCGGTATTAGCCGTCGTTTCCAACGGTTATCCCCCTCGTCAGGGCAGGTTCCCAGCCGTTACTCACCCGTCCGCCGCTCGACGTCCAGTAAATCCACCGAAGCTTCAATACTGCCGTTTCCGCTCGACTTGCATGTGTTAGGCCTGCCGCCAGCGTTCAATCTGAGCCATGATCAAACTCTTCAATTTAAGTTTTTTCGAAACCGAAGTTTCAGCTCAATGAATACTGATTACTGTTTCTCTCCGAAGAGAAAAACGAATTGACTGTGCCGAACAACTGTAAAAGTTGTCGTTTGGTCACTCAGTTCATCGAA
The DNA here is from genome assembly GCF_009377995.1 of Salinivibrio sp. VGrn1. NCBI lineage: Bacteria > Pseudomonadati > Pseudomonadota > Gammaproteobacteria > Vibrionales > Vibrionaceae > Salinivibrio > Salinivibrio sp. VGrn1. The sequence continues at coordinate 1,286 of NZ_SATA01000004.1, forward strand.
TAAATCTTTTTGTCTATTCTCAACGAGTGCCCACACAGATTGCATAGGTCAAATTGTTAAAGAGCGCCGCTCAATCTTGAGCGGGAGTGGCATTTTACGCCACCTCGGCAATGAGTCAAGCGTTTTGTTTTGCTTGTTTGTTTTGCCGTTGTTAGCGCGGCTTGCCGTGCCAACGAGAAGCGAATTATAGAGGGTAGATTTTTGGATGCAAGCGTTTTTGTTCAAAAAAATCTAACCGAGCAAATAATCGCCAACTCACTCTATAAAGACAGCTTTTTAGCGGCGAGCGAGTAACGTGGGTATATCCGCGATCGAATTAACCACCTCAGTGGCTAATGCGACGCCCTGCTCGGTGATAGGTTTACCAGAGCGAACAAGAAAACGCGTAGTAATGCCCGCAGCCTCTGCCGCTATCATGTCATCCGCTTTATCTCCCACCATGACAGAGTGGACGAGGTCGATATTGAGCTCTTTCGCTGCATCTAGAAGCATTCCAGGCTTGGGCTTGCGACACTCACACTCGATGCGGTATTCCCCGCTTCCTTCGCTGGGATGATGGGGGCAGTAGTATATCCCATCAAAATCGACACCTTTGTCAGCAAAGTTCCAGTCCATCCATTCAGTCAATTGCAAAAAGTCTTGCTCAGTGTAGTAACCTCTCGCGATACCGGCTTGGTTGGTCACGAGGACGAGTAAATAGCCTCTTTCTTTCAGCGCCCTACATGCGTCGAACACGCCCTCAATATATTCAAAGCTATCGATACTAGACACATAACCGTGATCGACATTAACGACACCATCACGATCGATAAAAACGGCTGGAAGACTCACGCGTTGTTCCCCTCGGTAAATAATGTTGGGATTATGTCACGCCCAAGACTGACTTGCATCCATACTCCCCTCTTCTATCACATGCTAAAGTATACCCACTTTGTTTTCGGTTTATTTGGTTATGTGTTCCCAGTTTTCTATCACGCCGATTGGCACACTTCACTCTCCTTTTAAAGAGAAATTTGCGGTACCTCGTCAACCTGGGTTAGCGCCTAACGCACTCGCTTATCTCTACTTACAGGGGGATGCCAATCAGATCGACGCCGTGCGAGGCATTGAACAATACTCCCACCTTTGGTTACTTTTTCTTTTTGATAAGAACCTCGATAGGGGATGGCGCCCAACCGTCCGTCCACCTCGACTGGGGGGGAATGAGAGAATGGGTGTGTTTGCTAGCCGGGCTACATTTCGTCCTAATGGCATTGGTATGTCAGCCGTAGAGCTGGTTGATGTCACTCAAGATAGCGGGCAAGTCATCTTGGTATTACGAGGGTGTGATCTTGTTGACCAAACTCCAATTGTCGATATTAAGCCATATATTCCTTACTCTGACAGTATTGCCGACGCCCAAGGCGGATTTGCTCAAACCAAACCTACTCCGCTCGATGTTCATTTCTCTGACCGCGCCTTATTGGCATTATCTCCATATCCTCAGCAAGCATACTATCAAAGCGTGATTGCTGAAGTCTTAGCGCAAGATCCACGCCCGGCATACAGAAAAGGTCAACCGGATAATCGCCGCTATGCGGTTCACCTGTTCGACTTTAACGTCACGTTTTACGTTCAAAACGAGCAAATCGAAGTGGCTTCCATAGAAGCTTTTGTCGAAACTCCCCCACGCTGTTAATATGCTTGGACTTATTGATCGCCAATATCAACGGATAACTTTACATGCGTACCAGTCAATATCTGCTTTCTACTTTGAAAGAAACCCCTAGCGACGCAGAAATTGTCAGCCATCAGCTGATGCTGCGCGCGGGTATGATTCGAAAACTCGCTTCAGGCCTTTATACTTGGCTCCCCACAGGTGTTCGCGTCCTTCAACATGTTGAGCGTATTGTCCGCGAAGAGATGAACCGTGCCGGTGCCGTCGAAACCATGATGCCTGTCGTGCAACCAGCAGATTTATGGCAAGAAACGGGACGTTGGGAAAAATTTGGCCCTGAGTTACTGCGTATCGCTGACCGCCATCAACGCGATTTTGTCTTGGGTCCTACGCATGAAGAAGTGATTACACACTTGGCGCGTAACGAAATTAATTCTTACAAGCAACTGCCGCTCAACCTGTATCAAATCCAAACCAAATTCCGTGACGAAGTACGCCCACGTTTTGGCGTCATGCGCTCTCGCGAATTTACCATGAAGGATGCCTACAGTTTCGATATTGATAAAGCAGGCATGGAGCAGAGCTACGAAAAGATGCGTGCCGCTTACTGCGCCATCTTTGACCGTATGGGATTAGACTATCGCGCGGTGCTGGCTGATACCGGCGCAATTGGTGGTTCCGCCTCACACGAGTTCCATGTTTTGGCAGACAGTGGTGAAGACCTGATTGCTTTCTCGACTGAGTCTGAATACGCAGCGAATCTCGAAAAAGCTGAAGCGCTCGCGCCCAAAGATCAGGCTGATGCGCCAACCCAAGCGATGGAATTGGTCGATACGCCAAATGCAAAAACCATCGCTGAACTGGTTGAGCAGTTTGATCTTCCCATTGAAAAAACGGTGAAGACGCTTTTCGTCAAAGCGTCTGAACAGGTCGAGTCTGATCTTATCGCGCTAATCATCCGTGGTGATCATGAACTCAACGAAGTGAAAGCAGAAAACCTACCAGAGGTTGCCGCCCCGCTGACTTTCGCCACCGAAGAAGAGATACGTGCACTTGTCGGTGCCGGTCCTGGCTCTTTGGGCCCGGTAAACCTACCCGCACCTTTCATCGTTGATCGCAGTGTTGCAGTGATGAGTGACTTTGGTGCCGGTGCAAATACCGACGACAAACACTACTTCGGAATAAATTGGGAACGCGATGTACAGCTGGGTCAAGTCGCCGACCTGCGCAATGTCATTGAAGGCGATCCTAGCCCTTGTGGTAACGGCACATTGATGTTTAAGCGTGGCATCGAAGTGGGCCATATCTTCCAGCTGGGCAATAATTACTCACAAAAGATGAATGCAGGCGTGCTAGGCCAAGACGGTAAGAACGCCTTGTTAGAAATGGGCTGTTACGGTATTGGTATTACGCGTGTTGTGGCTGCAGCCATTGAGCAAAACCATGACCAAAACGGAATTATATGGCCTGACGCTATCGCGCCTTTCAAGGTGGCCATTGTCCCCATGAACATGCACAAATCTGAACGTGTGCGTGAAGCGGCTGAAAAGCTATACGCCGATCTCTCAGCGGCAGGTATCGATGTACTCTTTGACGACCGTAAAGAGCGTCCAGGTGTAATGTTCTCTGATATTGAGCTTGTCGGCGTGCCTCACACGGTAGTGATTGGTGAACGCAGCATGGACAACGGTGTATTCGAATATAAACACCGTCGAGAGGGCGAAAAAGTGCCTTTTGCTATCGACGATGCACTGACGTTTATTCAATCCAAGCTTAGCTAAGTCGGAACTGACAGTACCATTTTAATGCCCCGCTCTGCGGGGCATTTTATATCAGCTAATGTTGCATCAGCTAATCGTCTCAAGCGCTTTTTGGTATACCTTTTCAGCAAAATCCCAGTTGACTACTTGCCACCAAGCATTGACATAATCTGGCCGCTTATTCTGATAACTAAGATAATAAGCATGCTCCCACACATCGCAACCTAGCAGAGGCTCCCCTTTCACCTCAGCAACATCCATCAATGGATTGTCTTGATTAGGTGTCGATGTAATCGCAAGCTGTCCATCTTCTTTCACCACCAGCCACGCAAAGCCGGAACCAAACTGACCAATGGCCGCCTGACTAAAGGCCTCTTTAAACGCATCAAGTGAGCCGTACGTCGCTACAATGGCATCGTAGAGCGGCCCTTCTGGTGCCCCCTTAGGGTTAGGTGTCATTGATTGCCAGTACACCAAATGATTGTAATAACCACCGCCATTATTACGGATGGCAGCAGGCAGCGTTGAAATCTCAGCAAACAAAGCCTCAAGCGATTCACCATTACGCGCCGTCTCTTCGATCGCCGCAACAAATTTATCGTAATAGGTTTTGTGGTGACGCTGATGATGAATGCGCATCGTCGCCTCATCAATGTGGGGCGCTAGCGCATCGTAGGCATAAGGAAGATCCGGAAAAGGATAAGTCATAGTGTCACTCCATTGATGATTAAGACACCACCAGCCTAGATCGAATTGATAACAATTTTCAACCTCATTATCATTAATGATATTTAGGGTCTGTGATATACCGCCGCGCGTGAGATAAAAGAGCATCTATAATCAAACTGTTAGCGCGGTAATAATGGTAGCCCTATGTCAAAAAACAAACCTAAAATTGCCTTGGTACTCACCGGCGGCGGCGCACGAGCGGCTTATCAAGTGGGTGTCTTATCGGCCATCGCTCACTGGTATCCGCGTGTGCACACGAGTCCATTTACCATTTATTGCGGCACATCCGCCGGTGCTATCAACGCGGTATCTTTGGCAAGCTATGCGTCATGTTTTCGACTAGGCGTCAAAAAATTGTCTTGGCTATGGCATCGGTTGAACACCTCTCGGGTGCTCGCCAGTCAGCCCAGTGCACTTATCGGCCATCTTTTGTCGCAAACCGGGCAACGCTTTCAATCTCACTACCAGCCCACTCAGCCTTTCGGGTTGCTCAATAACCGGCCATTAAGAGAATTACTGAATCAAACGATCAGCTTTAACAAGCTTAACTATCAATTACTGGCTGGTCATTTGAATGGCTTGTCTGTCACGGCCTCAAACTACCAAACGGGGCAATCGGTGAGCTTCTTTCAAGGCGCATCACATATCAAACCATGGGAAAGAGCCCGTGCAGTGGGAAAACGAAGTCAAATTTCCACCGAACACTTACTGGCCTCTTCTGCCATTCCTTTCATTTTTCCCGCCTCCAGGATTGGTCACGAATTTTATGGTGATGGCGCCATTCACCAAATTTCCCCGTTGCGTCCCGCTGTTAAAATGGACGCGGAGCGGATTTTAATTCTGGATCTGACCACAGGGATACGGCGGCCTGAACAAATTAAACACACCGCGCCAGGTTTAGCGATGCTCGGCGGTCATTTAATGAATGCGATCTTTGCCGATACGCTCTCGGCAGACTTAGAGCATTTACAACGGCTTAATCATGTTGCCAGCGCTTTATCTCCCGACCAAAAAGAGCGTCTAGGGCTGCGCCACATTGATGTTCTCCACCTTCGGCCTTCAGAGCCATTTGAACCCATGGCGAACCGCTACTACAGCCATATGCCACTCGCATTGCGCAGCTTGCTTAAACTTTTGGGGATTAATGCCAGTCAAGATGCCACCTTTGCCAGTTATCTATTATTTGAGCCGGCATACCTTCGCCAGTTGATTGACATTGGTTACCGTGATGCACACAATCATCAGTCTGAGATCCTTTCTTTATTGACAGATTAGTTACTTTAAAACAGTATCCTCACTCGCATCCACCCATCGCCATTCGCAAAAATATATAGACTGGCACGATACCTGCTTCATAGATTGAAACCGACGTTGTTACTGAGTAGTTGATCACGCATGAATGCCTCGCACATCAAACAATATACAAACTCTGATCGCGCCCCGCGGATTGTCCCGCTCGGTGCCGATCAACGTTTGTTGTTGTTACAAAAGCTGCAAGGCCACCTTGATATCAAAGTGTTGTTTGAAGTGTATGCGCGTGAACTAGAAAAGCAGATCGATATTGGGCGAATTATTTGGGAGCATGATGATATCTCCAACATCATTCGTCGTGGCGCACAACACACATTTCGTCAGACGTTTTCCATCAAGTTCAATAAGCAGCCATTGGGTGTGTTGCAATACTCTACCCCTTACAAGCTCGACCCAGATGAAATCAGCTTGCTCCATACCTATCACAAGCTGCTCGCCGGCCCGCTGAATAATGCCGTTGAATATACGCGAGTGAAAAACATGGCATTGCTCGATGGCCTCACTGGCCTACATAACCGCACCAGCTTTGAACAAGACCTTCAGCATGCCGTCGCAGTCTGTGAACGGGAAAATATTGGTCTGGTCATGGTGATGTTCGATATGGACAATTTCAAACAAGTCAATGATACCTATGGCCATTTGGATGGTGATAAGGTACTACGTCGTTTTTCATTGCTGGTCAAAGAAGCCGTGCGTGGCAGCGATCGTTGTTATCGACTCGGTGGCGATGAGTTTGCCGTTATCTTGCAACCTGCCAGTAAGAGCTCAGTGAAACACGTGACCTCACGAGTGAAGAGCTTAGTTAGCCAAGATCATTTGTTATCAAGTCACCAGATCAGCGCGTCAGTGGGTTTCTCTGTCTATCGACAAGGTGATAATAACTTGTCGCTCTATGAGCGCGCCGACCAAAGTATGTACCGGCAAAAACGCGCACGTTAGCGCTTTCCTCTCCCCAACGAGATTGGGTATAGTGATCCTCATCATTACTTGAGGAGAACACCATGAAAATAGCAGACTGCTGTGACTTAATTCGCCAACGCTATGCGGAAATTGGCAGTGGCGAACAAGGCTATATACCGGCGGCGATCCATTGCGCATTAAAAGCCCTCAACGATATTGCACAAGACACTGAGATCCAGCAAGCGCGTCGAGAGCAAGCCGCATTTGCCGCAGCCAACTTGTTGATCAGCGATCACGAGGACTAAGATGGATTTAAACAATTACGCCACCATGGACCCTGTCATGCTGATGAGCATCGTCAATATGAAGCTACGTGACGAGTTTGACAGCTTAGAGGATCTGGTTCGTTATTATGATATCGACAAAGCCGTGTTGTGCACGCGGCTCGAAGAAGCAGGCTTTACGTATATCGAAGACGCCAACCAATTTCGCTAAGCCCATACCTACGGAAAAAGCGGACACATGGTCCGCTTTTTGTCTGCGTTGACTTTCCCAGTACGCTTGTTAACCCAACGAAACCCAAAGGACGGTTGCCACTAAGACAGGACAAACGAACTTGACGTAGACAGGCCATATTTTCCAAAACAGGCTCTGCTCAATCTCCTCGTATCCTTCACGCAAGGCTGACAATTTGCGGTCACGCGACCAAATCCACCCACCAAACAAGCAGAATAGCAAGGCAGCAAAAGGCTGGAAGTACTGTGTTGCCACTTTCGCGACAAGTCCAAATAAAGTGCCAAAATGAAACACGATAACGGCACTGAATGCAGCAATCAGTCCACCCAGTACCCAACTGGTGATTTTACGGCTTGAGCCTAACCGTTCACTGGCGAGCGCGACCGGGCACTCGAGCATCGAGATAGAAGAAGTCAGCGCCGCAATGGTCATCAACAAGAAAAAGACCAAAGAGACATAAGGCCCTGCAGCGCCCAAGCTTTCAAACAACAAAGGTAACACGGTAAATACCAGTGTATCGGCACTCAGCAAGCTGCCATCTTGAGCATAGATTTCGACGCCCTGATTCATCGCCACGAACATCGCGGGCAGAACCACCAGACCGGCAATGACTGCCACCGCGGTATCTACCAGCGTGACACTCAATGCCATCTTAGGTAGGTTTTCTTTCTGACTCAGGTAAGAGCCGTAGATCAGCATCGAACATCCACCAATGGTCAACGAGAAGAAGCCTTGCCCCATCGCTGCCAAGAGCAGATCTCTGTCCATGATCTTGGAGAAGTCAGGAATAAGGTAGTGCTTTAAACCCTCTGTTGCCCCAGGTAACGTCATGATGTAGACGAACATCGCGGCAAACAACACGAATAACGCTGGCATCAAACGGGTTGACCAACGCTCAATACCTTGTTTCACACCTGCTTGCACAATAAAGATAGTCAACACATAAAAGAGGATGGCGCCAAACAAGTTACGTGAAGCCGAGAAGCCTTTTAACCATGCTGCCACGTCGGTAAAGTGCAAGATCTCTGCAACCGCCGCGAGGAGGAATGACACTAACCAGCCTCCAACAATGCTATAGAACGCCAGCACCATACAAGGAACGGCCAGTCCCACTAAACCCACACCGCTTCCTAAGCGCTTCATCAAAGGATTATCACTCAGTGCACGCATGCTATCCAGTGGATTCGCACGCCCATGACGGCCAATCGCCATTTCCACCACCAGCATGGGAAATGCAACCAGCAAAATCATCAACAAGTAGACGAGTAAAAAGGCGCCTCCGCCATTACTGGCCGCTTGAGTGGGAAATCCCCAAATATTACCCAGTCCAACTGCAGCACCTGCTGCAGCAAGAACAAAGCCAATCCTAGTACCGAATAATTCGCGACTTGATGCCATTACTGCTTACCTTATGTATCATTAGACTAGTACATTAAGTAATTCGTCACGATTAAGCAAGACAAGATAGCCTAACTGCTCAATTAATCATCACCAGTTCAGTGTTCTGATCTCATCCAGCTCGCCCGACGTTTGCTCTGGCACCTTGTGAGCGAGCGATATTCAGTGAGCAAATCGCGCAGGTGACAAGGAGACTAAGACTCATGCTGCCAAACAAGCCGCCATTGTTTACCGCTCGCGGTCTGGCTAACATACCTATCGGCAATGGCCACCACTGTCTCGCCATCGCAAATAATCGGTTGGCGTCGGCGCAACCAGCTGGGGATCCCCGCTTCTTGGTAAAGTTTTTTCAGCTTTCGACGCCCTTGTCGGCCAGCAGGATGAATCGATAAGCCACGAGGGTTAAAGTGTACATGCAGTGCCCGCGACGCGAGATCTCCCAGCGCGAGTCCTTTCGCTGTCGACGAATAAGGCAGTAAGTATAAGGTACCCAGTCCATCTGGCAGCACTAACGGCGATTCTGACGTCAATGTGCCCTGCCATTGAGATAAATCTGCATCAGGCATCACGATATAAAGCTGTTGCTGGAAGCGGCGAATGCTCACCGTTCCCACGCTCAAGCTTGGGTTGGCATCCGGTTTAGCGTTGATGACATCAAAGAGCAATGCCTGTAACTGTGCTTGCGTTAAGGTAATACTGTGACGCTTTAGCCAATGGCGCAGCATGGCCTGCGTGAGTGCTAAATCGTCTTGTGGTAATGCGGTAATAGGCAGGCTACCTGCTTCTGTCTCCGCCTGTGTCACCATAGGCTCAATCAAACGTGCCAATAACGAAGCTTGTTCGGCACACAGAAGTTGGGTCCGTTGTACCGCTTTACGAAACCCTGGCCAGCGCGTATCCGCTTGCGGTAACCAGTGCTGACGCAAAAAATTGCGATCAAATCGCGTGTCTTGGTTGCTCGGATCGTCTACCCAATCGAGTTGATGTTGGCGCGCATACGCCTCGAGGCTCGCCCGTGATTGCGTCAAAAAAGGACGCACCAGATAGCCTTGCCCCAAAGCTCGCACCGCTGGCATTCCTGCTAATCCTTCCAAACCACTGCCGCGTTTTAGCGCGAGGAAAAAGGTTTCAACCTGATCATCGCTATGCTGAGCGGTTAACACCAGTCCATTGGGCTCAATCAGGTGCGCGATTGCCTGATACCTTGCTTGTCTTGCCGCATGTTCCACACTGAGCGACGTATCCAATCTTACCCTTTCCACGCAACAGCGAAATCCGGCGTTGTCCGCCCACATTTGGCACTGTTCCGCCCATCTATCTGCGTCGGGATGCAAACCGTGATGAACATGAACCACAAGGTAATCATGTTGGGGGTGCTGGTCGCGATACTGCGTCAATAATTCAAGCAACACGCGAGAGTCTAACCCGCCACTGAGCGCTAGCACCACCTGTCGCGGTGCCGATGTCAGCGGGGCTAATGTGTCACTCAGTTGATGGTAAAGCATAGCCATTCATCATTGATATAATGTGTCATTGTTACTGCCCTTTACGTAAAAGAAAAGGGCCCGCAGGCCCTTTATCGCAGTTCATTCCATCACGATTAGCAGTAACCGTAATTGAGCAAGCGCTGATAGCGGCGATCCCGCAAGCTTTCGATATCAAGACTGTCTAAATCGCTTAGCTGGGTAAGCAGTGTTTGCTTAATGCTCTCAGCCATCGCGTTAATGTCGCGGTGTGCGCCCCCCAGTGGCTCAGTGATCACACTGTCAATCAAGCCAAGCTCTTTGAGGCGTGGGGCGGTTATCCCCATCGCATCAGCCGCTTGCGGCGCTTTTGCAGCATCACGCCACAAAATAGATGCACAACCCTCGGGGGAGATCACCGAGTAGGTGGAGTACTGCAGCATATTGACATAGTCACCCACGCCAATCGCCAACGCGCCACCTGAACCACCTTCACCGACCACATTACAAATTACCGGCACGGTTAGGCCCGCCATTTCTTTGAGGTTACGTGCAATCGCCTCTGATTGGCCTCGCTCCTCGGCACCGACACCTGGGTAAGCGCCTGCGGTATCGATAAAGGTAATCACCGGCATATTAAAACGCTCGGCCATTTTCATCAGACGCAGCGCTTTTCGATAGCCCTCAGGCTTGGGCATACCAAAGTTACGCTTAACCTTTTCATTGGTGTCTCGTCCTTTTTGATGACCAATCACCATCACTGGACGCCCTTCTAATCGCGCCATTCCTCCCACCAATGCTTTATCGTCAGCATAGGCGCGGTCGCCAGCCAATTCATCAAATTCATGGAAAATGCGATCCAGATAGTCGTAGGTATAAGGACGTTGAGGATGACGCGCCAGTTGTGCCACCTGCCATGCGCCTAAATCACCAAAAATCTTTCGCGTCAGCTCAAGGCTTTTTGTTTCCAGTTGCTCAATTTCTTTATCTAAGTTAACCGCGTCTTCTCCACCCCGCTTAGAGACAGCGCGAAGGGCCTCAATTTTGGCTTCTAGTTCTGCGATAGGTTGTTCAAACTCTAAAAAATTAAGACTCATACCAAGAGAATCCTATTGGTCACCGCCAGTGTACGCGTTACGTCACCAGCCTGGCTTAGTTAAACTCTAATTCGACCTGCTCGTTACCGAGCAAGCCTTTCAAGGTGTCGATTAATTCATCGGTTGGCGTTACGCGCCACTCTGCGCCTAAGCGTAACCGCGCGCGCGCATCGTCGCGCTGATAGTAAAGATTCACAGGAACGGTACCGGATCGGTAGGGTGCCAGTGCATCATGAAACCGTTCAAAAAAGGGCGCATCGACCTGCTCAGATGTCATCGATATCCCTAAACAACGCGCATATTTTTCCCGCGCCTGACTAATGTCCATCACTTCACGGGCGGTCATTTTAAGCCCCCCGTTGAAGTCATCAAAGCTGACCTGTCCTGAGACCACTAAAATTCGATCTTTCTCCACTAAATCGAGATATTTGTCGAGCACATCAGAGAAAAGCATCACTTCCATACGCCCTGAGCGATCGTCTAGTGTGAGGATCCCTAATCGAGACCCTCGTTTAGTGGTCATCACCCGAGCTGCGATCACTAATCCTGCCACCGTCGACACCACATCGCGTTTCGTTGCATGAGCATCCTCGAGCCGCCACGTGATATAGTTTTTTAGCTCTTTGCGGTAACTGTTGATCGGATGACCGGTCAGATACAAGCCCAGTGTTTCCCGCTCCCCTTCTAACCATACTTTATCTGGCCACGGGTTGGCATGCGCATAGGCATGCTCGACTTCTTCGGGGGCATCGGTCAACACCCCAAACATATCGGTTTGCCCGTAGGCTTCCGCTTGGTGATGTTGGCTCGCAGCACGAATAGCTTCATCGACCGAGGCCATCATCGCCGCACGATGAGGGCCGAGTTTGTCCATGGCACCAGCGCGGATCAGGCGCTCTATCACGCGCTTATTGACTTTTTTGGTATCAATGCGGGCGCAAAAATCAAACAAGTCGCGGAAATAACCGTCTTGCTCTCGCGCGGCGACAATGGTGTCGATAGGGCCTTCACCGACCCCTTTTATCGCCCCAATACCGTAAACAATTTCCCCTTGCTCATTGACGGTGAAATGGTGCAGTCCCGCATTCACATCCGGCGGTAACACCGTCAACTTCATTCGCCGACACTCCTCGACCAAGCCAACCACTTTATCGGTGTTATCCATATCCGCGGTCATTACCGCCGCCATGAACTCCGCCGGGTAGTGAGCTTTCAACCACAAGGTTTGGTAAGAGACCAGCGCGTATGCGGCTGAGTGCGACTTGTTAAAGCCATAGCCGGCGAACTTTTCTACCAAGTCAAAGATCCGCATTGCCAGCTCGCCATCAATGCCGTTGGCAATCGCCCCTTTTTCAAAGATGTCTCGCTGCTTGGCCATTTCTTCTGGCTTTTTCTTACCCATTGCCCGGCGCAACAAGTCCGCCCCACCCAAGGTGTAGCCTGCGAGTGTCTGAGCAATCTGCATCACCTGCTCTTGATAGAGAATGATGCCATAGGTCGGCTCAAGCGTTTCTTTCAACGAGTCGTGTTGCCATTTTTCATCCGGGTAAGACACGACTTCACGGCCATGCTTACGGTCGATAAAGTTATCCACCATCCCAGATTGCAATGGCCCAGGCCGGAACAAAGCCACCAAAGCGATCATATCTTCAAAGCAATCCGGCTGAAGGCGCTTAATCAGCTCCTTCATGCCCCGCGATTCAAGCTGGAATACCGCAGTCGTCTCTGCCTTACGCAGCATCTCGAATGACGCTTGGTCCGCCATGGGAATCGCGGCGATATCAATAGGATCTTTCCCTTGACGCTGTAAGCGCGGATTTATCATCCCCAGCGCCCAGTCGATGATGGTCAGCGTCCGCAGACCCAAGAAGTCAAACTTCACGAGACCGGCGGTTTCAACGTCGTTTTTATCAAACTGCGTGACCGGATGATGCCCTTCACTGTCGCAATAAAGGGGGGCGAAATCGGTGATCGTGGTGGGTGATATCACCACCCCGCCCGCGTGCTTACCCGCATTTCGGGTTACCCCTTCAAGCATCCGCGCCATGTCAATCAGCGCTTTGACTTCCTCATCGTTGTTATAAACCTCGACCAGCTGAGGTTCGGCGTCGAAGGCTTTCTCGAGGGTCATGCCTGGGTCTGGTGGCACCAGCTTGGAAATCCTGTCCACAAAACCATAAGGGTGCCCTAACACACGGCCCACATCGCGGATCACGGCTTTCGCAGCCATGGTACCGAAAGTAATGATCTGAGATACCGCATCACGGCCGTACATTTCAGCGACGTGATCGATCACTAGATCACGCTTATCCATGCAAAAGTCGACATCGAAGTCGGGCATGGAAACCCGTTCGGGATTCAAAAAGCGCTCGAAGAGAAGATCAAACTGGAGTGGATCGAGGTCGGTAATTTTTAGCGCATAAGCCACCAAAGAGCCGGCTCCTGAGCCTCGCCCTGGGCCCACAGGGATATCATTGTCTTTTGACCATTGGATAAACTCCATGACGATCAAAAAGTAGCCGGGAAACCCCATTTGGTTGATGACCCCAAGCTCGCGCTCTAGTCGTGCATCATAGTCGGGGCGTCGGCGCGCTCTTTCCACTTCATCAGGAAAGAGAAAGGCAAGACGCTCTTCCAAGCCTTCTTGTGAGCGCTTGACCAAGTATTGATCAATTTCCATTCCCTCAGTCGGGAAGTTAGGCAAAAAGTACTCATTCAGCCGCACCGGGACGTTACATCGCTTGGCGATTTCTACGCTATTGGTCAGTGCCTCGGGAATATCCGCGAAGAGCTCACACATCTCTTGCTCGGTACGCAAATACTGTTCGGCGCTGTATTTCTTGGGGCGACGAGGATCATCGAGCGTGAAACCATCATGAATCGCAACTCGGATCTCATGCGCATCAAACTCCTCAGATGAAATGAAGCAGACTTCATTGGTCGCCACCACAGGCAAGTCATGCTCGGTCGCGAAATCAACTGCAAAATGTAGATAGACTTCTTCATCTTGCCGCCCAGTGCGCACCAGCTCCATGTAATACGCATCCGGGAAATAGGTCTGGTAAAAGTGAGCACACTCTTTTGCCAGCGCTTGATTGCCTTTAAGCAAGGCTTTACCCAAGTCACCACGGCAGCCACCAGACAACACAATCAATCCTTGTGCATGCTCAACCAACCACTGCTGATCGATCACTGGGCGGTGCTGAATATGGCCTCGGAGGTAGGCCTTGGAGATCAGCAAGGTCAAGTTCTTGTAGCCGGCTTTATCGGTCGCCAACAAGGTAAGCTGGCAAAGATCCTCGCCAAAGGCGTCAGACTGGACCAGAAAGTCAGCGCCGATAATCGGCTTAACACCAACGTTATTGGCCGTGTTGTAGAATTTGACCAACCCACAAAGGTTACTGAAATCGGTCAGCGCCATGGCGGGCATGCCCATTTCCGCCACTTTTTTTACCAGTGGCGGCACTTTGGACAACCCATCTACCATGGAAAAGTCACTGTGGATGCGTAAATGGACAAAACGTGGCTCAGACATACGGCTCGTTACTTAACGGTAATAGGGCTGGAATTCACCACACGCACTAGTCAATGCCCAGTGCGCGCTTAACAGGTTTAAAACTTTTGCGATGCATTGGCAGAGCGCCATGCTCGGCCAACGCCGCCATGTGGACCTTAGTGGGATAGCCTTTGTGTTGAGCAAACCCATAGTTCGGGTAAGCGGCATCCAACATGGCCATTTCATGATCGCGATCGACTTTCGCCAAGATCGAGGCAGCGCTAATTTCTGCTACCCGCAGATCCCCTTTTACCACGGCTTGTGCCGGCATCGGCAAGGATGGTACCCGGTTGCCATCAATTAATGCGTAATCAGGGGTGACCGATAAGCCATCAATCGCACGCTGCATCGCCAGCATGGTCGCATTTAAGATATTCAGCGAATCGATTTCATCAGGCTCTGCGCGCCCCACTGACCAAGCCAATGCTTTTTGTCTGATTTGATCATAGAGCGCGAGCCGTTTTTTCTCGCTCAACTTTTTCGAGTCCGTTAGACCCGCAATAGGCTGAGCCGGATCGAGAATCACCGCGGCAGTAACCACGGCACCGACCAAGGGCCCACGTCCGACTTCGTCGACCCCCGCGATAAGCTGTGCGTCAGGGTAGTGAAAAGGGTGTTCAGTCATGGCTATCTAATAAATTTAATACGGCATTGGCTGCAGACGTATCCGCATCTTTGCGGATGGTGTGATGCAACTCAGTAAAGGTGGTCAACAATGCCTGGTTATCACTGTCTAATTGCGCACTGACCGCGTCAGCCAGTGCGCCTGGCTCACACTCTTCTTGCAGCAGTTCCGGCACTAAAGGCGCGTCAGCGAGAATATTGGGTAAGGAAACATACTGCGTTTTAAGCAGGCGTTTGGCAAGCCATGCCGTGACCGGCTTGACCTTGTATCCCACCACCATCGGGCGTTTAAGTAACATGCACTCTAACGCTACGGTGCCAGAAGCGAGCAGCACCGAGTCGGCGGCGCTAATCACTTGGCGCGCCGTATCATCAACCAGGGTAAATGAAAGCTCTGGCGCGATCGCTTGCCAAGCCTGCTCAAATTGCTGTCGCCGGGTTTCATTAACGAGCGCGACCACAAACCCCAAGTCCGGATATCGCGCCGCTAGTTGCTGACACGCTTGTAAAAACGGCGGAGCTAACATCGACATTTCACTGCCACGGCTGCCAGGCAGCACTGCTAACCAACGTTTTTGGCTATCTAACCCAAGAGCACGCTGCGCGGCGAGTTTGTCCACCTGCATCGGAATGCTATCGGCCATGGTATGGCCAACAAACGCACAAGGCACATTAAACCTATCGTAAAACGCTTTCTCGAAGGGCAAAAAAGCCAGAACCAGATCAGTGGCTGCAGCAATCTTAAAAATCCGCTTTTGCCGCCATGCCCACACTGATGGGCTGACATAGTGAACGGTTTTGATCCCCGCTTTTTTTAATGATGCCTCGAGACGTAAATTAAAATCTGGGGCATCGATACCAATGAACACATCCGGCGGATTGACGGTAAAATGCTTGACCAACGCCGTTTTTACTTTCAGCAAACGTGGCAGTCGTCCTAGCACTTCCACCAGCCCCATCACAGAAAGCTCTTCCATATCGAACAAGCTGTGACAGCCTTGAGCCATCATTCTTGGGCCACCGATACCGACAAACTCAACATTAGGGTGTTGAGCTCGCATCGCTTTGATCAGGCCTTCACCTAAAACATCGCCGGAGATTTCTCCGGCGACGATTCCAACGCGTAATGGACGTTCACTCGGTAACATTAACGAATAACGCCTCGCGTCGAACGCTCAAAGAAGTCAATGAAAAGAGCCAGCGCCGGCTCGCTCTCGGCTTGCTCTGCAAGCTCTTTTTTCACTTCTTCCAACGTTTTACCGGAGCGGTACATATTTTTATATACCGCCCGAATGGCGCGAATCGCTGATTTTTCAAACCCGCGTCGCTTCAGGCCTTCCACATTAATACCAAATGGCGCGCAATGATTGCCCTGTGCCATCACATAAGGGGGGACGTCTTGAACCACAATCGAGCCACCGCCGAGCATGGCGTGGCTGCCAATCACACAGAACTGGTGAATGGCTGACATGCCACCGACAATCGCATAATCATCGACATGAACGTGGCCCGCTAAGGTAGCGTTGTTGGCAAAAATACAATGATTACCGACCACACAATCATGGGCGACGTGGGCATTAATCATAAACAGGTTGTCGCTGCCAACTTTGGTTTCGCCTTTATCTTGGACCGTACCACGGTGCATCGTCACGCTTTCACGAATGGTGTTACGATCACCGATTTCTAGCGTGGTTGGCTCCCCAGCATATTTAAGATCTTGGCACGCTTCACCAATGGAAGCGAATTGATAAATGCGATTGTCTGCGCCGATACGGGTCGGGCCTTTGATCACAACATGTGTCATCACCTCGGTACCTGTACCGATTTCAACCCCTTCGCCAATATAAGAAAAAGCGCCGATTTTTACGTTTTCGCCCAATACGACGCCGTCTTCGACAACCGCAGTGGGGTGAATGTAAGCCGTTTCGTGGATCACAATTAGATCTCTCTTCTTGCGCACTTCAGTTCCGCCGAGCAGACAACCTCGCCGTCTACTTTCGCCACCCCATTAAAGGCCGCAATACCTCGACGCTCTTTAATAAATTCCACCTCAAGCACCAATTGGTCACCCGGTGAGACCGGACGGCGGAATTTCGCATTATCAATGCTTGCAAAGTAGTATAGCTCGTTGTCTTTCGGCTTACCGAAGGTCTTAAACGCCAACAAGCCTGTTGCTTGCGCCATGGCCTCTAAAATGAGTACGCCTGGGAAAACAGGCAATTGCGGGAAATGACCCGTAAATTGAGGCTCATTGACAGTGATGTTTTTAATCGCGTGAAGGTATTGCCCTTCTTCAAAATCGATAACGCGATCAATCAACAAAAAAGGATAGCGGTGTGGTAACAGCTCTTTGATTTCGTTGATATGTAGAACTTTGTTTTCGCGAGTCAAGGTAGTATTCCCGTTCAAATCCAATACTGACTTCATTAACGCAAAACGGCCCGCGTTGCTAAGGCGGGCCTGTCATCTCGGCGTTAATCTTGTTTTTCGAGCTGATTTTCCAGCTCTTTGAGCCGCTTGTGCATCTCATCAATCTTGAGTACACGCGCGGCAGTCTTCCGCCACTCGCGGTTGGGCTGCAACGGAATGCCGGACGAATACATGCCCGGCTCAGTGATTGGCCGCATCACCATCGCCATTCCCGTGATGGTCACGTTATCTGTGATTTCCATATGGCCATTAAACACGCTGGCGCCACCAATGATGCAGTGTTTACCTACCTTGAGGCTGCCTGCCATGACAGTCGCGCCGGCGATTGCCGTGTTCTCACCGATCGACACATTATGCGCAATCTGACACTGGTTGTCGATAATCACCCCATCGGCAATTTCGGTATCATCCAGTGCGCCCCGGTCAATGGTGGTGCACGCACCAATTTCGACCCGATCCCCAATCACAACGCGGCCAAGCTGAGGGATTTTAACCCACTTGCCTTTGTCATTGGCATAGCCAAAGCCGTCCGCACCGATCACGGTACCCGCTTGAATCAAGCAGTCTTGCCCTATCACTACCTCATGATAAAGGGTGACATTCGCCCAAAGCTTGGTCCGAGCGCCCACCTTTGTCCCTTTGCCGACAAAGCAACCCGCACCGATTTGCACACCATCACCAATGAGCGCGCCGGATTCAATCACCGCATTCGGTCCAATCGCCACACCTTCTCCCAACACTGCATCATCGGCCACCACCGCGGATGGGGCAATGTCGGTGGCGCAAGCTGGCGTCGAGTCGAGAATTTGCGCGACGTGGGCATAAGCCAAGTAGGGGTCTGACACCACCAAGGCGTTGCCTTGGCAGTACGATAGATCGCCCTCTTTTAGCATCACAGCGCTGGCGCGGCAGAGTGCCAAATTTTTACGGTATTTAGGGCTGGATAAGAAGGTGATTTGCCCTTCTCCCGCTGAATTCATCCCTGCAAGCGAGGTTATCGTTACAGCGCCATCTCCGTGGAGCTGTGCATCCAGTTTATCCGCTAATTCAGCGAGAGTAATCGAAACCATGGGCTCCTCGACTGTTATTTAACTGCGTTGATCACTTTTTCAGACAAGTCATCACTTGGGTTGGCGTATAAAACGGCATTGGCGTCAATCACCATGTCGTAGCCTTCTTGCTCAGCCACTTGATCGACCGCTGTCTTCAGCTTTTTGACCAGTTTAGACTCTTCTTGACCACCACGCTTGCGTTGATCTTCTTGTAACGCTTTCACTTTCAGCTTGTAATCGGACTCCATTGATTGGAGTTTACGCTGAAGCGTTACGCGCTCGTCTTCACTCATCAACTCACCATTACGCTTGAGCTTTTCCACGCCTTCAGAGAGCTTCTCTTTCAAGCGCTCAATTTCGGCCACTCGGTCTTTAAACTCACCGCGTAGCTTCTCATTGAGGTTGTTTTTCTTCGCCAATTGCGACATCACGGCCCCGGTTGATACATAGCCCACCTTCTGTGCAGCATCAGCCGCTGATGCGTACATGGACGTCGTCAATACCGCGACACTCAGTCCCGCTGCTTTCAAAAATGATTTCACAATAGTCTCCTTTCTGATCATCAGAATGTGCGCCCGATCGTGAAGGTAAAGAACTCTTCATCGTCGCCAGGCTGGCTTGTAATAGGTTTTGCGATGGAAAATACCAAAGGTGCCATCGGGGACATCCACTGCAGTGCCATACCATAAGAGGCACTGATATTGGATGGATCTGAATAATCCTTAATGTTATCTCGGCCACTGTAATTAGCAGCAGCGGATACGTCATACTCGGTATCCCACACTGAGGCGGCATCAATAAACACACTGGTACGGATTTGTTCGCGCGCTTCCTCTGAGGCGAACGGCGTTGGCACAATCAGCTCAGCACTGGCGCGTGCCATAGCGTTACCACCGACGGAGTCTGAAGAGCCGTAATCCCCTTCATTTTTCTCAACATCGTCACTACCAGGCTGCGTGGAACCACCGTTCTCATACACCGCTTTCGGTCCCACCGAGTTCGAGCGGAAGCCGCGCAGTGACGAGAAGCCCCCCGCGTAATAGTTCTCATAAAACGGCAGCATGTGATCTTGGCCATTGGTTTGCCCATAACCGTTACCATACGCAAGTCGGCCACGCATCAACAGCGTAAACTCGTGCTCTTGTGTCAGCGGCACGTATTGGCGGATGTCATACTGCATTTTAAAGTACTGTACATCCGAGCCGGGTACCGTCATCCGATACGAGGCACGTTGGTAGTTACCTGCGGTTGGAAAATAGCCGCGGTTGAGGTTGTTGCGCGTCCAGGATACTGAAATATCAAAGTCGTCAACTTCCAAGCCTTCATTGTGATTAAGATTATCTTGGTGAAGGTCTAAGAACTTATCAATTTGATAATAACTGCCGAGGTTCTCAATCTTGTTGTGCGTGTAACCTAGCGAGAAATCAATCGAGTTCAGCTCATCAGTCCAAAAACCCCAGGTGAGGTTGGTACCGTAACTTTGGTTGGTATACTCAACGATGTTAGCGTCACGGGCTTCAAACTCGTTATAGAATACCTTACCGCCCAGGCTCACACCGTCGAGCGTAAAGTAAGGATCACGGTACTCAAGCGTCAGGTTTTTGCGATAGTCGTTGACCATGGCGTTGATACCGAACCGGTTCCCAGTGCCCGCAAAGTTATCTTGCTGTAAGCCGAGCTGTAAGCTCGCGCCTGACTCAGTGCCATAACCGATACCAAAGTTGATACTACCTGAGTTGGCTTCTTTAACTTTGTAGTTAACGTCGACTTGATCATCAGTGCCTGGTACGCGCTGAGTGTCCACTTCAACATTCTGGAAAAAGCCGGTTCGACTGAGACGCTCTTTACCGCGGGTGACCGCTTTTGAGTTAAGCCAAGTGCCTTCAAGCTGTCGCATTTCACGGCGTAACACTTCATCTTTGGTGGTGGTATTGCCTGAAAAACGGACATTGCGCACGTAAATACGCTTACCTGGCTCGACATTGACCGTTAACGACACTTGCTGATTGTCATCATCAAAGCTGGGTAAGGTGTTCACTTTGGGGTAGGCAAAGCCTGTCTCGCCTAAGTGGCGTTTGATCGCCTCTTCAAGTGCAGTCACTTTATCACCGTTATAGGTATCACCACGGGTGAAGGTGACTAATGAACGGTAAATCTCTTCATTCTGTGGATCACCACGAAAGTCCAAATCAGCGACCTGATAAGGCTTGCCTTCGTTGACATTCAAGGTGATGTAGACCCCTTTTTTGTCAGGTGAGATAGCCACTTGTGTCGACTCAACACGGAACTTAAGGTAACCGCGATTGAGATAAAAACTGCGTAGTTTTTCAAGATCGCCTGCAAGAACCTGTTTTTGGTACTTTTCGTTGGCGAGGAAGTTCCACCACGGCACGTCGGCACGCAAATCAAAATTATCACGCAGCTGCTCATCACTGAACACGTCATTGCCGACAAAGTTAATTTGCTCAATTTTGGCCGATACGCCCTCAGTGAAAACAAATTTCAAATCGGCACGATTACGCGGCAAGGGAGTAACCACCGCTTTCACCGACGCACTGTACTTACCGACGCTGTAGTAAAAGTCTTCAAGACCTTTTTCGATTTTGCTCAGTTGGGTGCGATCGAGCGCTTCACCGACACGAAGGCCTGACGATGTCAGGTTCTCTTTTAGCTGCTCTTCCTTAATCGCCTTATTCCCTGAAAAGGAAATACTGGCAATGGTCGGACGCTCTACCACTTTGACCAGCAGTGCTTCGTCATCGCGGTATACTCGCACATCCTCAAAGTTACCAGAGGCAAAAAGTGCATTGATAATGTCAGCCACATCGTCGTCGTCCACTTTGTCGCCGACACGCACTGGCATTGACAACAAAGCGGCCCCTAGACTGACTCGTTGCAGTCCCTCAAAGCGGATATCGCTGACTTGAAATGTGTCAGCATGCGCCATACTACTGCTTACTAAAAGAGACGCTATTAATAGTTTTTTCATCGCCATCTGCTATCTGACTTATCCTTGAATACTAACCGTTTAAAGTCGGGCGAAGTCGTTAAACAATGCCACTGCCATTACCATCATCAACACGGCAGCGCCGATTCGATACCCAAAGTCCTGCACACGCTCCGATACCGGTCGCCGTGTGACAGCCTCAATCCCAAAGAACAGCAAATGGCCGCCATCCAATACGGGCAGAGGGAGTAAATTGATAATGCCTAGGTTCACACTAATCAGTGCCATAAACCCTAAAAATGAGATCAGCCCGATCTCCGCGGTCATCCCCGCGCCTTTTGCTATCGATATTGGGCCACTCAAATTATTCACCCCAACATCGCCGGTAATCAGTTTTTTGATCATATTGACCGTCATACTGATCACTTGGCCTGTTTTCCCCACTGCCTCCGGTATCGCTGCGAATGGTCCATACTGTTGGGTGAATCGATATGACTCGGGCCACTCGTCCATTTGCGGCGCAATGCCAGCATAGCCTGTGACCTCACCATGACTGCGACGCGCATCCGGCGTTAATACCACAGATTGACGCTGTCCCTGTCGCAATATTGTCAGCGACAGGGCTTGGTCTGGGCTCGCTTTAATCACCTCGACCAAGCGCTGCCATGACGACAGCTCGGTATCAGCCACTGCAATAATTTTGTCGCCTTGCTTGAGACCCGCTTGCTCTGCCGCGCTTCCTTCTACCACTTGCGCGATCGATAAAGTAATCGCAGGGCGATAGGGGGTGATCCCCAGCGTCGTCAGAGGTGATTGGTGCTCTGGGTCAAACTGCCATTGGCGTAAATCCAGTTGATAGTCTCTGCCATAACTAGACGTTGGGCTCGGTTTGGCGGTGAGGGTCATGCTCTCATCACCAATGTGACCAATCAACGCAAAATTAACAGCTTGCCAATCAGCGGTTTCGACGCCTGAAACCTGGGTTAGTTCCATACCTGGTTCAATTCCCGCTTCTGCCGCGATCGAATTGGGTGCAATTTCACCAATCACAGGTTTGACGGCAGGAACACCTATCATCATCACCAGCCAGTATGCAAAAACGGCAAATACGAAATTAGCGATGGGGCCAGCGGCAACAATAGCACTGCGCTGCCACAAAGGCTGGTTGTTAAATGCGCGCGGTTTATCAGCATCCGGCACCGCTTCGATGCGCTCGTCCAGCATTTTGACATAGCCGCCAAGGGGGATCGCGGCAATCACATATTCGGTACCATCCTTACCAAATTTTCGCCACAATGCGCGACCAAAACCAATGGAAAAGCGCTCCACTTTCACGCCACAACGGCGAGCCACCCAAAAATGGCCGAACTCGTGAATCGCAACCAGTATGCCCAACGCGACGATAAACGCCGCTGCATTCCATAGAAATCCGCTCATGGTGTCACCTTAGCAATCTGCTCATTTGCAGTGATGCGCGCTATTCTATCCAGCTCAAATAAGCAATCCAAGCTTGTTGGCGTAGGAAGCGAGGACTGGGTCAAAACCTGTTCATTGATACGCGCAATATCCATAAACCCGATTTTTCCTGCCAAAAAGGCTGCTACCGCCTGTTCGTTGGCCGCATTCAAGCTCGTCGTCGCCGCTTGTCCTTGCTCGCAGGCCGCGATCGCGAGCGATAAGCAGGGATAACGTCGAGCATCCGGTGCCATAAAGGTAAATTCGCCAATTTGGGTAAAATCCAGCGGCGCAACGGAGGCATGAACACGCTCAGGGTACCCCATCGCATGAGCAATAGGGGTACACATATCTGGCGTCCCTAATTGTGCTAACACCGAGCCGTCACACATTTGCACCATGGAGTGGATCACTGACTGAGGATGGATCACCACCTCCAGCTGTTCAGGCTTGGCGTTGAATAACCAACGCGCTTCTATGTATTCCAAGCCTTTATTCATCATGGTGGCTGAGTCGACTGAGATTTTAGGGCCCATCGACCAGTTCGGATGTGCGACTGCCTCTTCGACGCTCACACTGGCAAGACTTTGCGGATCGCGATAACGGAACGGGCCACCAGAGCCGGTTAACAGGATTTTGCTGACCCCCGCGGCATGAAGATCGCAACGCCCAGGTGTGTGTTGAACCGCCTGCGGCAAGCATTGAAAAATGGCATTGTGTTCACTGTCGATAGGGAGCAGCTCGGCGCCATATTGATAAACGGCGTCAATAAAGAACTGTCCAGACATCACTAAGGCTTCTTTATTGGCAAGCAGAACACGTTTGCCCGCCTTCACCGCCGCCATGGTCGAGGATAACCCTGCCGCCCCAACCACGGCAGCCATCACCATATCTACCTCAGGTAGCGAAGCCAGTTGACACAGCCCCTCCTCTCCAGCAAGCACCTCGGTAGCTAGGCCTTTGCTCGCGAGTCTTTTCCTGAGCTGCTGAGCAGCATCGTGGTCGGCCATCGCCGCATAAGCGGGCTGCCAACAAAGACACAAAGCGGTCATTTTTTCCACATTGGTATGGGCAGCCAGTGCCACTACCTTATACTGCTCAGGGTTCGCTTCAACCACTTTCAATGTGCTTGAACCAATCGAACCTGTCGCGCCTAACACGGTGATTTTTTGCATTTCAACGACTCGTTTCACTTAATTCGCAAACGCGAAGTACAACACGGTAAAAACAGGGAATGCCGCCGTCAGACTATCAATACGATCGAGAATGCCGCCGTGACCGGGCAGCAGGTTCCCGCTGTCTTTAATCCCTGCCACACGCTTAAACATGCTTTCCGCGAGATCCCCCAATACCGACGCAAGGGCCGTCACCATTGCAATCGCCAACAAGATACCGAGGTTGGCAAAATGAAGCTCGAGGACATGGGCGCCAAGCCAGGTCACACCGACCGCTGCGGAAAGTCCACCCAGCAACCCTTCGAGGGTTTTATTAGGGCTTACCGCCGGCGCCATTTTGTGTTTGCCAAATTTCTTTCCGGCAAAGTAAGCGCCACTATCGGCGCACCACACCAATACAAAGACCAGTAAGACTAGCTTCGCACCGTAATAGGTCGAAAACTGATAGTCCGCCGCCCGCAATAACAACACACTCCACATAAACGGCAGCATAGTAAGCAGGCCAAAGACAAGACGGAGTAGCTTGCTGTGAGTCCAATAGTTACCCGAGCGCGGGAACGCGAGCACTAAAACGGTGGCAAACAGCCACCACGCCGCCCCCGCAGCAGCAACCGCAAAAGGCGGAAAACGTACGTGCCCCAATGCCATGGCATCAAAAGGGAGAGCAAACAGAGACAATGCCAACGCAGCAGCGGGAATGATAAAAGTCAGCAGGCGTGAAGACGCTGAAACAAATTGCGTCCACTCCCATAGCCCAATAAGCGTGACGACCGCTATCGCTGCCACAAAGGCAGGAAAGGGTAAGTAGAAGACGCCCGCGACCACTAACGGGACTAATAAAGCCGCGGTTAAAACTCGTTGTTTGAGCAAACTGATTCCTCGTGGTTACTTGTCCGTTGTTATCATGGCTTTGATTTGCTCGCCCGTGCAACCAAACCGTCGCTCCCGGTTGACGTACCAAGCCACAGCATCATACAAACTCTGTTCGTTGAAGTCCGGCCAATATTGCTCGGTGAAACACAGCTCGGCATAAGCGGCTTGCCATAAAATAAAGTTACTAATGCGACACTCCCCGCTGGTGCGGATCATCAAGTCCACATCCGGCAAGTCGGCCAACATGAGATGGCGCGCAATATCTTGTTCGCCAATATCATTGGGCTGCAACTGTCCTGCCGCGACTTCTTCAGCCACACGGCGTGTGGCCTGAGTGATGTCCCACTGCCCACCATAATTGGCAGCAATATTGAGCACTAAACGGTCATTGTCAGCCGTTAGGGCTTCGGCTTCGGCTATTTTGGCTTGCAGTGACGGGCTAAAGCGAGAGGTATCACCGATGATGCGTAGTTGCACCCCATGACTGTCGAGTCGTTTAACTTCACGAGAAAGCACATTGATAAACAGCTCCATCAATACACTCACTTCGTCTTCAGGGCGACGCCAGTTCTCGCTGCTAAATGCAAACAAGGTGAGGGCTTTTACCCCGATTTCAGACGCTGCTTTCACCGTTTTACGCACCGCTTTCACACCCGCTTTATGTCCAAACACACGGGCTTTGCCTCGTGCCTTGGCCCAGCGTCCATTACCGTCCATGATTACGGCAATGTGCTGCGGTAAAGCGGCAGATTCGAGCTGCGCATCAAGAGACTGGGAACTCATGTTTCTCCTTGGCAAATAAAAAGCGCTGTACTGCACGCACAGCGCTTTAGCATCGGCGGTAAAGTCTAATGAGATTTAGACTTCCATCAACTCTTTTTCTTTTGCATCAAGAAGTGCATCAACATTCTTGACCGCTTCGTCAGTCAACTTTTGAATATCATCTTGCGCACGACGTTCATCATCTTCAGAGATTTCTTTGTCTTTAAGCAGCGCTTTAAGCTCATTGTTAGCGTCACGGCGAATGTTACGAATGGCCACACGGCCTTGCTCGCCTTCGGCACGCACTACTTTCACCATGTCTTTACGACGCTCTTCGGTCAGCGGCGGCAAAGGGACACGGATCACTGTGCCGGCAGAGGCTGGGTTGAGACCCAAGTCTGAGGTCATGATTGCTTTTTCAACCGCTTGAGTCACTTGCTTGTCGTATACGCTGATCGCCAACGTACGCGCATCTTCAGCCACGATAGAGGCGAGCTGATTAAGTGGCGTTGGAGCCCCATAATACTCGACAGTGATCCCCTCCAGTAAACTGGGGTGAGCACGGCCTGTGCGCAATTTACCTAGCGTGTGTTTTAGCGCCTCTACACTTTTATCCATACGCGCTTTCGCGTCGTCTTTTATGTCATTAATCACGGGAGTATCCTTGCGATTGAATTAGTTTGTAAGATTATGCCACCAATACCGGCTTAGCTGTTAGTGATCAAAGTGCCTTCTGCCTCGCCCATCACGACACGGCGCAATGCACCTGGCTTGTTCATATTAAAGACACGAAGTGGCAACTTATGATCGCGTGCTAACGTAAATGCGGCCAAATCCATCACTTTCAACTCTTTTTCTAAAACATCTTGATATGTCAGCGAGTCATAAAGCGTTGCATCCGGGTTTTTGGTTGGGTCATCACTGTAAACACCATCAACCTTGGTTGCCTTAATCACGATATCAGATTCAATTTCGATACCGCGTAAGCACGCCGCCGAATCCGTGGTGAAGAAAGGGTTACCTGTCCCGGCGGAGAATATCACCACGCGACCATTGCGAAGCTGGCTAATCGCTTCTGCCCAATTGTAGCTATCACACACACCATTCAAGGGAATGGCTGACATCACTCGCGCGTTCACATAGGCACGATGAAGTGCGTCACGCATTGCCAATCCGTTCATCACGGTGGCTAACATACCCATGTGATCGCCCACAACACGGTTCATTCCCGCCTCAGCAAGACCAGCACCACGGAATAGATTACCGCCGCCGATAACCAAACCCACTTGAACACCCAGCTCGACCAGTTCTTTGATTTCTTGTGCCATGCGATCTAGCACGGCGGGATCAATCCCGAATCCATCATCGCCCTGCAGGGCTTCACCGCTAAGTTTAAGTAAAATTCGTTGATAAGCTGGCTTAGGATTTGTAGTCATTTCACTACCTTTCTATTAGGCACTAGTTAGGGAAGAAGGTTATGGAAGACCGCGGCGAGCACCGCGGTCTGAGTCAGAAAAATTAGCTTTGTTGTGCCGCAGCAACTTCTGCAGCAAAGTCTACTTCTTCTTTCTCGATGCCTTCGCCCACTTCAAAGCGGATGAAGTCGGTCACTTCGGCACCTTTCTCTTTCAGCATTTGGCCCACAGTTTGTGATGGGTCCATGACGAATGCTTGACCCGTCAGAGAAATTTCACCGGTGAATTTCTTCATGCGGCCAGCAACCATTTTCTCTGCGATGTCAGCAGGCTTGCCTGATTCCATTGCGATATCAACCTGAATTTGCTTCTCTTTCTCTACCACGTCGGCAGGTACATCTTCAGGGTTAACATAGTCAGGCTTAGACGCTGCAATGTGCATAGCCACGTGCTTGATGGTTTCTTCGTCCGCTTTTGCCGCAACGATAACACCGATGCGACCGCCGTGACGGTAAGAACCCACTTTCTCGCCTTCGATGAATGAAACACGACGGATATCCATGTTTTCACCAATTTTCGCGACGAGATCAGCACGCTGCTGTTCAAATTTTTCTTTCAGCGCGTCGATTTCAAGGCCTTCAGCCAGTGCAGTTTCAGCAACTTGATCAGCAAATTCCGCGAAGTTTGCGTCTTTTGCAACGAAGTCAGTTTCACAGTTGATCTCAACGATCGCTGCTTTGCCTTCGTTTTCTTTCACTAGGATCACACCTTCAGCAGCAACACGGCCAGCTTTTTTCGCTGCTTTTGCCGCACCGCTCTTACGCATGTTCTCGATTGCCACTTCGATATCTGCGTTCGCTTCAACCAGTGCTTTTTTACATTCCATCATGCCAGCGCCAGTGCGCTCGCGAAGTTCTTTAACCAGGGCAGCGGTAACAGTTGCCATTGTTCAATCCTCGATTCGAAACTATTTGGGTAAAAAACAGGGGCCCGAAATCGGCCCCTGCTAACCATACTTAGCTTACAGCATGAAAGATGACACGCTGATGGCTAAGAACGCTCACAAGGAGCTGTCGTCTTATTCAGCGACTTCAACCAGCTCGTCTTCTGCTTGCGCAACGATGTCTTGGCTACGGCCTTCTTTGTAAGCGTCAGACGCGGCATTCAGGTAAAGCTGGATAGCGCGGATTGCGTCATCGTTACCTGGAATGACGTGGTCAACGCCGTCTGGGTTAGAGTTAGTATCTACCACTGCAAATACTGGGATACCCAGGTTGTTCGCTTCTTTGATGGCAATGTGCTCGTGATCCGCATCGATAACGAACATTGCATCAGGCAGGCCGTTCATGTTCTTGATACCACCCAGTGATTTGTCGAGCTTTTCCATCTCACGGGTGTACATCAGTGCTTCTTTCTTGGTCAGCTTCTCAAACGTACCGTCAGTAGACTGAGTTTCCAGGTCTTTCAGACGCTTGATAGATGTACGAACGGTTTTCCAGTTAGTGAGCATGCCGCCCAACCAACGGTTGCTTACATAAAACTGCTCGCAGTTTTCTGCTGCCGCTTTTACCGCTTCGCTTGCTGCGCGCTTAGTACCAACGAACAGGACTTTACCTTTACGCTCACCGATTTTTGACAGTTCAGCCAAAGCATCGTTAAACATTGGTACAGTTTTCTCAAGGTTGATGATGTGCACCTTGTTACGTGAACCAAAGATGAAAGGCTTCATTTTTGGGTTCCAGTAACGAGTTTGGTGACCGAAGTGTACGCCCGCCTTGAGCATGTCGCGCATTGAAACAGTAGCCATTATAATTTCCTCTTGGGGTTAGGCCTCCACATATCCCATTCACCGACCCGCTTGAGGGCACCCCGGTTAATGTGTCGATATGTGTGTGATTTAAAATAAAAAGTATTGAGTGAAGACCATCAAACTGAAACCCAGCTCGGCTAGATTGATCACAATGACGGTTTTCGGCGCGCTTTATACCACAAAAACACCAGCAAAATCCAGCAATATTGCGCATTCGGTCAAGCGTGGTTGCCACTGCATCTCATCGGGATCCTGCCCCTTTTGGTTTCCAGAATGCAGATGGCTTGGTACCATAGCGCCACATCATACGGCTGATCACCTCAGTCACTGCGGCAAGCGTAGCAGGTCTGGGCGGCTGTGCTCGATGATACCGAGCGTGAAAAGATCCGGCTCTCGTTCTTATCGTCATCATTGAGCGACCCAAATTAAAGTGAGAAAGCAAAATGACAATCCCGATTAAAACAGAAGAAGAAATTGAAAAAATGCGCGTCGCTGGCCGCTTGGCGTCCGACGTGCTCGTCATGCTTGGCGACCATGTAAAACCCGGTATCACCACGCGTGAGCTGGATGACATTGCCCACCAATACATGACTGAAGTGCAAGGCACCACGCCGGCTACCTTGGACTACCACGGTTTTCCAAAGTCAATGTGCACCTCGATTAACCACGTGGTTTGTCACGGCATTCCGAATGATAATGATGTGTTGCAGGATGGCGATATTGTCAACATCGATGTGACCGTGATTAAAGATGGCTACCATGGCGATACCTCAAAGATGTTTTTAGTCGGAGAGGCCTCTTTGGAAGACAAACGTCTTTGTCGTGTGACACAAGAAAGTCTCTATCACGCGATCAAAAAGGTAAAGCCGGGGGCTACCGTGGGTGAGCTCGGGACCGCCATTCAAAAATTCATTAAAAATAGCAATACACGCTACTCTATCGTGAAAGAGTACTGTGGGCATGGCATTGGTGCGAGCTTCCATGAAGACCCTCAAGTGGTGCACTACAAAAATAATGATCGCACTGTACTCAAACCTGGCATGTGCTTCACCATTGAGCCTATGATTAATGCAGGTAAATACGGTACCGTGCTTGATGAAGACGACGGCTGGACGGTATACACCATCGACGGTAAGAAATCGGCCCAGTGGGAGCACACCCTGCTGGTCACCGAGACGGGCGTCGAGGTATTAACGTTGAGAGAGGAAGAAAACCTCCCGCGTTACATCAACCACTAATCCAACCCTTAAAAGCCGGCTTCGCTCCGGCTTTTTTTTGCGCAAAGGATCGCCATGACAGACACAGTGATTACGCCACAACACCTTGAGGATGATCAGCTCGACCCCATCACCCTCAAAGCCCAATTTCAGCAATTGCTTGAACAGCAAAAACAGGACTTTTTGGCCAATGTTCCTGTGGCGGAATTGGTGTACCAGCGCACCGATTATATGGATGCCTTACTGGCACGCTTGTGGCATCACTTTGGGTTCGCACACACCTCACTTGCCTTAGTCGCGGTGGGGGGATATGGTCGGCGCGAACTGCACCCTCTGTCGGATATCGATTTACTCCTGCTCTGCCAGGCCCCATTAGATGCTCGCCAGCAACAAAGTTTAAGCGATCTGCTTACTCTTTTATGGGATTTAAAGCTCGAAGTCGGCCACAGTGTACGCACCGTCGACGAGTGCATTCGGGTTGGGCTGGACGATTTGACTGTCGCCACCAACTTACAAGAATCTCGCTTATTATGTGGTGACGCGCAGCTTTTTGATGCGCTTGAAACGCGCGTGCATGATGACAGCTTTTGGCCCAGCGAACGGTTTTATCAAGCCAAAGTTGAAGAACAAAAAGCCCGCCACCGCCGCTATCATGACACCGCCTACAAGCTTGAGCCTGATTTGAAACTCAGTCCTGGCAGCCTGCGCGATATTCACACCTTATCGTGGATTGCGCGCCGTCACTTTGGTGCCACCAGCTTACGAGAGATGAGTGATTTTGGCTTTTTAACCGACGCGGAATATCGCGAGCTCAATGAGTGTCAAAATGTATTGTGGCGAATTCGCTTTGCGCTTCACCTTGAGCTGCGCCGTTACGAGAATCGCCTCACCTTCGCGCATCAAACATCGGTCGCGGAACTACTCGGTTACCGCGGTGAAGGGAATCGTGCGGTCGAAACCATGATGAAAGACTTCTTCCGCACGCTTGGGCGGGTCGGTGAGCTCAACAAAATGCTGCTACAAATCTTTGATCAAGTGATCATCGATAATGGTCGCGCTGGAGAAATCGACGTCTTAAGTGATGATTTTCAGCGCTGCGGACGCACCATCGAAGCGCGCAAACCCGCGCTATTTCAAGCGCGACCGGAAACCATTCTCGACATGATGCTGCATATTGCCAATGACACGTCGATTGAAGCGATTGCAGCGCCTACCCTGCGGCAGTTGCGTACAGCAAGACGTCGACTCAATCACTTTTTGTGTCAGCAAGAAGACGCGCGCGAAAAATTCATGGCCTTGGTTCGTCACCCCAATGCGCTGCACAAGGCCTTTGGCTTAATGCATCGCCACGGGGTGATGTCAGCCTACTTACCACAGTGGAGTCAAATTGTTGGGCAGATGCAGTTTGACTTGTTCCATGTCTACACGGTTGATGAGCACACGATCCGACTGCTCAAACATATGCGCTTATTTGATGACGAGGCCAACCGAGACCGCCATCCGATCTGTTGTGATGTCTTCCCCCGTTTAGCACGCCGCGAGCTTTTGTTGATTGCAGCCATTTTCCATGACATTGGCAAGGGACGTGGGGGGGATCATAGCGAAATTGGCGCCATTGAATCGCATGATTTTTGTTTAGAGCATGGCTTGTCAAAACCAGAAGCGAATATTGTTAGCTGGCTCGTCCGTAATCACTTATTGATGTCCGTCACCGCACAGCGCCGCGATATATACGATCCTGATGTTATCACCGATTTTGCCAAAGAAGTGCGCGACGAAGAACGACTGGATCTCCTCCTTTGTCTCACCGTCGCAGACATTAATGCCACCAACCCAGACTTATGGAACAGTTGGAAGCGCACACTGATCGCAGAGCTGTATTACTCTACACAAAAAGCGCTCCGCCGAGGCTTAGAAAACCCGCCAGATGTGCGTGAACGCATTCGTCATAACAAACATTTAGCGGCTGCCATGTTACGTAAGCAAGGCCATAGCCCGAGGGATATAGAAGTGTTATGGCAGCGTTTCAAGGCGGACTACTTTCTGCGCCATACCCATAAACAAATTGCTTGGCACAGTGAGCATCTCCTTCATCACACCGGCGACGCCCCACTGGTGCTGGTAAGTAAAAAAGCAACCCGTGGCGGGACCGAGATTTTTGTTTACTGCCAAGACCGGCCCAGTTTGTTTGCGCGCGTGGTAGCGGCTCTCGATAAGAAAAACCTGAGCGTCCATGATGCACAAGTGATGACCAGTAAAGATGGTCACGCCCTCGATACCTTTATGGTGCTAGACCAAAATGACGATGCCATTCCTCTTGACCGTCACCCGAGCATTATCAAAGGGGTCAGCAAGGCGCTGGGAGAAACCGGGACAATGACTATCCCCAAACGGCGAGCACCGCAAAAACTTCAGCATTTTTCGGTTAAAACCCAGGTACTTTTCTTACCCACGAAAAACGGTCGTCGCACATTGATGGAGCTAGTAGCACTCGACACACCTGGACTACTGGCTCGGGTCGGGGCCGTCTTTGCACGCCAAAATGTCAGTGTCCATGCCGCTAAAATCACCACCATTGGCGAGCGCGCCGAAGACTTTTTTATCGTCACCGACGCACAGAACCAAGCATTAACTTCCGAGCATCAGGAACAGTTAAAAGCGGCACTGGAGAAAGCGCTCGCTCGCGCCAAGTAACAAGCAACCCCCATCAACTATGCTAAGCGACGGTGAGTTCGTCGCTTAATCGAGAAAACATTCAACCATGAGGTGGCTATGTATCAGCAGTTGAAAAATATCGGTATTGAACATCCGGAAAAGATTGAGCGTTATTCTCTGCGTCAAGAAGCCAGTTATGACACGCTCAAAGTGTACTTCAGCAAGCAAAAGGGCGACCTTTTTGCGCGAAGCATGAAATTTAAGTATCCACGCCAGCGGAAGAATGTGGTTGTCGACAGTGGCACCGGACGCTCTCGAGAGGTCACTGAGATCAACCGCAGCTTGTCTCTGGTGATCGATGAACTGGATCGTATCGTTCAGCACGAGCACACCGAACAAGACGTGAAGCAAAAAGTACTCACCGATCTCCGTCATCTGGAAAAAGTGGTCGCCAGTAAGATTGCCGAAATCGAAGCCGAGCTAGATAAGCTCTAACACGTATATTGGTGCGGCCTGCAAGGTGCGGCCTGCAAGGTGCGGCCTGCAGCGGGCTGTTTACGCCAAGGAGGTTGTGCAAGGCACATCCCACTCCAATGCCGACAGGACACGCTGCCACGTGGTATCGAGCGGCGCCTGTACCTTGACCGTCTCAGCGCTAACGGGATGGATAAACTGCATCTCATTGGCATGAAGTAAAAGCTGATGGCAGTGAAAATGCTCGCGGAAAACACGATTGTGCCTTCCGTCGCCATGCGTAGTATCGCCAATAATCGGATGACTGAGGTGATGCATGTGGCGACGCAATTGGTGTTTTCTTCCCGTTTGCGGCTGCATCGCCACGAGGCTATAACGGCTGGTCGCATACCGTCCTGTTGCGATAGGCAGCTCCACCGACGCCAGCGGTTGATAATCCGTCACGGCCGGTTTGGCCGTGGGCGGCTGGCTCGCCTTTTTATCTGCTATTTTGTCTTGTTCTTCCACCAGTGGGTAATCGAGTCGACTGGCCTCTGTGATCCAGCCTCTGACCACCGCATAGTAGGCTTTTTTAATCTGCCCTTGCGCAAACTGAGGCATCATCAAGGACGCCACCTCGCTCGACAGCGCAAACACCAACACACCAGACGTCGGTTTATCGAGTCGGTGTAAAGGGTAAACATGCTGACCAATCTGATCCCTTAGTGTCTGCATAACAAAACGCGTTTCCCCTTTATCCAGCCACGAACGATGGACCAGCATCCCTGCAGGCTTTTTCACCACAACCAATGACTCATCGCGGTATAAAATGGATAATGGTTGTTCACTCATCATTGGGTTAAAAGCGCATCAATACGATAAGTTACTTTGACCACCGCCGTCGCCCCTTGCTGCTCTTTCATCGCTTCTTCCACATAGGGGGCGATTTCAAAATTTCTTGGCAACGGCTGGCGAGCAACCACCAAGGCACGCATTTTGGGTATAAATATCCACTGTAACCACTCATGGCAATCAAGCGTATCCACCGCAAAAGGCTCGCGGCTGGCCAGTCGTTTAGGTGATGGTGGCTCGGACTGGAGTAGGTCACACGCATCTAACACTTGCTCAAGCTCATCCAGAAGTTGCTCACACTGTTGGTAAAGTGTCATTGACAATCCCATCATTACTCAAATTAGAAACCGCGAAGCATAGCATGATCCCGACAAAGACAACATCAACAAGACAAGCATCTAGCCAGGAAAAACTGATATACTCGCGCGCATCAAGCGATAACTAAGAGCGGACATCATGGAAACGGTTCACGCCCTCAGCGCCCTATTCGACCACGCCGGTTGTCAATTCAGTATTTACGACCTAGGCCGTCGTGTTTGTCAACTGGATGAAACGGCCTTTCGTGCGGTTGAGGCCAATCAACAACCTTACCCTTACCCCTTGCGTCAACACGCGCATATGGCTATCGCCTTTTGGCCGCCAGGCGGCGCTCCTTGGGTATGGTTCTTAAAAATGCCTCTCGATGAACGCGGCCTCCTCAATCACACCGCGATGGGAGACTTTTTACAGTATGTCAGTGCGGCCATGGGAGAGCGCTTAACCGCGACACCGAATAAAGAGCAGCGTGAGAAACTGGCCAATAACCCTTATACGTTTACGCCCACCGACGACAAAATGGCGATGTTTCATGCCACATTGACCTATCAACTGGGCCGGCCAGCTAGCCAGTATTATGATCATGCACAGCATTATTTAAATGGCGAGCTTGGCTGGGATAATTGGCAAGGGGTGGGCCTACAAGGGCTCGCTGATACCTGTGTACGCATGGCCGAGCAAAACAATGCCACTCGCGTCCGCAAAGCGCTCAATCATCTACCGACCACGCCACTGTACGCCCTTCTCGGGTGCTTGGAGCACTGCCAAATCAATGACAAACTCGCGGCAAGCTTGCGCGATATGTTTCAGCAAATGTGTCAGACGCAAGAGGTTGATATTTTTTTGGTCAGCGCATTAATCCGCGCACATGCGGGCGCCCCATCAGCCACTCGGCATCAACTGATTGATGCGGTACTTGATCGCGCTGAATTACACCATCGCGAGATTTTTGTCGCGATAGCCGGTCGCTGCTGGCATCACTTGACCGATGATGCTGCTCTGGATCGCTTTTTGATTGCTCTCGCCGATCAGCACGATGCGACGTTATTTCAACAGGTTTATGCGGATCTGGTGATGTTACCTCCCCTTCGTGGCGCGCTATTGGGTCGTTTACATGGCCATACATCACCCGCTCTGACTCAAGCAATGGCACGCATGCAGCAAGCGGTGAAGCAAACCCACCATGATCACTGATCTATTGACCATTCTCTTGGTTGTTGTTGTCGCTTTACTGTTCTGGCAACAGCGGCGACAATCCGAGCAAGCGCACCAGTACATTCGCCAATACTGCCAGCGGATGGAGTTGCAATTATTGTCTATCGCACGAGGCCGTCACACCATACGGAGAACTGAGCAAGGGTGGCAATGGCTCACTCAATACTGGTTCGAGTTTTCTGCCACCGGGGATGATCATTATATCGGTCACGCTCAGCTTCGAGGGTTAAGATTAAAGGCTATAGACACACCGGTTCATGCGATGCCAAGAGCAGGCCAAACCGACGGTTAGATGTCACCCGACAACGCCAACCATGTTGATACTAAAAAGGCGGGGATAATTATTCGCGCGACGTGAAAAGCTGTACTAGATTAGAAGTATGGTGCACACGCAAGGTTAGTGCTAACGGTGCGTGACAGGGAGTCACCGGTGTCGGTTTAACCGGCCAGAAAAAAGGAAAGGGCGCAGCTTGCGCCGCGCCCTAGAGTTTTACTTGCAGCCATCCTGCTACTAAAAGGTGCTCCCTGCATCATTCCTTGATCAGTCGCCAAATCCTTCAGCGTCGTTCCATGTCTCTCCGTCTTGGAGGTGTCCTTTCGTCATCCTGACAAACCGAAATTCCCGTTTTCGATAAGCTCTCCATCCTGGAGGTGTCCATGACTTCGTCCTGAAGTAGTCCTTAAGCCCCCATCCTGGGTTGTCCTAAGTCTTCCTGACGTACAAGCTTCCTGCTTGTAGAGAACGGCTCCATCCGTTGTCCTTTTTGCAATCCATGCCAGCGCTTCTTCCTGAAGTACTGCCTCATCCTGAGGTACCAAGTCCTTGGTGATTCCTGTTCCCTGTGTCAGTTCCCTTCCGACACCGATAAGATTACGCGACTGAGCGTTTGGTACAAGCCATTCTCACCTGCTCAATCTCTCATTTTTTATCTTAAACCAAAGAATAAACAGTAAGCACATGTAATAGAAGAAAAAATAAAAACAAGGGGGTCAATTTTCGTAGCAAGATTCTGCTTTTATCCCACGCTCTTGTAAGAGATATCTCACACGGAGCAGGGACCTTTTCTATGCATTGTCCTATGCTCACAGGCACCGCTTCATCACAACATGGGGCGGAGGCTGCTACTATAGTGAGTATAGACGCGTATCGAGCAGCCGGGAGGGACAATGGAAACCTTTCAACACGACTTACAGCACCTGTTTGAGCAGCTGGGCTTAGCAACCGATAAGGCCTCAATTGAGCACTTCCTATCCAGCCACTGTTTGGTTGAAGGGCAAACACTGGTCGATGCCCCATTTTGGAACGCGGCACAACGGGCGTTTATTGATGAAGCCATAAAGGAAGACGCGGATTGGGCGGAACAGGTTGATATGCTTGATGCGCTGCTGAGAAAGCCCTAATCTTTCTCTCTCCTGTTCTGTCGCTAGGATTAACTGATGAGCTATCAAGCTGAGCTGGCGCGAGCACTCAAGGTGCTCGACGCAAAAGGGCAAACCGTCACCGTGGCAAAGGTGAAAGCCCAATTGACAACGCAAGTCCCCCTCCCCTTGATTATTCAAGCGGTGAAGAGCGCGAAGACCAATACACCGCTACCCGAGATACCCGTCGATGACATCAAGCTATCTGATGCTGAGCGTATCAGCCAGCTCGAACAACACGTGGCCGAGTTAAGCGAGCGATTAGCGACGCTAGAAGCCCAGTATTCAAGCCGCTAAGCCAGTTTAAAGTCCCAAGAAAGGTTGGATACTAGCCGGCAACGGTCGCATTTAAACAGAAAAATATCGTGTAACGGGGCCTCAAGCCGCCAAGGCTCGCCACACTGAGGGCATGGACGATGAAGCTCACTCTCTTTATCTTTACCGCCAACACGATATTGATAGTAGTAAGTCGGCGTGCCTGTTAAGTACTCTATCCGCCCACGTAAATCCCAACCGCGTTGAAATAGGCGCGTATTGGGACACCCAATTTCATTCAAGCCTGCAAATTCGGCATCGCTGGCACCGGCCATTTGTAACTCATCACAGGCTTGCCATTCTGTTTGCCATTTGATGACCGCTTTGTGATCACCGTTAAAGGTGGCGGGTAAGCGATAAAGCGGGATGGGGAGCAGGGTATCACCACAACGCAGCGGCGAACACGTGTGAACAAAGGTGGTGTAAAGCACTTGCCAGGCCGGTGAGACACTTGGAGCGGCTTGTTCTGAGTTCAAATCGCGCCCCAGCACACGCACTTTCGGTTGGGTTAAGCACGCATCGGCTAGCTGCTGTAAAGCCCGTTTCACTTGTGGGCTGTGAAAGCGTGGGTGCAAGGCGTCTTCATCTGGGCAGACAACACGAAGCTGAAACTGGCCTTCTTGCATCAAGATCGGAAACTCGCGTCCAAGCACCTGGCCATTATAACGTAATGCATCCATGAGGCCGTTGATAGTACGGTCGACCGCACTAACGGTGGTATTATCAAAGCACTCAAAGGTCAGTTCCGTGAGAATCATGCCACATCAACCTCTAATGCCGCGAGAAATGTTTCCAGGTTGGGGGCAATCACATCACGCGTCCCTTTATTAAGGGTTTCTCTGATCACTTCTCCGCTCATGTTATCAATTGCAATGATCACCATTTCATCGGCTGTGGTCGCAATAAAGACACTCGGCGTAAGCTTGCGCTGACGCTGCATCATCAGATGCCCCAAGATATTTTCTTGTAAGCGCGCCAAGTCATCATCACTCCATACCTGAAGCAAGCTTATCGACTCCCCCTGATAACGAACCGATAAATCTGCACAATAAAATGCGTTGTAAAAATCTTTAATATCGCTATGCAAACGCAACGCAATTGCTTGTTCTACATTGGAAAAATCGGCCAAAGCGTCGCGCTTGACCGGTTGCCATTGTAGTTGGTGATCGTTTTCGCTCACAACACATGGAGATGGCAAGCCAATGTAGGCATCTGTACAGGGTAAATGTTGATAATGACTCTGCCATACCGCCATATAATTCTGTGTTAGCGCCCAAAGGGCACGATGTACTGTGTTCTCCATTCGCAACCTATAGCAAGATTCAGTAAACTTTACCCATTCTACTTGAATCAATAGCAGATCCGTATGAGCAATTATCAAGATGCCGATGCCCTCGCCAATTTATCACTTGGCGAAAAAACAGATTATCCAACCCAGTACGATCCGTCACAACTGCGTGCCGTCCCTCGCGCGCTAAATCGTCAGGCCATCGGACTAGATAATGCGCCGATGCCCTTTACCGGTTACGACACCTGGACCTTGTATGAGCTGTCATGGCTCAACAAAAATGGTTTGCCCCAGGTCGCGATTGGCGAAGTCCGTCTACCGGCCTCTAGCCCCAACTTGATCGAGTCAAAATCATTTAAGCTGTACCTCAATAGCTTTAATCAAACCCGCTTTGATAACTGGCAACAGGTAGCTAACGCATTGCAAACCGATTTATCCGCCTGTGCGGGCGAAGAGGTGGATGTCACCTTATCACCGCTCAGTGAGTTAGAGGGAGAAACCATCGCTGGCCTAGCGGGTGAATGCATCGATCACCAAGACATCAGCATCGATGACTACACATTTAACCCAGACTGGCTCGACGGTGCCGCTCAAGGCGCGGTTGTGTCTGAGACCCTTCACAGCCATTTACTCAAATCAAATTGCCTGATTACCAATCAGCCAGACTGGGGCTCGGTGAGAATCGCCTATAAAGGCAACAAGATAAACCGTGAGAAGCTGCTTCGCTACTTGGTGTCATTTCGTGAGCACAATGAGTTTCATGAGCAATGTGTGGAGCGCATTTTTATGGATATCATGCGTTTTTGCCAGCCAGAAAAGCTCACCGTTTATGCCCGTTACACGCGTCGCGGTGGTTTAGATATTAATCCATACCGTACGAACATGGGTAAAACACCAAGCGAAAACAACCGTTTGGCAAGACAATAACACCACAGGCTGCCTGCGGGCAGCCTTTCTCTCATCGCTTTATTTAGAGGATGGCGCATGCGCATCAGCCGACTACTCGTAGGCCTGCTTTTTTGGTTAACGTCGATAACGGCGTTTGCCGCTATCCACTCCTCACCTGTGCTAACCAATGCCGAAAAGCTTCTCGAGACCTCTCCAGCGCAATCGTTGGAAATCAGCAATCGGTTTTTAGCCCAACGCCGCCTAACCACAGGTGCCAACCGCTCACACGTCAATAACGACACGGATCGCTCGATTCGCACGCCATTGCATACCGTGTATGCCTATTTGATCAGTGCCCGAGCCTATGCGTATCTCGATCAACCCATAGAGGCTAAAGCCGCGCTACAAAAAGCGTATCAAGTGGTCGATGAATACGACTTAAAACACGTACAAGTGCAAGTTTTACTGACCGAGGCCTCTCTTATCTGGCACCTTGATCGCGACTCGACGCGCGCCTTAGCGACACTCGATGCCGCCCAAAAAGCGATTAAAGCCTTGCCGGAAAACAGCTTAAACGGCCAAGCAAGCCGCTTTAAAAGCGCTTTACTGCGTGCCAATATTCTCGCGGCAACCGCAGACAGTGAAACCGCGCTTGTCGCCTATGAGAATGCGCGAAGCCAGCTTAGCAATGATCCCCAAGACTTGCGGGATAAAGTCGAGTTTCAGCTCTCGTTGGGCGGCTTTTTACTCGACCAAAAGCAACATGAAAGTGCCCTTACCGAGTTACTCAGTGCTTTCTGGATAGCAAGCGAGAACGAATACACGGCATTGATTGCGGATGCCAATATGAAGCTGGCCAAGCTGTATAACCAGCAAGGCGTGCTCAATCAAGCCCTTGAGCACGCGAACCAAGCCGCTGCCTTTTTTGAGCACTTCTCATTAAGCCGGCGTTTATCAGCGTCACAGCGCCTCTTGGCCACCATTTATGAGCAGCAAGCCCGTTATAATTTTGCCTTGGTGCATTATTTTAATGCGCTTGAAATTGAGCAAGCACTCGGTCGCCTCCAACCGCTTGCGCAAGTCCACCTAGCCATCGCTCGCACTTATTATCAGCTAGAGCATTTCCCGCTCAGTGACAGATACATTCAAGATGCGTTAAGACTGGTCGGTAGCCTACCCAACTC
This sequence comes from Salinivibrio sp. VGrn1, assembly GCF_009377995.1. NCBI lineage: Bacteria > Pseudomonadati > Pseudomonadota > Gammaproteobacteria > Vibrionales > Vibrionaceae > Salinivibrio > Salinivibrio sp. VGrn1. The sequence continues at coordinate 42,017 of NZ_SATA01000004.1, forward strand.
GCCGCTGACCACACAGGCAATGTTGTTACAAGGACGTATTCATCTTGCACTGTCTCAACCAAAGCAAGCAGAGAAAGAAATTCGCACCGCACTGGAGCGAGCAGAGGTAGAAAAAGACCGCAAAACCATGACGATGGCGCATCACGCCCTCTCCAAAGCCTTGGAATCGCAAGGCAAGTATCAAGCGGCTCTGATGATGCAACGTGATTATGAAAAGCTGCGCGCACAGCAAACACAATCAGAGCAACAGCAACAAGCCGATACCTTTAAACAACAACAGCGTGTGGTCGAGCGACAGCTACAGATGGATGAATTGCAGCGCCAGCTAGATAGCGCACACCAAGAGCAGCTCCACCTACAAAAGGTCAACTATTTCCTACTAGGCAGCCTTGGGGTGTTAGTGGCCATTGTTTACCTTCGTCATCGTGCCGCGCTGATGCGTCAGGGAGAACTCGAAGAGCTGCGTGATGACTTTTATACGCACCCGCGCACCGGGCTGAGGAACTTACGCATGCTGAATGCCAAGTTACCGCGTTCGTTGGAAAAAAGTAACGCCAACTTTGAGCAATGGTATCTGAACGACATGATCCACCAGCCACTCAGTGATCGGCTACGCTTTGCCATGTTCGATGTAGCCTTTCTAAAAGCGCTATTTTTGCGTCTCGGCTATCAAAGGGCGCAAGATATCGAGCGTCAGCTTGGCGACTATTTGTCCGAGCGTGTCACTCAATCTGGCCGCTTATATCATTTCGCCGATACCTTGTTTATTTATATCGAGACCAATTGGGATCAAGATACCCAGCCTGATGCGCTTGCTCATTTTGTGCAGTCTTTGATCGCAGACTTTGTCAGCCACTACCAAAGCTGTCAGGCACAAACGGTGAATGCAGGTCACCAACCTCCAGCGCTCACGCCGCAAGTCGCCATTGGTCTCGCGGAATACCCTTTTTTACCGCGCGCGTACACATCGATTAATGACCAAGAGTTAATCGAGATTTTATTAACGGCTACTCATCAAGCCAGTGATCTCGCGCAACAGACCGGAGAAAGTCATTGGGTACACTTTAGCGCGATTAACACAGCGCCCGCCGCGAGCTTCGTGAACACCAACTTACGTCATGCTTGCTTGAAAGGGATTGACTCTGGATTGGTAAAGGTTAAATCTTCAGCGAACGACTTATTGAACTGGCAGAAGGATCACGAATCTGATAAAAAGCCATCGTCAGTTATTGATGATCAGAGCAATAAGTCGGTATAGCTACAGGTAGTTAGTGAAACTGTTTTCGCTACCAATGGCGCCAAAACGCGAATATAATCAGGTATTTCCTCGATAAAATGACTAAGTCCACCCCATCACCGTTGTCGGCCCAGCCCGCTCAGGCGGGTAATAATGCGTCGCCCTCAACGTATCGGGAGCTGGCGCTTAAGTCGCGTCGAGAAATCCATAGCCTTAAACGGCTGGTTTCGCGCTTTATCGCCACGTGCTCGGGTAAAAATAACTTGGTCGACCAAAAACTGGCCGAGTTCCGTGACGTATTGTATTCAACGCAGGATGTTAGCGCGTTGCTTCCGCGTTTAGCCGTTATTGAACGCATGGTGGGTCATCAAAACATGACACAAGCAAAAGCACAGTCACACCTCGATGAGCAATTTCACACCAGTGGTGAAACACTACAGCGAGTGACAGGTCTCCCCGCTCAATTGAAACGTGACTTGCGAGATCTATTAGCGCAACCGGCGAACGGTGATACCGAACGCACACAACACCTCATTAAGTTACTTCAGCTTTACGAACGCGCCGTGACCTTGCAAGTTGCTAGGCCCCGCACCCAACAAACACCAGACATCGACAACGATCAGATACGTCGCGTCGCTGATGAACTACAAAACCTGATTACAGAGCTCGATATCAACGGTCAAGCAGGCGATAAGTTGCTTGAAATCCGCCGTGAACTGCTGACCGATATATCACCGGCTACCGTGGTGTCTTTGACGTTGGCGGCACTCAAACTGATTCTGGAAGCCACCCAATCAGAGCGGCGGGCTTCGCAGCAATTTCTCAGTCAAGTCAATGATGACCTCGTCTCAATAAGCCAACAAAATACCCGTGCGCATGATCATGCGACACAACTACGGCTGGCACATCAAGGTGTCGATCAGCGCCTCGATCGCACCATTAACGATATTGAACACGAACTCAAACGGAAAGGCGCGGCAAAAGCCAACCCAGAAGCCGCATTAACCCAAGCGCTTGCAGAGCTGAAAGTGATCGCGCAAGAAAACAAAGCGCTCAAAAATCGCGAACAAGCCTTGGAAGAGCAGTTGGCACACAATCAGAACCAACTTAGCGCCTTAGCAGAGCAAACCCTCGATCAACATCGTCGCGTCGGCGACCAAGAACGTAAACGCCTGTTAGACCCGCTGACCCGCGTCTACAACCGTGCCGCCCTTAACGATCGTTTGGAGCATGAGTACCGGTTATGGAAAAAGTACCAGCGCGAGTTTTGCCTTGCCGTCATTGATCTTGACCACTTTAAACAAGTGAATCAACAATTTGGCTACGAAGTCGGTGATAAAGCGTTGAAAATTATCGCGCGCAGCATCTACCAATGTCTGCGCGACACCGACTTTATTGCCCGCTTTGGTGGCGAAGAGTTTGTCATTTTACTGCCTGATGCGGATGATGAAACGCGGACCGATATTTTGGCCAATATTAGCCACACCATTCGCAAACTCCCGCTGAAGTTTAAAAACGAGCGCGTTTCAATTAGCGTCTCAATTGGTGCCACCCTCTTCCAAGGTGAGGATACCCCCACGCCGGTGCTAGAGCGTGCTGACCAAGCGCTCTATCAAGCGAAAAACAGTGGTCGCAACCAAATCATCTGGTGTTAATTTTTACTGGTCAATTGTGGCTAGCGTGTGTATTTTTAATTAACACACTGATTTTTATAGCACCGCTCGACAGCCTGGCTTGCGTTAAACAGGATGTCGGCGTGTAAGAGGTTGTCGCTATGATCACACACATTAGTCCGATTGGAACGATGGATCTGCTTTCTCAAATCGAGGTCGATCGTTTAAAAGCCAGCGCCAGCAGTGATCTGTACCGCTTATACCGCAACTGCTCATTGGCCGTTTTAAATTCAGGCAGCCATACAGACAGCTCCAAAGCACTTCTTGAAAAACACGCCAACTTTGAAATTCGCGTGTTGCGCCGAGAGCGGGGCATCAAACTCGAGCTGGTTAATCCACCGGATCATGCCTTTGTCGACGGTAAGATCATTCGCGGCATTCAAGAGCATATGTTCTCGGTACTACGCGACATTATTCACGTCAATGTGCAGCTCGAGCATAGTCCTGCCCTCAACCTCGATAGCTCACCGCATATCACTAACTTAATATTCGGTATCTTGCGTAATGCGAAAACGCTCCGTCCGCGAGTCGATCCTAATTTAGTGGTTTGCTGGGGGGGGCATTCAATCAACGACATCGAATATCAATACACGCGTGAAGTGGGTCATGAGCTTGGTCTGCGTGAACTGGATATTTGTACGGGGTGTGGCCCTGGTGCGATGGAGGGGCCAATGAAAGGCGCAGCCATCGGCCATGCCAAGCAGCGCACGTATGACAGCCGATTTATTGGCTTAACCGAGCCCTCTATTATCGCTGCTGAGCCGCCGAACCCCATGGTTAACGAGCTGGTGATCATGCCAGATATTGAAAAGCGCCTAGAGGCATTTGTCCGTATCGCGCATGGGATTGTCATTTTCCCAGGTGGCGCAGGGACAGCGGAAGAGCTGCTTTATATTCTTGGCATCATGATGCACCCTGATAACCGCTCACAGCCTTTGCCTATCGTGTTAACCGGCCCGAAAGAAAGTGAAGATTACTTTCGCGATATCGATGCCTTTATTCGTGATGTATTGGGCGAGGAAGCCACCCAATATTATGAAATCGTGATTGACGATCCAGCCAAAGCCGCACGATTAATGAAAAATGCCATGCCTGCCGTCAAAGAGCATCGCAAAGCCACCGGCGATGCCTACTCGTACAATTGGTCATTGAAAATCGAGCCGGACTTCCAACATCCCTTTGCGCCAACACACGAAAACATGGCTAACCTCAACTTGCACATGAATCAGCGCCCAGAGTTACTCGCTTCAGCGTTACGTCAGGCATTCTCGGGCATTGTGGCAGGGAATGTTAAAGACGAGGGGATGCGCAATATCGAGCAACACGGCCCATTTAAAATTGATGGGGACAAGTATTTGATGGCAAAAATGGACAAACTGTTACAAAGCTTCGTCGACCAACAACGGATGAAGCTGCCAGGCACCGCCTATGTGCCGTGCTATGAGATTGTTTCCTAGCCTGAACGCGCACTGAGCCGGCGAGCTGTCGATAACCTGCATCTCGCACACTGCGTTATGCCACTAACACAGGTATAATGCGCGGCTCATGCTGCGCGTTATTACTGGTTTTTTATTATGTCTAACCTCCATGTTGTCATTATCGATGCAATGAACCTCATTCGCCGTGTCCACGCGGCTCAGCCTGAAGGCGATGCCATCGACACCACGGTGAATGCCTGCCTCAAAACCCTCAATAAAATCATCAATCATAGCCAGCCGAGCCATATTATTGCTGTCTTTGATCACCTGGGTAATGATCGTGGCTGGCGCGCAGAGATCTTGCCGGCATACAAACAACACCGTAAACCAATGCCTGCAGTACTCGAGCAAGGATTAGATGCGATTCAAGATGCATTTTGGCAGCACGGCGTCGACTCGTTGCTTTCTCAAGGCGATGAAGCTGACGACATGATTGCCACCCTGGCTTTAAAAGTGGCCGAGCGCCGGCAAGATGTCACAATCGTATCGACTGACAAAGGCTACTGTCAGCTATTGCAACCGACAGTCAGGATCCGCGATTACTTTCAGCAGCGCTGGTTAGATCTCGCCTTCGTCCAAGCACAATTCGGCGTTCGCCCAGAGCAGCTTTGCGATTTTTGGGGGCTCGCAGGGATCAGCAGTAGTGAGATCAGTGGCGTGCCAGGGATCGGTCCCAAAACGGCCGCCAGCTTGCTGAGCGACTATGCCACTATCGATGCAGTGTTCGCTGCTGAGGATCTGGCACCTAAGTGGCAAAAAAAACTCAACGGTCATTATGAGCTAGCTCAACGTTGCAAAAAGGTCGCGCAACTAAAAACGGATATCCCACTAGGCTTTAACCTACAAGATATCCGTTTTGAACCTGCCGCTGAGGGCCAACCCTCGTAACCGTATTCAGTGGTGATGAAGTTCAGTGGTGATGAATAAGTATAAAGCCGGTATGTAGTGCTAAGATAGGCCCACACTGCTGCACCTAGCGCTGACGTTTTACCCGCCGTAAGTGCACCGTGATTTCCTCGCGATCATGGTACAGATGCTTCGCGCGCATTTCATAGGCCACCTTGTAGTCATCAAGAAATGCACCTAAAGTGTCGAGGTTCTCCGTCACCTGCTCATAGCGGCGGCTCATGGGCAATTTCAAATTAAATATTGCCTCTTTTGCCCACCCTTCAATCAGCCACTCACCCATCAATTGGGCCACACGAGAGGGCTTTTCAATCATATCGCACACCAGCCAAGTGACATTTTTTCGCGTAGGCTCAAATTTAAATCCATCTTCGGCGTGATGAAACACTTGCCCTGTATCCATGAGCTGTTCATCCATCGCCCCGTTATCCACCGCGTGGACAAACATCGAGCGCTTGACCAATTGATAGGTCCAACCTCCCGGACACGCACCTAAATCGACCGCCCACATGCCGGGCGCTAAACGCGTCTCCCATTCTTGCTTGGGAATAAAGTGATGAAATGCCTCTTCCAATTTTAAGGTGGAGCGACTCGGCGCATCAGCCGGAAACTTCATGCGTGGTAACCCCATATAATGCGGGGAGTTATTGGTTGTCAGTGAATAGCCGATCAAACAGGTGCCTGGGGCGGTAAAGCACACGTGGATCACCGGTTTTTTTGGGTTATCCTTTGCCAGCATCACGCCTTGCTTACGTAGCGCCTGACGCAATGGCACGGTGAACTTACGACAGAATTTCAACAGGGCTTTCGCTTCATCATTATCTGGGGTTTCCACCCGTAAGTCGCCGCCTTTGGGTAAGCGCTCGCCCACTGCCAAAATCGGTGAGATACGATCGTCAGGGTCAAGCTCAGAAAGAGACGCGGTGATAGCGATCATTTGCCGGGCAAAAATCAGTGAGTCTAGCGGGAGATCACGAACAACACGCTCGGCATCGCCCTCTTGGTAACACTCAAACAGGACATACGCACTGTTATTGACCACGCGCGGGAACCCATATACCCCCATGTCGGTGGTTTTTTGTTGGATCTCTGCGGCACAGTCTTTCTCAAACCCCGCACGACAATAAAGCAGAACCTGATTCATAACACCCTCTGGCTCGAACATATCACCACGCTGTGTGGCGGTAAAAATAAGCTGCGCATTATATCTGCCATCCAGACCAGAAAGAAATGCCCGCGAGGCTTTTATTCATGTCAGCGGACTCAGCGCTGATAAGAACGCCAGGCTCCTATGGCTAGCCCCACCCAGCCGATCAGAAAGCTCACACCTCCCATTGGGGTAATGGGCCCAAGCCAATACCAAGATGTCAGCGCCAGGAGGTATAAGCTACCACTAAACGCCACAACACCGATAAGCCAAGCCCAAGCCACAATGGCAAAACAGCGAGAAGAAACCTGGGAGGCGACACCGCAAATCCCCAATAAGGCGAGACTGTGCCACATTTGGTAGTCTACGCCCGTTTTAAAAATGGCTAACTGATAATCTGACAGCACCGCTTTTAATCCATGCGCGGCAAAAGCGCCTAGCCCCACGGCTAACCCTGCGCCGATCGTCGCTACACACACCCAATGATGTAATTTCATCCTTGCTCACCTTGTTGTTCAATAAACCGGTGTAGGCTATCCACCGCCCACTGGCGATTGCCTGACTCTGTATACCCTGAGGCTTTACGAGGCTTAAAGCTATGATCGCCATCCGGGACAACAATCACTTGAACCGAGGGAGACAGCGGATAATGCATCACTTCGTCTTCACGGCCGAACGTATCGCGTGCACCTTGTATAATCAGCAGTGGACGCTCAACGGTCGCCAGATGCGCTCCTTTATACTTTTCCGGCTTCCCTGGAGGATGGAATGGAAAGCCCAAACAAATCCCCCCACTGACAGAGGCATGATCAGTCAAATGACTCGCCATACGCCCACCCATCGACTTACCAGCTAACCATAATCGGCTCCCAGCAGGGCGCAAACCATCCACGTGCTCAATCACAGACTCAAAATGGGCAAGTAATTTTGGAGCGCGATCGGGCGGGCGCTTTTTTCCCTCTTGCTCGCGCTTTTCCATATAGGGAAAGTTAAATCGCACCACTTTGCAGTGTTTCCCTATCCGCGCGGCCATATCAGCCATGAACTCGTGATCCTTTCCAGCGCCCGCACCATGGGCAAAAATCACCCAGTCTGTTGCCGTTTCCGGCCCGTCAACCTCTAAACCTGTCATAAATTCATTTTCTCTTGTTCTTTCGCTGCCGTCGCCAACATCCATTCTCGGAATGCGGTAATACGTCCGGTATCAGCATCGCGTTGCTGGCTGACCAAGTAGAAGCCATTATCGCTCTTTAGTACTTGCTCGAAAGGCTGAACCAAGCGCCCAGATGCTAACTCTGGTTGAGAAAGCACATTGTTTCCTAGCGCGACACCTTGCCCATGTGCCGCCGCCTGCAACACCATGGATGAGTGACTAAAAATCGGCCCATGCTCAACATTCACTTCACTAAGTTGATGGGCTTTCGCAAATGCTTTCCATTCTTTACGCGAGCGGTCATGCAATAAAACATGATGAACCAAATCATCTGGGGTTTGTAGAGGCTGCCCTGACTCCAGTAGCAGTGGCGAACACACAGGCAGCAAGCATTCTTGATACAAAAGATCGCAGCGCAATCCCGTCCAGTGTCCCCGGCCATAGTAAATGGCAACATCGACATCATCGGTCAGAGACCCTTCTTCCAAATCAACCGCCTTTATCCGAACATCAATATCAGGATGCGCTGTATTAAAATCAGCTAATCGAGGTACTAGCCATTGAATCGCAAAACTGGGCGGCAAACTAATCGTCAGCGCCCCTTTAGCACTGCGTTCCAGCACTTTATCCGTCGCATAGGAAAGCTCAGAGAAAATATCTTTTATATCAAGAAAGTACCCTTGTCCTTCTTCGGTCAATAGTAACGAACGGTTACGCCGGCGGAAAAGCTTCAAACCAAGAAACTCCTCTAATGCCTTGATTTGATGACTGACTGCCGCTTGAGTCACAAACAGCTCTTCTGCCGCTCGCGTAAAGCTCAAATGTCGTGCGGCTGCTTCAAACACACGCAGCGCGTTGAGTGGGGGAAGACGCCTCGCCATATGCTGACACCTCTATGCATTAATTTTTCTAATCGTTGGCATTATAAATTGTCGATTGCTGATATACCAGCAAACTCCTATAGTGCTCCCCGCATCCACTTGTGACGTCTCTCTATTTAGACTGTTTCCGTGGTTGCGATGTTGTGTTTGCATTTGTCTAACACTGGTTAGACAGGTAGTCGTATCTACCACTTTTAACTTCCTGTATTTTGACATTGTCTGTCATTACATATTTGTTGGCACTGAGCGTCGCTCAGTGCTTTTTTTTGTCTGTAATAAGGCGCGAACCAACAACAGACTTGAGTTACATCCACGAGATAGCGATCATAGACGGGATTTTATTTCGGACGATAACTATGACCGACGGTTTTGATCCCCATTTCCTACGCGCCCAGTTTCCCGCTTTTAATGCGCCAGGCTGGGTATATCTAGACAGTGCTGCTACTGCCCAAAAGCCGCAGTCAGTGATTGATGCGATAAGTCGCAGCTATATGATGCCGGTTGCAAACGTCCATCGAGGCCAGCACCAAGCGTCCCTCTCCGCAACCGAACAGTTTGAGCAAGCGCGACGAGATGTAGCACATTTTATCGGTGCCAACCCACACAATATCGTCTGGACCCGTGGCGCGACAGAAGCCATTAATCTGATCGCCTATGGCCTAAGTCACTCGCTTACCCCACAAGACGAGATCCTGGTCAGCGAAATGGAGCACCATGCCAACCTGATCCCTTGGCAATTGATGGCACAACGCACGGGCGCTCAATTGGTAAAAATCCCCTGCTGCCCTCGCACGGGGCACTTAGATATGAAGGCATATCAGCAACGCTTAACCGTACGGACACGCATTGTTGCGATCAGTCATGTCAGCAATGTCACCGGCACCCGCCATCCTATCGAGGAAATGACCCAACTGGCGCACAAAGTTGGTGCAACCGTGATCATTGATGGCGCACAAGGCATCGTCCATGAGCCTGTCAGTATGCAAACACTGGACACTGACTATTATGTTTTTTCTGGCCATAAACTTTATGGTCCCACAGGAATTGGCGTCTTGTATGGAAAATCAGAAGCGCTGAGCGCGCTCTCGCCTTTCCACGGGGGGGGGAAGATGATCACAGACGTCTCGTTTGACCATCATACTCTCGCCCCCGTTCCCGCTCGTTTTGAAGCAGGCACGCCTAACACCGCCGGCGCAATTGGCCTTGCCGCTGCCATTCATTGGCTCCAACAACAAGACAGCCAAGCAGTGGAGGCACACATAGCAAGCTGTTACCAACAACTTATAGAAGCTTTACGCACGAGGCCGCGCATTCATTTGATCGCGCCACAGGCGACCAGTTCTATGGTCTCTTTTGTCGTGCGTGACGAGCATCATGCCGATGTAGCTGAATTGTTGGCCCAACAAGGTATTGCTGTTCGCTCTGGCCATCATTGTGCCCATCCTTTTATTAAGGCGCTTGGGGTCGATGGCACCATCAGAGTCTCTCTAGCGGCCTACAATACACACCAGGATATCGCACAGTTTATTGCAGCATTAGATAAAACCCTGGATCTACTCGACATTTAATCATAAGGCAGGATAGACAATGGCGTTACCCCATCACCCTTTTGGCACCGAGCTTAACCAAGCGACGGTCACCGAGATGCTCGCGCAACACACCAGCTGGGAAGATAAATACCGACAATTGATTTTGTGGGGAAAACGGCTACCAACCTTTACTGATGCACAAAAACAAACAGCAAGCCAAGTACACGGCTGTGAGAGCGCGGTTTGGTTTCTCCATCAGGCAGAGGGGGACACCCATTACTTTGCCGCCGACTCCAACGCCAGAATTGTTAAAGGCTTATTAGCGATCGTGCTTGCCTGTGTTCACGGTCAACACGGTAATGCCATTCATACCCTCGATATAGACCGCATTTTCCAGCAAGCGGGACTGGCGCACCATTTAAGTGAGTCACGCACCAATGGCTTGCACGCTATCATTGAATACATTCATCAGGTCACTCGTTAGTTCTTTATCCACGTGGTGGCGTGTCGCCACCGCTCTCCACTCAACGCACAAATAGTGATTATTTTCTGACCACCTTGTCCACTTAAAAAGGCAATCTTCAACATAAAGCCACCAACCTCACCACTAATGCAATCCATTTCATGGACTTAGTCAAGCAGTGGGCAATTCGATTTAAAATCAACAAAAACAAACACAAAACAAACATTATTTTAACAATTGATTGCAGTGTTTCCTCATTAATATGACCAAGATCTCGAATGCAGAACATGGGGTTTTTATACTTTGCGTATTTGTCTAGATTCGTTAGCTTAGAAGCAGGCAGTCATAAAAGGGTCACACCCATCCGTTAGGCTGCCTAACAATATCGGCAGAATGATAAGTTGATTTTTGGCACAACTATTGCTGCTGTGAGAAAAAGATGACTGTAATTCTGGTTTGAAGTGGTTCCAGATGCGGCTTCAGGCATCTCGTTTAGTTTGCTTGTTGTAGTGAATGGAGTCATAAATGAAAAAACTGGCATTAGTAACCGGCGCGAAAGGCGGGATAGGATCAGCAATTACCGAGAAATTGGTGGAAGATGGATACCGCGTCATCGCGACCCACTTTACAGGGGGAGCGGAGTGCGCCCAAGAGTGGTTTGACGAAAAGAAATTTAACCACGACCAAGTTCGTTTGTTTGAGCTTGATGTCACCGATACCGAACAATGCGCCTCACGGATTGCTAAGCTACTCGAGGAAGAAGGCACGGTGGATGTACTGGTAAACAATGCTGGTATTACCCGCGACAGTGTGTTCAAGAAAATGAATGCTTCACAATGGCATGATGTCATTAATACCAACCTCAACAGCCTCTTTAACGTCACTCAGCCCTTGTTCGCCGCCATGTGCGAAAAAGGAGGAGGACGCATCATCAACATCTCATCCGTCAATGGCCAAAAAGGCCAATTTGGCCAAGCCAACTATGCCGCCGCCAAGGCCGGCATGATGGGCTTCAGTAAGTCACTCGCGGCAGAAGGGGCGCGGGCCGGTGTCACTGTCAACGTCGTGGCGCCAGGCTATACCGCGACACCAATGGTTACCGCCATGCGCGACGATGTGTTGGAGTCAATCACCAACCAGATCCCGATGAAGCGCTTGGCCAAGCCAGAAGAAATTGCGGCATCGGTGGCTTACCTTGCCAGCGACGCAGGCGCTTACATTACGGGTGAGACGCTGTCGGTAAACGGCGGCCTCTACATGCAATAAATCAAGGATAGATTGATGGAACGTATTTTTATTGTGGCGGCAAAACGCACCGCCATCGGTGCCTTCTCAGGCACGCTCAAAGACGTCCCAACGGGGCAACTCGCCGCTTATGCCATTAAAGGCGCGCTAAGTGAAACATCACTTGCCCCAACCGCGATTGATGAAGTCATCGTGGGTAACGTGGTCAGCGCAGGACAAGGGATGGGGATCGGTCGTCAAGCTGCGATTTACGCGGATATCCCGACCCATGTCCCTGCGTATTCAATCAATATGGTCTGTGGTAGCGGCATGAAAAGTATCATGGATGCTGTCACCCATATCCGAGCCGGCGATGCACAGGTTGTCGTCGCGGCTGGGGTTGAAAACATGTCACAAATCCCATTTGCGGCAGCGGGTAACCTCCGCACTGGGCAAAAAATGGGCAACTTCGCCATGAAAGATTTGCTCATTAATGACGGGCTCACCGATGTGTACAACCAATATCACATGGGAGTCACCGCCGAAAACGTTGCCAAAGAAGTCGGGATTACCCGTGAGCAACAAGATAGCTTTGCGCTTAGCAGCCAACAAAAAGCCGTTTCAGCCATTGAAGCGGGTCGGTTTAAAGATGAAATCATCCCGATTGAGATTAAGCAGCGCAAGCAAACCATAACTTTTGATACCGATGAGTACCCAAAAGCAGACGCCACGCTAGAGGGCCTCAGCAAGCTGCGCCCAGCATTTGATAAAGAAGGCTCAGTAACGGCCGGTAACGCCTCGGGTATCAATGATGGCGCGAGTGCGGTGATCCTCGCGTCTGAGTCCGCAGTCAAAGAACACGGGCTGACACCACTCGCAGAAGTTGCCGCCTACGCTCAGCACGGTGTCGATCCGAGCATCATGGGCTTAGGCCCAGTGGGGGCTGTCAATACGGCATTGGAGAAAGCCAACCTGACTCTCGACACCATTGATTTATTTGAGCTTAATGAAGCATTTGCAGCACAAGCACTGGGGGTCATACACCAATTGGCGGAGCACCACAAAACAACACCTGATGCGATATTGGCGCGTGCCAATGTCAACGGCGGTGCCATTGCACTCGGTCATCCGCTCGGGGCATCAGGTAACCGCATTGTGGTGACCTTGCTACACGAGCTCGCGCGAAGAGGCGAAACCCACGGGGTGGCTTCTTTGTGTATTGGCGGCGGCATGGGTACAGCTTTAATTGTTAAGCGTACACAAGCATAAACGGACACTTGCGACCTTGGGTTAGAAACCCATACACAACACTATCAGGAGATACACCATGTACACAGATATGTTTAAAGCGTTTTCTGAGCAATCTGAAAAAGCCCTGGCTCCCTATGTTAATTTCAACAAGTTGGTAGCCAAAAATGTTGAGACGCTGACTGAGCTACAAATGAATGCTATGCGCACCTATAGCGAGCTCGGTCTAGAGCAAATGAAAGCAGCCAGCGAAGTGAAAGATGTCTCAAGTATGACGTCATTCAGCAGCCAACAGCTGGCCGCTTTGACCAAACTGTCTCAGCAAATGATGGATGACAGCGCCAAGCTGCAAAACATCGCCAAAGAGTTTAAAGAAGATATCGACAAACTCACGGCTGAGAATATGAAAGCCGGCACCCCAGCATAAAGGCAGGGTTTTTGCACTAGTGCCTGCTGTCATTGACGGCAGGCCTTTGTAGTGCTTATCCGATCAAGAGGGCAAGACTATGTTTCATCACTTCTTTTCGGACTACCTTGCCAGGCTGCAAGAACAAAACCAGCAATGGTGGCAGGATCTTGAGCAGGGCAAGGCAGCCGTAAATACACCGTTCAATCAAGCCATGCAGGAAGTCAGCCTGCAAGACACTGCTCAGTTGCTGGAAGGCGCGGCTCAACAACCCGCTGCACTTCTACAAGTGCAAATGCAGTGGTGGGAACAACAGATGCAAATCTGGCAGAACGCCATGCTCGCGCGTGATAACACGGGAGAGGTAGTGAGCGAAGGCAGCGACGATAAACGTTTTAAGGATAAGGCTTGGCAGGAAGATGTCCTTTACAACTTTATCAAACAGTCCTATCTGCTGTTTGGGCGTACCTATATGGAAACCATCGATGCCATTGAAGGCCTTGATGATAAAACCCGTGAACGTCTCTCATTTTTCTCACGCCAAGCGATTAACGCCATGGCCCCGAGTAATTATATTGCGACTAACCCTGAACTGCTCAAAATGACATTGGAGTCTCAGGGCGAAAATCTACTGCGCGGCATGGAACAGCTTAAGCAGGATATGGAGTCTAGTGCGGATATTCTTAAAGTGCGCATGACCAATAATAACGCGTTTCGCGTGGGTGATGATGTCGCCAACACACCTGGCGACGTGGTGTATAAAAATGAGTTATTCGAACTCATTCAGTATCGTCCGATGACGGAAAAAGTGCATACCACCCCCATCTTGGTCGTGCCTCCGTTCATCAACAAATACTATATTCTTGACTTACGAGAGAAAAACTCACTGGTTCGTTGGTTGGTTGAACAAGGGCATACGGTATTCTTGATGTCCTGGCGTAACCCCTCCGCCGAACAAGCCGAAATTGGTTTCGAAGACTACGTGACCCAAGGCACCGTCAAGGCGGTCAGTGCCATCGAAGACATTACCGGCCAATCGCAGATTAACGGGGTGGGTTACTGTATCGGTGGTACCGTTCTGGCTTGTACTATCGCCTACTATGCCGCGAAGCGCATGAAAGCACGGATTAAATCGGCGAGTTTCTTCACCACCTTACTCGACTTCTCGCAGCCGGGGGAAATTGGTGCCTATATCAATGACAGCTTGATTCGAGCCATTGAAGCGCAAAACACGGCGCGTGGTTATATGGATGGCCGTTCACTCAGCGTCACCTTCAGCCTACTTCGTGAAAACAGCTTGTACTGGAACTACTATATTGAGAATTACCTCAAAGGTAACAGTCCTGTCGACTTTGATTTGCTGTATTGGAACAGTGACAGCACCAATGTCGCCGCGAAGACACATAACTTTATCCTGCGCGATTTGTATCTTGAAAACAAATTGGTGCAAGACAAAGGGGTCAAAGTCGGTGGCGTCTGGATTGATCTCAATAAGATCAAAGTGCCCAGCTATTTCATTTCAACCAAAGAAGATCACATCGCACTTTGGCAAGGCACCTATCGTGGTGCACTGAATGTTGGCGGGAATAAAACCTTTGTACTGGGCGAGTCAGGGCATATTGCCGGTATCGTGAACCACCCCGTGAAGAAAAAATACGGTTTTTGGACCAACGATAGCTTGCCTGATAGTGCCGATGAGTGGCTCGATAATGCGTCACATCACACAGGCTCTTGGTGGACCCACTGGGAAAAATGGTTACGTAGCTACAGTCCAGAAGAACAAGTGGATCCATACTCAATAGGATCTGAGACCTATCCTGTGCTTGATACGGCGCCCGGCGAGTATGTTCGCCACGTTCTGCCGATTGAAGCGGAGGCTCAGCAAGCTCAGGCAACACCAACCCCTGAAGAAGAACAGGCCTGATCAGACATCACAGCCTGCGTCTCAACATTGAGAATAATGGTGCACACTCGGTGGTAAACGCTGAGGTGCACCTTTTTTTATATGATTGAACTACACTCAAAGCCATGGAAGCAAAACGGTGTAGCGTCAATATGAGATGGGCATGGTACTGTCTATTAACCACTCTTCTTTTCATTTCGATGAGCGTACAGGCTCAAACACTGCGTCTGACATCGGGTGAATATGCGCCCTTTATTACTCAGACTGTGCCTGATGGAGGCCCGATCACTGAAATCGTGATGCAGGCGGCGCAAGAGGCAGACATCGCGGTATCACTAGGTTATTTCCCATGGCATCAGTCGATGAATCTCGCTCAAACCGGCGAATGGGACGGCACCATAGGCTGGGCCTACACACAAGAACGTGCGAATAACTTCATCTACTCGGACCCAATTTATACCGAAAGCGTTGGCTTTTTCTACCTTACCGAACGCGAGTTTGATTGGCAGTCCCCACAAGATCTAGATGGCTTTGCCATCGGGGTGACCAAAGGCTTTATTGACGTTAAGACACTGACTGAACTGCAAAAGTCAGGCGTTGACGTTAAAATCCAAGAATTCTTTGATGAA
Organism: Salinivibrio sp. VGrn1; assembly: GCF_009377995.1. Lineage (NCBI taxonomy): Bacteria > Pseudomonadati > Pseudomonadota > Gammaproteobacteria > Vibrionales > Vibrionaceae > Salinivibrio > Salinivibrio sp. VGrn1. The sequence continues at coordinate 57,894 of NZ_SATA01000004.1, forward strand.
AAATCAAAAATCGATGCGCTACTCGCTCAGCAAATCGACTTGGCGTTAGGCAACATAGACGTACTCAAAAGGGTGATCGCACAAGAGGTGGCCCCTAGCCAAAAACAAAACGTTGCCCATCATCCGCGACCAATAAGAATTACCCCGCTGTACGTTTTATTTAGCCGACAAACAAAGCAAAGCTATGATCAGGCAGAGCGCTTTAACAAAGCATTACGGCGACTCAAAGCGGATGGGCGGTATCAAATGATCTGGAGTCATTTTCGCCACGCCCACTACAATCATTAGGCCTTGGCCGTAACGACGTTTTATATCTTGGAGGTGTTATGCGGCGAATACTGCTCGTGACCCTACTCCTTTATTTACCTTCCATCGCCGCCGCACAGGTTCAGCTAAAATTGTTGGCAGGCGATTACCCCCCTTTCCTCTCAGATCGCTTAGCGCATCAAGGGGTGGTTGCCTATATCGTTAAAGAAGCAGGGAAGCGACAAGGACTAGAGATAGAGATCGCGTTTACACCTTGGCAGCAAGCAAAAATGAAGGCGAAAGAGGGCGCGGTTCATGGGACCGTTGGCTGGGGCTACACCCCAAAACGTGAAAATGACTTTGTTTACTCTGCTCCCATTTATACCGAAACCGTGGTGTTTTTTCATCTCAAAAACCGACACTTTGATTGGCAGTCGTTAGCCAGCCTAAACGGCTTACGCGTCGGGATCAGCGAGAGCTATATAGAAGATGCCATGCTGGCAAACTTTAATCAGCAAGGTGGCGACGTGGTGATACGCCGCTATCCTAACGAAGTCGAGAAGCTGCGCAGCTTACTCACTGGCGAAACCGATGTGATTATTGGTAACCAATATGTAGTGATGGATATCCTACGCACTGTGATGCCTGATGACACGCGTCAGCACATTACTTTTCACCCTACCCCTCTGCGTGTCACCCCCCTTCATGTTCTACTGAGTCGCCAGCATCCTGAGAGCACACGCTGGGTAGAACGCTTAAACCGTGGTATTCATCAACTCAAAAGCAGTGGCGATTACCAAAGAGCATGGAGTGCGTTTCGTATGGGCGAATTTGGCTTACGCGCCCTTCCCCCAGAGTAAAGCAGACTCAGCTAGCCTGATCGCGACGCTGATCAGCAGCGATTAGCTTTTGTAAAATGCGCGAGACAGCGACAAAACCAAAACTCGCGGTCACCATGGTTGCCGCCCCAAAACCACTGGCACAGTCCATGCGTTTGGGTCCCTCGGCTGACACTTTGCTTTCACACACACTGCCATCAGGCTGAGGGTATTTGAGCTGCTCGGTAGAATACACGCAATCAATGCCAAACTTACGTCCCTGGGTTTTCGTGAAGCCATGAAAACGACGAAGGTTGTTACGCAGCTTCGCCGCGAGCGGGTCTTGAATCGTTTTAGTCAAATCCGCCACTTGGATCTGAGTGGGGTCGATCTGTCCACCCGCACCACCCACGGTAATGACTTTGATTTTGTGCCGCTTGCAGTGAGCCAATAGAGCCGTTTTGGGCTTAATGCTATCGATAGCATCAAGCACATAATCAAAGCGCTTGTCGATGTACTCAGCAATATTATCCGGCGAGATAAAGTCATCAATCACAGTCACTTGGCATTCTGGATTGATCGCCGCGACACGCTCGGCCATCACCTCGCTTTTGCTTTGGCCGATAGTCTCTTTCAAAGCATGGATTTGTCGATTGGTGTTGGTGACACACACATCATCCATATCAATTAATGTCATTGCCCCCACACCGGTTCGCGCTAACGATTCTGCCGCCCACGAGCCAACACCACCAATGCCAATCACACAGATGTGGCTTTGACTAAATACTTCGAGCGCACGCTGGCCGTAGAGCCTTGCGGTGCCTCCAAAACGTTGCCAATAGGCATCTGATAACTGGCGTGTCATACCCGTCTCTTTGTTCATCAAACCGAGGGGCGTTATACCGACTTGCTCGATAATTGTCTAGCGGGATCCCGCGCAAAGCGGTCACAAAGCCAATGCACAACTTGGCTAACGCCTGCGGCGCGCTGCTTGTAGCTTGCACTGTAGAGGTAATAACCATAGCCGCTATCAATACCTAGCCCCAAAGGGTTCACGACTTTTCCTTGTTGTAGACTGGTTGTCGCCATAAAGGTAGGAATTAATGCCATCCCCATGCCTTGCTGCACCCCCTCCAATGCCATAAAAAAGTGCTCAAACCCCGCGCCATACTGCGGGTTGCTATCCGTTAAGCCAAATTGCAGCCAAAAATGTTCCCACAGTGTCGGCCTGGTCAGGTGAGAAAGCACCGGCACCGTAGCAAGTAGCGCCGCACGCTCAATAGGCTGAGGGACAATAGCGGCAGCGGCTAATAAGGATAGATGTTCATTAGCCAGACAGGTTGACTGGGAGCCTGCTTGTTGATGTGGCTGGCAACGGATGAGGATATCAACATCTTTTTCTTTCCCCTGCGGGATAGAATCACTCGCGCTGACCGTCACCGATACCGACGGATAACGAGCTTTAAAGTCTTGTAGTTGCGGGATTAACCACAGACTGGCAAAAGATGGCGGCACCAGCAAGCTGACCGACTCTTGCTGGACACTCTGTTGACGTGCGTAAGCCGTCGCGTTGGCAATTTCATGGATCCCTGAGGAGACTGATTGAAGATAAGTCTCTCCAATGGCATTGAGCACCACCCCATACGCGGTCCGCGCAAACAAGGGTTGTCCAATCCACTGCTCTAGCTGTTGGATTTGTTTACTGATAGTACTTTGACTGACATGCAATACCTTAGCCGCTTCCGAAAAGCTGCCTTGCTGGGCGACCACTACAAACGCTTGTAACGCTCGCATCGATGGCAAACGCGCTTCCATTCCCATTCCTTTTTTTCATACCTGGTGAAAATATATCCTTTGTCGCGCAAAATACAATCGGTTCATACTCATGTGCAAACGTCACTATGAGGCAATCGTATGAGCCACGTATTCCATCGCCACTGTCATCAATATCTTCCCACTATCGCAAGTGGTCACGGCATGTATCTGACTGACACGCAGGGAAAGCGCTACCTAGATGCATGTGGTGGTGCCGCGGTATCTTGCCTTGGTCATCATCATCCTGCAGTATTGGATGCGATTCGCGCCCAACTCGAGGCTATTCCCTATGCGCATACTGGCTTTTTTACCTCCGAGACCAGTGAAGCACTGGCCGACATACTCACTGACTTAGCACCGGCGACGATCAATCATGCCTACTTGGTCAGTGGCGGATCAGAGGCGATGGAAGCGGCATTAAAACTGGCACGTCAATATTGGGTGGAAGTTGGCCAGCCGCAGCGCCAACACTTTATTGCCCGACGCCAAAGCTACCACGGCAACACACTTGGCGCGCTGTCCGTGGGAGGTAACGCATGGCGTCGTGCGCCCTTTGCACCTTTATTAATGGATACCAGTCTGATTGCTCCCTGTTACGCCTATCGCGATCAGCGTCCCGATGAGACCGCTTACGAATATGGTCAGCGGGTGGCCGACGAGCTTGAAGCCATGCTGTTAGAAAAAGGTCCGGAGAATGTCATCGGGTTTGTGGCTGAGCCTGTCGTTGGCGCGACAGCTGGCGCATTGACGGCGGAAGCAGGCTACTTTACGCGTATTCGTGAGATCTGCGACCAATACAATATTTTGCTGATCCTTGATGAAGTAATGTGCGGTACGGGACGCACTGGGCGCTTTTTCGCCTTTGAGCATGAACATATCGTTCCAGATATAGTGGCTATCGCCAAAGGGCTAGCCGCCGGTTATCAGCCTATTGGCGCGACGCTTGTGGCTGACCCTATCTACAACGCGATCGCTAACGGCTCGGGCTTTTTCCAACATGGCCACACCTTTATGGCACACCCTACTGCCTGTGCTGCAGGGCTCGCCACATTAAAAGCAATCCAGCAAGATAGTCTAATAGACGCCGCCGGCCAGCAGGGAGAGGCGTTAAAAGCCACCCTCACTCATCATTTTCATTCCCATCCTTTTGTCGGCGACATTCGTGGCCGAGGACTCTTTCTCGCGCTTGAGTTGGTGGCAGATAAAGCGTCAAAGCAGCCTTTTTCGTCTACATTGCCGCTAGCGAAACAAATCAAACAAACTGCGCTGGAAAACGGCCTGATGTGCTATCCCATGGGCGGCACCATTGATGGCAAACAAGGGCACCATATTTTATTGGCGCCTCCCTACATCATTAAACAGCCACACATTGATGAGATAGCCGAAAAACTAAGGATAACCTTAGACACCTGTTTGCCACACTAAGCAGTCTGTCTTGCTCTCAACCCAGGCTTAAGGAGAAAAGATGACCGATACACGCACCATCATGGTTGCCCCCAATGGCGCGCGGCTGCAGCCTTCCCAGCATAATGCCGTCCCCATTGATACGCCATCACTGATTAACTGCCTGCAAGCATGCGCTGACGCCGGTGCCGCCATGGCGCACATTCATGCACGAGATGAGTCTGGCGCGCATAGTTTGGACCCCATTCTCAATCATCGGCTTTATCAGCAAGTCCAAGATGCGGTCGGTGATCGCATGGTCATTCAACTCACGACCGAAGCCGTGGGTCGCTATCGCCCCTCAGAGCAAATCGCGTTAGTGAAAGCCGTAAAGCCTGAGGCCGTCTCCATTGCGCTCAGAGAGCTGGTACCTGATCCCTCCGAAACCACCGAGGCCAGAACATTTTTTGCGTGGCTACATCACCATGCTGTTTACACGCAGTTTATTCTCTATCACCCCCAAGATGTGGCGCGCTATCGTCAGCTACGTCACTCCGGCATTATCCCGCCAAAGGGGCACCATTTACTGTTCGTCGCAGGCCGGGATCAAAGCCCCCCATTTGGCCACCCAGAAGACATCATCGCCATGTGGCAAGCGCTCCCCGACCATGACAACCTGCGATGGTCAGCCTGTGCATTTGGCCACCATGAGATCCGCTGTCTAACGACCACCGCGCTCCTAGGAGGTGACATACGAATCGGCTTTGAAAACAACACCCAACGCGTTGATCAACGCCAGGCCATAGATAACGCAGCTCAGATCACAGATTTACGCAACACACTGGAAAAGCTGGGATATTGTACTAAACCTGTACAAGCACTAAGGCAAACCATGACCCAATCGTTTTAACCCAATACAATTGCTTGCAAATATTGTTAAAAGATTGAAAAAATAGCGCGGTGACACTTTTTTGTCATATTGTCATTGAGTGTTATACAACTTCGAGGGTGCGCCCGGATAGCAACCTCTAACTTAAAAAGGAATCTTAAGCATGAAAGCGATGAAACCTACCCTGATTGCGCTCGGCTTTTCTGCCGCACTAGGAACCGCGGCAAGCGCGCAAGCGAACCAGTTTGTGACCATTGGTACTGGCGGTGTGACTGGTGTTTATTACCCAACAGGTGGCGCAATTTGCCGTCTCGTCAATAAAAGCAAAGATGACCACGGCATCCGCTGCTCGGTAGAGAGTACAGGCGGTTCAATCTACAACATCAACACCATTCGTGCTGGCGAGCTCGATATGGGTATCGCCCAATCTGACTGGCAGTACCATGCTTACAAAGGCACCAGCAAATTTAAAGATCAGGGCGAATTTAAAGAGCTTCGCGCCGTTTTCTCTATTCATCCAGAACCGTTTACCGTGGTAGCACGTGCCGATGCAGGCGTAAAAACCTTTGATGATCTGGAAGGCAAGCGCGTTAACATTGGTAACCCTGGCTCGGGCCAACGTGGCACTATCGAAGTATTGATGGATCAAATGGGCTGGGATATGGACAAGTTCGGCCAAATTTCTGAGCTAAAAGCGGCCGAGCAATCCAAAGCGCTGTGTGATAACAAAATTGATGCCATGGTGTACACCGTGGGTCACCCAAGTGGTGCTATCCAAGAAGCGACTACCGCATGTGACAGCGTATTGGTTGAAGTCGCGAACGATGCAGCTAAACAGCTGATTGAAGATCGTGACTATTACCGCCAAGCCACTATCCCTGGCGGTATGTACCGCGGTAACGACAACGACGTCACCACGTTTGGTGTGGGTGCGACGTTCGTTTCTTCCACACAAGTCCCAGAAGACGTTATCTACAACGTGGTTAAAGCGGTATTTGAAAACTTTGATGACTTCCGCCGTCTCCACCCAGCGTTCGCTAACCTGAAGAAAGAAGAAATGGTACAAGACGGCCTGTCTGCACCACTTCACCCAGGTGCAGCGCGTTATTACCGTGAAGCCGGGTTGATTGAGTAATCAAACCCCGCTTACCAAAAAGCGAGCGTTAGACGCTCGCTTTTTTATTTACTAAGGGCCTCACCTAACCCGTTATTATGGCTGGCTCACCATTTGTGGCGCTAAGGCGTCCAGTTTCCAAACCCGACCAAAGTGCTTGTAGTGCCCGGCTTGCTCGCCTGCTTTACGGCCCATACCATGATACAAGTCCAGATGATTCTCTTTCACCGCGCCACCGGTATCTAATGCCATCAGAAGCTTTAATACATGCTCGCCCGTCCATTTGCCTTGCTCATCCAGCTGAGGCACTTCAGCCAGTAACACAGAGCCCATGGGTAAATAACGTCTATCCGCCGCCACTGACGCCCCGGCTTTCAATGGAATACCTGCCGTACCACTGACAGGATCAGCTGCCTTAGGGGTAAAGAAAACATAAGAGGGATTTTGCTCGAGTAATTCACGCACTTCATCTTTACTGTGGGCAGCCACCCACTCTTGGATCGCTTTCAGCGACATTTCTTCGCGCGGCACTTCCCCCCTCTCGATCAGTACTTTTCCAATGCTGACATAAGGGTGACCATTCTTGCCACCGTAGGCAAAATACTCCAGTTGGTCGTTATCGCCAAAATGCACAAAGCCGCTGCCTTGTACTTCCATAATAAAACTATCGATAAGGGAGGCGCTGTAGCCCAGCTCTAAGCCCTGCCCATCTAACGCCCCAGCATAGATAGCAGCACGGTCTGGACAGTCCTCACCACAAGGGGGCTTGGCGTAGACAGGATAGCGGAACAGGGCATCCGGTTGGTGACGCATCTCTATCACAGGAGAGAAATAACCGGTAAACATCACGTTACCAAAATCATCTCCCCCTGCCATTTGGTTCACCCCTAAGCCATAATCCGCAAGTGCCTCAATCTCGCCTCCCGCGTCCAACCAGGCTTGCAAACGCTGATAAACCGCTTGATGCTCAGCCACTAACGAGGGTGAGTTGGCAGTCACCTCCGCTAATTGCTCATTGAATAAACTAAAGTCTCGCGGGCTTTCAGAAACCACTTGTGGTACCGGGGTGAGTATCGATTCAAATCGCCCATCCACATATTGTTGGCCCCGGTCAGTGGGACGCATACACCCTGCGAGTGCCGCCACACACGCCATCACGACTAACGCTTTTTTCACACCATATTCCAATCAGTGAGTTAATAGCGCTAAGGCTCGCAAAAACCGCCCCGCTTCGCAATCAGTTCTCAACGTTAAGTTTGTAACTGTCTGCAAACCAATACAGATTTATTGTGACCCTATTCAGCTTACTTCCTTTACCAAGGCGACATTCATCAAAGTGTCATATAATTATTATGTACTGTCCTTGCAACAAAACTGCATAGAAAGTGCAACATAAAGGAGTAAAGCAGCGATGGATTTAAAAGTTGGGCGTTCAACGCTACTTGATAGTGATGCAGTGGAGTACCAATGGATCCGGATGATGGCCAGCGAAGGCTGCACTCGCCAAGTGATTAATGCCAGTATTCAGCGTTGTCTGGGTGGTGATGCGCAAACCGCCGATCTCTTGCGAAAGGTGGCGACGAAACAGTGCTCGGTCAACGAGCTGCTCACCACGTTGGAATCACAGCACTACTGATCCAGGTCGCATTGGGGATAACACTTCCTCTTATGAGCGTTTATCTTTAGCAAAAAAAGATGTGTAGTGAGCAGGTTCAATACGCTCGAGCGTCTTTGCGTCTTCAACCCGATACAGGTAGGTTTCCGTTCCTATCGTGTATTTAAGCTGATCGCCATCAAACTGGTACTCCGTGGTGGCGCGACTCCCATTGGTGTAGACACCATCAGGACGTATTTCAAATCGGTCGGCTGCATAAGGGGCCACATCTTGTTCTACCCATTCGCCATAAAGCTGTTTGTCTGTCATATGTGGCGCAAACAGCTCTGGGCGGGTGGCCACGGTAAAACTCACCCAGCCCAGTACGAGAACAATCACCAGCATGATAAATTGTTTGGTTAACCGCACGCTACAACCTCACTTATTGGTTTTATTGTGATTTTAACGAACTAACTGACCCACATTGATAAACCACTTGCGAATCTTGAGAGATAGTTCCCAAACATTGCGCGAATAATGATAAACGTAGTGCAAAAAACATCACGATGCAGAGTACATCCTTGCCTCTCCTCTGCAATTATCTACTTGCTTGGGGGTTGACACGCACCGAACAAAAAGAATAAAAAGGCAATATTAGTGAATAATTAAACGGATGAGCGCGTGAAAATAAGAAGTACCGCCCTGGTTAAAGGATTTCGCCAATCGGCGCCGTATGTCAATGCTCACCGAGATAAAACCGCGGTGATCATGCTTGGCGGCGAGGCCATGGCGGATGAGAACTTTCAAAATATCGTCAATGATATCGCTCTACTCAATAGCCTAGGCATGAAGCTGGTATTGGTCTTCGGCGCCCGCCCGCAAATCAATCGCACCTTAAACCAGTACGGACTGGAAACACCGTATCACAAAGGAATACGCATCACCGACAGCCACGCGCTTGAAGTGGTCAAACAAGCCGCCGGCCAAGTGCAGCTCGACATTACGGCGCGTTTATCCATGGGGCTCAACAATACACCCATGGCGGGCGCTCAAATTAATGTGATCAGTGGCAATTTTGTTATTGCTCAACCGTTGGGCGTCGACGAGGGCATTGATTACTGCCATAGTGGCAAAATTCGCCGCATCGACATTGACGGCATTCAGCGCCAGCTCGATCAAAACGCGATTGTGCTAATGGGGCCGGTAGCCAGCTCAGTGACGGGGGAATGCTTTAACCTCACCTCCGAAGAAGTGGCGACTCAAGTCGCGATTCGGTTACGCGCAGACAAGTTAATTGGCTTTTGTTCCGAGCAAGGGGTCTTAAACCAAGACAATGAGGTGATTTCTGAGTTACTGCCCACCCAAGCCCAGCCACTTCTAGAAGCGAGAGAAGCCGCTGGCGATACCGACTCTGGCACCAGTCGCTTTTTACGAGGCGCGATTGCCGCGTGCCGCGCGGGAGTCACTCGTAGTCATTTGATCAGCTATAAAAAAGACGGCGCCTTGATCCAAGAGCTGTTCTCGATTGAAGGGATCGGCACCCAGATCGTGATGGAGCGTGCCGAAAAAGTGCGCCAAGCCCAGATTGACGATATCGGTGGGATCTTGGATTTGATCCGACCTTTGGAGCAACAAGGGATCCTAGTGCGCCGCTCGCGAGAACAATTGGAGCAAGAAATCCCCCGCTTTACCATCATCGAACGCGATGGATTAGTGATAGGCTGCGCCGCACTCTATCCGTTTAGTGAAGCGCGCACCGGCGAGATGGCATGCGTCGCCATTCATCCAGACTACCGTGATGGCGACCGCGGCGTCATGCTCCTCAATCACCTCAAACAACGCGCCAAAGCCAAAGGGCTCGAAACCATTTTTGTGCTCACCACCCACAGTCTGCATTGGTTTTTGGAACAAGGCTTTTTGCTCTCTGATGTGTCAGCACTCCCTAACACTCGCCAAGAGCTGTACAACTATCAGCGGCGCTCTAAGGTGCTGACTTTAGCGCTTTAGCGTATCTCGCTACAATCAAGGCGCTATCAAAGCATCCGGCAAACCACTATACCGGGCGGTGCGTGCGCCCACACCGTGGCGCAGCACCGGCCAAGACGCGTAAAGATCAAGCTGGCGCTTCGCCCGCGTGATGCCGGTGTAAATCAGCTCGCGGGTGATCACCGGTGAAATAGTGGGCGGACACACCAGCACTGTGTGCGCAAACTCCGAACCCTGTGATTTATGCACCGTCATCGCAAACGCAGTTTGATGGGCGGGCAGACGGCTGGCAAGCAAATAGCGCACCTCGCCATCGTGGGTTTCAAATGCCACCCGGGTGATCCCCGCGTGTTGCACCGCAATCCCAATATCACCGTTATACAACCCCAGAGCATGATCGTTTTGCAAAATCATGATTGGTCGGCCGTGATACCAGGTGTCACGCTCTTTGGCGATCAGCCCTGCCGACGCTAAGTGCTGTTCAATGGCTTGGTTAAGCCCGGCGACGCCAAACGGACCTTCAGTCAATGCACATAACAATCGAAATTGGCTAAAGGCACTCAGCACGTCCGCCATTGATGACGGATTTTCGAGCGTTGCATTGTCGAGTGTGGTTAAGTAATCGCGATATCCTGTCACCGCTTGTTGCATCAGGGTCTGATAGCTGTCATCACTCAACACATGGTGGGCAATATCGCTATAGCCGCGTTTTAACACCGCCCCCACCTCAGCCATTTCTCCTCGGTTCACCGCAAAGGCGAGCTGGCCAATGCCGGATTGGGCATCAAAGCGATAACTTTTGCGCAGCAGACAAAGGGCACTGGCGATCGCTGGCGCATGTGGGTTTTCGGGTACGTCAAAGCCTGTTAACTGGCTTAAACGCGCTGCTTGCGCCGATGGATAGCCCGCCTCGGCGTACTGACAAATATCCCCTAGCACCGCCCCCGCTTCCACAGAGGCAAGCTGATCTTTATCCCCCAGCAAGATAATGCGTGTTGAGGACGCCAAGGCATCGAACAGCTGTGCCATCAAGGGCAAATCCACCATCGAGGCTTCATCGACAATCAACACGTCCGCATGCACGGGGTTATTTTTATGATGGCGAAACGCCACTCGCTGCGGAATCGCCCCTAATAATCGGTGAATGGTACTGGCTTGGGTCGGCAGCGCCGCTTTCACGTCATGATCAACAGGCAAAGCGGCAATCGCCCGTCCTAGTGATTCAGTCAATCGGTTGGCCGCTTTGCCGGTCGGAGCGACCAGTTTGATGGTGAGCGCTGCAGACGTTGTACGCTCCGCGTGGTGCGACGCCACCAGCGCCGCCAACAAACGAGCGACGGTGGTGGTTTTCCCCGTACCCGGCCCACCCGAAATCACCGCAAACGGCTGGGTCAACGCGGTGGCTGCCGCCACTTTTTGCCAATCAATCTCCGCCTGTGAGGCGGCAAATAAGTTATCTAGGGTTTGTCTGGCCTCATCCGGTACCGATAGCGCCGTGAGGCGCTGGCGAATATGCCCCGCCACTTGCTGCTCGGCATGCCAGTAGCGATGCAAATACAATCGGTGTCCGGCAAGCACCAAGGGCGTTGCCTGCATCCCATCGGACACGACTGAGGCCTGCGCCAATTGCTCGCTTGGCGCTTGGCTATCAATATGTTCCAGCAAGGGCTGCCACGCGACATCATTAGGCGGCTGCCACTGGTGCAAATCAAGGCAGACATGGCCTTTGCCCACTTCACGGCTCAGCAGCGCCGCCCATACTGTGATAGTAGCCTTATCTAATTGGGTTTCTTCTTCGCCCATCAAACAAGCAAATTGCACATCAATCGCTCGTAATTCCCCGCGCTGGTATAGTGCCATTAATGCTTGTTTCATACCGACTCTCCAGCAAAGAGGTTGTCCAAGGCGTCAATCAGCGCCTTGTCGGGACGGTGCGCGAACACACCGGTCTCGCCGCTATCACTGGCGCCCCGTAAAAAGAAATAAAACACGCCCCCCACATGGGTGTCGTAATCATAATCTGGGATCCGCTGGCGCAAAAAGCGGTGCAGCGCCAAGGTATAGATTTGGTACTGAAAGTCGTATCGGTGCGCGATCATCGCCTCTTTGAGCGCCTCAGGATGGTAATCGGCCACGCTATCCCCCAAATGGTTCGACTTCCAATCCAGCACGTAATACTTACCATCGGCGCGGAAGGTTAAATCGATAAAGCCTTTTAGCATCCCGCGCGCCGTGTCAAAGGTGAGCTGGCCAGCACGCGCTGATAGCGCATCGTATCGCGCGGCGAGTCGGTTCAATCGCTGGCAGTCTAGTGCGGCCAAAGGCATCACGAACTCCATCTCCGTTAATCGACTGGCATTATCAATTTGGTTGAGCATCAACCCGTGCTCATTGAGCGGGTGTTTCAATACCTGTGTCATCCACTGCTGCAATATCGGGCACCACTGTGGGTCATAGTTTTCCAAGCTAAGATGATGGGTAATAAGCTCAGCGATTTCTTCACTTATCAAGTCGGCGGTAAAGTCCACCTCTTCAAATAAGGTATGTAAAAAGGTACCGGCTCGCGCCCCTTTGGGAAACGCAAAAACCGACCAAGGATCCACCGCCACATCCGCCGTCTCCTCGTCAGCGAGATCATCGTCCGCGTCCAAGTCATAACTGGCCAATGTTGGCAAGGCACTGATGTGATGGCTTTGTTTTAGCAGCCCTGAGTAACTGGTTAAGCGCCACTGACGGTCAATCTTGCCGCCAAACTGACGCGCGGTTAGCGCCTCATACGCACCTGTTTGAGGGGCATAACGGCTATCATCCGGCTCAGGCGGGGCGACCACAGCCACCGCATCGCTCGCGCTCGCTAATCCAGCCAAACTCTCAGCCAGCAGGCTAGCATCACCGGCTTCTCCATGCTGGAGCAAATACCCAAGGGCCGTTAGGTGCAAGGCCGAATCTTTTTGCCGACTGTTGCCTTGTTTAAGAGGTGCACAGCCGATAAAACACCCATACACGGCACGGGTCACCGCCACGTACAGCAAGCGGATATCTTCAGCCAGCCGCTCTTTTTCAGCCCGCTCTTTGCCTTCATCGACATTATCCAGCGCCAGCACTGGCTGATACTGTTCATCGTGATAAAACGGTTGGCTGCTTTCGCGATACTGACAAGCAAACGGCAAGTAAACCAGATCGTATTCCAAGCCTTTCGATTTATGGATGGTGACGATTTGCACCAAATCACGCTCCGACTCCAACCGCACCTGCTGCTCTTCCGATTGTTGAGCAGGCTCGGCCATTCGCTCTTGTAGCCAGCGGATCAGCGCGTGTGGGTTGTCCAATTGCTGGCTGGCACTTTGCAGCAACTCCGCGATATGCAAAAAGTCGGTCACACAGCGCTCGCCTTGCGGCATCGCCAACCAGTTTTCTGCCACTTGGCGGGCACTGGCGACTTGGCGAAGCATCGGCATCACGCCACGGCGCTGCCAGGTATCACGGTAATGGCTAAAGGCCACCACCTCTTGCTCCCACAAGGCTTCGTCTTGATTGAGTAACGCCAGCTGCTCGGCGGTCAAGCCAAATAAGGGGCTGGCTAGCGCTGCCCGCAACTTACGCTCGTTTTCAGGCTGCATCACCGCCACTAAGATGCGCTCAATATCGCTGGCGACGGAGCTGGCGAACACATTATCACGGTTGGAAAGATAGACAGAAGCCACGCCTTTTTCGGCCAGCGCTTGCTTGATCAGCTGTGCCTCGCGTCCGGTGCGCACCAACACAGCGATATTGTGCGGCTGAATTTCGGCTTGGCCGGAAGGCGTTTGTAGATAACTATTGCCCGCCACCGATTGGTTGAGCACTTGCGTGATATGCTGTGCGGTACTCACCGCTAACGTCTGTTCAAAATCTTGCTTGGCACACAATTCATCCGGGCTGTGATGCCAAAAGGTGAGCGCGGGTTGCTCGTTTCCCTCCACCACCAGCGCTTTTTGTTTGGCGCTAGGCGAAGAGGCCACCGCTAAAAAGGGAATGCTGTCTTGATAAATGAACGGCGCCTTAGCACGTGAGAACAAGGCATTGACCCCGCGCACCATACCATCTGTCGAGCGCCAGTTAGTGGCAAGGTTGTAGTGATCACTCACCTGCGCACGGGCATGAATATAGGTGAAGATGTCGGCACCACGGAAGGCATAAATCGCCTGCTTAGGGTCGCCAATCATCATTAAACCGGTGCGCTCCCCCCCTTCTTCTTGATCTTCGAATACAGGGGCGCCATCCACCACTGGCGGCTGATAGACAGTGCTAAATATCTGATATTGCAACGGGTCGGTGTCTTGGAATTCATCAATCATTGCCACCGGATATAAGCTGCGAATACGTGCAGCCAACTGACCTTGGCTATCTTGGTCAAGTGCGCTGGCAAGTTGAGAAAGGAGATCGTCAAACGAGAGCCACCCTTGGCGACGTTTTTCTTGGCGGAGCAGCTGCCGCACTTCTTTGATCGCCATTGCGGTCAATCCCGGTTTTAACGTCGGCGGCTGATCAACCAATGCCTGAATCTGCTCAAATAGCGCCAGACTCGGTGGCTCAGCTTTACTCTTGGCCGCTAATGTCTGTTGAGCGAATTTTTCCAACTTGTCGGGCAACTGGTAATCAAGCGTCTCGGCATTGGCCCATTGTTCCATCGCATTCAGCCAGTTCGCCAGATGGTCTTTGCGATAACTGCGGCCATCGAGCTTGGCGGCGCTGAGCTGGTCGATGATCTGCTCCCCCGCCTCACGCCATGCGCGCTTCACCGCATCAATTTTGGCAATCGCCGCTTGGTGTGCCGCCATGAGATCTTCGCCGAGATCAGGCGCCTTGACCGTGACAGCAGGCCCGGATAAATAGGGCGCAATCTCTTTTAATAAGGCCTCCGGTGCGGGCCAGTAGCTGCTCACCACACCGGCTAACGATTTAGGCAACGGATAAAAACGACGACGCCAAAAATCGGCCGCCGCGCGCGCTTTGATCTGTCGCTCGTCGGTGACAAATTCATGACTGAACAGGCTGCCCGATTCAAACGCATTTTGGGTCAGCATCCGCTGACAAAAACCGTGAATGGTATAGATGGCCGCCTCGTCCATCTGACGTTCGGCCTCTAACAGTCGCTGCGCCGCGGTTTTATGATCGCTTACCTGTGCCAGCAAAGGGCCAATGATAGGGTCGTCACTCTCACCGCGCATAAAGGCAAAACGCGCCTCATGAATGCGGCGCCGAATACGGTCTTTCAGCTCTTGGGTTGCCGCTTCGGTAAACGTCACCACCAGTATTTGCTCGACCCGACACGGCGCCGCGCGGCCATGCCCAAGCAACAATCGCAGGTACAAGCCAGCAATCGTGAACGTCTTGCCGGTGCCGGCGGAGGCTTCGATTAATCGGACGCCATCAAGTGGCAAGGTGAGCGGGTTGAGGATCTGCGGTTCCATATCATTATTTCATCGCCTAGTCTGCTCGCTATTGTAGCAACCCCTTGGGGGAAAACATATTCAGGCCGAGACAACCGTGCTGAGCTCGCTAAGATTTTCCTGCCCGACTCATTGACTGTTATTCATGCTCACACCCCTCAAATGATATTAATACTCATTATCATGACTTGATATTTAGTTTTAATTCTATTAATAATGGACTGCTTATAACTATCACTCATATAAAACTCATACAGGGAGTATCACCATGCCACTCATCCACCGACTCTCGGTGCGTAATAAGCTCTTACTTTTAGTTGGCTTAGCCGTATTAAGTCTCGTCAGTTTGGCCGCTTACCTTTCTTTTTCCCATTTTGAGGCCATCAAGCAAGAGCGCATCGCCCAGATGCACAAAAAGGTCGATATGGCATGGCACTATCTTGATGCTATGCACCGACAATACCCCAACCAAGACACGCCCCCCGAATCCGTTCTTCATGCTGTCAGCGCACTCAAATATGGCCAAGCCGGCTACTTTTTTATCGTCGATCGCAATAATGTGATGATTGCTGGTGCCGAAAGTGCAGTAGGCAAAAACACGCGGCAAATTGTTGATGCCGATGGCCAATCGATTTTACCCGCCCTGACCCAGGCCGCTAATCAAGCTAATGGGGGGATCGCGCGGTATACATTTCAAAAGCCCGGTAGTCATCAAGCGGTAGAAAAGCTCAGTGTGGTGAAGCGTTTTGGTCCTTGGGATTTGATGGTAGGTTCAGGGTTCTACTTGGATGACCTACGCGCACAGGCGTGGCAGCAAGCGCTCAACGCAGCAGGAGTGACAGCTCTGATTAGCGCGGTGATGATTGTACTTGCCAGTGCCCTTTCCCGAGCGATGCTGACACCGCTCATGGCGCTGCGCCATGTCATATCCTCACTCGCTGAGGGCGATCTTACTCAACGCGCGACCGTGTATGGTCGCGATGAGATTAGCGACATGAGTCAGCATACCAACCAAGCTTTGGATGCGCTGCAGCGGCTGATCTCGCAGGTAGATACCAATGTAAGCGAGCAGCATCAAGGTAGTGAAGAAGTCGCAAGCCTGGCTGCCAGCACCGCTCGTGCGGTTGAAGAACAAAATCGCACTCTCGACTCTGTGGCAAGTGCCGTCGAAGAGCTTTCTACCGCCGTACGTGACGTGCAATACCTTACCGAGTCGAATGCTTCTCAAACCGATAGCGCCACACAGCTCATCAACGATGTCGATGGCAGTTTGCAACGCGCTACCAGCGCGATGGAAACCGTGCAGCAACGCGTCGACGATACGTCTGAGATCTTACGTGAACTCGCCGACTCCACCCAACAAATCAGTGATGTGACTACCGTCATTAACACCATTTCCGAGCAAACCAACCTACTTGCCCTTAACGCAGCGATTGAGGCAGCACGAGCGGGTGAAGCGGGACGTGGATTTGCAGTGGTTGCCGATGAGGTTCGCCAATTAGCGCAATCCACGCAAGAGTCGACCACACGCATCAGTGATATTGTCGGCACGCTGCAAGCTCGGGCCGACAATGCAGTCAGCAGCATGGTGGATGGTCAACAACAAACACAAACATGTGTCAATGACGCACAAGCGGCGCGTCGTGATATGGCCGCGTTGCAAACTCAGGTTCAAGAACTCGCCGCTTTGAATGGCCAAGTGGCGACTTCAACCACTCAGCAAGCAGCTGCCGCCGAGGAAGTGGCCAAGAACCTAGCAGCTATCACCGAAGTGTCTCATCAAAATGCCCAAGCCAGCGATGATACCCGTGAACTGACCGATAAAGCACTGTCACTCAGCCAGCGTGTAAAGCAAGGTCTCTCGCTATTTTCACACTGATAAAGCCCTAACAGTGAAAGGATCACCAAGACGACTTGGTGGCTCCTTGGCGGTGAGCGATGACTCCCTAAAAAGCGAACATTAAAAAGGCCAGCATGGCTGGCCTTGGTTCATTGATTGAGACGTAACGCTTACGACTGAAGCCAAACTGGGTTGGTCCATGCCGTGCTGCCGTCTTTGTCTTCCACTTCTAGGTTGATCCAACCTTCTGCATCCGCAGGAATAGGCAGTGATAGCTCAAGGCGCTGTGTACTCTCTTCGGGGTTAATGGTGATGCTGTTTAGCACCTCACCACCTTGACCGATCAAGCGTACTTCTTTGAGACCATCAGCGGCGACTACATTGATATCCCATTTATCACCGGCCTTGGCGGTTTCACCAAACATGATGTTTTGTGGGTACAGAATGGGCCCCTGGGTGGCATAGCCGTGACCCGCTTTCAACGCTTTGGCAAAGGCAAGAGGCGTTAGCTCACCATCAACATTGGCCATCATACGAATACGACCGGTAAGCTGGTTCCACGCATCATGAGTATCGGTACCGGCTGTGAGGTACATGGCTTCGCCTTGATCCCAAAGCTTGTGCGCTTTTTCAAGGGTCGGCTCGTTATCGACACGTGCGTTGAGCTCCATCAGGTCGAAACGATCGGTCTTACCACCCGGCACCGCATCCTTAGCGATATTGGTGAAGTAACCATAATCGTTATATGGATGGTTCATCGGCACCACTTCTGCGCCCATCTCATGCGCGGCATCAATCAAGGTGTGCACGTCATCAGTACCCGGATCGACCGTCAGCGCGGCGCCATTGTCGATGGGGAATGGGTTCATGTGTCCCCACGATGGCGAGATCTCAATCGATGGAATGAAAGGTACGCCACGTTTTGCTGATAGGTCAGCAAACACTTTGTGATTAATGGTGGAATCGTGATCGCTGATAAAGGTCAGATCCAAGTCAGTTGCCAACTGAGCACGCACTACGATTTCTGGAGGTGTTACCCCTTCCAGCACATTGCCGTGGTGGTGCAAGTCAGCGCCATACCAATGGTTACGGTTAGGGAAAGTCACCTGAGGCACTTTCACCACTTGTTGGTTGGTTTTGCCCGACTCGAGCGTTACATCCAAAGTTTGTGATTCTGCAGTAAAGCCCGCACCGGCGTTAATGCCTAACTTGTATTCACCCGGTGCCAGTTTTAGCTCGGCATGGCCGGCAGGCAGCAAATCAGTGAAGAAGGTACGCTTACCCAAAAATTCAACCGGTGGCGCTTGGCCTTCAATGATAGTCACACGCGCGTCTTTGGCGACACCAGAGGCCGCTTCTTCCACGTTAAGTGCAAGCGTCGCTGGGCTTTTCAGCGATGTGAAGTCCAATGTTTGTTCACTGTCAGCACTCACGGTAATGGATTGCGGTTGGCTATTCGCATGTCCTGTTGCCGTGCCATACACTTGGTACTTACCTTCTGGCAATGCCATGTTGTACTGACCCTCTTTAGCAAGCGTCCACGCGTAAGGGTGACCGTCTTTTTCAATCATCACAATCGCATCGGCTGGCACGTTACCGTTGTCGGCGCGCAATTGGCCGCTAATGGTGCCCGTCGCTTCGCCATGACGCTCAGCTTCCGCTTTGACAATCGGTGCCATATCGCCGTTGGGAACAACCTGGAGCTTTGAGTCAAAGGTACGGGTCTCGCCCGCTTTAAGCGTGTGACCCAAATACATATCGCGGCCGTTATATTTGATGCGATCAAAATAAGGCGCATGCAGTGCGAACGCCCAATCACGGTCATACGCCACCATGCGATCGGCTAGGGCATTATCGGCCATCGCTTCTTCATTGCCTTCAAGGCCTGGTACCGCGAACTGATAGCCCGTATCCGGCCAAATCGTGTGGCCTGATTCTAGCTCAAGGTCGTCTTCGCCTTGGTTGCTCATCACGGTTTTGAGTCCAATCGAATCAGAGCCCGCTTCCAAGGTGTACCAAGTGGTAATGTCGACCTTGTCGAAGTTACGGCTCACTTTGATCACCGCTTTTTCATCGCTGTCTTCCACAATGTCAATCGACTTACGATCGTTCGGCCAAGCCGACCAGCTATTAGGGATGAAATCTGCAAAAGCGACTCGGTCTAGATCAATTTTGCCATTTTTCACCGCCGCGAGGTCCACCAAGGTACCACGTGGCACGCCCCATGGTGGCGCAGACTCAACCGCCAATGCGAACGCGACATGCTCATTTTTTACCGTGATGTCTTGGGCATGCGTTGCCTCGCCATCTGGGATTGCAGTCTTACCTTGAGTAATGCTGACGTCGGCGTGCGCTGAGGCACCCAACAAAAGGCTAGAGACTAAGGTTGCCACTGCGCTTTTTGAGAATTTATGCATGAAGGCACTTCCTTTTTTTCATGGTTTGTTATGTGAATTTTCGATGACATTGTGCGTTAAGTTAATTACACGTTCAAATAAAAAACATCGTAAAAATCCTACAAAACCACACATTTAATACGTCCACTAACAAATTAAAAAACCACAAGATACTGATATTATGATAACTTTTTCTGAAACCCACTATTCAAATGATCGTTTAAAAAATATTTAGACCCCAAATAGATTGACCCCTAACGAGGCGCAAGTCGCGCAATCTTTGACCAACAAATTGATAACAATTATCACGCTAAACGCCGACGTATCGACGCATCTCCTGCTCACTCTTTAATGATATTTAGCGCGCACATTTAGATTTTTACTCAACTTTAATGAATAAAAAGACAAGCAGATCATCAAAAATCATGCTTTAAAGACAATCGATGCACAATAAAAAGCCAAGTATCAACTTGGCTAACAGGGGGAAGCGTGGAGAGGAAGAGACAGAGGCCACATCGCGCCTATGATGCGGGCTTCACTGCATGCTAGTGTTTTTGTCGCTGCGCTAACATCGGCATTAAGTGGCGATCGCCTGTTGCTAACAGCGCTTGGCCGAGGCTTTCACGCCATTGCGGCCAAACACGGTAAACGTAAGGGTCTTGTCCTTCACCAGGATTAAAGCCTCCCACAAAGGCATCGCGTATCGATTTCAGCGCTTTGTCTTGGCCGGTTTCACTGTTATCAAAGCCTTTTTTACTATCTCGGGCTTTTATCCCCGCCCCGACTGAGCTTGGCAGATAGGTAAGTGGCTGATTCAGGCCCTGTTGATAGTCTTCAACCAAGGCTTGTAGGTGTGCTCGCGCGTCATCTTTGCTGAGTGGGGAAAACTCAATGGTTTCTTTCACTCCCACCAGCGTACTCGGCACGGCTTCGCCCATTGCGCATTGGCATAAATGATCAATCCATACTGAAAGCTGATGACGTACAGTCAGATCGCCACAATGAAAGCGAACCAAGCAGTCTTGATAACGCCGATTGAGCCAACCTTGCAGTTGTACCTCACCCAAGGCAGTAGGAAGGGTCAGATTGAGTTCAAGATCGGGGCGCGGCGCGGCGAGCAAAGGCGTCAAGCGTTGGTACATGTCACGGATCACCATAACTTGCGTATCCAAGGTCAATTCGCCAAAGTACGCTAAGGGCAACTTGCCCTGTCCTCGCTGTCGGGCCATAAAATCCTTCACGCTTTGGGGACTATCATCAGTCTCAATAAAGTGGGCTAATAGCTGATCGCGCAGCTGAAAGCGGTGCAAGGTATCTAAGCGAAAGGGTTCAAATTCTTCTAACGGCGCTTCTAACTGCTCAAAGAAGACTTTCAAGCGGCGTTGGAAAAAGTAGCGCACGGGCAACCGCCAAAAGCGCTGCAACTCAGCCAACTCAATCACAGGATCGATATGGCTATCCGGATCAGGGCTTAATGCATCATCCATAAATGCCGGCAGTTGCGTCCCTTGCCCTTTGGCAGCCGGTAGCCACTCTTGCGCGTAGCTACCATCATGAGCAAACGCCTCTGGGCTAAAGGGAGTGAGCGGATGCGTCTGGATAAGCGTCTCTTCCAGCCGCTGACGTGACTGGACTTCGGGTAAATCGCGGTCACCGGCCAAACAGTAGCCTTGAGTACAATATTCAAGCAGCTCGGTAACCAGCACCGACGGGACTTTTAAGCTGTTATCTTGCACTGAGCGCCCGACATAACTGATATATAAACGCTGCTGTGCTGACTGCAGCGCTTCTAAAAACAGGTAACGATCATCGTCGCGACGCGAGCGATCCCCTGCCCGCGTGCGGCCCACCATTAAATCAAAACCGACGCTAGGCACAGTGCGCGGGTACACGCCATCATTCATCCCAAGCAAACACACCACATCGAAGGGAATAGAGCGCATCGGCATCAAGGTGCAAAAGTTGACCTGACCGGCCAAAAAGCGCTGGCTGACTCGCTCGTTGTTGAGGCGACCATTAAAGTAATCGCGCACCACGGGCAAGGTTAGCGTGTGGGTAAAGGCGGCATCGCTAAGCTGTGTCAGCCAACTGTCTAACTGAGTACGGATTAATTTGACCGCTAACTCTTCATCCCCTTCAATGGCGAAGCAGTCATCCAGCATTTGGGTCAATCGCGCCACCCACGCCTTGCCATCGCACTCAATCGCTAACTGCTGCTGGTAGTAAATTAAGGTGTCGATAAACAGCCCTAAACTCCCCGCCAGCTCCGCATTAAGCCCTTGGACTTCATCATAAGGGACGGTGTCTGCAAACAAGCCGGCCTCACTCGGCATCGCGTAGCCGAGTAGCATACGTTTCAGGCCAAATAGCCACGTATTCTGATACTGCTCGGGCAAGGCAAACTGGCTTGCAGTATGGGTATCAAGCCCCCAGCGAATGCCGGTTTCTTCCACCCACTGCTTAATCTGATCAAACTGTTGGCTGTCGATGGCAAAACGGCGCGACACCGCCGGCACCTCAAGAATTTCCAATAGCTCCGCCGCACTGCATCGACTATCAGGCAGGGTGAGCAGGCGCAAAAAGGCGGCTAATACCGGGCTTTCTTGATCGGCGCTGCGATCTGAGATGGAAAAGGGAATAAAACGCTCACTCGGCGCATTACCAAACACCGCTTGAATGGCGGGGCTGTAGGCATTGATATCCGCCACCATCACAATCACATCGCGGGGGCTCAGTGATGGGTTGGCCTCAAACATCGCGAGTAGCTGATCGTGCAGCACTTCGACTTCGCGCATCGGGCTGTGACAGGCATGGATTGCAATGGATGCATCATCTGGCTCGATTTCTGTTTTCGCCGCACTGGTTTCAGTCTGCTTGGGATCGCCCGGCTCATTCAAATCCAAAATATCGGCTTGGATATGATGCAGCAGATTATCGCGGTTGACCTCAACAAAGCCGCTATCAATCTCATTACAGGCCATTTCCGAGAGCAGCAGTAAGTTGTCGCGCCCCAGTTTTCCCATCGACGCCAGCAGGCTGTTCCCTACTTCACCGTGCTCGGGCTCATCAAGCCCCAGTGCCAATTGGCTCTCGGCGGGGATGTCTTCAATTCGGCTGATTTTATCCCGCGCCAATGCGGCACGTTTAGCCAGATAGCGCTTGTCGCGAATATCGCCCCAATAGTAACGGCATGGGTTGGTGAACATAAAATGCACCTCCACATGCTCGCCCAGTGCTTGCAACGCATCCAGATAGCGTGGTGGGAGCGCGGATATGCCAAATACAAACACCCTCTCAATATCAGCAAGCCCTTCAGGTTTGTGCTGATGGCTGGTTAAGGTATCGATAAACTCTTGATACAAGTTGGCGCGATGGTAAGGCGATTGGCCCAGCGCCAATGTGTGATCGTATAAGCGACGCCACAGTTTTTGCTGCCAAGGCTGCACATCGTCAAGCTCGGGTACCGGTTGCTCTTGCTCCCATGCCAGCACCCACTCGGGGCGATAGACCAAATACTGGTCGAAAATATCGGCCACTTTTTCGGCCAGCTGGTAGGCGCGTTGCTGATCCTGGCTATCTTCCAAATACGCGGCTAAATCAGCGAACTCTGGCGCATCCAGACAGCTGGGTAAGATGTCCATTAGCTTCCATGTCATCGCCTCTTTATTGAAATCACTGCGCTCAGGCACGCCATCCAACACCCGCACAAACAGCTGCCAGATAAAGGTAGCGGGAAGCGGGAATTCGACGTTCGCGACAATCTGCTGCTCATTGGCGAGTGCCATTTTTAACCACTGCGCCATGCCGGGGCTTTGCACCAGAATAAGTTCTTTTTGAAAAGGGTCAGACAGTGGTCGCTGTTGGATTAGGGAGACCAACAAGGACTTCAACAGATCGAGCTGATTAGAGTGATAAACAGTAAACACAAGGCGCTCACATGGGAAAGATAACTGGCATCGATTGTGGCCGATTGCCGTACTAAGCGCAAACCGCCATCGATACGCCGCGACCTCGCACACGACTTGTTAAGCGCGTGATGGCACAGCAAATCGCTGCGCGATTAAACGCGATTGTCACCCACACTGAATGCGATCAGCTGGCTGATATGGTTCAGTGAACGCCCCGACTCTTGCTGCCACTCATTAAATGCCTGTTGCGCTGCTTGCATCGCCCGCTTGGTCTCTCGACCGCTATCAACGATTTTAGTCGCGCGCAGGTAGTGCTCGATATCACGGGTGAACAAGAAGGTGTCCTTGCCCATTCGGCGCAAGGTATAAGCACCGGTATTACCGCCTAAACGCTTACCGTGCTTTTTTAAATACTGCCATAACCCGACAATATCTTCGCTGGGCCAATCGGCGACAAACTGGCTAAAACTGCCGTGCGATTGCTGCACGCGGTGGATCATTTCCGCGTTGTGCGGAATCGTCATCACCTTGGTAAGATGACGAATAATCGCTGGGTTGGTGGCTTTTTCTTCCCACATTTCCGGCGGCATCAGCAGCATTTTATCAATATCAAAGCCCCAGAACACCTCTTCAAATCCGGGCCATTTTTTACGCACTACCTGCCAACTAATCCCCGATTGAAACACCTTCTGGCTAAACGCTGCGAGCCAGCGATCATCTGGTATCTCACACAAGGCATGAGGCGCAAGCGGTGCCACCAACATGCGCTCTACCTCGCGTTGACCGCCTTTGCGCTCAGCGGCACGTTGATAAATGGTGCTAAATTTTTCTCTCATGTCACAATCATGGCCGGGTCAGTGGACAATGGCCCTTATCCTACTGTATAAAAAGACAGTAAATCAACGAAGAGAGGGTAATTATGGCCGTTATCGTCAAGTACGTGGTCGAACGCGAGGGAGAAGAAAAGATGACATTTACCTCCAAAGCTGAAGCCGACGCCTACGACAAAATGTTGGATATGGCGGATGCCATGTTCGATCTAATTGGAGAAAGCGAACTGGTAGACGACGAAGAAAAGCGTGAAGCCTTGTCGCTATACCTTGCTCAACACAAAGACTCGGTGCTTGAAGCACTGGGCGCAAAACGCAAGGCGGCAAAGAAAAAGCCGGCAAAAAGCGAGAACAAAGCGGACGAGAGTCGCGACGACAAAGACGCCGATGCGGCCTAAAGTTGTGATTGCTGACCCTTTTAGCATCCGCGAAAGAGCAAGCCCATTTGGCTTGCTTTTTTTATGCCTGTCTCC
Source organism: Salinivibrio sp. VGrn1 (assembly GCF_009377995.1). Taxonomy (NCBI): domain Bacteria; kingdom Pseudomonadati; phylum Pseudomonadota; class Gammaproteobacteria; order Vibrionales; family Vibrionaceae; genus Salinivibrio; species Salinivibrio sp. VGrn1. The sequence goes on from NZ_SATA01000004.1 coordinate 82,618, forward strand.
TGATGACTATGCATCAACATGAATCGGTGCGCTGACCTGTAACGGTTTTTGCCTCCGCCAGCCGTTAAGCGCTTCCAACCACCGCCGCTTGTCTTTAAGATGAAGTGTTTGATGTTTTAAGCCCAACGACACAAGGAGATTCCCCCCAATGGCAAGCTTTGCTCTGGCACTCGGTACCGCCACTCAAAACCAGGACGGTAAAATCATTGAAGCCTATTTCCCAGCGCCCCTGCTTAATCCTAGTGATGATCTGGTAAGTGCCCTAAGCGCGCTAACCGATTATAGCGCCGGTAATCAGGTACTAGAGGTTGCACCAGAAACCTGCGCTGCAATCAGTGAAGCCTTCGCCGCCGCTGGCGCTCAAAAGGCAGCTAACTTTGCGAGCAAGGCTCAACAAACCACACAGCCACTGGTGCTGGTTATTCTAGAAAACGACAGCAAACCCGCATCGGTGGCTGAAGGCTTCCTCAAGCTTCAGCTGATCTCGCACCGCTTAGTCAAACCACACGGTGTGGTGCTAGACGGACTCTTTGGCCTGCTGCACAACATCGCTTGGACCAACCAAGGCCCAATCGACTTGCCGGAACTGCCTGAGCGTCAGATGGAAGCGCGTCTGAAAGGCGAAACATTAACCGTTGAGTGCGTGGATAAATTCCCGAAAATGACCGATTACGTGGTGCCTGCCGGTGTGCGTATTGCTGATACCGCCCGTGTTCGCTTGGGCGCCCATGTGGGTGAAGGCACTACGGTGATGCACGAAGGCTTTATCAACTTCAATGCCGGCACCGAAGGCAAGAGCATGATTGAAGGCCGTATCTCTGCGGGTGTGATGGTCGGTCAAGGTAGCGATATTGGCGGCGGTGCATCCATTATGGGGACGCTGAGTGGCGGCGGCCAGATTGTGATCTCAATTGGTGAGAACTCACTGTTGGGTGCCAATGCTGGCCTTGGCTTCCCATTAGGCGATCGTTGCACCATCGAGTCAGGACTGTATGTCACCGCAGGCACCAAAGTCACCATGCTCGACGCTGACGGCAATGTGGTCGAAAGCATCAAAGCACGTGATTTGGCCGGTAAGTCGGACCTATTGCTACGCCGCAACTCAAAAACGGGAGCGGTTGAATGCTTAACCAACAAAACGGCGGTCGAGCTCAACCACGAGCTACACGCGAATAACTAATCAAGCCCGCTTTTAGTTCTTTTCAGAGGCGGCCAACTTGGTCGCCTTTTTTATGTCTACTTTGCTTGAATCACTATCGCGTCACCGCAATACGCCAAAAAGCACAAGCAGGTTTGTGGCACATTTTAACCACAAGCGAAAACGAGGAAAATAAACAGGCGCGAGGCGGCCCTGACTGGCGGGTAAATCAGCGTTCGTGACCTCTCCCAACGTAGCATTTTTGGCATTGAGTTCAAGGCTTTTCCGACCTTTTCGGTGTCAGGATTCGCAGGTGCTCACAGATCCTTCTATCGATATCCTTCCCCCCTTTAAACATGAGCTAAGTCACGTTATCAATAATGGAAAGCGGTAATCTGAAGATGAACCTAATACAGGGGAACAAAGAGGAAAGAGTATGAGAGTGGAAATTGCAGGCAAAAACATCGAAATCACTCCCGCCATCCGTGAGCGCATCGAAAGCCGCTTTGAAAAGCTGGCCAAGTGGCAGGTGGCACTCATCAATCCTCATGCTGTGATCAGTAAGGAGCCAAACCACCAGTTCAAAGTGGAAGCGAAAGCTGGGCTACCAGGTTCAACACTGGTTGCCTCTGCCGAAAGCGACGACATGTACAAAGCGATTAACGAGGTGGGCCAAAAACTCGAGAAGCAACTGAATAAGGTCCAACACAAAGGCGAAGCGCGCCGTAACGATAAGTCAGCCGCGACGGTTGCGATGGAAGAAAATCCAGCCGATGAGGAAATCTAACCCTCAGCGCAACACCTAACTCGCTAAACATGTTAGCCCCGCCCTCGCGGGGCTTTTTGATCCTTGACACGCCTGCCTGCGCCCCATATGGTTAATCCATACGCAAACATAACAACACAACGCCCAATGCTGATTCTCGTTCGTTTTTTTCGCTTCTTTTTTATCTCGCCAACGCGGGAGGAAGCGTGCTAAGCCTAATCAGCCTGGCGCACTAACCTCCCAACCGGGAGGTTTTTTTGTATTAGAACAAGGATAATGTATGCCAGACACACCACGCCCACTGGATGAGATACGCACGCGCATAAGCCAGCTTGATCAAGAGCTGCTGACACTATTGGCCGAGCGCCGTCGCTTAAGCCTAGATGTCGCCAAAAACAAAGTCGCCGTGCAAAAACCGATTCGCGATCAAGCCCGTGAACAAGCCTTATTAGAAAAACTGGTGACCAAAGCGCAAGATCACCAGCTAGACGCCCACTATGTATTGAGTCTGTTTCACACCATTATCGAAGACTCGGTACTTATCCAGCAGCGCTATCTGCAAAACCTGGCCAACCCAGACAATCAGCGTCCAGTGGCACGGGTTTCTTTCTTGGGCAGCCAGGGCTCATATTCCTATCTCGCCGCGCGCCAATACTTTAGCCGCAAGCAAACCGAACTGGTGGAAATGGCCTGCGACAGCTTTAAAAAGGTGGTAGAAACGGTAGAAACTGGTCATGCCGATTACGGTATCTTACCCGTAGAGAACACCAGTTCTGGCTCAATCAATGAAGTGTACGATCAGCTGCAGCACACGCGTTTATCGATTGTCGGTGAGCTCACGCTGCCTATCGACCATTGCCTGCTTACCGTCGGTGACCAAGAGCCAAGTCAAATTGATACCTTGTATGCCCACCCGCAGCCGCACCAGCAATGCAGCGAATACATTGACACCTTGGGTAAAGTGAAGAAGATTTATTGCTCCAGCACCGCTGAAGCCATGCAACAAGTAGCGGATTTAAACCAGCCCAACGTCGCCGCGATTGGTCATGCGGCAAGTGGTGAGTTTTACGGTTTAACCGCGATTAAGAGCGAGATAGCCAACCAACAGCAAAATCACACCCGCTTTATTGTCGTGGCCCGCAAGCCGGTTAAAGTGTCGTCACTGACCCCTGCCAAGACCACCTTTATCATGTCGACCTCGCAGCAAGCTGGCTCCTTGGTGGAGTGTTTAATGGTACTGCGCGAGCGCGGCATCAATATGACCAAGCTCGAATCTCGGCCCGTGCTTGGCAACCCATGGGAAGAGATGTTTTACGTCGATGTTGAAGCTAATATGGCCAGCAACCTGATGCAAAGTGCACTGGACGAGCTCACCACCCTGACCCGTTACCTAAAAGTGCTCGGTTGCTACCCGTCAGAGACCATTTCCCCCACCGAAGTATCGCTGCCGGACAGCAACGAATAATCGCGAGTAGCCATTAACGCCAAAAGCCCACGATGTGGGCTTTTGGCGCTTTAATCATTATCATATCGCTTAAACCACCGTGTGAAGTCCATGCTGAACACCCCCAAAATAGTCAAATTTTCGCTCAATAAGGTCGAAAAACTGACCGTCCTTTTTTTCGTAATAACGAAACAACGCGTAAGCAATCAGGTCCGCGAGTTGAATCAATCTTGTTGCTTCAGAATCGATAAAGGCAGGGACTTCTGCCATATTCCTCAGCCGCCCCCAGTCATGACCATCGAGTTTAAACGCTTTAGCGAGTGCTTGAATCGGTGCTTCTTTGCTGCTCTTGTCAAAAAGAATCAGACCTCTTTGGGTATTATTGAAGTGAACATGTTGTCTGGCTAAGAAATGATCGAAGCGGGTTACAATTTGTTGAAAGGTATAATGAACCGGATCATTTGGAGAGATGGCACCTTTTCTTACAACTGATGCAAATATTCTAAATTTACGCCCATCAATTAAGCTAAGAGCCTGTTTGATCGCTTTTAGGCGCAACTCTTTATCAAACTTCCGCCAAAAGCCTCGCCCCGCAAGCATGGGGGCGCCGTGGAGTTCAACAGCGTGGGGGTCTTGTGGATTGAAGATTGCCGCGATTTTATCTAACTCAAGAGAAAGCCAATGTGCAGAGCGCTCGAACACACTAAAGCCAGCGAGAACAAAATGCTCTTGGTCTGCGCCACCAGGCGTGCCGGATTCATCTGCGTACAACAAAAACATATACGAACCCCTAAGATAATAGAGAGTCGCTACGAAAGGAAATGGGGGAAAGAAGGCGGCGGAAAGAGCTACGAGCTCAGCGCACTACAACAAGGCAGCACACCATAGATTGTTTCCAACCGCTCGATAACTATATCCCTAAATCACAGACTCTGCAACGATAGTTCTAATACGCTTTCGACCGCTTGCTGTAGCCTCAAACACGCAATAACCGTACATCTCATAGCGACGAAATAATACTTTCGAATCCGCTTAGACTACTACAAAGACTCACTTTTCCACGTGCGAGCCTGATTATAAATACCCTATCACTTTATCCATGCGATCCAGTTCTTAGTCCCTCATATCGATATACACGCTATCTCACTTTATCTGTGTGGCTCTCTACCCTCCTGCCCCCTTGAAAAGGTGAGCCTGACTAGGTCACGGTGCGGTGGGTGGCGTCGTTGGCTTGTCGCAACAAGCCTTGGCTTTCTTGTAAAAAGCGCGGGGCGTAGTCGCCAAACCAGTTTTCCACTTGCGCGAAGGCATCGACAAACGTGGACTTATCATGTTGTTCGAGCAAGTCAATCGCTTCCCCAAAACGCTGGTAAAAGCGTTTGATCATCGCCAGGTTTTGCGGCGAGGACATAATAATATCCGCATACAGACCCGCATCTTGGGCGAACAAGCGCCCCACCATGGCAAGCTCTAAGCGATAAATCGGTGAGCTTAGCGCGGTAAGCTGATCTAAATTGGGGTTTTCTTCTGCCAGATGGACCCCGTAAACAAACGACGTAAAGTGGCGCAGCGCTTGGATCAGCGTCATGCCTTCATCATGCTCGATGGCGCTGATCCGATGTAGCCCAGCGCCCCAAATCCGAAATTGCTCGAGCAACCATTGGTATGCCTCAGGATGTCGGCCGTCGCAATAAACAATCACCTGCTTGGCAAGGCTGGCCACATCGGGGCCAAACATCGGGTGTAGACCAACCACTGGGCCTGAATGCGCGGCTAACATCGCTTGTAGCGGACCTGATTTGATGGAGGTGAGATCCACTAATAAGCAGTCATCTGGCAGTTGGGTCAATTGATTAATGACCGCTTCCGTAACGTCAATGGGTACCGACACCACCACCATACCCGCGTCAGCCAGCAAGGTATCCGCATGCACCCAATCGTCTTTATCCAGCACAGTGACCTGATAGCCAGAAAGCGCAAACAAGCGCGCGAACAATCCCCCTAGCTGCCCTTTACCGCCAATGACTACGACCTGGCGTAAATCTGGGTTTAGACACTTAAAGCCAGAGTCGTTTTCACTGCTGTACGATTCGCGCATAGTACGACGCAGGACATCTTCAATTAAGTCTGGTGGCACGCCTTGCGACTGTGCTTCTTGACGACGCGAAGCGAGCATCGCTGCTTCACGGTCCGGCGCATAAATGGGCAAGCCATGTTGGCTTTTTACCTCTCCCACTTCTGCGACCAGCTCTAAACGGCGCGCGAGCAGGCTCACCATTTGTTTGTCGACATCATCGATTTGATCGCGCAATCGGCTCAGTTCTGCCACCATGATTTAGCCCTGTTGAATACGTTGTTGAAGAGAGGTTGCCAGCTCTTGGTGAGCATGACGCAACAATTGTTCGGTAGACGCCCAATCAATGCACGCATCGGTGATCGACACACCGTACGCCATCTCATCTTTCGGCAGATCCGCTGATTGGTTGCCAGCATTGAGGTGACTTTCGATCATCAAGCCAATCACAGAGCGGTTACCTTGTTTAATTTGATGGATCACATCTTCCGCCACCAGCGGTTGGCGACGATAATCTTTACGTGAATTCGCGTGGCTACAATCCACCATGAGAGACGGATTTAGTCCCGCGGCCTCCATTTGCTGCTCACATTCAGCGACGGAGACTGAGTCGTAGTTGGTTTGCTTGCCGCCACGCAGGATCACATGGCCGTTTGGGTTACCTTGGGTATTCAATAACGCTACTTGGCCGGCTTGGTTGATCCCCATAAACCGGTGCCCAGACGCAGCGGCTTTCATCGCATTGGTGGCGGTGGCCAGATTGCCATCCGTGCCATTTTTAAAGCCGATTGGCATCGACAGTCCACTGGCCATTTCACGATGGGTTTGTGATTCGGTGGTGCGCGCACCAATCGCCGCCCAGCTAAACAGATCGCCTATGTATTGCGGGCTGATCGGATCCAGTGCTTCAGTGGCCAGCGGGATCCCCATTTGCGCTAAATCCGTGAGCAAACCACGCGCTTGCTTTAAGCCAGACTCCACGTCAAAGCTGCCATCCAGATGCGGATCGTTGATTAAGCCTTTCCAGCCAGTGGTGGTGCGTGGTTTTTCAAAGTAAACCCGCATCACAATAAACAAATGATCACTCAGCTCATCCGACAAGGCTTTCAGACGACGCGCGTAATCTTTGGCCGCCTCAACATCATGAATGGAGCAAGGGCCACACACCACTAACAAGCGGTGATCGCGTTTGTGAATAATATCCGCCACGGTTTGTCGCGCTTGGCTGATCGCCGCACGAGTACTTTTTTCAATCGGGAACTGGGCACGGAGCTGCTCTGGTGTGAGAAGCACCTGCTCGTCACGAATGTGGATATTGGTTACCGAGTCTTGCTGCATAGCCTTGCCTTGAGTTGTTCATTAGGTTTTACACAGACAATACCAGGCTCTATTCTAAAAGCAATAGTGAGTGTATCATTTAATTTACTTAGTAAATTTAAGTTTACAGTCTAATTTAAGATAGAGTCTTAAACCGTCAATCGTTACTATAACCTATCCGTCATTTTTGTGTGGGTGGTTATGGCCCTGGTTCTTTCCCTCTTGCAGCAAATGAGCGTTTATCTAGTGATCGCCTATTTGCTGAGTAAAACGCCGGCGTTTATGCCACTACTGAGTATCTCAGGACGGCTGTCGCATAAAGTCGTTTGTTATTTCCTCTTCTCAGGCTTTTGTATTCTCGGCACCTACTTTGGTTTAAGTATCCAAGATGCGATTGCCAATACTCGCGCAATTGGCGCGGTGATGGGAGGATTACTGGGCGGGCCGGTCGTGGGGTTTTTGGTTGGGCTGACAGGCGGGCTGCACCGTTACAGTTTAGGCGGCTTTACCGATCTCGCCTGCGCTATATCGACGACCTCCGAAGGGTTAATTGGTGGTTTAATGCACCGCTACTTAGTGTCCCGCAACCAAACCAGCCGTTTATTTTCCCCTACCGTAGTGTTAGGGGTGACGTTTGTCGCCGAGCTGGTGCAAATGGCGATTATTCTCGCGGTGGCTGAGCCCTTTAGCCGTGCATACGAGTTAGTCAGCGCGATTGCTGCGCCCATGGTGATCGCTAACTCAGTCGGTGCCGCGATGTTTATGAGCATTATTGTCGACCGCAAAACCCTGTTCGAACGCTATTCAGCGGCGTTTTCCAGTAAGGCGCTAAAAATTGCTGAACGCTCGGTCGGTATTTTGAGTAGCGGCTTTAATCAGCAAAGCAGTGAACAGGTCGCCGCCATTATTCAACAAGAGACAGGGGTCGGCGCCGTTGCGATTACCGATCGCGAAAAGATCCTCGCCTTTACCGGGATTGGCGATGATCACCACCTGCCCGGTACACCCATTGCCTCAGATTACACCCGTCGCGCGATTGCCGATGATCAATTAATTTATATCGATGGCGCCGATACGCCCTACTGCTGTTCGCTATCACCTTACTGCAAACTCGGTTCAGTGCTGGTGATCCCTTTGCGCGGCGGTGATGGTTATGTGCTAGGCACGGTGAAACTTTATGAGCCTAAACGGAAACTCTTCTCGGCGATCAATGTCACCATGGGTGAGGGGATCGCGCGACTCCTCTCCAACCAGATTTTGACCGGGCGTTATCAGCGCCAACAAAGCTTGCTCACCCAAGCCGAGTTAAACTTGTTGCGCGCCCAAGTGAACCCGCACTTTTTGTTCAATGCCTTAAATACCATTAGTGCGGTGGTCAGGCGTGAGCCGGAACGTGCTCGCCAATTAATCCAGCACTTATCAACCTTCTTTCGCAGCAACCTCAAGCAAAACCGCGAAACGGTGTCGCTTGAGCAAGAGCTGAGTCATCTTGATGCGTACTTAGAGCTAGAACATGCCCGCTTTGCCGATCGTATGAGTGTTGAAAAGCAGATTGACCCGGCTATCTTACACGCGGTGATCCCAAGCTTTACCTTACAACCTTTGGTTGAAAACGCCGTGAAGCATGGGATCAGTCAATTGATGGCAGGCGGTAAAATTGTGATCCGTGGCTGGCAAGAAGGCGAATGCCTGTATTTACAAGTGGAAGATAATGCCGGGCTTTATCAACCGGCAGCACAACACTCAGGGCTAGGGATGCGTATTGTCGATAAGCGCGTGCGCGGGTTGTTTGGTAGCCAATACGCGCTGAAAATGACCTGTCAGCCCGATGTGTGGACGCGGGCAACCGTCACTCTTCCCTTAACCTATCAAGCCCCCAACAAGGAGAGACAGGGATGATCAAGGCATTGATTGTTGATGATGAGCTTCATGCGCGTGAAGCCTTGGAAGATGAGTTACTGGCACTCGGTGGCGTTGAGGTGGTTGGACAGTGCAACAATGCCATCGACGCGCTGAAAGCCATCAATCAAACCCGCCCCGATGTGGTGTTTTTAGATATTCAGATGCCTCGCGTGACCGGTTTAGAGCTACTCGCGATGCTCGACCCCGCCACCATGCCCAAGGTGGTGTTCGTGACCGCCTATGATGAATTCGCTGTACAAGCGTTTGAGGACAATGCATTCGACTATTTGCTCAAACCCGTCGAAACTGGACGATTGAAGAAATCACTGGAAAAACTCACCCGTGAGCTGAGCCAGAAACACGACTACCAAGTGATCACGCCCGCGTTGGATTTGCTCCCTTGCGCCGGACACAATCGAATTACGTTGATCCCTCACCAAGAGGTGGAGGTCGCACGTACGGCGCTAAGTGGGGTCGCGCTACTCACCGCAAAAGGCGAATCTACCACGCACCTTTCACTCAAGGTTTTGGAAGACAAAACCCCCTTAATACGCTGTCATCGCCAATACTTAGTGCATCCGGCCACTATCCGCGAAATCCAGTTACTCGACAACGGCCTTGCCGAAGTGATCACGCAATCTGCCTATGTGGTACCTGTGAGCCGCCGCTATCTCAAAACACTGAAAGACAAGCTGGGCTTATGCCAGTAACTCTCACCGCGCGTTAGTAGAAAAGCCCATTTGCTTGGCTTTGAAAGTCGTTGTAGCCGCGCTGCCACTCCATTCTAAAACGCTGAGAGCCAGGGCGACTTTCACACACGCCCATATAGGGGTTGCCATCTAATCCCAGTTGGTAGGCATGCTTGGGATCGCAATAGGCGTCAATACCATGAATATAGCCTTGCTCGTAATCGAGATAGTTGGCATTGATGGTCTCGCCAGCCTCAGAGGCTAACGTCCGCAAATCGCTTAACGAGCGCTGTGGCAACCCGCGCTGTCCATCTTGCTCGCCAAGTCCATACCAGTTCTGCTCATCAACCAAGCCTTGGGTAGTCGATGCGGCACATCCGACCAACAGTACGACACCCCATAGTGCAAAAAACGTTTTTATCATGCTAAACCCTTCCCCTACATAAAAAAGCCCCAGCAGAAGCTGAGGCTTAGATCTTAGCGTATTTGCGCAGATATTGCCGTAAGACCAATCATTTAGATAAAAATCAATCCATGGGCATACACGCTAGTCGCTCTGATGACATGACCATCATTTCTCATCCGCGATCAACTGTGGATTCGGTTTGTAGCCGACAAAGAAAGCGATAGTGGCAGCAATTGTCGCCCCCACGCCGATGATGGTAGCGATATTCATCGGTAGGCTAAACCCGATTTCAGCGTTAGCTAAGTAGGTAACAGTCACTGCGGTCATAAACATCGCCGGAATCGTGCACACCCAGTGCAACTTATCACGTTTAATCAGGTAAGCCGCCGCAGCCCATAGCATGATCATCGCGGTGGTTTGGTTGGCCCAGCCGAAGTAACGCCAAATCACGCCAAACTCCGCTTTGGTGATCAAAAAGCCCACCACAAACATGGGGATTGCAATCATCAGGCGCTTCACCATTGGTTTTTGCTGAATTTTCAGAAAGTCGGCGATAATCAGACGCGCAGAGCGGAAAGCGGTATCACCCGAGGTAATCGGCAGCACTATCACGCCTAAGACCGCCATAATGCCTCCCACGGTGCCAAGTAGCGAGGTAGAAACCTCATGCACCACCGCAGCCGGGCCACCGTTAGCCAGCGTTTGATTAAGCGCCTCACTCGACTCATAGAAGCTCAAGCCCAGGCTACACCAGATAAGTGCAATCACACCTTCACCGATCATCGCGCCGTAGAAGATAAAACGCCCTGACTTTTCATTTTGCATGCAGCGCGCCATCAATGGCGACTGGGTGGCATGGAAGCCGGATACTGCTCCACAAGCGATAGTAATAAACAGCAATGGCCACAGTGGTAGATCAGTTGGGTGGAAGTTAGTCGCAAAGTCTAGCCCTTGGCTGTAGAAGCTGTGATCGCTCACGGCCAAGCCGATAATCAAGCCGACCGACATAAAGACAAGCAAGGCACCAAACACGGGATAAAAACGGCCGATGATTTTATCAATGGGTACCACTGTCGCCAGCACATAATAGGCAAAGATAATACCCACCCACATCGCCACGCTCATCTCTGACAAGCTACCCAACAACTTGGCGGGACCGAGCACAAATACCACTCCGACCAACATCAAGAGCAACACCGCAAAGAAGTTCATAAAATGTTTAGCGAAGTTACCCAGATGCTCGCCGACCACAGAAGGCACAGAAGCGCCATTTGCGCGGACACTTAGCATGCCTGAGAAATAATCATGGACAGCCCCCGCAAAAATGCAGCCAAACACAATCCACAACATGGCTACAGGACCGTACAAGGCACCGAGAATCGGGCCAAAGATGGGACCTAACCCAGCAATATTCAAAAGCTGAATCAGGTAGACTTTTTTGTCCGACAGCGGCACATAATCCACGCCATCGTTCATGCTCATGGCCGGTGTCGCTTTTTGCGGCTTAGGCCCAAAGATTTTGGTAATGAAGGTGCCGTAAGTGAAATAGCCCACAATCAAGGTCACCACGCATAATAAAAACCAGGACATCGCTGTTCTCCGTGTCGTTAGCAGCTAAGCTGTCAATCTTTTAGTAGGGTACAGATGTCATTTTGCCTACATGGCCGCCACATTCATCTGCTTTGTCGGTGAGTGGTCGCATGGCCGAATAAACGGTTGTAAGAGCGGTTAAGCGGTTAGTTGAGGACAATAAAAAAGCCCGTCCAAGTGGACGGGCTTTTTGAGCAATAAACGCCGAGGGCGATTACTTCTTGTTAAGACGCTCTTTGATTCGAGCTGACTTACCAGAACGCTCACGCAGGTAGTACAGTTTGGCACGACGTACTGCACCGCGACGTTTAACAGTAATGCTGTCGATAACTGGCGAATGGATTTGGAAAGTACGCTCTACACCTTCACCGCTTGATACTTTACGTACGGTAAATGCAGTGTGTAGACCACGGTTGCGCTTAGCGATAACCACACCTTCATATGGCTGCAGACGCTCACGGTTACCTTCTTTTACTTTAAGCTGTACCAGGACAGTGTCACCTGCTTGAAACTCAGGCAGGTCTTTTTTCATTTGCTCTTCTTCGAGCTGCTTGATGATGTTACTCATTGTTTATAACCCTAGAATAAACTGAAACTCAATTTGATTCGGCACTTGCACGGTGTTCTTTTATGAACTCGGCAAGTAGTGATTCCTGTTCGTCAGTCAGAGCTAGGTTTTCCAGGAGCTCTGGTCGTCGTAGCCAAGTGCGACCTAGCGATTGCTTTAATCGCCAGCGACGAATGTCCTTGTGATTGCCGGATTTTAGCACCTCTGGTACCCCCAACCCGTCTAACACTTCTGGACGTGTGTAGTGTGGACAGTCTAACAACCCGTTAGCAAAGGAGTCTTCCTCTGCTGACGCCATGTCGCCGAGTACACCCGGTACAAACCGAGCAACCGCGTCCACCAGCGTCATTGCGGGCAGCTCGCCCCCACTGAGCACAAAATCTCCCACTGACCATTCTTCGTCTACATGGGTTTGAATAATGCGCTCATCTACCCCTTCATACCGGCCGCAAATCAAAATAAGTTTGTCATTGCTAGCCAGTGATTCAACCCCCGCTTGGTCGAGCTTGCGCCCTTGCGGAGAGAGGTAAACCACTTTCGCTTTATCGCCTGCGGCATGTTTGGCAGCGTGAATAGCATCGCGCAACGGCTCAACCATCATCAACATACCGGGGCCACCGCCGTAGGGTCGATCATCAACCGTACGGTGTCTGTCGTGGGTGAAATCACGCGGATTCCACGTTTCGACGTTTAACAGCCCTTTTTTTACCGCTTGGCCCGTGACTCCAAAATCAGTGACCGCTCGGAACATTTCAGGAAACAGGCTAATAATGCCAACCCACATATTTCCGCTCGCTTACCGTTGGAGTTTAAAAACCAGGATCCCAGTCAACTTCGATCCGTTGAGCAGTGCGATCAATTGACTTGATAACCTGCTCTTCAAGGAACGGAATTAAGCGTTCCTTTTTGCCAAAAGCATCTTTGAGGTTGGCTTTGACGACAAGTACGTCGTTAGAGCCGGTTTCGAGCATGTCAGTCACCGTACCGAGGTGGTAGCCTTTCGCATTCACCACGTCCATGCCAAACAGCTCACGCCAATAAAACTCTTCATCTGATAAAGCAGGCAGCGACTCAGTCCCTACTGCAATCTCAGCATTGGTCAGCATCTGCGCGTCTTCGCGCTGATCCAGCCCTTTGAGCTTGGCAACATACCCCTTGTTGTGGCGTTTCCAGTCTTCTAACTCGAAACGTTGCCACTGCCCGCGCACCTGGATAAACCAAGGAGAGTAGGCAAAAATGCTCTCAGCTTCTTCAGTGTAAGAAAAAATCTTGAGCCAGCCACGAATACCGTATGACGCGCCTAGCTTGCCAACCACGATAGTATCTTGCTCACTCATTTCTTCTTTTAACCCTGACACTGGAGACTTACGCTGCTTTCGCGGCGTCTTTAACTAGCTTAGCCACACGGTCAGAAACCGTTGCGCCTTCGCTAACCCAGTGGTTTACGCGATCCAGGTCAAGGCGTAGTTTCTCTTCCTGGCCTTGAGCTACAGGGTTAAAGAAACCGATTTTTTCGATGAAGCGACCGTCGCGCGCCTGGCGGCTGTCAGCTACAACGATTTGATAAAATGGGCGTTTTTTCGCGCCATGACGTGCCAAACGAATGGTTACCATATCGTCCTCATTTGCATTACTTAATAAAATTGGCCCCGTTTCGCGTAAGCAATGCGGGGCCTCGTGCCAAAATAAAGCTCGGGAATTTTACTCTTTATTGCTGTGAATGCAACTGGTTTAGTCAAATTTCCACCAGTTGTCCCAAGCCTCACAGCGAGTTGATCTGCCTGCCAGCACTGGGCTGACAGGCAAGTCCGCTATCTGATTAGCCCATGAATCCGCCAGGCCCACCTGGGCCACCACCCGGTGGCATCATGCCTTTCATTTGGCGCATCATGTTGCGCATGCCACCTTTTTGCATCTTCTTCATCATTTTCTGCATTTGGGTAAACTGCTTAAGAAGACGGTTCACGTCCTGTACTTGGGTACCTGAACCCGCAGCAATCCGCTTTTTACGCGACCCTTTGATAATTTCTGGACGCTGGCGCTCACGGGGTGTCATCGAGTTGATGATCGCTTCCATCTGCAAGAACATTTTATCATCAACGTTATCTTTCACGTTGTCGGGCACATTCGACATCCCAGGCAACTTATCCATCATGCCCATCATGCCACCCATGCCCTTCATCTGCTCAAGCTGGTCGCGAAAATCGGCCAAGTCGAAGCCTTTTTTCTGCTTAAACTTCTTGGCCATTTTCTCGGCTTTGTCTTTATCGACATTACGCTCGAGATCTTCGATAAGCGACAAGACATCGCCCATCCCTAAGATACGGGATGCCACCCGGTCAGGATGGAAAGGCTCCAGTGCGTCGGTTTTTTCACCCACACCCAGGAATTTGATCGGCTTGCCGGTGATATGGCGCACCGATAATGCCGCACCGCCACGGGCATCACCATCAACTTTGGTCAATACCACACCCGTTAACGCCAACGCGTCATTAAAGGCTTTGGCGGTATTTGCCGCATCTTGACCTGTCATCGCGTCAACCACGAACAAGGTCTCTACTGGGTTGACCGCACTATGAACGTCCTTGATCTCGTCCATCATGGCGTCGTCAACGTGCAAGCGACCCGCGGTATCGACAATCACCACGTCGTAGAACTTCAGCTTGCCGTGATCAACCGCCGCTTTGGCAATATCAACGGGATTTTGGTCAGCACTCGAGGGGAAGAAATCCACCCCGACTTCACCCGCCAAGGTTTCCAGCTGTTTAATCGCCGCAGGGCGATACACGTCCGCAGACACCACCAAGACTTTCTTTTTTTCTTGCTCGGTAAGCATCTTACCCAGCTTGCCCACACTGGTGGTTTTACCCGCCCCTTGCAAGCCTGCCATCAAAATCACTGCGGGCGGCTGGGCCGCGAGATCCAATTTTTCATTGGCATCGCCCATCACCGCTTCCAACTCGGCTTGGACAATCTTGATAAATTCCTGCCCTGGGGTCAGGCTTTTAGACACTTCAATGCCAACGGCGCGTTCTTTGACGCGTTTGACAAAATCACGAACCACAGGGAGCGCGACATCGGCTTCCAGCAGCGCCATACGCACTTCGCGTAGGGTCTCTTTGATATTGTCTTCCGTTAACCGACCACGGCCGCTCACATTTTTGAGCGTCCGGGATAAACGTTCTGATAAGTTTTCAAACATGCGTTACTCGCCCACTCGTCCTATTGGCCCATGATTTTTCATCTGGGTGCAATCGCTGTCGCGAAATTACTGAGATTATACCGCAATCCCCCCATCGCTTGCATGTATCGATAGCGACGAAGATTGAGGCAAGGTATACTCACACCTTCATTCTTATTGATTAACTGACTGATCGGTGACGATGGAAATTCTGACAGCCTTATTCGCATCAATGCTTTATCTGGCCGCCATTTTGCAGATCATCCCCGGCTTGTCCAGCAACAATCAAATTAGTGCGAAGCCGGTCTTTTTCACCGCCGTGGCTGCGCTGGCGCTGCATGCTTATTTGTTAAAAGACCTGATTTTATCCGGCACAGGACAGAATCTTAGCATGCTCAACGTCGCCTCCTTGGTGAGTTTTATCATTGCGATGATGACCACAGGGCTAATTTTTCGATTGCGGCTGTGGTTCTTGCTCCCGGTGGTTTATGCCTTCGCTGGGCTAAACTTGGCGAGCGCGACCCTGCTGCCCGGTGCCTTTATTACCCATCTCGAATCGCACCCAGAGGTGCTATTGCACATTTTTCTGGCGCTGTTCGCCTATTCAACCTTGATGATCGCTACGCTCTATGCGCTGCAGTTGGCCTGGTTGGATTATCAACTCAAACATAAAAAACGCCAGGTCATTAATCACAATGTCCCTCCTTTAATGATGGTGGAAAGACAGCTTTTCAACATCATTTTGGTGGGTCAGGTACTATTAACCTTCACTCTAATGACAGGATTTATTTTTGTCGATGATATGTTCGCGCAAGGGAAAGCGCACAAAGCCTTCCTTTCTATGGCCGCTTGGGTCGTGTATGGCGTTCTCCTTTGGGGGCATTATCAATCAGGCTGGCGTGGACGCCGGGTGGTCTGGTTTAGTATTGTGGGCGCTTTTCTACTCACTTTAGCCTATTTTGGCAGCCGTTTTGTCCGTGAGATTCTGATCGCGGGTTAAGGCAGCGCGCGCATCACAGAGGGCAACCGGCCCCAGCGCGTGACGGTAGTATACACTCGAGCATAGGCTCTGATTTTAAAACAAACGTAAGGAACAGTTCGTTGGACGACATATCGACGGGAATTTTAATTTCCCTTTTGGTATTGCTTATCGTCATTTCCGGTTATTTTTCCGGGTCTGAGACAGGCATGATGGCCCTTAACCGCTACCGGTTACGCCACCTTTCTAAATCAGGCCATAGCGGCGCTAAGCGGGTCGAAAAACTGCTCACTCGGCCAGACCGATTGATTGGGCTTATCCTGATCGGCAATAACCTGGTAAATATTCTTGCCTCGTCAATCGCGACCGTATTGGGGTTGCGTCTTTATGGCGATGCCGGTATTGCGATCGCCACCGGGGTACTGACGATGGTGATTTTGGTCTTCGCTGAGGTTACCCCTAAAACCCTCGCCGCCCTCTACCCGGAACGGGTCTCTTTTATCAGCAGTTTTGTACTGACCATTCTGATGAAAGTGTTCTATCCGTTGGTCAGCTTGGTGAACTTTATTACCAATGGCTTTTTACGGATACTGGGATTAGGCGCCAAGGCGGATGGCAAAGACAGCTTAAGCACCGAGGAGCTGCGCACGATTGTTAATGAGGCAGGGAGTCTGATCCCTCGCCGTCACCAGCATATGCTGCTGTCGATTCTTGAGCTAGAAGAAGTGACCGTGGATGACATTATGGTACCCCGTAATGAAATCACCGGGATCAATATCAATGATGACTGGAAGTCGATCATGCGCCAATTCACTCATGCTCCGCATGGACGGATGGTACTCTATCGCGACACCATCGACGAAGTCGTTGGCATGCTGCGCGTGCGCAAAGCGTACCGCTTAATGGTTGAGAAAAACGAATTTAACAAAGAAACGCTGCTTCGTGCCGCCGACGAGGTTTACTTCATTCCTGAAGGCACACCACTGAACGTGCAAATGCTGAAGTTCCAGCGCAATAAGCAACGTATTGGTTTGGTCGTTGACGAATATGGCGACATGATAGGTTTGGTGACCTTGGAAGATATTCTCGAAGAGATCGTGGGTGAATTTACAACATCATTGTCTCCAAGCTTGGCAGAAGAAATCACACCATTGACCGACGGTGGGTATCTGATTGAGGGCAGCGCCAATATTCGCGACTTGAATAAGAGCCTTAATTGGGCTTTACCAACCGATGGGCCGCGCACCCTCAATGGGCTCATCCTCGAACATTTGGAAGATATCCCTAACAACCGCTTAAGCGTGGAGATTGATGGCCACCATATTGAAATTGTCGATGTCGCAGACAATATGATTAAGCAAGTGAAGGTGTTGCCGGCTAAGCAACCACAAGCGAGTGTAAACAGCTAGTTGGGCACCTTCGCATCAGCCATATCACGGCACTAGCACGCTGAAAAAGCCATGCCATGAGATTAACGCACAAAAAAGGTGGGGTACTCCCCACTTTTTTGTGCTTGGCCCTTTTTAGGCCATCACCTGATCGCCCGTTACCACTGCCATCATGAAGAGCTGTTTTCCGTACAGGTATAATGCCGTAATGCTTCAATAAAGCTGGCCTCTTTGATCGGTTTCACAATCACATAGTCGGCACCTGCTTGATAAAAAGCCTCATGAACGTGACCGTACGCATCGGCCGTGCACGCATAAATGGGGACATCGAGGCCCAACGTTTTACGAATCGCTTTTGTCGCATCAATGCCGCCAAGCTTCGGCATATGATTGTCCATTAATACCAGATCATAATGCGCTTGTTGGAGACGCTCGATGGCCTGCTCCCCATCTTTTACCCAATCAACATCAATCTGGTATTTTTTGCAAAAGGCTTGAGCCACCATGGCATTGATTTTGTTATCCTCGACCAGCAGCAACCGCTCTATGCCCAAAGACGCGGGGTCAAAAGGGTCGGCCTCTACGGTTTGCGCCGGTTTAGCGTGTGTCACAGCCACAGGCACAGTGACCATAAAGCGGCTACCTTTATCCGGCTCACTGGTCACATCAATCTCTCCCCCGAGCAAGTCGAGTAAGCTTTTCACGATAGATAAGCCCAAGCCACTGCCTCCGTATGTGCGCGTGACGCTGGAATCGGCTTGTACAAAGGGATCAAACAAGGATGATAGCGCTTGTTGGTTCATCCCCACCCCCGTGTCACTAACCTCTATATGTAAGCGTGTTTGCTCACCCGACTCGACTAATTTGATGGTCATCCCCACCTTGCCAACATGGGTAAACTTCACCGCATTGCTCATCAAGTTGAACAGGATCTGAGTCAGACGTGATTGATCAGAGCACACCATGGTGTCATCGGCGACGGGAGCATCAATGGTCAATGCAATTTGTTTGCTCTCACAAATCGGGGTATAGATATTCTCAACCGTGCGAATCATGTCGTGCAGATAAAAGTCGCCGTGCTCGATAGTCATCTTTCCTTGTTCAATTTTGGAAAGATCAAGCACATCATTTAACACAGTAAGTAAGTGCTCACCACTTTGATAGAGACTCCCTAGCAGCTCTTTTTGCTCTTTTTCTTTCGCCTTATCACTCAATATCTGGGTTATACCTAAGATACCATTGAGCGGCGTTCGAATTTCATGGCTCATCTTAGCCAAGAACTCAGACTTGGCACGGGCAGAGGCTTCTGCCGCCTCTTTAGCGCGTTGGCTTTGTTGCTCCGCCTCAATCAAAGAAGTGATTTCTTGCCCCTGCCCAATCACCGCTTTCACTTGGTTGTCGACCATTAACGGCGCTAAGTTCCAACGGTAAACTCGACGATCAATCTCGATATTCACCCCTTTTAAAATCGTCCCGTTTAATGCGCGTTGTAGGTGAGGGGTAATCGCATACATAAACTGGTCGTAGAGCCAACTAGAGGCATGGATTTGCTCGTCATAGTTAAGCTTTAGTTTGGCCGCGGGGTTAATACGTGTGATATCAAAGTGGGTGTCCCAAACGATGATGGGCGACAAGGCATAGTCAAACAGGTCTTGTAGGGAGCGCTCTTTTTCATACAAGGCATCAAATGTGGACTCCAGCGTCTTACCGATATGGTTAAACTCTTCAATATCCGAGCCCGCAAAAGGCAAGGTGCGCTGTCGCGAGCGCGCGCCTTGGGTATAACGCATCAATTTTTCCAATGAATCCGCGATGCGCGTTTGCACAAATCGGTTAACCCAGATCGCTGCCACGATAATCACCATCGTGGTCAGCAGCAGGTTAATCCCCATTTGCCGTTGCAGTGCCACCACATTGTCATTTTGCTGTGCCGACAACAGAGCAATTTTTGAAGGCTCACCGGCGATGCGTAACTTGGCTTGGCTCACCAAATAGTGGCGAAACGCCTGGCTCTCTCCTGGCGAGGGCAGCGTAAGGTCGCGACCAATCTCATCGTTGCTGCTCAGCGTCGAAGCGAGAGTGACATTATCTGCAGACAACCACACCGCTTGCGTGCCACTGGCGCGCTGCAAACTTTTGACAAACGAGAAGTTGCCATTAAGCATCACCACCACATATAAGTAGCCCCCCAACTTGCCGTTAGATTGAAACACAATCGGTGTGCGTCGCATTAACAGGTAGCTCTGCTCCATCTCTGTGGTGATGGTGGTTAACGCCCACCGATTAATCCCCCTTAACTGGAGGCGTAGCTGCTCTAACTGCTCACGATCAATACCATGAAAGAGGCTGCTACCGTCATGCCACAGCACCCGATCGTCTTTGGCGATAAAGCGGAAATCGGGGGTGTTGGCCACGTCTTGTTGCTCTTGTTCGATAAAATAGTCATCCAACGCCGCGCTGTTCTCATTCGCCACCATTGACTGCAGTGTCACACTCGCCGCATTGGTATTTTGATGAATTTGCAACGAGGTCAGGCGACTATCAAACACATTTTGCAACAGGCGAGACGTCTGCGTCAGCGTGCGGGTGATTTCTTGATTAATCCCCGCCAACGTCAGCTGATAACTCTGTATATACACCCCGGCCGTCACAAAGAGGAAGAAGACCACAATCAAACGGGTCAGTAATTGAGACAGTGACAGCTTCGGCGATCCCGATATGGCCATTTTTTAGTCCGAATACCTAAATGCTTTTTTCTTAAGTGCCTCTATTCGCTTGGGATCATCGTAGCGAGTGACCACTTCAAACCGCCCAGAATAGACCACAGGCACAGGTTGATGCTCAATGTCACGTTTGATCGCCTCGGCCATGGCGATACCTGTATCATCATTCATTCTCATCACAGTCACATCAAGTTGACCGGCGGCAATCGCGTCAAGCTCTGCTGAGCCACCTCCCCAGCCATTGAGTCCAACCGTGTCACGGCCTAGCTCATCGAGGGCCTGGACAGCGCCAAACGCGACGTCGGTTGCACACGCATAAATAAAGTCGAGCGTTGGATTATTGTTTAGCATCGCTTTGGCCGCCTGGTAACCCGACTCTCGGTCACCCTTGGTGTAATAGGCAGACAGCAAGTTGCTATCAGCGTGCGAGCTCATGGCTTCAATAAAGGTATCTCCCCGTGCATCACTGACATAACCTTGCGAAAAATAAAGCACCGAATAATTCACGCCTTCAGGATATCGCTCTTGGTAATAGGTTGCCAATGCACGGCTACCACGTTGGTGATCAAACCCCACATATAAGAATGGTTGATTATCTTGCCACGCTTTTACGGGCGTGGTGATGTTTTGCAAAATAAGCTTGGTTTTGTTCTGGGATAACACATGGTTAATAAACTTACGATGGCGCACACTGTTCAAGGTAAAAATGAGGTAATCGGCCCCATCACGCAGCGCCGCATACAACGAGGCACTTTGTTCACGAATATCGGTATTGGGGCGCGTCGTGACTTGTTGGAGCTGGTAAGGGATATTAAGTGCATTCAGCCGCCGCTCGAAGGCACGTACGTTACGTTGCCAGTAATCGGATATTTGCTCGCCTGGCACCACCACAGAGATTTTTATTGGCTCCATGGCACCTAAAAAAGGCACCGGCTCTGCTTGTACCTGAGCGTCCAATTCGGTGGTTAAGCTTTTTTGCTCAGGGTGCAGGGCAAGGTACTCATCGTAAGACCAAAAGCCATTGAGTGATCCGTGGGCACTGGACATCACCATCAGCAAGGTGAGCCCAGTCAACCAACGGAAAAAACGGATCGCGTCATTTAGGTGTCTGGTGCGTAAACTCACTTTTATCCCACAGCCTTTTTGTTTCCAAGTCAGTGTCAGCTTAGCGAAACCCGTGCACGGACGCAGCGAGAAAAGCGAGAAGCGTGCTTGATGAGGCAAAAAAGATGCAACAAAGCCTACACTTCCCAGGCATTTATCTAGCAATCAAGACAAAAAAGGGAGAAAGCCATGAATACCAAGAAAAACGGCAGCCCAATAAGGACTGCCGTTAACGTTCAAGACAGTGGCGCACTAGTCAACGCGCAACGTTTGTAGCATGGACTCAGGTAAGGAAAGATCATCGTTTTTATTCACGGTCACCCCTGCATCTATGATGGCTCGCGCGATATCTTTTGCCTCGCTGAGTGAGTGCATCTCATACGTCCCGCATTGATACTCGTTGAGCTCAGGGATCTTGTCTTGCGATGGCACAACCAGCACATCTTCCATCGCCAGTTCCCATGCTTTCGCCACCTCAGGCTCTTGGGGCTCCCCAATCAGGCTCATGTAGAAGCCAGTACGACACCCCATAGGAGAGATATCAATGATCTCGACCTTATCGCTGTTAAGGTGCTTACGCATAAAGCCGGCAAACAGGTGCTCGAGCGTGTGGATCCCTTTTTCCGTCAAGTGCTCTTCGTTAGGGCGACAAAAACGAAGATCAAAAACGGTAATCGTATCACCGCTGGGTGTTTGCATCGTTTTGGCGATCCGCACTGCTGGCGCATGCATACGTGTATGATCAACCGTAAAACTATCTAGTAGTGGCATCTTACCTCCTTTATTCCTCGCAGTGCCCCTTAAAATGGCCACCAGCTCAGATTATCCTCGAGTCGTTGTCGGCAACCTTTTAGCTGCCAACCGTAGTCCTTTGCTTGTTGTTCGACTTTACGCGCCACGCGTTTTAACCCGGGTTTCCCCTCAAACGAGCCGCGCTGAAATCCACCTCTACCTTCATGGTAAGCCAAATACTGGCGATACACATCCCATTTAGACACCCCGAGTTGGCGGTAGGTTGCATCGGTATACCAACCAATAAACTGCAACGCATCGGCAAAGTCAGTGCGGGAGCCGCCATTGTCTGTGGCTTTTTGATAATCAGACCAAGCCGGGTCTTGCGCCTGCGCATAGCCATAGGCACTACTAACACGCCCCCACGGCAAGATGCCTAACACATAATCACGGGGTGGCAGGGCATCATGCACAAACGCGCTCTCTTGCTTGACGAACGCCATGGCCACTTGGATGGGCGTTCCCCAATCCGCTTCCATCTCAACCGCTGCTTCAAACCAATCTGGGTGTTGGTCGAATATCTCACAGAGGTTATTGGGATTATCCGGTGGTGGCGTGGCACATCCTGATACCATCACCACGGTGAAGAATGCGCCAATATGACGGAAAAAGCGCTTCCTGCTCATCGTCGTCCGTCCAATTACCAGCTTTCGGCCATGGGCACGTCTTTAAAATAAGCATTCAAAAAAGCTTCAAAGCTTTGTGTATCGCTTTCTTCGACCGCTTTTTGACGCGCAACGCTCTCTTTGGCTTCTTGTAAAAACTCGGCATCACTATGGATCTTGTAAGGCACATCCGCTAGCGCCGCTTTATGGTCACGGGCAAGGCCTAGCCCTAGGCCGCCGATACCGCCTTGCGCGATAACGTCTGCCAGAACACGACCAGATAGCGTGAGTTCTGGGTTATCAAAACAGGCGATCATTTTATCACATACGGTTTCATAGCGATGGTCGTCGACCGCGCGATCCATGACTTTCGCCAACTGCTTAAGCTCACCCATCACTTGTAACCCCCACTCTGCTTGCGTCAGGGTCTCGCCCTCACATCCTGTTGTTAGGGTTAATCCTGGTTTGCGGCCTTCGAGTACAATCTTGTTCCAATTATCACGCCAGCAATTAAGTTCAGGGTCGGTCATCGGCTCAGAAGGCGATAACGCACACCAGGAGACAAAGAGATCAAGAAAATGGATCTGATCCTCTTCAATCCCCACCGGGCTGTATGGGTTGACGTCCAAAGAGCGCACCTCAATGTACTCGACACCTCCTCGCTCAAGCGCTTCGGTCGGCTTTTCACCGCTGTCGGCATTCCGTTTGGGGCGTATAGGCGCATAGAGCTCGTTTTCAATTTGCAGCACATTGGTGTTGAGCTGACGATACGTCTCGCCATCACGAATACCTAGCTTGGCAAACGCCTTTGAGGGAGTACGAATCGCGCTTCTTAAACCTTCAAGGTATTGTTCTAGGGTGTTAAAACCAATTTTCAGATCCGCTTGCGCATTATTGGTATACCCTAAATCACTCAAGCGCAGCGACGTTGCATAGGGTAAGTAACACGTACCTGACGGCATATGCTCAAAGGGCAACTGGCTTTGCGCATGCTTGATAAACGAGCCACATAACGCAGGTGACGCACCAAATAGATAAGGGATCATCCAACCATGGCGATAATAATTACGAATAAGATCAAAGTAACCTTGGGTGACTGACGCTTGGCTTACCGTGTCTGAGTGGTACAGATGCTGCCAAAATGTCTCAGGCAAAGAGATGTTAAAATGCACCCCTGAGATCACTTGCATCACACTGCCATAGCGATGCTTGAGCCCTTGGCGATACAAGGTCTTCATCCGCCCAATATTTGAGCTGCCGTATTGCGCTAAGGTGATATCATCTTCGGATGCCACCACGCACGGCATTGACATAGGCCACAACTGTTCGTCGCTCATTTGCTGATAGGTAAAGCGATGGATATCCTGCAACTCATCCAGCATCCCTTTCACCGACGTGTTAACCGGCGTAATAAACTCCAACAGTGATTCAGCAAAATCCGTCGTGATCCAACGGTGTGTCAGCGCGGATCCAAGTGTCTCTGGATGCGCCGTTTGCGCTAAATGGCCTGCTGGCGTAATGCGTAATGCCTCGCGCTCTAATCCGCGGCCAATCCCCTTTAATGCATCTGGGTTTTGCGCTAAACGCGCTAACCGTTGGGTAAAGTCAGTCAAAATGTATCTCTTATTTTTTTAAGCTGCGTGGCGGTCAATATAAACAAGCTATTACTCAAAAGCCATCACGCAGCGGAGTAAGTTTATCCAAATAGGCTTATCGGTAATCGAGCGCTAACGTGCGCACTGGCAAGCCAAGTTGACGTAAGCTATCACCAAGACGAGAGGCATCCCCGACCACAATAATTTGATAGTCGTTAGGATCAAACCAACGTGCCGCCTGGGCATTCAGCTGTTGCAATGAGATTGATTGCAATAAGGCTTTTTGTGCCTCTCGGTAGTTGTCGTCTAAATCAAAGGCTTCAATATGTGCTATCAAGCCTGCTTTTTCCCATGGCGTTTCATAACTCAGCGCATCACGCTGACCACTCGATTGACGCAGATAGGCCAATTCTTGTGCCGAAAAGCCATTTTCTTGTGCATGCGCCATCTCTTGCCATAGCGCTTTAATCGCATCGTGCGTCGCATCAGCACGTACATCGGTACTGACTTCTATGGTGCCTGTCTGCCGGCCTCCATAAACACCACTGTGCGCGCCATAGGTATAACCTTTATCTTGACGCAAGTTTTGATTCAGGCGCGCATTAAAATTGCCCCCTAAATTAAAGTTGGCCAAGCGGGTTTTAAACATCGGGCCGGTGGCATCGTATGGCATACCATGGCGCACCATACGAATACTGGTTTGTGGGGCTTGCGGTTTATCTACCAGCCAAATTTGTGCCTGGTCGTAGTCTTTCGGGACAGCACGCGCCACCTGAGCCGTAGGCTGCGTTTGCGCTTGCCACGGTGTGATCCGGTTAGCGAGATTGATCGCATGTTCACGAGAAAGGTCGCCCACCACAATCAATTGGCTGCCTCGCAATACGTAGTGCTGGCGATAGAAGTGTTTAACATCGTCAAGTGTCATCGCTGCAATATCTTCCGCGACGCCGCCCTCGGGCGCTCGGAAGGTGGCATCTTGATATAACAGCTGGTTTGTCGCTTGGCTGGCTAGCCAGCCTGCATCATCGGCGCGAGATGCCAGCCCCTCCAACAACTGGGCTTTAACACGGTCAAAATCTTCTTCTGCAAAGGTCGGCGCGCGCAAGGTTTTATTCACGAGTTTCAGGGTCTCACCCAGGTGCTTTTTCAGTGATGTTACCGTGATTTGTGTATGGTAACTGTCCGCGTCGATATTGACTTGACTGCCCAGCTTGTCTAGGGCTCGAGTGAGCTCAGCGGCCGACATACCTGCCGCGCCCTCGGTCACCATGGTTGCCGTTAAGTTAGCGATACCTCGCTGATCGTTAGGCTCCATCAAGGTGCCGGCAGGTAAACGAAGCTGCAAAGTGACCGTGGGTGTCTCGCGACTCACTGTGCCTGCCAGATGCATCCCATTGTCCAAGTTGGCCCGATAAATGCGTGGCACATTCACCGTGACACTCCCATTAGGAGCCGGGATCTGGGTGCGATCGAAATTTTCTGGGGGTTCACGTCGTGCTAACGTGTCGTGCTGGCTTTGCGTCTGTGCCTGTTCATATTCTGGACGTTGATAGATAAAATTCGCGGGCGCAGCGACCAAGTCCGTCCGTCCAATAGGGACCACGCTGGTATTTACTGCGGGCTGATCTTTTATCCACTGCCGATAGCTTTCCATCACCTTGTCAGGGGTCACCGCATTCAGGCGTGAAAGGCGCTGATTCATACGGTTTGCATCACCGTAGAGCGTATAATCACTGGACAGCTGTGAGACCTTACCGTCGACACTTTGTAGCGCAAAGATATTATCGGCTTCCACCATGGATTGGATTTGGTTGATATCCTCGTCACTGACGCCTTTTGCCTCAAACTGCGTCATGGTTTTCGCTAACAAGGTACGGATCTCAGACAGAGATTGACCTTGGCGACCGACACCGTAGACTTCAAACGTACAAGCTAGCTCACCACACTGGTGCGATGCGCCTGCACTTAACAGCTGCCCCGTTTGTACGAGGGATTGATAAAGGACACTGTCACGCCCTTGCCCCAATACATTGGCCAGTACCCCTAGGCGCGTCGTGGTGTCCGTCTCAGGCACACTGGTAGGAAAGGTCATCACCAATACCGGTTGCGATACCTTATCTTCCAATGTCACAAAGCGAGAGCCGTCCAGCGTGACCGGTTGCGGTTTCGCCTCGGGTATTGATGGGCCTTGAGGAATATCACCAAAGTATTTTTTCACCCACGCTAAGGTTGTCTGAACATCAATGTCGCCACCAATGGTCAAGGTGGCATTATTCGGCCCATACCAGCGCAGGAAGAATTGCTTGAGATCGCCAACATCGACACGGTTAAGGTCCTCAACATAACCAATCACCGGCCATGAGTATGGGTGACCCTCAGGGTAGAGTGCTTGATTAATGGTCTCGTTAACGCGGCCATACGGGACATTGTCTATCCGAAATGCCCGTTCGTTTTTCACCGTGTCACGCTGCACTTCAAATTTGCGCTGAGAGACCGCATCCAGCAAAAAGCCCATGCGATCAGATTCAAGCCAAAGGACACGCTCAAGCTCGTTGGCCGGTACGGTCTGGTAATACTGGGTGGTGTCGCGATTGGTCGAGCCATTGTTATAGCCCCCCACCTCTTTAATACGTTTTCCGTGATCATCTACGTGCTCAGAGCCTTCAAACATCATATGTTCAAAAAAATGCGCAAAGCCTGATTTTCCCGGCTCTTCTCGGGCAGAGCCCACATGGTAACGTACATCAACGTTGACAAGAGGGTCGGAGTGATCCTCATGCAACAACACCGTCAGTCCATTATCTAATTCAAATTGCTGATACGGGACTTGCGCACTCCCTGGCGGAGGCGCGACGGTTTTAATCCAAGTGACGCCCTCAGGTGTTTGGGTTGGGGCTGAGCCAGTCAACTGGCATCCAGACAACACAGATAGAAAGAAAAACGTGGCAAGCAATAAACGTGGCATATGATAGTTCCTAACCCGCTACCCAACGGATTGAGATGACAATCACTAGGTAGCGCGATGCTTTTGCAACAAAGATAATCAGCCAGCACCAAGATTGTCGAAGGCGCAGCCAACCGGCAACCACGCAAAGCGGATCACCAACAATCGGTACCCAGCTTAATAGCAAGGCAGCATAACCATAGCGTTGCAGCCCAGCGAGCGCTCGGCGGTGCCATGATTGATGCGGTTGATAATCAGGCAGCCAACGCCCGATGGCGTAATTGGTCATGCCACCGAGTGTGTTGCCTACCGTGGCAATCGCCACAACGATCCCATCCGCGAATGAGTGCTGAGTTAATAAATACACCAAGTTGGCCTCAGAGCCACCTGGCAATAAGGTCGCACCTAAAAAGCTGGTGGCAAACAGCGTTGCCAGCAGCACCCAATCGTCCATTCGACCCCATGTATTATCATTGGTTCAGCGCGAACTCTCTACGACGCCACGGCCTCATCAACTCGACGAGAGCCGGAAGACGAAGCCCTGAGGTTAAGACGAAGGCATTTCCAACACACGTTTACCGCGAGTATGGCCTGCCTCGAGTGCGTAATGTGCCTGCGCGCCCTGCTCAAGCGGGTAGACCGCAGCGATATCGATCTTAAGTTCACCTTGGTCCAGCATATCGAGCAATCGCTGGGTCTGCCAAGTATTTGGATCAACCAACATACCTGTCGCCTTCAGCCCTCGCTCGGCAGCGGCGGAGGTAATGGTATCGCGCGTATTGGTGGGGACTGTGACGATACGCCCACCTGTTTTTAGGCTTGCTAATGCATCAATGGCGGTGTCTCCTCCCACCAAATCAATCACCAGATCAAATTCACCATTGCCGGTGGCCCAATGCGCTTGATGGTAATCGATCGGGGTCGCATCCAGTTGACGTAGAAAGGCATGATTGTTTTCAGAGGCAGTGGCATAAACCTGCGCCCCGAGACGCACGGCCAACTGCACCGCAAGGTGCCCGACGCCGCCGGCGCCCGCTAAAATCAATACTTTTTCATCACGCACCAGTTTGCCATGCTCAAGCGCTTGCCAAGCCGTCAGCCCAGCCAATGGCACTGCAGCGGCATCCACCATTGGCACACTTGGCGGTACTGTTGATAATAACCCGGCATCAGCGACCACATATTGGCTGTATCCCCCGCCTTCGGTCGGAAAGCCAATCATCCCAGCGACACGATCCCCAACATCAAACTTGCTTTCATTGGTGCCATTCGCCACCACAACACCTGCAACATCATAGCCAGGCACCCAAGGCAAATGATCGCGATTATGCTCAGCGGCCCAGCCGAGTCCGGCACGCGTTTTCGCATCAATGGGGTTAACGCCTGCAGCCTTCACTTGAATCAGCACCTGTTCTTCAGAGGGAGAAGGAATCGAACGGTTGACCGGGGTAAGTACCTCTGGTGCGCCAAATTCAGTGATTGCAAGAGAGAGATTGTTCGACATATTGACTCCTTTCGCATGCCATTGTGCTTATGCTGGCGTATACAGTAATGGTATTTGCCTTAACGAAGAGATTAAGCACAGAGCCATTGCAAAGCGTAAACCTCTAGTCTTAACAAAAAAAGCGGCAGACTCAATGCCTACCGCTATTTTCTTTTTATCTGCTTGGTGTCAAATCACTGACGGTTAGCCAACCAGCGCCAACAAAATACCGGCCGCCACCGCAGACCCCAGGACACCAGCCACATTTGGCCCCATCGCATGCATTAGTAAGAAGTTATGCGGGTTAGCATCCAATCCGACCTTGTTAACTACACGGGCCGCCATGGGAACCGCCGACACCCCAGCCGCACCAATCAATGGATTGATAGGGTCGCGGCTAAAGCGATTAAGGAGTTTAGCCATCAGTACACCTGTTCCCGTCCCGATGCTGAACGCGACTGCGCCCAATACCAAGATGCCTAGGGTTTCAAACTGGAGGAACTTGTCGGCTTCCAATTTGGAGCCCACAGCCAGACCGAGAAAAATGGTAACAATGTTGATCAGCTCATTCTGGGCAGTGCTCGATAAGCGATCCACCACGCCACACTCTCGCATCAAGTTACCGAGGCAGAACATACCAACCAGTGGCGTTGCCGAGGGCAAAAATAAGATGGTCATCATCAGTACCGCCAACGGAAACAGCACTTTCTCGGTTTTCGACACATGACGAAGTTGCTTCATCTCAATCTTGCGTTCACTTGCAGAGGTGAACAACTTCATGATCGGGGGCTGAATAATCGGTACCAATGCCATATAGCTGTACGCCGCCACGGCAATGGCCCCGAGCAAGTCCGGCGATAATCGACTGGCGAGGAAGATAGCCGTCGGCCCATCCGCACCACCAATGATCGCGATGGAGGCCGCATCTTGCAGGCTAAACGCCATGCCTGGCACCAAGTTAAGAAAAATGGCACCAAACAAAGTGGCAAAAATACCAAACTGTGCCGCCGCACCTAGCAACAAGGTGCGCGGGTTAGCAATCAGCGCGCCAAAATCGGTCATCGCCCCCACCCCCATAAAGATCAGGAGGGGGAACACGCCAGTATCAATCCCGACATGATAGACGTAGTAAAGCAGGCCGCCCGGCTCGTTAAAGCCCGCATTGGGAATATTCGCTAATATCGCCCCAAAACCGATAGGTAACAAAAGCAAGGGCTCAAAGCCGCGCCGAATCGCTAAAAAGAGTAATAGGCAGCCCACGGCAATCATTACAAGCTGTGGCCACTGGAAGTTTGCCAGTCCAGTTTCCGACCACAGGATCATTAATCCTTCCATGCTGCCCTCTTATCCTAAGTGCAATAACGGCATGCCAACGGTCACGGCATCGCCTTCTTTCACTTGTACATCTTGGACAGTGCCCGCATGGGCTGCCCGCACCTCGGTTTCCATCTTCATCGCTTCCAAAATGATTAGGACATCACCTTCCTGCACGTGCTCACCAGGGGTCACCATCACTTTAAAGATGTTGCCTGCCAAAGGTGCCGTTACCGGCTCAAGGTTGCTTGGTGCGGCTTGAGGGGCTGGCGCACTCGCCGACGCTGACACCTGACTCACTGGCTGAATGTCACCCAGCGCCCCATCTGGCCCTACATCTACCTGATAGACCTGGCCGTTAACACGCACACTATAGGTTTCCACGTCGCCACTGCCTGATGGCTGAGGAGCGGCGGACGCAGAGGCTGGCTCCCCGGTTGGTGCCGGTTCAAATGCTTCAGGGTTACCTCGGTTTTGTAAGAACTTCCATCCCACCTGCGGGAACAGGGCGTAAGTCAGCACATCATCAATGGTCTGCTCCGCCAAGGTGACATTCTCGGCCGCGGCTTTGTCGGTCAGTGTTTGGGTCAGGGCATCCATTTCCGGTGCCAGTTTATCGGCAGGACGACAAGTGATCGCCTCTTCGCCGTCTAACACGCGAGCCTGGAGGGTGGCATTAACCGGCGCGGGGGCTTTCCCATACTCCCCTTTCAAAAGGGCCGCCGTTTCTTTGGTAATGCTCTTGTAGCGCTCACCGGTTAGCACGTTAATGACCGACTGAGAGCCGACAATTTGCGAGGTCGGGGTGACTAAGGGGATATAGCCTAAATCTTCACGAACCCGAGGAATTTCCTCTAACACCTCGTCCATTTTGTCGGCCGCCCCCTGCTCTTTGAGCTGGCTCTCCATATTGGTCAGCATGCCACCGGGCACTTGTGCTATCAAAATACGTGAGTCGACCCCTTTGAGCTGCCCTTCAAATTGCGCGTACTTTTTGCGCACAGTACGGAAATAAGCCGCAATCGACTCTAGCTTGTTCAGATCAAGCTGCGTGTCACGCTCAGTGCCTTCGAGCATCGCCACCACGGTTTCCGTCGGCGTGTGTCCGTATGTCTGGCTCATTGAAGAAATGGCAGTATCGAGTACATCCAAGCCTGCTTCAACCGCCTTGACGGCCGTGGCCGTCGATAGCCCCGTCGTCGCGTGACAGTGCAAGGATAAGGGGATATCACAGGCTGCTTTGATGCGGCTTACAAGCTCGTGCGCTTCATAAGGTTTTAATAAACCAGACATGTCTTTAATGCATAACGAGTGACAGCCAAGATCTTCCAACTGTTTGGCCAAATCTGTCCAAGTGTCCATGGTGTGCACTGGGCTGGTGGTGTAGGAGATCGTGCCTTGCGCATGCGCACCGACATCCACCGCCGCCCCCACTGCTGCTTGGAAGTTACGGACATCATTCATGGCATCAAAAATTCGGAACACATCCATGCCATTTGCATGTGCGCGCTCGACAAATTTGTGCACCACATCATCAGCGTAGTGGCGATAACCTAACAGGTTCTGACCACGTAGCAGCATCTGCATCGGGGTATTTGGCATCGCTTTTTTGAGCTCTCGCAAGCGTACCCAAGGATCTTCACCCAGATAGCGAATACAAGCATCAAAGGTCGCCCCACCCCAGGTTTCCAATGACCAAAAACCAATTTGATCCAGCTCGGCAGCAATTGGCAACATATCGTCCAAACGCAGACGTGTGGCAAACAACGACTGATGGGCATCGCGCAATACCACATCGGTAATAGCTAACGGCGTAGACATAACAAACTCCTTTTTTATATGTGCCTGACCACTCAACGGTGACGTTGGCGGTACTGCTGAACAGCCACAGTAATCGCGGCAATCACATCCGATGACGGCTGTGATGCGTCAGGTGCAGCTTGGGCTTTGGGCTGAGCGGCCGCGTTCGCCGCGGCAGGTGGGATAGGGTCGCCAAAACGTTCCAGTTGGCGGACCAAAAAAATTAATATCGAGAGAAATACAAACACAACAACCATGCCAGTTAACATCAGCATCATTGCCTGTTCTAAAAGCGGGCCTAAATCCATGATTTTCTTCCTTGTCACACTCACTATTGCTTACATCGAAGCAGTGATTGCCCCCGTTATTATCCGTTTATCTTGGTGGCAAATTCATCATCGGCGTTCAAAATACTAACAATTCGCATAAATGACAATCTGACTATTGCGTTTTTGTTACCTCATAACGTCCGTTAATGGGCATTTTCACTCACTGATTAAAAAAGACGGATCAACGGGATGTTTATGCAAACTCACGGTCAGCAGGCGAATAACAACGGCGAGCGACAGCGCGCGACTGTAAAGAAAAGCAATGCCAGCTTCACGACTGTGGCACTTATGGAAAAAGCGTTTTTCCGAAAGCGACCAAGATCGTTGAAAGCCGGGCACGACAAACATTCCGGGATGATAAACAGCAAGAAGGTAAACGTGTTTAAATAAGAGGACGTCACAGAAACGAGGATGAAGACGCGAAAACGGTCGGTTTTGCCCGATTGGCGACAAGTCATGTCGCGAGGCGATGTGCGAAGGGGAGCCAAAATGGCGCGTCCGGGAGGATTCGAACCTCCGACCGCCTGGTTCGTAGCCAGGTACTCTATCCAGCTGAGCTACGGACGCGCTGATTGATTGGCTAAGATTGAAGATGGCGCGCTCGGGAGGATTCGAACCTCCGACCGCCTGGTTCGTAGCCAGGTACTCTATCCAGCTGAGCTACGAGCGCGTGTCGTCAATCTTACGTTCATCATGAACAATCTTGCGGGTCTTCCGTGAAGAGATGGCGCGTCCGGGAGGATTCGAACCTCCGACCGCCTGGTTCGTAGCCAGGTACTCTATCCAGCTGAGCTACGGACGCACATCTTACTACAAGGCAGGCTTGTAAATCATGGCGGTGAGGGAGGGATTCGAACCCTCGATACGGCTACAAACCGTATACTCCCTTAGCAGGGGAGCGCCTTCAGCCACTCGGCCACCTCACCGCAAGTAGTGGCGCGTCCGGGAGGATTCGAACCTCCGACCGCCTGGTTCGTAGCCAGGTACTCTATCCAGCTGAGCTACGGACGCGCATCTATCTTGCTTGCAACAACATGGCGGTGAGGGAGGGATTCGAACCCTCGATACGGCTACAAACCGTATACTCCCTTAGCAGGGGAGCGCCTTCAGCCACTCGGCCACCTCACCGTCGCTGCGGGTGCACATATTACTTTGAGCCACATATATGTCAAACACTTTTCTGGCAAAAATCGTCTTGCCACCAACAAATGGACAATTATCACCCACAGCCCGATTTTATTGTTGGATTTATCGCCGTTTCATTCTGATTTTATGGGAAAAGCGGCGATAAAAAAGGCCGACCTATGGTCGACCTCTTCTTGCCTTGTTAGTAGTCGCTCTGACCACCTGAAGGCGCGCCTTTTTCGGCCTGAATACGCATGTAGATCTCTTCACGATGAACCGAAACATCTTTCGGTGCATTCACACCAATACGGACTTGGTTACCTTTTACACCCAATACAGTGACAGTGACTTCATCACCAATCATCAAGGTTTCGCCCACACGGCGAGTTAAAATCAGCATGCTTCTACTCCTTGAGTATCAATCTTTTACTTATTCAATTAGTGTCTGAGCCAGATAACCCGCCAGCGTATCGGCCCGTTACCTGTGATCGTTGGATTCTTTCCCTGCTCATGATGCCAATACGGGCGCTTACTTGCGTCCGTATTCCACACTATGGCCGAATTATCACACCATATCCAGAAAAGGGCAGAGAAATTTACTGTTTTATCATCATGCCGTTAGCCGTGGAGGCGATTGACCTGAGATAACAGTGTAAGAGAAATCTGTACTGCATTGGCCAGCGTGGCGACAAAATCTAACCAATATCACGTCTTACCGCTGACACAGCGCTTAAGGCGTTGCACTATACAGAATCAGAAAAAAAGTGCAATTATTAATCTAGATCACAAAAAAGGGTCGCAATACGCGACCCTCTTGACTTTTCAATAAAAACAAAAGTGTATTACAACTGCTCAGTGAGCCATGTCTCTGCTGAGGCTAGCGCGCTAGGCAGTGCACTCACATCACTGCCCCCCGCTTGCGCCATATCAGGACGACCACCGCCTTTGCCACCCACTTGTTGCGCGACAAGGTTGACCAGTTCACCCGCTTTTACCGTGCCGGTCAAATCCTTGGTGACACCCGCAATCAGGCCGACTTTGTCATTGGCCACATTGCCGAGCAGCACGATACCGCTACCCATTTGGTTTTTCAGATCATCAACCATACTACGTAGCGCTTTGTTATCCGCGCCATCAAGTTGGCTAATCAACACTTTTACCCCGTTTAGCTCACGGACTTGATTGATCAGCCCAGCACTTTCTTGTGCGGCCAATTTCTGCTTAAGCTGCTGAATTTGTTTTTCTAACGCTTTCGCTTTGCTCTGGGCATCGTCAAGCTTGGCTTCATAGTCCGCCTGTTGCTGATAAACGCTATCAATGGCCGCTTGCCCGGTAATGGCTTCAATACGACGCACACCGGCCGCGATACCCGCTTCCGAGACGATTTTAAACATCCCAATGTCACCCGTACGCGTCGCGTGTGTCCCGCCACACAGCTCGATAGAGAAGTCGCCCATGCTCAGTACGCGCACTTGGTCATCGTACTTCTCACCAAACAGTGCCATCGCCCCTTTTTGCTTGGCGGCTTCAATATCCATCACCTCAGTCTGCACGGGGCTATTTTCACGGATTTGCTGATTCACGATCCGCTCAACCGCTTTGAGTTCGTCAGCGGTGACAGGTTCAAGGTGTGAGAAGTCAAAACGCAAACCATCAGGCCGGACGAGCGAGCCTTTCTGCGCAATGTGCTCCCCCAGTACCTCACGCAGCGCGGCGTGCAGTAAGTGAGTGGCGGAGTGATTCATCGCTACCACGTGACGACGCTCTGCATCGACGCGAGCGGTTGCTTGTGTCCCGACACTCAGTTGCCCTTCCGACAAGCTACCGTAATGCGCAATGGCTTGCCCCGCTTTTTGGGTATCCGTCACGGTAAATTGCCCTTGGTCTGTTTCTATCACCCCTGTATCACCACACTGGCCACCAGCCTCGGCGTAGAAAGGGGTGTGGTCAAGGATCACGACCGCTTTATCGCCTGATACCAGGCTATCAACGGTATCTCCGTCGACAAAAATCTCAGTGATCTGACCGGTGCCTTCTGTCCCTGTGTAACCACAAAAATCCGAGCCATGCTCCACTTTTATCGCTTGGTTGTAGTCGGTGCCAAACTGCCCAGCTTCCCGCGCGCGCTGACGCTGGGCTGCCATCGCCGCTTCAAAGCCGGCTTCATCAATACGATAACCGCGCTCACGCGCAACATCGTTAGTTAAGTCTGCTGGGAAGCCGTATGTGTCATAGAGTTTGAAGACAGTTTCGCCATCCAACTCGTCACCCTTAACCTTGTCCAAAGCCTCTTCCAACATCAACATGCCACGCTCAAGCGTGCGGCCAAAGTTGTCCTCTTCAATCTTAAGGACTTTTTCCACCATGGTTTGCTGCGCACGCAAGTCTTCACCTGCCGTCCCCATGATGGTGGCGAGAGGACCAACCAACTTGTAGAAAAACGCGTCTTTGCTGCCGAGCTTGTTACCATGACGAACCGCGCGGCGAATAATACGGCGCAACACATAGCCCCGCCCTTCGTTCGATGGCATCACGCCATCAACAATCAAATACGCACAAGAGCGGATATGGTCTGCCACCACGCGCAAAGACTGGTTAGTCAGATCTTCAACCCCGATGATCTCCGCGACTTGCTTAATTAATTGCTGGAAAACATCAATTTCATAGTTGGAATGGACGCCCTGCTTGATGGCCGCAATCCGCTCAATCCCCATGCCGGTATCCACTGACGGCTTAGGTAGGTTCTCCATCGTACCGTCAGCTTGACGATTGAATTGCATAAAGACGATATTCCAGATCTCAATGAAGCGATCTCCGTCTTCTTCTGGCGTGCCTGGAGGACCGCCCCAGATATGCTCACCGTGATCATAAAAGATCTCACTGCATGGTCCGCATGGCCCAGTATCGCCCATTTGCCAAAAGTTGTCTGACTCGTAAGGCTTACCACCTTCCTTATCACCAATACGCACAATGCGATCCGCAGGCACGCCAATTTGCTGGTGCCAAATATCGAACGCTTCGTCATCGGTTTTGTAAACAGTCACCAGTAGCTTTTCTTTTGGCAAGCCAATCGTTTCAGTCAAAAACGTCCACGCGTACTGAATCGCATCTTGCTTGAAGTAATCACCGAAGCTGAAATTGCCGAGCATTTCAAAGAAGGTATGGTGGCGCGCGGTAAAACCGACGTTTTCAAGGTCGTTGTGTTTGCCGCCCGCCCGCACACAACGCTGTGCTGACGTTGCACGCGTGTAGTCACGCTTTTCAACCCCTAAAAAGGTGTCTTTAAACTGGTTCATTCCTGCGTTGGTAAACAAAAGCGTTGGGTCATCGGCAGGCACGAGCGACGAGCTAGGCACAATCTGGTGCCCTTTGCTTTCAAAGAACTTGAGAAACGCTGTACGGATCTCATCAGTGCTCATATACATTGGCTAATCCTGATAATCGAATATTGCGTTAGCAACCAGATATGGTCGTGACGCGATGGAAGCATGGTTTTATTTACGCCATTGTAAACAACCGATCGCGTGCGGAAAAGAGACAGAGTGGGATTGGTTTAGAAATGCGTGTCCGGATCGTCGTGACTGAGTGCGTATTGGATTTGATCAAAGTTAAAGCCACGTGACTGTAAAAAGCGCATGCGTTTGGCTTTTTCCTTTTGCTCGGCAGGCGGAAGGCGACCATCGAGATCGGCATATTTACGCTCTGCGGTCTCTCTGGCTAGCGCATACCAGTCAACCTCCTGCTCCTGTTCGGCGCGTGATAACAACTCAGTGTCGATACCTTTTCGCTTGGCGTCTTGGCAAATACGTAACCAGCCATGGTGTTTACTCACACCTTGGCGCAACAAGCTGGCCGCAAAGCGGGCATCATCCAACCACCCACGCGCCAGACACTGCTCCAGCGTGATGTCGATGGTGTCTTGGTCAAAGCCGCGTTGCGACAGTTTTTGCTGCAGTTCGTGAACAGAGTGGTCACGGCGGGCCAATAAACCCACCGCGACCTCTTGGCACGACGCGGCCATTACAGTTGGTCGTCCTCGGTTTCTGCTTCTGCGTTCGCGTCGACCGCTTCGTTATTTAGCGCGGTTTGCAGTAGCATCTCACGCAAGGTGGTGTCGATTTCTTCAGCGACGTGCGGGTTTTCTTTTAGGTATTTACATGCGTTTGCTTTGCCCTGGCCAATTTTATCGCCTTTGTAGCTATACCAAGCACCGGCTTTTTCTACCAGCTTGTGTTTTACGCCCAAGTCCACTAATTCACCTTGCAAGTTAATGCCTTGGCCGTAAAGGATTTGGAACTCAGCTTGTTTGAAGGGTGCAGCGACTTTGTTTTTTACTACTTTGACGCGGGTTTCGTTCCCCACCACTTCGTCACCTTCTTTAATCGCACCAATGCGGCGAATATCCAAGCGAACCGAGGCGTAGAATTTTAACGCGTTACCCCCAGTCGTGGTTTCTGGGTTACCAAACATCACACCAATTTTCATGCGAATTTGGTTGATGAATACCATCATGGTATTGCTGTTTTTGATGTTGGCTGTGAGCTTACGCATCGCTTGTGACAACATACGCGCTTGCAGACCCATGTGTGAGTCGCCCATCTCGCCTTCAATCTCAGCTTTAGGTGTCAATGCCGCTACCGAGTCAATGACGATCATATCGACAGCGCCCGAGCGTGTCAGTGCATCAGCGATTTCCAACGCTTGCTCACCGGTATCTGGCTGAGAGACCAAAAGGTTATCGATATCCACACCCAGCTTGCGCGCATAAATAGGGTCAAGGGCATGCTCAGCGTCGATAAAGGCACAGGTCTTACCCATTTTTTGTGCTTCGGCAATCGCTTCTAGCGTCAGCGTCGTTTTACCTGATGACTCTGGGCCATAGATTTCGATAATACGACCAAAAGGCAGGCCACCTGCACCTAGGGCGATATCGAGAGACAAAGAGCCGGTCGATACGGTTTCGATGTCCATAGTGCGGTCATCACCCAGACGCATGATTGAGCCTTTGCCAAATTGCTTTTCGATTTGTCCGAGTGCGGCTGCGAGCGCCTTTTCTTTGTTATCGTCCATTTCAGTCTCCAGGAAATAAAACGCTATCGCTATGCGATGAAAGCTATCAGTAATTGGGGCTAAGTATACTGTCCATTTATACAGTGTCTAGCCCTGTATAGAAAAAATCTTTGTGATGCGACACGCCTCCAGTTACGGAGACAAGCGCGTGAGAGCATGTGACAACGCGTGCACGACCGTTTGTTCACGGACCGCGCGCCTATCACCCTCAAAATGACACACTTCAGTGTCGGTTTCGCCGCCATGCCAAGCCCATGCGAACCACACGGTGCCAACAGGTTTATCCGCACTGCCACCACTCGGGCCGGCGACACCGCTAACGGCAATCGCCAAGTCAGCGGCAGCCTCATTAAGTGCGCCCTCTGCCATGGCCGTTACCACAGGCTCACTGACCGCGCCGTATTGGGTCAATAAATCGTCTGGCACATGCACCTGTTGATGCTTAGCCTGGTTGCTATAGGTGACCCAAGCTTGCTGAAACCACTGCGAGCTACCCGGCACGTCCGTCAAGCAGTAAGCAATACCGCCACCGGTGCAAGACTCTGCGGTGGTCACCGTTAAGCCCGCATCCAATAAGGCGTCGCCGAGTTGCTTTGCTAGCGAGAATAACTGTTCCACCATTCACTCCTTTTGTTTAGGGTGAAGAAACCGGTACCGCAACTTTACCCTTTGCCGTACGATCACGTATTCTACCTACCCTTTTCAATGTTCCATTTTGCAGGTCTAGTCGTGACAGTACAAGCGCTCGAAAAGCACACCCCTATGATGCAACAGTACCTCAAACTCAAGGCGCAGCACCCTGAAGAACTGCTGTTCTATCGCATGGGGGATTTTTACGAACTCTTTTACGACGATGCCAAACGTGCCTCTCAGCTTTTGGATATCTCGCTGACTAAGCGCGGCAGCTCAGGCGGTGAACCGATCCCCATGGCGGGTGTGCCCTTTCATGCCGTAGAGGGGTATTTAGCCAAGCTGGTGCAGCTGGGAGAGCCGGTGGCGATTTGTGAACAGATCGGTGATCCCGCCACGAGTAAAGGCCCGGTTGAGCGCCAGGTGGTGCGAATCGTCACCCCCGGTACGGTATCGGATGAAGCGCTGCTTAGCGAGCGGGTTGATAACTTGGTCGCCGCACTGACCTGTCATAACGACCAATTTGGTTTTGCCACGCTAGATATCACATCAGGGCGCTTCGTGCTGACCGAACCTGCCACCTACGAGCAAATGCAAGCGGAGCTGCAACGCACGCAACCGGCAGAGCTGCTTTACCCCGAAGACTTTCCCTACCCTGATTTACTTGCGGTGAGCCGCGGCGCAAGGCGTCGCCCCATTTGGGAGTTCGATCTCGACACTGCTCGCAGTCAACTGACCGGTCAATTTGGCACGCGCGATTTAGTCGGTTTTGGCGTGGAAGACTGTACGCTGGGGCTATGTGCCGCTGGCTGTGTGTTGCAGTACGCCAAAGAAACCCAACGCACCGCGCTCCCCCATATTCGTGCCATCATCAAAGATCAGCAAGACACCGCTGTGGTGTTAGACGCTGCCACACGGCGCAATTTAGAGATCACCCAAAACCTCGCTGGCGGCACCGACAATACGCTGGCTGACGTTTTGGATCGGACGACGACGCCGATGGGCAGTCGCTTACTGAAGCGCTGGCTCCATCAACCTCTACGCGATAGCCATGTACTCAACCAACGTTTGGATGCAATCGGGGCATTGCTTGATAGTGGCCTACACTCGGAATTAAGTGCAGCACTCAAACCTGTCGGCGACATTGAACGTGTACTGGCTCGCTTGGCAATGCGATCCGCCCGTCCGCGTGATATGGCAAGGCTGCGCACCGCATTAGCACAGCTGCCCGAGGTACAGACATTGCTTACCGAGCTGGATCACGGTGCGTTTTCCGATTACCTCACTGCCACCACACCGATGCCAGAGCTGCAAGATTTGCTCACCCGTGCAGTGGTCGATAACCCGCCGGTGGTGATCCGTGATGGCGGTGTGATTGCGCCAGGTTACAACGCGGAACTAGATGAATGGCGCGACTTATCGGAAGGCGCATCACGCTACTTAGAAGAACTAGAAACCCGCGAGCGCGAGCAATATGGCATCGATACTCTGAAGGTGGGTTATAACCAAGTCCATGGCTTTTACATCCAAATCAGCCGCGCGCAAAGCGATCGGGTGCCGACACACTATGTCCGCCGGCAAACGCTTAAAAATGCAGAGCGTTACATTATCCCCGAATTAAAAGAGCACGAAGATAAAGTCTTAAGCTCTCGCTCTAATGCGTTAGCGTTAGAGAAGCGTTTGTGGGAAGAGTTGTTTGATTTGTTACTGCCACACTTGGCCCAGCTGCAACATGCCTCTGAAGCGCTCTCTGGGCTCGATGTACTATGTAACCTCGCCGAGCGAGCAGATACACTCAATTATCATCGCCCCACCCTTGGCGACAAACCGGGGATCAATATTGAAGCCGGTCGCCATCCTGTGGTTGAACAAGTGATGACTGACCCTTTTATTCCCAACCCCATCACCTTAAGTCCTGAGCGCCGAATGTTGATCATTACCGGTCCTAATATGGGAGGTAAATCCACTTATATGCGCCAAACCGCGTTGATCACCTTGCTGAGTCATATTGGTGCTTATGTGCCCGCCGATCGTGCAACCATTGGGCCCGTCGATCGCATTTTCACTCGTATTGGTGCCTCTGATGATCTCGCTTCCGGCCGCTCCACATTTATGGTGGAAATGACAGAAACCGCCAATATTCTCCACAATGCAACTGCTAACAGCTTGGTGTTGATGGACGAGATTGGCCGCGGTACCAGCACCTACGATGGCTTATCTTTGGCGTGGGCCAGCGCGGAATGGTTGGCAGAGAAAATCCAGGCAATGACCTTATTTGCCACCCATTATTTCGAACTCACTGAACTGCCAGGGCAAATGGAAGGCTTGGTGAATGTGCACCTTGATGCCATGGAGCATGGCGATGACATTGCGTTTATGCACGCGGTTCAAGAAGGGGCAGCCAGTAAGTCTTATGGTCTGGCCGTGGCGAGCCTCGCTGGCGTTCCCAAGCCGGTGATTCGGCGCGCCAAGCGTAAACTGGCACAACTAGAGCAAAGCGGCCAACATACCATTAATGCTGAACAAACGGTCGGTGATCCAGCCCCCGCTCAGCTCGCCTTACTGCCTGAACCCAGCGAGCTGGATAACGCAGTCGATGCGTTAACCCCTGATGAGATGACCCCGCGGCAAGCCTTAGACGCCCTCTATGCCCTCAAGGCGTTACAGCAATCTCGCTAATCAGCCGCGCCGTCATCTTGCGAACCATCATGACCGCCAATAAAAAGGGACAGCCATCGCTGTCCCTTCATTTGCGTCTATGATTGTCAGTCTAGCGCTATGACTGATGCGAGATTGACAGCGCGTTTATTGCTCAACGTTAAAGAGCGATTCAATGCTCAGTCCTTGATGCGTCAGCATGTCGCGCAAGCGGCGTAGCCCTTCCACCTGGATTTGACGTACTCGCTCGCGAGTCAAACCAATCTCACGCCCCACATCTTCCAGCGTTGACGCTTCGTGACCCAAAAGCCCGAAACGACGTGATAACACTTCTCGCTGCTTAGGGTTAAGCTCTTGTAGCCACTGCACAATCGACTTTTTCATGTCATCGTCTTGTGTGGTGTACTCTGGGCCGTCTTGCTTCTCATCTGGAATGATGTCTAGCAAGGCTTTTTCTGAATCGCCGCCAATTGGGTTATCCACAGAGCCAATACGCTCGTTAAGACGAAGCATCCGGTTCACGTCTTCCACTGGCTTATCAAGCTGCGCCGCGATGTCTTCAGCGGTCGGTTCATGGTCAAGCTTTTGCGCCAGCTCGCGCGCCGTGCGCAGATACACATTCAGCTCTTTCACCACGTGGATAGGCAGGCGAATGGTACGCGTTTGGTTCATGATGGCACGTTCAATGGTTTGACGAATCCACCAGGTTGCATAGGTTGAAAAGCGGAAGCCGCGTTCAGGGTCAAACTTCTCCACCGCACGGATCAGGCCGAGGTTTCCTTCTTCGACCAAATCGAGCAGCGCTAAACCACGGTTAGAATAGCGACGTGAGATTTTCACCACCAAGCGAAGATTACTCTCAATCATACGCTTGCGAGCAACCTCGTCACCGCGCAGCGCTCGACGTGCGTAGAGCACCTCTTCTTCAG
Organism: Salinivibrio sp. VGrn1; assembly: GCF_009377995.1. Classification (NCBI taxonomy): domain Bacteria; kingdom Pseudomonadati; phylum Pseudomonadota; class Gammaproteobacteria; order Vibrionales; family Vibrionaceae; genus Salinivibrio; species Salinivibrio sp. VGrn1. Next base: position 125,161 of record NZ_SATA01000004.1, read on the forward strand.
CGGTAAGCAGCGGTGAAAAGCCAATTTCGCTGAGGTAGAGTTGGGTGGCATCAGAGGCCTTTGAAGTGGCCGCTTGTTGCTGTACTGCCTCTTCGACTTCTTCGAGCACCTCGTCAGCTTGAGCTTCCACGGTGTCGAATTCAACGTCTTGGTTCAAGCCGTCCAGTTTCTTTGCGGTATTTGTTTGGCTCATAGCGCCTCCCTTATGACGTAGCAGCTAAGCAGAACGCATTTCTGCTTATACCGGCCCCGTCACATTGGTGGCTGCGGCGATATCACCTTGGTTACCCTGTGCTACCGCTTTGGCAGATAATGTAACGGATTGACCGATTTTCCTTTGTAGCGAATTTCAAAATGCAACCGAACACTGTTTGCACCAGAACTGCCCATGGAAGCTATTTTATGCCCCTTTTTGACAGCTTGGCCTTCTGAAACGTAAAAACTATCGTTGTGCGCATAGGCGCTTAGATAATCATCATTGTGTTTCACTATTATTAATTTACCGTAACCCCGAAGCGCACTGCCGGCGTACACGACTTTTCCATCTGCCGCTGCCTGAATGCCCTGTCCTCGTTGTCCAGCAATATCTATGCCCTTATTGCCTCGCTCTGTGCTAGAAAATCGGGACACCATCCGGCCTCTGGTTGGCCATTGCCAGCTTATCTGTTGGTTAGATGGGCTGGCGGTCCGCTTGTTAACAGCTTGTTTACTTTTTTCTTTCGTTTGACTGTACCTCGACGATGACCCCGATTCAACGCCTTTTGTGCGTTCAGTCGCGGTTTTAGACTTCTTTTTTTCCTCGAATTTGCTAGGGTTGGCGCTTTTTCTAGAAGATGCTGCTGCCACGCTCGCGCTTGCAGCTGACGTTGTGGCAGAGGCCACATTTGTCGCGCCTGATGTGGATTGGGCCACGTCAGGGCGTTGGTAGGCGGGCTTCCACAAAGCCAGTGTCTGCCCGGGATAAATGGTATAGGGAGGCTGTAGATTGTTGTGTTCGATGATGTCGTCGATATCACGATCCGTGATATAAGCGATATAGTAGAGGGTATCGCCTTTCTTCACTTCGTAATAACTGCCGCGATAGCTGCCTCTATCAACGCTGGTATAGTCTGGTGTCACGCTGGATACCGGTGCCGGCCCTCGCCAGGAACAACCAGATATAACCACTAACAGTGACAGAAAAAGCGCGATTTTCATCTGTTTTTAAACACAGCTCCATCTCTGAGACAGTTTATGCCAGCTCACCTGCCACCAGGGGAACAAATTTAACCGATTCAACCGTCTCGGTGTGAAAAGTGGTGCCTTGGCGAGTGACGCGCATCAATATTTGCTCATCATCACCAATCGGAATAAGCATCACGCCGCCATCATTGAGCTGATCGCACAGCGCGTCGGGCACGTGGGCCGCGGCCGCTGTTACCATGATCGCATCATAAGGGCCCTTCGACGGCCACCCTTGCCAACCATCTCCATGTTTTGTCGACACATTATAAATATCTAGCTGCTTTAAGCGCCGTTTGGCCAGCATTTGTAATGGTTTGATCCGCTCGACAGAATAAACATGATCAACCAAGTTAGCGAGGACCGCTGTTTGATAACCCGATCCGGTGCCAATTTCCAAAATGCGACTATCGCGTCGCAAATTGAGCAATGATGTCATCTTAGCCACGATATAAGGTTGTGAAATAGTTTGTCCCCATCCAATAGGTAACGCATTGTTACCATAAGCTTGGTGGGTCATGGCTTCAGAGACAAATAAATGCCGAGGCACCGCCTGCATGGCGTTTAGCACATCGGTGTCAGTCACACCTTGTTGCTGCAAAAATTGAATAAGTGATTGCGCTTGACTCAACGTCTGCTTCCTTTATCACTGAGTATAAGTCTATTGAAAAGGTTGCCGCCTCAATGCGGCTCACCAACGATGACGTGTTTGCCGCCTACTCACTTAACCATTGTGAAAACACGCCTAGGGTATCATGGGCGGTTAAGTCTACCTGCAGTGGCGTAATAGAAACGTACTGCGCCGCAATGGCGTGAAAATCGGTTCCCGGCCCTGCATCTTGGGTTTGACCTGGCGCACCGACCCAGTATATCGGTTTGCCCCGCGGATCGCTTTGTTTTATAACGTCTTCGGCATGATGACGGGCGCCAAGACGTGTCACTTTCCACCCCTCTAGGCTATCGATTGGCACATCGGGCACATTAATATTAATGAGGCGGTGACTGGGCGCGGCATGGCGCTGGTTCTTGGCTAAGAATTGTTTCACTACATGTGCAGCTGTCTCAAAGTGTTGGTGACCACATAGTGAGACTGCAATAGCTGGCGCGCCCAGGAAAAAGCCCTCTGTCGCCGCGGCCACTGTCCCCGAGTAAAGCACATCATCACCGAGGTTAGCACCATGGTTAATCCCAGTGATCACAAAATCAGGCTCCCAGGGTACCAATTGCCGTAGCGCCAAATGCACCGAGTCTGTGGGGGTCCCCTGAACCGCATAACGCTGAGGTCCAAGTTCGCGCACGCGTAAGGGGTTTTCCAATGTGAGTGAATTTGACGCGCCTGAACAATTACGATCCGGCGCGGCCACCACCACATCTGCGATGGTCGATAACGCTTCGGTCAAGGTTTGGATCCCTTGAGCATGGTAACCGTCGTCGTTACTAATCAATATTCGCATTGTGCTCTCCTTGTGGGCTCGCGACGACTAACTCTCGCATCACCGCGGTGGCAAATGCGCCCGCGGGTAAAAAGAAACTCACGGTTAAGGTGTCAGCATCGTGTGTCCAAGTCATCTCTTGCGGCAGTAAACACAACACACGACGGTCATGACGCATGCGATTATCACGGATCACGGCTAATAGCTCAGGCTCTTTGTCGACCACCGCTTGCTCAAAGTGCTGTGCTTGCCCCTCAGTGGGCAACGCATTATCGCCGGTCAGAGGGCCGGTGATCGCAGAATGACACTGCCCTGCCTGCTCAACCAAGTACGTTTGCTGCTGCGTGTCGAGACACAGGTCACCCGCCAAGGTAGAGGTAAAGGCATCCGCCTCTATTCGTGCAGAGACGACTTGATTAAACAGCAGCGACCGGGCTGCTGAGAGATAAAAACTACGTTTGCTTTTGTCACGGACTTTTTTCTCTCCACGTCCCCAAGCGCGTGCCATCTCAACATTATTGCCATCACGGCCAAAGCGCTGTGCACCAAAGTAATTGGGCACGCCCTGCTCGGCTATCGCGGCTAAGCGCGGCACTAAAGCCTGTGGCGACGCCAGATCACGAATGCAGAGCGTGAACTGATTGCCGGTCAGATCGCCAGGACGCAATTTATGCTGATGCCGGGCTGTCCCTTCAATGCTCACAACGCCTGGATGATTTTGGACAAACGCCGCTAAATCCGGATCCGCTTTGCCTGGCAAATGAACACTGAACCATTGCTCTGTCACGGCGTGACGATCTTTAAGGCCCGCCCAGCTCACTTGCCGCGAGCTAACCCCACAGGCTTTTGCCAGCTCATTGGCGACGTATTTGGTATTTTCACCACGCTTTTTAATTCGCACTAAAAAGTGTTCACCTTGACCTGATGGGGTGAAACCCAGGGATTCTGAGACAATAAAATCGTCCGGTGACGCTTTTAACGTTCCTGACTGTGTCGGTTGGCCATGTAAGTAAGCCAAGGGCGCGAGTAAGTCTGTCATACGGCCTCTTTGTTTAATAGCACCACCGCCTCACAGGCAATGCCTTCTTTGCGTCCGGTAAACCCCAAACGCTCTGAGGTGGTGGCTTTGACGTTAACCGCATCCACCGTCACACACAAATCACTGGCGATGGTTTCACGCATTGCGTCGATATGTGGGCCCATTTTAGGCGCTTGCGCGATGATAGTGATATCTGCATTGCCCAAGCAATAGCCTTTGTCTTGTACTTTGCGGTAAACGTCGCGCAGCAGCATACGGCTGTCGGCGCCTTTCCACTCATCACTGGTGTCTGGGAAATGCTGGCCAATGTCACCGGCAGCAATCGCGCCCAACAGGGCATCACACAGTGCATGGAGTGCCACATCACCGTCCGAGTGCGCAAGCAACCCTTGCTCATAAGGCACAGCCACACCACCAATGATCACCGGGCCATCACCACCAAATTTGTGTACATCAAACCCATGTCCAATTCGAATCATGATTTGCCTTCTTGTTGTGAAAGGTAAAACTCGGCCAACCACTTATCCTCAGGGTGGGTGACTTTTATGTTGCTGGCACTGGCAGGGACCAGCACAGGCTTCCCCCCAAGCGCTTCAACGGCAGACGCTTCGTCAGTCACCTGATCGCCTGCCACATTAAGTGCCTGGATTAGCGTTTGGGTTAAAAACATTTGTGGGGTCAATGCATGCCAAAGCGCCTCACGCTCGACAGTGTGAGCCACCTGCCCTTGCGCGTCCGCACGCTTCATGGTGTCTCTAACCGGCGCCGCGAGTAAGGCGCCATCAGGGTGAGATTGCGCCTGTCTAATCAAGGCGTCGATATCGGCATGCGACACACAAGGGCGTGCGGCATCATGCACCATCACCCATTGCGTATTGACCACATCGAGTCCAGCTTGCACCGACGCGGCACGCGTCGCTCCACCCAAGACCACACGCACATTCGGACGCTCACTCAAGCGAGTGTGCGCAAAGTAGCTATCGTCAGCACCAATGGCGATGATCACGTCAGCCACGGCAGGGTGAGAGAGTAAACGCTCAACGGTATGCTCAATCAACATTTTGCCGGCTAGAGGGAGGTATTGTTTCGGGCAGCTAGCTTGCATCCTGCTGCCGACACCTGCGGCAGGTACCACGGCGCTTATTCCGGGCTGTAAAGCGGTGTTGTGCTGCAAAGGGGGTTGTTCGACCACAAGTTATCTTCTTTGGTTGTACCGCCAGTCAACGGCTGTCAGTTACTGGGATTTATCGACTAATCGGAAAAATGTCTCGTCCGGCTTTATCATGCCCAGCTCGTTGCGTGCGCGCTCTTCAATCGCTTCTTGCCCACGCTTCAAATCCGCAATTTCTGCGTACATTTGCTGGTTACGCTTAACGAGTTTTTGGTTGGCTTGTTGCTGTACGGCGACATTGGCTTCAATTTGCCAATAGTCTGTCACGCCATTTTTACCCAGCCACAGTTCGTACTGCAGCCACACGAGCGTGAGAAACAGTGCAACCGATAGCAGCCTCATACCTGTACTCCTTCCAATATCGGCTCAGGGTATTCACACCCTGATTGACTAACCGCATAGGCTAGCGGATCCGCTGGCTGGTGTCATGGTTTTCCTAAATGAAAAAAGCCGCCCCGTTAAACGGGACGGCTTTTGGCAAAAAGTGCTTAAGTGCCGATTATTGGCCTTTCACTTCTTTTAGACCATTAAATGGTGCTTTTTCACCCAGCGCGTCTTCAATACGGATTAGCTGGTTGTACTTAGCCACACGATCAGAACGGCTCATCGAACCGGTTTTGATTTGGCCTGCAGCCGTACCAACCGCCAAGTCAGCGATGGTGGCGTCTTCTGTTTCACCTGAACGGTGAGAGATCACGGCTGTGTAGCCTGCGTCTTTCGCCATCTTGATCGCCGCCAGCGTTTCGGTCAGAGAACCGATCTGGTTGAACTTGATCAGGATAGAGTTCGCCACACCTTTGTCGATACCTTCTTTGAGGATCTTGGTGTTGGTTACGAACAGGTCATCACCCACTAGCTGAAGTTTATCACCCAGCAGTTCAGTTTGGTGCTTAAAGCCATCCCAATCTGACTCGTCTAGGCCATCTTCGATAGACACGATTGGGTATTCTTCAGCCAGTTTTGCCAAGTAATGGTTAAACTCTTCTGAAGAGAAGGTTTTACCTTCACCTTTCATGTTGTAGATGCCTTGCTCTTTGTCATAGAACTCAGACGCCGCACAGTCCATCGCAAGAGTGATGTCTTTACCCAGCTCGTAGCCCGCTTGCTCAACCGCTTCTTTAATCGCAGCCAGTGCAGCAGCGTTTGATTCTAGGTTCGGTGCAAAACCACCTTCGTCACCCACGGCAGTGCTTAGGCCTTTGGCTTTCAGTACTTTTGCGAGGTTGTGGAATACTTCCGCACCGATGCGCAGTGCTTCTTTCAGGGTTTTCGCGCCAACAGGCTGGATCATGAACTCTTGGATATCAACGTTGTTATCCGCGTGCTCACCACCGTTAAGGATGTTCATCATTGGCAGAGGCATTGAGAACTGACCAGCTGTGCCGTTTAGTTCAGCAATGTGTTCAAACAAAGGCATGCCTTTCGCAGCCGCGGCTGCTTTTGCGTTAGCAAGAGACACCGCCAGGATAGCATTCGCACCAAATTTAGATTTGTTGTCAGTGCCGTCGAGATCGATCATCACTTGGTCGATATCGGCTTGGGCTTTCGCGTCTTTACCTTGTAGGGCTTCGGCGATTGGGCCGTTAACCGCTTCAATCGCTTTTAGAACGCCTTTACCCATGAAACGTGACTTGTCACCATCACGCAGTTCTAGCGCTTCGCGAGAACCCGTTGATGCACCTGAAGGTGCTGCCGCCATACCAACGAAGCCACCTTCTAGGTGTACTTCAGCTTCAACGGTTGGGTTACCGCGTGAATCGATGATTTCACGGCCTAGAACTTTAACGATCTTAGACATTGTGATTCCTCTCGTCTGTCATTGTTTTTAAAAATAAAAGCGGCTGCCTACGTTCAGGCGACCGCTCGAATCTCGTTTATAGCTCACCGCGCTGTTTTTTGCCTGCCGCCGCAACAAACCCGGCAAACAGTGGGTGACCATCACGTGGTGTCGACGTGAATTCTGGGTGGAACTGGCACGCAACAAACCATGGGTGCTCAGGGTTCTCGATGATCTCCACCAGCTTTTTATCTGCAGACAAGCCTGAGATTGAAAGCCCCGCTTTTTCTAGCTGCGGACGCAATAAGTTGTTCACTTCATAACGGTGGCGATGACGCTCGTGGATCTGCGTGTTGCCATAAAGCTGGTGTGCTTTAGACCCTTCCGTAAGATGACAAAGCTGTGCGCCAAGACGCATGGTACCGCCCAGATCAGAGGTTTCACTGCGCTCTTCCACTTTGCCTTCTTCATCCACCCACTCGGTGATCAGACCCACCACTGGGTATTTACTCTCTTTGTTAAACTCGGTCGAGTTTGCGCCTTCCATACCCGCGACGTTACGCGCGTATTCAATCAGGGCAACCTGCATTCCTAGGCAAATGCCGAGATACGGCAGTTTATTTTCACGCGCATATTGTGCCGCCAGGATCTTGCCCTCTACACCTCGGTCACCAAATCCACCTGGTACCAAGATAGCATCCAAGTCTTGCAGCATTTCCGTGCCACGTGTTTCAAGATCTTGCGAGTCTACATACTTGATGTTGACGGTGAGACGGTTTTTCAACCCACCGTGCTTCAACGCTTCGTTGACAGATTTATACGCATCCGGCAACTCGATATATTTACCCACCATACCAATGGTCACTTCGCCCATTGGGTTGGCTTCTTCGTAGCTGACCTGTTCCCACTCTGACAGGTCAGCTTCCGCCGCTTCAATGCCAAAGCGGCTGCAAACCAGATCATCCAAGCCTTGAGAGCGGATGAGTGATGGGATTTTGTAGATAGAGTCTACGTCTTTCATGGTGATCACGGCTTTTTCTGCCACATTACAGAACAGCGCAATTTTCGCGCGCTCATTGGCCGGGATCGGGCGCTCACTACGACACACCAGTACATCAGGCTGGATACCAATCGATAGCAGCTCTTTCACCGAATGTTGCGTTGGCTTGGTTTTCACTTCACCCGCGGCCGCCAAATAAGGGACCAGAGTCAAGTGCATAAACATGGCATGTTCGCGGCCGACTTCAACGGTCAGCTGACGAATCGCTTCTAAAAACGGCAGCGACTCAATGTCGCCCACTGTCCCGCCGATTTCGACAATGGCAATATCGTGACCTTCACCACCGGCGATGATGCGGTCTTTGATCGAATTGGTGATGTGTGGAATCACCTGAATGGTGGCTCCCAGGTAATCTCCACGGCGCTCTTTGCGCAGTACATCCGCATACACACGACCGGAGGTAAAGTTATTACGCTTGGTCATTTTGGTGCGGATAAAGCGCTCGTAGTGGCCGAGATCAAGGTCGGTCTCTGCGCCGTCTTCCGTGACGAATACTTCCCCGTGTTGGGTAGGGCTCATTGTCCCTGGATCCACGTTGATATAAGGGTCGAGTTTCATGATGGTGACGTTAAGGCCACGCGCTTCAAGAATGGCTGCCAATGAGGCTGCAGCAATACCCTTACCGAGGGAGGATACAACACCGCCCGTAACAAAAATGTAGTTCGTCGTCATGCTAAACCTGAGAGTTGGATTTAGAGGAAATTAATGAAGTTCTGGACGGGACATTATGATACCAGACCCCATTGACTCCCACAATGTGAAAGCTACCACACACCCTGGTGTTTTTAATTGTCACAAATCAATTATGCCAATTACAGGATATTTACTTATTCGCCTTTTTGACGGCCTGCCATGCCGATTCTAGTTCATCTAGCTGACATTGTTGAATGTTTTTTTCATTATCACGTAAGTGGTTTTCAACCTTACGAAAGCGAGATTCAAATTTTTGGTTGGCACGGCGTAGGGCTTGCTCGGCATCTGTCCCTAGGTGGCGAGCCAAATTTACCACCGCGAATAACAAGTCCCCGACTTCTTCATCCACACGCGCCTGATTGACAGAAGTTTGCGCCAGCTCTTGCTCGACTTCTTCAATCTCTTCCCGCACTTTATCTATCACAGGGGCGACAGTCGGCCAATCAAAGCCCACACGTGCACAACGCTTTTGCAATTTATACGCTCGTATTAAGGCGGGTAAGCCTTGTGTCACCCCATCGAGCACACTTTCCGGTTGCACAGAGGACGATTTCTCGGCGCGCTCTTTCGCTTTGATACCTTCCCAATCTGGTGCCATTAAAGGCTTTCCCTGCGCATCTTTGGGACCAAAAACATGAGGATGACGACGGATGAGTTTGTCGCAAATGCCGCGCACCACATCCTCAAAATCAAAATGGTTTTCTTCCCGCCCCAATTGACTGTAGAACACAATTTGAAAAAGTAGGTCACCGAGCTCATCTTTTAGGTCTGACCAGTTTTCACGTTCAATGGCATCCGCCACTTCATAGGCTTCTTCTAGCGTATGAGGCACGATGGAGGCGAAGTGTTGCGCGTTGTCCCAATCACAACCTTTGTCGGGATCACGTAAGGTAGCCATAATGGTCAGTAATTGCTCGATAGGAGCCATAAAAGCATTCCTTCTAAAAAAACGCCCTGTCGAGACAGGGCGAAGGATGATTAGCGAAGACGTTTGGCCTCGACCACATCTTTTACTTGTTCAAGCCGGTTAACCACGCGGCTCAGGGTGTCGAGATCGGAGATTTCTAAATCAAAATCCATAATAGACATTTGTTTTTTGTAATCCACGCGACTTTGCATGCCCGCTACGCGTGCTTTTTCATTGCTGAGCACGGTATTGATGTCTTTGACCAACCCGGTACGCTCATTGGCAGATAAGCGGATCCGCACATGGTACTGACCAATGTGCCCTTTACCCCAAACCGTGGCAATAATGCGCTCGGGCGCGTGATGACTCAGTTCGTTGAGTTGCTCACAATCAGCGCGGTGCACAGAGATACCCCGCCCTTGGGTGACAAAACCTTTGATCTCATCACCGGGTAATGGCTGACAACAACGCGCAAGGTGAGTCATTAAGTTATCAACCCCCTCCACAACCACTGCATCACGGTGCGCCTTGCCCGTATTCGGCTTTTGCTCACTTTGTTGCAGCTTCTCTAAAAGCTGTTGCTCTTCTTCTTCAAGACTTGGCTTGTTAATCAGGCCATTGATATGGTTAACCACCTGATTAATACGCAAATCACCGCTACCAACTCCCGCGTAGAGCTCATCCAGTGTATTCACATTAAAGCGTTTGAGCGCGAGTTGAGCGTCTTTGCTGGTACCACCGATTTTTTGCAGCTCGGTATCCAAAATCTCTTTACCCGCGGCAATGTTCTTATCTTTATCCTGTTTGCGGAACCAAGCATTGATTTTGGCGCGTGCCCGGCTCGAATTCACAAAGCCATGGCTGGGGTTTAGCCAATCTCGCGAGGGGTTGGGCTCTTTTTGGGTAATGATTTCTACCTGGTCGCCCATTTGAAGGTGATAAGTGAACGGGACAATACGCCCTTCCACTTTCGCTCCGATACACCGATGCCCTACCTCGGAGTGAATATGGTAAGCAAAATCCAACGGCGTGGCGCCGCTGGGTAAGTCCACGACATCGCCGCGCGGGGTAAAGGCATAAACCCGGTCGTCAAACACTTGGCTGCGCAGCTCATCGAGCATTTCACCCGAGTCTGACATTTCTTCTTGCCATGCCAACAGTTTACGCAGCCAGGTAATTTTCTCGTCGTACCCACTGCGCCCACTGGCCGCCCCTTCTTTATACTTCCAGTGTGCAGCGACCCCAAGCTCTGCATCATCGTGCATTTGTTTGGTGCGGATTTGAATTTCTACCGGTTTACCTTCCGGCCCCAGCACCACAGTATGAATGGATTGATAACCATTGGGTTTCGGGTTGGCGACGTAATCATCAAACTCTTTGGGCAGATGGCGGAATTTGGTGTGCACGGCCCCTAACGCGGCGTAACAATCTTGTAGCTCTTCTGCGATGATGCGTACCGCACGCACGTCAAACAACTCGTCAAACTGCAGGTTCTTTTTCTGCATTTTACGCCAGATGCTGTAAATGTGTTTGGGGCGACCATAAACTTGCGCATTGATGTTGGACGCTTCCATCGCCTGCTGCAGATCGTCGACAAAATCAGTGATGTAATTTTCGCGATCAATCCGTCTTTCCGCGAGTTGCTTGGCGATTTGTTTGTAGGTTTGCGCATGCTGGTAACGGAACGCGTAGTCTTCCAACTCCCACTTTAACTGACCAATGCCTAACCGGTTAGCCAGGGGGGCATAAATGTTGGCGCTCTCTTTTGCCGCTTGTTGGCGGACAGATTCCTCCGCCTCTTTCACTTCGCGTAAATGGCAGATGCGCTCCGCCAGCTTGATCACCACGCAGCGAAAGTCTTCGACCATCGATAACAGCATACGACGTACGTTATCAACCTGAGACGAGGTCGCTTCTGTCTCGGTTTGGGTATTTAAGTGGCGAATGGCCGCCGTCTGTTGTACCCCTTCTATCAGTTTGACGATAGAGGTTGAGTAAGCGTCCGCAAGGGTATCGAGGCTGATAAGCTCCGCCTCAACCACGGGGAAAAACAGGGCTGCCAATAAGGTATCAGCATCCATGCTCAAGGTGACGAGGATTTCAATCATCTCCCGGCCACGCCATAGTGGCTGGCTGAGCACGGCTTCATCGTCGCTCAATGTTCGGCAGTATTGATAACCATCTACCAACGCCTGAGTGGTTGAGGGATCTTGCCCTAACCGTTGAACCCAGGTATTGAGATCAAACGCTTCGTCTTCGTGTAGGTGGGCTTCTCGTACCGCAACCATAACCGTTCCTATCCTTATCTCTCGAGTGACAAGAGAGGCGTATCCGTATCGACAGGCCACGAGGGCCAAACTTGTATTATGCCAACCGTTTGGTGACAGGCATGAACAAAGCCATCGACTCCATGTGTCCTGTTTGTGGAAACATATCCAACATACCAAGCGTGACCAGCTGATAGCCATTATCGAGCAATACGCGCGCATCACGTGCTAGCGTGGCAGGGTTACAAGACACATACACAATATGTGAAGCCTTAGATTGTGCCACAAAGTCTATGACACCAGCAGCCCCCGCACGTGCCGGATCGAGTAAGATTTTGGTAAAATCCTGTTGCGCCCATTCACCCATCAGCGCGTCACTGTTCAAGTCAGCTTGGTAAAACTCGGCGTTCTCACAGCCGTTTTTTGCCGCGTTATTCGCTGCTTGGTCCACCATAGCTTGCACACCTTCAATGCCTACCACATGTTTCACACGCTTAGCCATTGGCACGCTAAAGTTACCCAAGCCACAGAAAAGATCCAACACGCGATCGTCTTGCTCAAGGGCGAGCCAGTCAAGTGCTTGCCCTACCATTTCTTGGTTGACCTTCGCATTGACTTGAATAAAGTCACTGGGCGCAAACGCCAATTGACAACCTGCCACATTATAATAGGGCGCAGGCCCGACAAGGCGCTCCGGTGCCATGTCGCCTTGATACAAATACAGTGTGCAGTCTTGCGTCTGTGCCCACGCCATTAACGCGTGGCGATCGTCGTTGTGCAAGCCCTTAGTGGTACGCAGTGAGACCACTGATGTGTTGTCAGCGTCAATGACGTCTAAGTGTCCCAATACACGACGGCCACGCAGGCTTTCTAAACAAGGGCGTAAGCTAGACAGGAGGCGGTTGAGTGGTGCGCTTAACACCGGGCACTGATTCACTGTGATGATCGCGCTTCGTTGACGGGCGCGAAATCCCATCGCCAATGCCCCTTTTTTATCCACCTGCAAGCTGATCCGCGCACGACGACGATAATGCCAAGCCGCATCTTCTATCGGCGTTGACAGCGTTATCTCATCACCTGCAAATTTTTGCATCAACTCATTGAGCGTTTGCTGCTTGTGTGCGACCTGTGCTTGGTGATCCAAGTGTTGAAGACTACAGCCCCCACACTGTTGGTAAAGAGGACAACCAGGCTCAATACGCTGCGCGGCCTGGTTATCCAACTTAATTAATTGACCGCGCGCATATTGACGCTTTTGTTCGGTCAATTGCACCAAGGCTTGTTCGCCGGGCAAGGTTCCCGGGACAAAAACAGGTTTTTTCTGCAAAAAACCCACTCCGTCACCATGATGGTCCAAGCGTTCTATGGTCAGCAGTTGATGCTTTTGCTCAACCTTTTTCTTTTTCTCAGGCTTAAAAAAGCGCGCCATTATCGATTCCAGTGTTAAAAGCTTGTCGCCAAGCCAGTCAAGAGATCCTGCCAGTGGGAGTTGTGATAGTTCGCTGACTATTTTGTGATTGAATCATGTACACTGACGGCTAAATGTCGTGATTATTTTCCCATAGTTTATCTAGCATGACCAAATATGGCCTCCGCACCCGTGTCTCTGTTCTGACCATTGCCCCAACGTTGATTGTCGGCCTATTACTGAGCGCGTTTTTTACCAGCACCCGCTACCAAGATCTTGAACAGCAACTGACGGTCACCGGCTCTGCGATCATCGAGCCACTGGCGATTGCCAGCGAAGTCGGATTGAAAAATGATAGCCGTGAAAACGTACGCCGGCTAATTGGCTTTGCGCACCGCCAGCACTCACAGTTTGTGCGCAGTATTGCCGTGTTCGACCGACGTAACGAGCTATTTGTCACCTCGAACTATCACCGCGATCTTGCCATGCTCTCGGTTAACAGTGGCCAACCTATCCCCACACAACTGCAGATAAGCCAACAGCAGGATACCTTGATTCTGCGCGCCCCTATTTTGGAGATTGGTCGGTTTACCCCTGGCCTCAATGTTGAGCGACCGCTGGGCTATATTGCCATGGAGCTAGATTTGAGCTCGGTGCGGTTAAAGCAATACCAGGAGATGATCACCGCACTGGTGATGGTTGCTTTGGGCGGAATATTGTCATGCTTCTTTGCCTATCGCTTAATTGCGGATGTCACCCATCCGATTGGTAACATGGTGACCTTAGTCGATAGAATTCGGCGCGGCCATCTTGATGTCAGGATTGAGGGTGAGTTACTCGGTGAGCTCGACACCTTGAAAAACGGTATCAATGCGATGGCTATTTCGTTGTCGGAATACCATTTAGAAATGCAGCAAAGTATTGATCAGGCGACCTGTGATCTGCGCGAAACCCTCGAGCAATTGGAAATTCAGAATGTTGAACTCGATATCGCCAAGAAAAATGCGCAAGAAGCGGCGCGGGTTAAATCTGAGTTCTTGGCCAACATGTCGCACGAGCTACGTACCCCACTTAACGGGGTGATTGGCTTTACGCGTCAAATGCTCAAAACCGAGCTCAGCAGCAGCCAGCGTGACTATTTGCTCACCATTGAAAAGTCGGCTAATAACCTGCTCACCATCATTAATGACATCCTCGACTTCTCTAAGTTAGAAGCAGGCAAACTGCTGTTGGAAAACATCCCGTTTGATGTTCAAGACATGCTCGATGAAGTGATGCGACTGCTTGCGCCGATGGCGCACGAGAAAGGACTAGAGCTCACCTTGCGGACCGATGCGCGTATTCCTGCAGGGGCCGTGGGCGATCCACTCCGTATCCAACAAGTGCTGATAAACCTGATTGGGAATGCCGCCAAGTTTACTGAGCGCGGGAATATTGATGTCAGTGTCGATCTCAAGCAGCTTCACGATGAAACCGTTGAGCTACAGTTAATGGTTAAAGATACTGGCATTGGCATTTCCGAACGCCAGCAAGCACAGCTTTTCCAAGCCTTTAGGCAGGCGGACGCCAGCATTTCGCGTCGCTATGGTGGTACTGGCCTTGGCCTAGTGATCACACAGAAACTGGTCCAACAAATGGGCGGTGACATTGGTTTTACCAGTCGCCTTCACCAAGGCTCAAGTTTCTGGTTTACCCTGCAGCTCACGCAGACCGATTTGCCAGTTTCACAACCGCTCGACATTGAACCTTTGGTGGGTCGCGACATCGTGATCGTTGAGCCGAATGCGCGCACTCGCGAGATTTTGCGTAAGCGGCTGACGCAAGTGGGGCTGAATGTCGACACTGCATCTGGCACCAATGTGCTGACGGACCGTCACTATCACTTTGCCTTGCTCTGTTTCGACGCGGGAAGCATGCCGAGTCTTGATGCCATGCAACAAGCGGTGCAGGTCTGCGAGCAGCAAGCGCAATCAGTGGTAGTGTGTTTGCCAACCACTGAGCTAGAAGCGTCTGAGCATCTATTAAAAGCCGGGGTCAGCGCCTGTATTGCCAAGCCTATCCCTCAACGTAAACTGCTGGAGGCATTAATCGGGTCCCCTGAGGCGACGCCTTTACCCTTGCCTAAGCCAAGTGCATCACAAAAAGCGCCTTATACGGTAATGACCGTCGATGATAATCCAGCCAACTTAAAGCTGATCACTGCCTTGCTGGCCGAACGGGTCGAGAAGGTGATCACCGCAGAAGATGGGGTGAAAGCGGTCGCGCTTGCCCACCAACAAGCGTTTGATATTATTTTGATGGACATCCAAATGCCAGAGATGGACGGTGTCACCGCTAGCCAAGAAATTCGCAAAGCGGGATTCAATCAGCAAACACCGATTATTGCGGTGACCGCCCACGCGATGCCCGGTGAACGTGAGCGTCTCCTTGAAGCGGGGATGGACGATTACCTGACCAAGCCAATTGAAGAAGCCATGTTAGAGAGTACCCTCGCACGCTGGCTGCATCTTGATGAGGCGGCCTCTCAAGCGCAAAGTATCCCATCGCCAAGCCCGTCAGCCAACCAAGATCAAAGTGTGCGACACCTAGATTGGCAGCGCGCGCTCAATCAAGCGGCAGGCAAAACGGATCTGGCGAAAGAGATGCTAACCATGTTATTGGCCTCGTTTGACTCGGTGAAAGAGGCCGTTGAGCAAGCATTGGCCGGAGAGTTAGAGAGTGATCAGTTATGGCACGCTATTCACAAGCTCCATGGGAGTTGCGCGTATAGCGGTGTCCCGCAGCTAAAAAGCTTGTGTCATGAGCTCGAAACCCAACTAAAAGCAGGCGCGGATATGGCTGCTATCGAGCCAGAGCTGTTAGAGCTGCAAGATGAAATTGCGCACATTGAGCAATTGGCACCACAATACTTGGGTACCTCATAAAACATCGAACGCCACACCGCGTGAGGTGCAGCCATACAGCAGTAAGCTTATGCGGTTTCTAGCACCACATACGCGATGGCATACGCTTTTTCATCAGAGAGGGTGAGCCAACACTGTGTAATGCCACGCACCTGCGCCAGTTCCGCGGCTCGGCCCGACAAGCGCAAGGTAGGTTGGCCCGAGGCCTGGTTGGTGATAATAAAGTCGTGGAACGTTACCCCGTTGGCAATGCCGGTTCCAAGCGCCTTGGCGGCGGCTTCTTTGGCGGCAAAGCGCTTGGCGAGGAAACGTCCAGGCGCGTGATGGCGCGCCAGATTGGCTTGCTCAGGCTCGGTTAAGATCCTGGCAGCAAAGCGTGGTTGGCGCGCGAGGGCTTTTTCAACACGCGCAATCTCAACAATGTCAGTACCAATTCCAGCAATGGCCATTTAGCGACGCGCCGCTTCCATGATCGCTTTCATATCCGCGACGGCTTTTTGCAAACCATCAAACATGGCACGGCCAATGATCGCGTGACCAATATTCAGCTCATGCATTTCTGGCATCGCCGCTATCGGCGTGACGTTATGATAGGTTAAGCCGTGGCCCGCATTCACTTTGATACCCAAATCGACCGCATAACTGGCCGCCGCTGAGATTTTCTTCAACTCGGCTTGGCGATCATTGTCATTGGCGGCATCGGCGTAATGCCCGGTGTGCAGTTCAATAAACGGTGCGCCACATTGGTGAGCGGCTTCTATTTGTGTGCGGTCGGCATCGATAAATAAGGAAACCTTAATCCCCGCTTCGCTCAACGTTTGCGTGGCGGCTTTGACTTTATCCAGCTGGCCCGCGACATCGAGGCCCCCTTCGGTCGTCAGCTCTTCACGCTTTTCTGGCACCAAACATACAAACTCAGGCTGCGTCTCCAAGGCTATTTCGACCATTTCATCGGTGACCGCCATTTCCAAATTCATCCGGGTTTGCAAGGTTTCTTTAAGCAAGCGAACATCACGATCAGTGATGTGGCGGCGATCTTCACGCAAATGAACCGTGATCCCAGCCGCGCCTGCACGCTCTGCCAACTCAGCGGCATGAACAGGATCCGGATACGCGGTGCCACGCGCATTGCGCACTGTCGCGATGTGATCGATGTTCACACCTAAGTAGATTTTATCCATGATTATTTCCTTCTAAACAATTCTCTGCTTTTGAGCGGCTTGGGGCCAAGATATGGCTTGAGCGCCATACGAGTAAAACGCTTTGCGGCACGTAACTGAGCGACCGTCTCAAAGTGACGCGTCGCCAACGCACGCAGATCGGCCCCCGTAAATTGTCGGTGTTGGCTTTTCATGATCGATGCCACAAAGCCTTGCTGCTCGCGATACAAGTACGTCATGTTATCGTTAATCGGGTCACCGCTGCCAGCACAATGAAGAAAATCAACCCCATAGCCCAAGGCTTCTAATAACGCGAGTTCAAAACAACGCAGGGCTGGCTCAGGATTATTGTAGCGAGCCAGCTGGGTCAATGCGGTCACATAGTCATGAAATAACGCCGGGTAAGGCGTGTGAGGCTCCAGCACACGCATCACCAGCTCATTGAGGTAAAAACCGGAATACAGGGCATTGCCTGATAGCGGCAGGGCGAGGCCTGTGGCTTCGGCACTGCGTAAAGTGCGCAGTTCACCACGTCCCCCCCATTTGAGCAGCAAAGGGGTAAAAGGCTGCAAGGCACCTCTTATCGCCGAGCGTGGCCGACGCGCCCCTTTGGCAAGCAGAGTCACGCGCCCCTCGTGCTCAGAAAAGATATCCAAAAGCAGACTGGATTCACTGTAAGGGCGCGTATGCAATACAAAGCCGCGTTGAAACCCGTCCACTCACTCTCTCCTCCTGGCATGGGTACCTGAATCAGTGGGTCACTTAGAGATCGTCGATATAACCGAGGCTGCGTAGCGCGCGCTCATCGTCGGCCCAACCTGACTTCACTTTTACCCAAAGCTCAAGGTAAACCTTGCGCTCATACAGCTCTTCCATGTCTAGACGCGCTTCACGGCCAATGCGCTTGATCTTTTCGCCGCCTTTACCAATGACCATTTTCTTTTGGCCATTGCGCTCAACCAAGATCAAACCATTGATATGAAACCCGTCCGTTTCTGGGTTGTAGTCAAAGCGCTCGATTTCGACGGTGACCGAGTAAGGCAGCTCCTCACCGGTAAAGCGCATCAGCTTTTCGCGGATAATTTCAGAGGCCATAAAGCGCTGAGAGCGGTCTGTGACGTATTCTTCAGGGAAGTAAAACTCACTTTCCGGTAACGCGTCGCGTACCTTCTGTTCAACCACATCGATATTGGTGCCGTGTTTCGCGGACACCGGGATCACGTCAACAAACTCCATCTTTTCCGACAAGGTTTGAAGGTGTGGAAAGAGCTCGGTTTTCTCTTTCACATTATCGACTTTATTGACCAACAAGACCGTTGGCAGACCAGAGCGCGCTAACTTGTTGAGCACCATCTCGTCGTCTTTGGTCCAATGGGTGCCATCGACCAAAAATAACACCAGTTCGACATCGGTTAATGAGCTGTTCGCCGCACGGTTCATCAAGCGGTTGATCGCGCGCTTTTCTTCGATGTGCAGCCCTGGGGTGTCCACGTATACCGCTTGATAGTTATCACGGGTATCCACCCCCATGATGCGGTGACGTGTGGTCTGCGGTTTCCGCGAAGTGATCGACAGCTTTTGCCCCACTAAGCGGTTCAGTAATGTTGATTTGCCGACGTTCGGACGGCCTACAATGGCAATAAAGCCACAGCGCTGTGTATCAGTCATTATGTTAACTTCTGTAATGCGAGTTCTGCAGCCGCTTGCTCTGCCTTGCGACGGCTGCTGCCTTTTCCAATCACAGAACTCTCCAGTCCTGATACTTGGCACTCTACCGTAAATTCTTGGTTGTGTGCCTCACCACGCACTTTCATCACCGTGTAAGACGGCAAGGGTTTGCGTTTACCCTGTAGGTGTTCTTGCAGTCGGGTTTTCGGATCTTTTTGACTCGCGCCAGGCTCAATGGTCTCGAGGCGGTGTTGATACCACTGCAGGATAATCTCCTGCACTCGGTTGATATCACTGTCCAAAAAAATCGCGCCAATCAAGGCTTCGACGGCGTCAGCGAGAATCGAGTCACGACGAAACCCGCCACTTTTAAGTTCTCCTGGGCCAAGGCGCATCACTTCGCCCAGAGAAAACTCACGTCCGATCTCCGCCAAGGTGTTACCACGCACCAAGGTAGCACGCATTCGGCTCATGTCGCCTTCGTCCACTTTCGGAAAACGGTGGTAAAGATCCTCGGCAATCACAAAGCTCAAAATCGAGTCGCCTAAAAATTCGAGACGCTCGTTATGGGTGCCATTGGCACTGCGGTGCGTTAACGCCAATTCGAGTAATGCAGCGTTGCTAAATTGGTAGCCGATATCACGCTGCAACTTATCTGTTAGTTTTGTCATCATAGTCCAGAATTAATCAATTCCACCAATACGGTTAAAGCGAATGCCTGTCGGTACCCACGATGGTAGCCAGCTATCATTGGGGCGCTCAAATTCAAAGCTAACCCAAATAGCAACCGCTTTGCCCACGAGATTGCGTTCAGGGACGAAGCCCCAGAAGCGGCTATCCGCGCTGTTATCACGGTTGTCACCCATCATAAAATAGTGCCCGTCTGGCACGACCCAGCGGTTGACGCCCGGACGTGGCTGATACGCGCTCACCCGATCTTGCTTTTTAGGGTGCACCAAAATCTGATGCGACTGCTCCCCTAACTGCTCCTGCGCTTGCACAAGGTTGATGCCCGCTTGAATAAACTGGCTCGGCTGAATATCGTCAATCGGCACCGGCTGACACTGAGATTCGCCCTTGGGCTGAATACATAGGCGCTTATCTTCATACACAACCGTATCGCCCGGCAGCCCGACCGTGCGCTTAATGTAATCGATATTGGGTTGAGGCGGGTATTTAAATACCACGATATCACCGCGCTCTGGTTTACCTGTCTCGACAATTTCAGTGTGGAAGGCAGGATCACGTAAGCCATAGGCAAACTTTTCCACCAAGATAAAATCCCCGACCAATAAGGTCGGCATCATCGATCCGGATGGAATTTGAAACGGCTCATAAATAAATGAGCGCAGCACCAGTACCACCGCGATCACTGGAAAAATAGACGCCATGTTTTCAACCCAACTCGGTTGAGGCGCCACTTTAGCAACTTGTTCGGCATCCAGTTCACGCGCTGACACCTTGAGGGTTTCCCCTGCCGCTTGGCGGCGGCGCGGTGCCCAACGGTATTTATCTAACGCCCAAACAATGCCGGTGACCAAGGTCACCAGCACTAAAATCAAAGAAAACGTATTGGCCATAATGGAATCCGTCGTTATTTATCTTTGCCCACGTGCAAAATGGCCAAAAAGGCTTCTTGCGGCAGCTCGACATTACCGACCTGCTTCATTCGCTTTTTACCTTCTTTTTGCTTTTGCAGAAGCTTTTTCTTACGGCTCACGTCACCGCCGTAACATTTCGCGGTCACGTTTTTACGTAGCTGTTTCACCGTCGAGCGCGCAATAATGTGATTACCAATCGAAGCTTGGATGGCAATATCAAACTGCTGACGAGGAATAAACTCTTTCATTTTTTCCACCAGCTCGCGACCACGCGGCTGTGCATGAGCACGGTGAGTGATAATCGCCAGCGCATCGACGCGTTCACCGTTTAGGAGGATATCCACCCGCACCATGTCAGATACTTCATAGCGCTCGAAGTTATAATCTAACGACGCGTAACCACGTGAGGTCGATTTAATCCGGTCAAAGAAATCGAGAACCACTTCGGCCATCGGAATGTCATAGGTCAGCGCAACTTGGTTGCCGTGATAGACCATATCGACTTGCACACCACGCTTTTCCACACACAGTGAAATGACGTTACCGACAAACTCACTCGGCACCAAAATATTACACCGCGAGATCGGTTCACCAATGGTTTCTATGTCATTGATAGGTGGCAGTTTGGATGGGCTGTCGACGTAAATGACCTCGCCATCATTTTGGGTCACCTCGTACACCACGGTCGGAGCAGTAGTGATCAGATCGAGATTATACTCGCGCTCCAACCGCTCTTGGATGATTTCCATGTGCAGCATGCCAAGGAAACCACAACGGAAACCAAAGCCCAGTGCCGCAGAGCTTTCCGGCTCAAAGAACAAGGAAGCATCGTTAAGGCTCAGCTTATCCAAGGCATCACGAAAACTTTCGTAATCATCCGATGAGATGGGGAACAGACCCGCATAAACTTGCGGCTTCACTTGTTGGAAACCTTCAATCCGCTTTTCACAGCCGTTTTTAGCATGGGTGATGGTATCGCCCACTGGCGCGCCGAGGATATCTTTGATCCCACAGATCACCCAACCAACCTCACCGGTTTGCAGACCATTGAGCTCTTTACGCTTAGGCGTGAAAATACCAATACTGTCCACGTTCCATTCTTGGCCCGTGCTCATGATTTTCACTTTGTCGCCTTTTTTCAGCGACCCTTCACGGATGCGCACCAAAGAGACCACGCCGAGGTATTTATCAAACCAGGAGTCAATAATCAGCGCTTGCGTTGGCGCGTCAGGATCGCCTTCAGGTGGCGGGATCTGGCGTACAATGTCTTCAAGGACATCATCAACACCCATGCCGGTTTTCGCCGAACAGCGAGTGGCGTCAATGGCCTCAATACCGACGATGTCCTCAATTTCTTGCGCGACGCGATCTGGATCAGCAGCCGGCAAGTCAATCTTATTCAGAACAGGAACCACTTCCAGATCCATATCAATGGCGGTGTAGCAGTTGGCGAGCGTCTGTGCTTCAACCCCTTGTCCTGCATCGACCACCAGCAAAGCACCTTCACACGCCTTGAGCGAGCGTGACACCTCATAAGAGAAGTCAACGTGTCCTGGCGTATCGATGAAGTTGAGCTGATACACTTCGCCGTCTTTGGCTTTGTAGTTCAGTGTCACACTTTGTGCTTTGATGGTGATACCGCGTTCACGTTCCAGATCCATTGAATCAAGAACTTGATCTGCCATTTCCCGGTCAGTTAGGCCGCCACATACTTGAATCAGTCGGTCAGAAAGTGTCGACTT
Organism: Salinivibrio sp. VGrn1; assembly: GCF_009377995.1. Taxonomy (NCBI): domain Bacteria; kingdom Pseudomonadati; phylum Pseudomonadota; class Gammaproteobacteria; order Vibrionales; family Vibrionaceae; genus Salinivibrio; species Salinivibrio sp. VGrn1. The sequence continues at coordinate 147,211 of NZ_SATA01000004.1, forward strand.
ACCGTGGTCAATATGGGCGATGATCGAAAAGTTACGAATATGCTTCATGTGTTGGTGTGACTTACTCGTTATCAATAAGAATGGGATCCTAAGATCAAGTGAGCGGGATTCTACCGAAAATAGTGGCTAGTCGCTATCCTGCTGTGTGGTATTTATTACCGCCAAGTCAGAGACGGGCTCCCCCATCACGCGTAACAGTTGAGGCTGTTGCTGCTCTTGGGTACCGATACGCGGTGCAAGATGACGCGCAAGGCCGACGCCAACCGCTCCCAGCCCTAGGCTTAGCGCGATAACGCCACCCTCCCCGCTGCCGGCGAGCGTGGCGAACAAAAATTGCCCGAGCAGTGCCCCCGTTAGCATCATGACTAAAGGAACCATGTAGACCAATAACGCGGAGCGTAATAAGGTCGCCTCACCTAAGCCGATTTCAACTAAGGTGCCGGCCGGCAGGGGTTTTGGGGCACGTACTTTAAGGTGTTTCACCTTACCAGGAAGGGCTTTGGACACAATACCAGTGCCACATTGACTTTGTGACTGGCAGCTACCGCAACTGGTTTGCTGCTGGCAGGCCAATGACAACCAACCATCTTGGTAACCGGTAACTTCTGCCAATGCTTTGATCATGGTTCAACCTTCTGTTCTGACTTGCTCGCAGGCATATCAGTAATACGGACAGACTCCGCCACTCGTTTAGCTGTCTCAGGAGGAATATCGCCGACCACCGTGATTTCTGCATTGCCACTGGTCACGCTATGCAGTGTGCGCCGACCTTGGCGAACAATCTGCTTACGCACCGAGACATCATCGGCTTTGGCAAGATACACAGAAAAGCTGAACAGACCATCACTAAACATCTGACTCTCGACCGCACGTTTAGTCATCATCAAACGGTGACGATTGCTGTATACAGGTTCAAACCCCTCAGGTAACGCGGTGACCTGCCAATCTAAGTCGGAGCGCTGCGTGGTTTGTGGCAAGGTCAGTACCGGTGGCAATGCCAGCTCAGCCAGCTTTTGCATTGAGGTACTGATTTGTGAAGAGACGACCAACGACAACGCACGATATTGCTCAAGCGGATCGCCATCACGGTCGAGCAAATCCGCCCTGACAGGCAGTTTGCTGTTCTCATCTAACCATAATACATACGAATAACGCTCTCCGTCTTTCGGGGTAATCCGAACCACTTGGCAATCCATCCCCGCTTCACGCGCGTGCCCCATAGAGACAAAATCATAATGGTTAGCCAGCACATCGATATCGGCTTGGATAAGCGTTGGCAAAGGCGCAACCATATGATCACTGGCAATGGTGAAAGGGTCGTAGCCTGGTTCAAAATAGCTGATTTCACCGCCTCGACGGATGACTTCTCGCGGCGGGCCACTTAAATACATGAGGTGGCCGTAGGCATCATCCCCAACTTGGGCATGACGAAAGCGAAGGGGTTCGAGACTATTTTTACCTACCAAGATGTAGGACACTTCATAATCTAGGGTGTCGCTTGCGGTATCCATTTGATGTAACAAAGCCTCGGCAGAAGGTTCGGCCGAGGCTTGCGCAGACATCAAACTGACCAGCGCAAGCGCACCGATCAGAATTTTTTTCATTGATTATTACTGCTTGTCGACGGTGCCATTGTCTGATGGTTAGACAGCCTATCCTTATTCAAGCGCAGCTGCAATTCATAGTCTTTGAGCATGGCATTGACGCGGCGACGCTGCTCCATCAACTCGGCCTCAGAAGGTGTGGCACGTAGATCGTCACGGCTTAAGCTGACCGGCTCCGCAGCCCCTGCAAAAGGAATCGTTTCTAGTACTGGCGGTTGGGTTTGCGTGCTGGCCACCGGCGAACTCGCATCAGACTGATTATATTGCTGCACACCCACGATCACGGCCAACGAGACACACGCGGCAACGCTTACCTGTGTCAGCTGCTGCAGCCACCCTGGTAAGTGACGACGCGCCTTTTCAGGACGCGGCTGTGCTTCGTGCATGGGGAGCACGTTATTATCAAGGTGATCGCCTTGATAAGCAGGTTCTGCTTCCAGCGCGGACGCTACAGAATCGGCAATGTTCCATTGCAACGAGCTGGGTGCCTCACCACGCATCACATCGCGAATGGTGCTAAAACTCCCCCAAGCCTGTTGCGCGTTATCATCTCGCTCAATCTCGTGGATGACTGCCGTATCCACCAGTTCGCCATCTAACAACGCTGAAATTTTTTCTCTATCCGTCATTCAAGTCACCGTCATGCAGCCAGTAAAACTCGTTACCGTTTCATCAGTGGCCGGATGCGTTTTTCAACCGCTTCACGCGCTCGGAAAATACGCGACCGCACCGTACCGACTGGACAATCCATTACCTGTGCAATTTCCTCATAGCTGAGCCCATCGAGCTCCCGTAAGGTAATTGCGGTTCTTAAGTCGTCAGGCAGTGTTTCTATGGTCGAAAATACCACCTGTCTCAATTCATCTGACAACATCAAGTTTTCAGGGTTCGATATTTCTTTTAAAGAACCCCCACTTTCGTAATTTTCTGCTTCGTCGGCATCAATATCACTGCCTGGCGGACGTCGTCCTTGTGCCACCAAATGGTTTTTCGCGGTGTTCACAGCAATGCGATACAGCCAAGTATAAAACGCACTCTCGCCACGAAATCCCGGCAATGCGCGATACGCTTTGATAAACGCCTCTTGCGCAATATCTGGAATATCACCACTGTGTGTACCGACATAGCGGGCGATAAGGTTACATACCTTATTCTGATATTTGACGACTAACAGATTGAAAGCTTGCTTGTCACCATTCTGTACACGTTCTATTAGAACCTGGTCGGTTAGCTGCTCGCCCATTCGAGCGTTTACTCCTTGGTTGATCTTTCCGCCCGATTATCGAAATTCTAGGCCCGACGTTGTCAGAGCGCGGTTAAACCCGCTTGCGAGCTTTCGCACACGATTCGATAACCCAGCCGGCGAAAAGTTCCTCACCATGTTGGTTTTATTATGCGTTGAATCACATTACTGTGACGGAATGGTCAAAGAATGTCTCTTTGACTGAGGGCATTGTCGCCCGAACCATACCATGGTTGCAAACTTTCACCCAAGCGAGACGGGATTTGATCTTACCGCGCGCAGCCACGTCAAATTGGTGTAACATTGGGGGCGCAGAAAGAGGATTAGGGATCATGACGACCACAACTCAGGAACATCAATGTGACGTGCTAGTCATCGGCAGTGGTGCCGCAGGCTTGTCACTGGCGCTCCGCTTAGCGCCGACCCACAAGGTGATTGTATTAAGTAAAGGCCCGCTCAGCGAAGGGGCAACGCTTTACGCACAGGGCGGTATTGCCGCGGTGTTTGACGAACAAGATTCGGTAGAATCTCATGTCGAGGATACCCAAATCGCGGGCGCAGGTATCTGCGATACCCAGGTCGTGGACTTTATTGCCCGCAATGCTAAAGATTGTGTGCAGTGGTTAATTGATGGCGGTGTCCCGTTCGATCAAGAAGATAGCGACGACGACACCCCTCGGTATCATTTAACCCGTGAAGGCGGCCATAGCCACCGCCGTATCTTGCATACCGCCGATGCGACCGGAATGGCCGTGCAAAACTCGCTTCAAGACAATGTGCGCCAACACCCTAATATCACCCTGCTTGAACGACACAATGCGCTGGATATTATCACCCGTAAAAAAGTCGGATTAGGTGGTCCAAACCACGTCCTCGGCGCCTACATCTGGAACCGAAACCAAGAAGTGGTTGAGACCGTGCGCACCAACTATGTGGTACTCGCCACCGGAGGGGCCTCGAAAGTTTATCAATACACCTCCAATCCCGATGTGTCATCCGGTGATGGCATCGCCATGGCATGGCGCGCAGGTTGTCGTGTCGCCAACCTAGAATTTAATCAGTTTCATCCAACGTGTCTGTACCATCCAGACGCGCGCAACTTTTTGCTCACTGAAGCACTGCGCGGTGAAGGCGCTCACCTTAAACGCCCAGATGGCTCGCGCTTTATGGCGGAATTCGATTCACGCGGCGAGCTTGCCCCGCGTGATGTGGTTGCCCGTGCGATTGACTACGAAATGAAGCGCCTTGGCGCCGACTGTATGTATCTCGACATCAGCCACAAAGACCCTGAATTTGTGATCAAACACTTTCCCACCATCTACGAAAAGCTCAAGCAATACGGCATCGATCTGACTAAAGAGGCGATCCCTATTGTCCCAGCCGCCCACTATACTTGCGGTGGCGTGATGGTGGATAAAAACGGCACCACAGACTTACCCGGCTTATACGCCATTGGGGAAGTGAGCTACACCGGCTTGCATGGCGCGAACCGTATGGCATCTAACTCGCTACTCGAATGTGTGGTTTATGCATGGTCAGCCGCTGAGCATATTAAAGCACACTCAGGCCATATCGAGCCGCATACTGCGCTCCCCCCTTGGGATGAGAGCCAAGTAATTTGTTCCGACGAAGAAGTGGTGATCCAGCATAACTGGCATGAGTTACGCCTGTTTATGTGGGATTACATGGGCATTGTCCGCTCAACCAAACGGTTGGAGCGTGCGCTACGCCGTATCGAACTGCTCAAGCAAGAAACACATGAGTATTATGCTAATTTCCGGGTCTCAAACAATCTACTGGAGTTGCGTAACCTTTTACAGGTGGCAGAGCTCATGGTTCGTTGTGCCATGCAACGTAAAGAAAGCCGAGGCCTTCACTACACCATTGATTACCCTGAGCCTAACGAGCAATCCGGCCCTACCATATTAACGCCGGATCAGCCCTGTTAGCGGGTTTTGATTGCTCCCTCAGCCCTGAAATGAAGAAGGCCAGCCTCACGAGGCTGGCCTTTTTACTGGATATCATCGCGGTTATTCGCTTTTAAACTCGCTCACCGCACGCTCAAGGTGTGCGGCTTCTTCGGCCACCTTGTGTGCCGCTTCGCGGTTCTGGTTGGCGCGTTCAGTACTGTTTTGCGCAATATCTTGAATATTGTGCACGTTTTGATTGACTTCTTTTGCCACCGAGCTTTGCTGCTCGATCGCCGTGGCAATGTGGGTGCTCATATCCATGATGTTTTGCATATCTTCCATGATCTGCGAGAGCTCTTGCGAAGCCGCTTCCACCTTACCCACGGATGTTTCCCCGTCTTCTCGGCTTTGCTCCATGCGTTCGGACACCGACTGGGTTTGCTCTTGCAACGAGGTGATAATACCAGAAATTTCATCAGTCGATTCGCGAGTACGTGTCGCCAGCTGTCGCACCTCATCAGCGACCACCGCAAAACCACGCCCTTGCTCGCCGGCGCGCGCCGCTTCAATCGCCGCGTTAAGCGCCAGCAAGTTGGTTTGCTCGGAGATATCTTTAATCACGTCCAGCACCGAGCCAATGGTCTCAGACAGCTTACTCAGTTCAAGCACCTCGTTGCTGGTATTACTGAGGGTTTCTGCCAGTGTCATGATCATCGCTTTAGTGTCATCCACCACTTTTTGTCCGTTCTCCGCACGGCTTAAACTGGTGCGCGCATTCTCCGCAGCCTGATCGGTATTACCCGCAATATCGCGAATGGTGCTTTCCATCTCATTCATCGCAGTCGCGGCATGAGTGGTTTCATCTAACTGGGTAGCCATGGCGGCCCCAGTGGCTTCAGTACGGGATTCAACTTGCTCTGCACTTTGATTAAGCGCTTGTATGGCGCGACTCACATCCAAAACCATGGTTTGGATACTGCCGAGCATCTGGTTAACGTCTTTCGCCATGAGGGCAATCTCATCACGACCGTTTTCGTCAGCTCTCAAGGTCAGATCCCGCTGCTGTGTAATGGCGGCCATTTGCTCACTAAATCGGTAAATACGCTGTTGAATGCCACGGTTCATCCACAACGAAATCGCTGTCATCACCAGTGCCAGTATCACCACCACCGATCCGGTCATCATCACGGTCTGTCTTAAGGCTTGCGAAATGGCCTGCTCATACTCTTTACTGAGCACATCGAACATTTCCTCAACTTGGTGGGTTTTCCCCCGGATTTGCCCCAGTAGGCCTTTGTCTGCCGCTAGCCCTAATGTCTTTTTCTGCGCGACAATCTTGTCCACTTGCGCCTGATGCGCTTGAAATAAAGCGAGCAGGTCACCGCGAAGGTAATCTTCAAGCTCTTGCATTTGGCTTTGATATTCATCGATGTAGTCAAGGTTACTGCTTTGCACAAACAGTTTGGCATCTGCGGCTAATAAGCGGGCGCTACTCTCAAGCACAATGTCATTTTTGGTCGCTGCCACCATTTTCTTACTCGCGTTTTGCATCTGTCCTCGGATCCCCTGCTCAGGGGTTAACCCCAATGTTTGGTAACCCTTACCCAGATCGCGAAAGCCGTTGGCATACGCTGTCATTGCTCGCTGCACTTTATCAATGGTCGCAGTCTCTAGCCCCAACGAAGCACTGCGGGCGCGAAAATCACTCAGCAGCTGATCGAACGCGTCGACATTGTTATCAAAACGGGAGAGATATTTGGGGTCCATGCGCGCGAGAAAGTCTTTCTCATTGCGGCGTAGATTGAGCAAGATCACCTCAAGATCAGAGACCGTGGTTAGCTGACTGTGCATTTTTTGTAGCCGCGTTTCCGCTTTCCATGCAACGGCGGCAACCGCAAGTAGCGCCAACACCGACATCAAGGTGAGTGACAAGAGTTTTTGTTTAATATTCATAGCGACCCTACAGCGTTATCTGAGCAGAATGGATTGAACCCGTGTTCCTTGAATATCGGAGATAACGTGAAAAAGTAAAGCCACGCAATCGGTTTGTCACAAATATGTCACATGCTATCCCAGCCTTACTGACAGCAATGCCGATAAATCAGACGAAAATGATAGTCTGGAAGGCCATAACGCCAAATATAAAGGTATTGGGCATCCGCACGCGCGGAGAGCACCAGCAGCCATGGGGTCGCATAAACACAGGTCAGTTTTCGATACTGCCCATTAGGCATGACCGCCCAAGCGTCAGATGAAAAGCGAAAGGGGCCTTCGTTAGCGATGAGGTGCGCATGGAAGCGGAGCAAGTCTCGTACCGCCCAAACGGTTAGCACAGCACGAGCACTCAAAGGAAGGGAAACATGCGACACGGCCAGCCAAGCCACCATCGTTCCTAGCAAAAGCAGACAGACAGTGACATAACGCGGGCAATGTAGGTGACTATGTACGTAACTTACTGCGGTTATAAGCGACAACCTTATCGACAACAGATTTCATCTTCGGGTCGTCAGGTTTACCATGCCCCATCAGCCAGGCAAACAAGTCAGGATCCGCGCTTTCCAAAAATGCGACAAAATCCTGTTTTTCTTTTTCATTAAGCGTGTCGTAGCAGGCTTCAAAATACGGCATAACCAACACATCCAGTTCCAACATGCCGCGACGACATGCCCAACGAACCCGCGCTTTATCCTCGGTATTAACCATTGTTTACCTCTATCGATGATGTCAGTACTCGCATACTATCAATGCCGTTATCGGGCGACTACTTTTGCTGAGCAACAAACCACGAATCTGAGAGCTCTCTAGCGTTAATTCGGTTTATACAGCAATCCCCCGACAAGACAAAGGCTGACAAGCTTTATGCTCCCTATTAGTATACGGGGCAGAGTCTATGTTTTCTCAACAGAGAGCGTGAGTGTTATGAGTGAATGGTATCAAACCGTAGCCTTTGAGCCTGCGGATACACACCCCAGTGATCCACAACCTGAACTGGCGATGGTTGCCCTTGATAACTGGGCAATCACTAAAGTGAGCGGCAATGATACGAAAAGCTACTTACAAGGCCAGCTCACTTGCGATATTGCGAACCTCGCAGAAGATAAATCGACCCTCGCCGCCCATTGCGATCCAAAAGGTAAAGTTTGGTCAGTACTGCGTTTTTTCCATTACCAAGACGGGCTCGCCATGGTGCAACCGGCGTCGATTGAAGCCACCCAGCTTCAAGAAGTAAAAAAGTACGCCATTTTTTCCAAGATTGCGTTTGAAAAGGTCGATGCCGTGTTGCTCGGTGTCATTGGTACACAGGCAGACAAGGTAGTGGCTGATCACTTCGGCCCGCACGGTGACGTTCGCCAAGGGCAACAAGGCACCGCTGTATACATTGAACCACATCGCTGGTTACTGGTGGTTGACGCGGCCAAAGCCACAGAGCTTACCCATCAATACTCAGCCACATTGCTCACCCATGAGTATTGGGATAAGTGGGATATTGACGCGGCATTACCCCGCATCGAGCAAACGACCAGCGGTGAATTTATCCCGCAATCGCTAAATCTTCAGGCGCTGGACGCGATCAGTTTCACCAAAGGCTGTTATACCGGCCAAGAAACCGTGGCACGCGCCAAGTATCGAGGCATGAATAAGCGCGCCATGTACACGCTCAGCGGCCACGCCGAGCACACACCTGTTGCGGGCGACAAAATCGAACGTGCGGTGGGTGATAATTGGCGCGCAGGCGGGACAGTGATCGCTGGTTATCGCGATGCTAACGGCAATGCGAGCGTATTAGCCGTGCTGCCAAACAACTTGGACGACGACACCGCTTTCCGCCTTGCTGAGTCTCCTTCGTACGCATGGCAGCGTGAGCCACTTCCTTATTCACTTGAGGACGATGATTGAGCCGTGTACGCGGATCCTAATTGGCAAACCCCGGTGACTGCCGCGCTCGATAGCGCCCATATTCGCTACCAAATACTGTGGCAGTCACGCGCGACACAATCGATTGAGGAAACCGCGAAACAACGTGGTATTGATCCTTCTCAAATGCTCAAAACCATGGTGTTGCGTGATATGGGAGGGCGCTATGCAGTGGCTTGTGTCCCAGGCGATCAGCAAGTCAGCCCACCCAAAGTGCGCCAACGACTCGGCTGGCGACGGATGACACTTGCCAGTGCCCAACAAGTGCAAAGCACTACCGGCTACGCACGCGGTACTGTCGCGCCACTAGGGCTCTCACCAGATCTGGCCTTGGTCTTTGATGAGCAGATCTGGGACTATGAAACTGTCACTATTAGCAGCGGTGACCCCCATGCCGGATTATGGGTGCGCGTGAAGGATCTTCTCGCGCTTTGCCAGCCGCTGCGTGCCGAGATATGTCGTAATCGGGCAAATCAAATGAAGGAATGACCCAACGGATGGCACAAAAACACTGGCGGAAATACGATCTCAACTTGTTGGTGACCTTTGTCACTTTAATGGAAACACGCAGCGTGACTGGGGCTGCGCAGCGCCTATCTCTGGGTCAGTCAGCCATGAGCCATAGTTTGGCTCGTCTGCGTACCATGCTTGACGATCCCCTTTTTGAGCGGCGTGGACACCAAATGGTACCCACTGCTCGCGCACTGGATATCGCCCCTAAAATTGAGGCGCTACTCGACACCCTCGCCACGGACGTGCTGACCCCGCCCGCTTTTGAGCCTGTCCTGTTTGATGGTCAGATCCGCCTTGGGCTCACCGACTACGCTGAGCTTATCTTCGCCCCTGCACTGTTCGACACCCTCAACCAGCAACTTCCTTTAGCTCAACTTAGCTTGCGCCCGGTTGACCGTCGCCACTGTCTGGACGCGATTAAAAACGATGATGTCGACGCGGTGATCGGCGTGATCCCCGACAACACCGAGATTCTTGATAGTCAGGTATTATACCATGAGCAGCATGTGTGCTTATTTGATCCACACAGCACCGGGCTCGGCACACCCATCACCCTCGCCGATTTTGTCGCTACACCGCATGCACTGGTTAGCACATATGGCCAGCTCTCCAGCCCGATAGATGCGCGTTTGGCAGCACTCGGCTATCATCGACAAGTGGTGATGGGATCGCAGCGGTTTCTCACGGTGAGGCAACTGCTCAAAGGGCGACAGCTGCTTTGTACCGTCCCAGAGCTTATGGCGCGATTAGATACCTTTAACGATGCTAACCATCTGGCATTCAGCCCTCCCCCTATTGATGTTCCAGGGTTTGATATTGGCTTGGCATGGCGACATCAAGCGAGCGGTCACCCCAAAATGCAGTGGCTCATTGACCAGATAACCACCATTGTCGACAAGCGCGTCGCTTCCCTGAAAGCGTTATCTACCCAGCCTCACGCGCAAGAGGAAACCTAATGAACATCGTCTCTCTGTCGATCCTTAACCCTGCTTACGTTGCTCAACGGGTCAGTGAAACGTTCACGCACAGTGAGGGGGCCGACACCGGCGAAGTCATTCATCACTTGATCGATAAGCTGCTCGGTGAAACGCCTCGTGAAGACTGCCATGGCTGGGGGATGCTTGACGGTGAGCAGTTAGTGGGGGCTGTCTTTTTCTCACGATTGACCTACCCACATACGGACAAGATTGCACTGCTCTCTCCGATGGCTATTTACCCTGATTATCAGCGCCAAGGACATGGAAAAGCATTAATCAACGCTGGACTCGAACAGCTACGTACATTGGGTTATCAAGCGGTGGTGACCTATGGCGACCCCGCTTTCTACACTCAGCTTGGGTTTCACCCAGCCGATCATATCGAGGTGGTGCCACCCCATACATTAAGCTACCCACACGGTTGGCTGGCGCAATCGCTGATTGATAGCGACTTGCCGGCATTAGGCTCCAAACCGTGCTGCGTCGATGCCTTCAACCAGGCGGATTTATGGTAAGGATAAAGTGAATGTTTTTTTAGGCATTGTCATCACCGCGACATAAACCCACTTCACAATCGGTGCCGTTTTCACACCCCTACCGGGTGACAACCACCAACATTAGTAAGAAGAGGTTATGCGCGTTTTTAATCGCTATTCCCCCAAGCTTGTCGCCAAACATGTCACACGCTTATTCTCAGGGCGCCTATATATCGCCGGACGCGGTCGGTTTGATTTTAATAATGGTTGGTTAAGCGCCCCCGATCACGCCACTATCTGTCACTACCAAACCGTGAAGGAAGTTAACGGTTTGATTCGAGATGTGTATCAAGAAGGGCTGCGAGAACCAGAACAAGCTGGCTCGTTGCAGACCACTTACTGACTTGGCCGCACAATACAAACAGGGGCCCGTTGGACGGGCCCCTGTTTGTTATCGGGAGCAAAAAGACACGGATAGCACAGGTGCTACCCCTGACCGTTTTAGTCTGCGTCTTGATCGCCTAACGTTTCTTCATAGCTTTGCGCATCAAGCAGGCTATCGATTTCAGACTCATCTGTCGCTTGAATCTGGAACAACCAACCATCACCGTAGGGATCGCTGTTAACCAGTTCAGGGGCACTGTCTAACTCTTCATTGACGGCCACGACCTGACCAGAGATGGGCGCATAGATATCCGACGCCGCCTTTACCGACTCTGCGACCGCACAATCGTCACCCGCATCAAAGGTGTCATCTTCATCAGGCAAATCGATAAACACCATGTCCCCTAACAGCGCCTGGGCGTGGTCAGAAATGCCAATGGTAAATAGGCCTTCCCCTTCAGGGCGAACCCACTCATGTGTCGCGGTAAATTTTAATTCAGATGGGATATCACTCATAGTCTTGTTCCTTGTTACACCCAATGACAACTCGCACCGTCAGTCGGTAAATTCAACATCATACTCACCATTCAACCGTTGCCTGCTCGGCGAGGGTCTTTGTGGTATTTAGCATATTCTCTATTTTTCGCCAATTCAGCCATCACGCAATCATCAAAAAGTCGCGCCTCGCTCACACGGCTTAGCCAGCTCGGGTAACGTCCCCACAAGGCCTAGCGCACGCGCCATAAATGGCTGCTTGGCGCCAGGCAAATGATTGACGGCGCGCATGCCCACGCCACGGACGAGCTTTTTGACCGGATTATCGCCCGCAAATAAACTTCGAAAGCCTTGCATCGCTGCAATCATCTGCGCCGCTTCCGCTTTGCGCCAACGTTCATACTGGCGCAAACCGGCATAATGCCCGATGTCTTTCCCTTTGTCGGCGAGTGAGGCCAATGTTTGCGCCAAGGCGGCCGCGTCGAGCATACCTAAATTCACCCCTTGTCCAGCCAAAGGGTGGATGGTGTGCGCCGCATCACCGACTAAAGCCAGGCGCTCCGCCGCAAAGTGTTGAGCATAACGCATGGTAAGCGGGTAGCTGGCGCGTGGACCTACCACCTCACAAAGGCCAAGTTGCGCATCAAACGCAGCGGTTAGGGCGCGGTTAAAAGACGCTGATTCCATCGCGACATAATCCGTCGCTTGTTCTGGGGGGATAGACCAAACAATCGAGCACAGATGCGAGTCGGAAAGCGGTAAGAATGCAAGCGGCCCGTCCGGCGTAAACACTTGACGCGCAACGCCCCGGTGCGGCTCCACCGTGCGCACCGTCGCCACCACCGCATGATGGCCATAGTCGCGCTGTACCAAGGGAAAATGTGCTTGCTCACGCACCCAAGAGCGCGCCCCATCGGCCCCCACGACCAGTTTCGCCGTCACACCGCCCCCAGATGCGAGCTGTAACCAAGTTTCGCTCTCTCCTTGTAGCATGGATTGGCATTGCTCCGGCATCAACACAGTCACATTGTCCTGCTTTTGTACTTTATCGAGCAAAGCCAACTGAATCACACGGTTTTCAACAATATGGCCGAGGTTTTGCTGGCCAAACGCCTGCGCGTCAAAGTGAATATCGGCAAAACTGTCTTTCTCCCACACCCGCATCTGCTGGTAACTGGCCGCGCGACGTGAGGCGATGCCCGGCCATACATCCAGGGTGCGCAGTATGTTCTCACTCGCTCGGCTCAACGCCGAGACGCGATTCTCTGGTATGTCGTTTAAGGTCGTTTCAGGCGATTTACCTTCTATCACCACCACCCGTAAATCCGTGTCGGCAAGGGAGGCGGCGAGTGTCAGCCCCACCATGCCGCCACCGACAATGGCCACGTCGGCATTGATCATTTTCATCTCGGTTCTACCCATCCTATGGTGCGTTGCACAAGCGGTTGCTTCATACTCTCTAATGCTGACATCAGCCCTAACCCGGCATTACGTGCCCCCGCCAGAAGCGGACTATCATTGGAAAAGAGGTGAACCAACCCTGATGTCAATGCCACTGTGGCATCTCGGTCTGGTGTTCGTTGTTTGGCGTACGCCATCAATGTTGGCATTGCACCGATATCATCGCCACGCCTTGCCGCCTCCGTCAGCGTGTGCGCTAACGTCATTACATCTCGCAAGCCAAGGTTAAATCCTTGCCCGGCAATAGGGTGTAAGCTTTGTGCCGCATTACCCACCACGGCCACACGATGACTGACCGGACGAACCACTTGGTTAAGCGTCAATGGATACGCATGGCGCTCTCCAACATGCAGCAATTTGCCCAAACGCCAGCCAAACACCTGCTGCAGGCGCTGAAGAAAGGCGTCATCGCTGATTTGCATCAGCGCATCAGCTTGCTCCGCGGTGACACACCACACTAACGAACACCGTCCTTGCGACATGGGTAACAGCGCCACAGGGCCTGTTTGCGTGAAGCGCTCAAAGGCGTGTCCTTGATGAGGAAGTGCGGTCGAGACATTGGCAATCACCGCCACTTGGCCAAAATTGTGTTGCTTGCGTGGCATCTTCAACTGCGCGCAACAAGACGAGCGCCCACCGTCAGCCGCAATAAGTAACGAAGCGGTCAGTGACTCCCCCTGTTTTAATCTCACCGTTACCGCCGCCGGCGTTCGCTCAATCGCCATCACGGCATCTGGGCAAAACACATCGATCGCCTCGCGGTGTTGTAACTTTTGGTGAAGCACCGCACCGGCATCCGCTAACTCGATAACTTGGCCAAGATAAGGCACTCCCTGCGACTGTGCGTCAATATGGGTTTGTCCGGCGTGGCCACGATCAGACACATGAATGTGCTGAATCGGCGTGCCAAAAGGGGCGAGTGAGTCCCACAGCCCCAAGCTCGCAAAGGCTGCACAGCTGCCTTGTGCTAATGCGATACTGCGTGCATCGTAACCCGGGTGTTCGCGGTGATCGGGCACCATTGCCTCGACCACGGCAATACGCAGTGTGCCGCCACTCAATGTGTCTAAGGCCAATGCGGCAGTCGCACCGGCCATTGCGCCGCCTGCGATCACTATGTCATAGGCTTTCATCCCACTTTTACCTCACCCTGAGTCACTTAACGCCTCAATCTGAACGCGTCATTGAGATTAATGCAATGTTTTAGGCGTATCGTCACGGTCCGGACGCGCCCCAAGTTCTGCGTGCACCACCATGCTGCATACGCGTACATGCTCGACAACCTGCTCAAGTAATTCGGCTTGCTCTTGCATGTCGCCATCTTCATCGACACCCAGCTGCGCAACATCTTTGAGATCGCCCAATGCTTCTGTCACATCCTTAGATAAGGTACGCCCTTTGGTTCCGATCAGTCCCACCCCCGCTAAAAACGCGTTAATCCACTCCACCAGCGCTTCGGCACGGGCAACGACACCCGACTGCTCGTCGTCAGGGACATAAATATCTAAATCAAGATCACTGCCGGTAAGCTGCGCTTTTAGCTGATGATAGCTTTGCAAGGCAAGCGTCTTAGACTCTGTTGGCCACCCCATCCCTTGGTGGGTGTAATCATAAAGCATGGTTAACCAGCTACCATCTTCCAGCTCTAGTCCACCACTGAGCATGCCTGCGATTAAACCGTGCATCTCTGCAGGCGTCACCGCCAAACTGTCAGCCCTCAGTGTGTCTGCTGTTGTCGCATAAGCGGGTAAACGGGTATCAGTCACAATCTTGCCCCTTGCTGTGCCATCAAAATAAGAAGCACAGTCTAGCATTTCACACCATCAGGCTGAATCACCGCGATAAAAAACGGTATGATGCCCCACCACGCATGACTGATGACGCAAGACAGTGTATAAGTGCAGATGACGCCCTCACGATGACAAGGATCAACCCTGGCCGCGAGAAGCCGCTGGCGCAAGCGAGCCGCCTCACATTTGTGTCTAAAAATGTGCGCCCTTGGTCGCGAAAAGGAGCAAACCTCACGACGCCTCTAGCGCTGCGCCCTAAGTACCGCTTTACCGAGACGCGATGTCGCTGTCGTGTTTTGGTCAAATTCCCTGCACCAGTAGCAGAGATGATTTTCGATGTAGTGTATTCACCAGAATAATTGCTAGAATAGCGCCACATTATTGTGTACTGGGCCCTCGACAAATCGGGCCGGATGAGGAGCCAGCGTGGGACTATGAGCACACAACCGGTTGAAATCAAAATTCTAGATCGTCTTGTTCGCGTCAATTGCCCACCCGGGCAAGAGCAAGCGCTTAAAGATGCAGCAAGCGAGTTCGATCAACGGTTGCATCGGCTGGCTGAGCGCACTAAAGTAAGCAATACAGAGCAGCTAATTGCCATTGCCGCTCTCAATGTTTGCCACGAATTAAATGATGCCAAACAGTCGTTAGAGACATTGCAAGATCAGGTCACGCAACGGACCGCCCTGATGACGTCACAACTAGACAAAGCAATGGCAGCGCAAGGATCGCAAGAATAACCCAATTCCCTGGGGTGTTTGTCAGCGGATCTACGTCCCTGAGCCGATAAGCAAAACTAAGGGTGCGTTGTTATAGGCTACTGAGCAAGCTCGGCATGCACCGAGAAGCCTACGGCTTATACTACCCACCCGCCTTGAACCAGCGGGTTCAAGGGCCATCGATCCCAACGGCACCCCGGGGTCCTCTTCTCTACCCTTCGGCTAGCATCAAGGACAGTTATGCAGCCTAGACAACAAATACGACATGCTATTCGCGAAGCACGTCGTCAGCTTTCTCCAGAGCAACAAACGTTCGCCGCAGACGCGGTTGCCAAACGATTTACGGCGCTTGCTGATGTTGAGCAAGCCACGGACATCGCCCTGTACCTCTCATTTGATGGCGAGCTAGATACAACGCCTGTCATTGAGGCGTGCTGGAAAGCGAACAAAAATGTCTACTTGCCCGTCATTCATCCCTTTAGCCGTGGTCACTTACTGTTTCTTCACTACACCCCGACCACCCCAATGCGGGTTAATGGTTATGGTATTGCCGAGCCGACACTCAATATCAATGCGTTAATCCCAACTGCAAAGCTGGACGTGATAGCGACGCCGCTGGTGGCGTTTGACGCAAAAGGACAACGCCTGGGTATGGGAGGCGGCTATTACGATCGCACGCTCGGCTTATGTGCGCCTGATGCGGTTGCGGTTGGGCTCGCGCATGACTGCCAACAATGGCCAGCGTTACCTACCGAACAGTGGGATGTGCCTTTGCCACATATTTTGACCCCCAGCCAACATTGGCAGTGGCCGACGCGTATTTCGCGACCTAAACCCTGACGCCATCTATTGGCTTCGCTATAATCACGCCCATTCCCCTAGATTCAGGAGTTATCATGACCCAAGACGAAAAGAAAAAAGCCACGGGCGAAGCCGCGGTGGAATATGTCAAGCCGGGCAGTATTATCGGCGTGGGAACCGGTTCTACCGTTAATTACTTTATTGATGCCCTTGCGCCCATTAAAGAGCACATCAAAGGCGCGGTCTCTAGTTCAGAAGCCTCCACCGAGCGACTAAAAGCGTTGGGCATTGAGGTACTCGATGCCAATGAAGTGGCAAGCTTAGACATCTATGTGGATGGTGCGGATGAAATTAACGCGCGTCATCATATGATTAAAGGCGGTGGTGCTGCCTTGACGCGTGAGAAAATCGTCGCGGCGATCGCAGATAAGTTTGTGTGTATTATCGACGACACCAAACATGTGGATGTACTGGGTGAGTTTCCACTTCCCGTTGAAGTGATCCCCATGGCACGCTCTTATGTCGCGCGTGAATTACTCAAACTAGGGGGCGACCCGTGTTACCGTCAAGGGGTGATCACGGACAATGGCAACGTGATCCTCGACGTACACAATATGAAAATCCAAGATCCCAAAGGATTAGAAGATGCCATCAATGCCATTCCTGGCGTCGTCACCGTTGGACTGTTTGCCAATCGCGGCGCAGATATTGTGTTAACCGGTACCGACACCGGTGTGAAAAAAGTAGCAAACTGAGTGCATAATACCGCAAATCAGAGGCTTATACGCGGTGGTGAGTAACCAGAAAAGCCAAACGTTTGCGTTAAGTGTAATCAATAAGTTAAAAGCACCTTTTTTAAGGTGCTTTTTTTATGGCCTAGAACGGATAATTCTTACCCCTTATGTGAATTTTTGTTATCTTGGTCACTGTTCTGATACCGGCACATCGCATGCCCAGCGGTCTTTTGACGTAAAAGATCAACCTAATGACCAGGTCAATCAACCGCATCTCCTCGTCGCCATCGTGCGCGGGAATAAGGTACGATGCGCCCCGGCACTCAGGCGCAACATTGCTACCATTATTGTTTCTAAGGAAGAGAACAGCCCGCATGTCACACTATTCACTGGACAAGAATAAAATCAAAATCCTATTACTCGAAGGCGTCCATCCCACTGCTGTTGAAGCCTTCAAGCAGGCCGGATACACCAACATCGAGTACCATAAAGGCTCACTCACCGGTGAGGATCTCGAAGAAGCTATCCAAGATGCACACTTTGTGGGACTACGCTCTCGCACCCAGTTAACGGAAGCCGTCTTTGCAAAAGCGAAAAAGTTGGTCGCGGTTGGCTGTTTTTGTATCGGCACCAATCAAGTGGACCTTGATGCGGCGGCCAAGCGCGGGATCCCCGTTTTTAACGCACCTTTCTCCAACACCCGCAGTGTCGCAGAGCTGGTTTTAGGTGAGATCCTACTGCTCCTACGCGGGATCCCCGAAAAAAATGCCAAAGCGCATCGCGGTGAATGGCAAAAATCCGCTGATCGCTCCTTTGAGGCTCGCGGTAAGGTGCTCGGCATTATTGGCTATGGCCACATCGGCACCCAGCTAAGTATCTTGGCAGAAAACTTGGGGATGCGAGTGTATTACTACGATGTTGATAACAAGCTCTCGTTAGGGAACGCCATTCAAGTCAACTCGCTCACAGAACTGCTTAATCGCAGTGATATTGTCTCGCTTCATGTCCCCGAGACGCCAAGCACGCAGAATATGATTGATGCTGAGGCCTTTGCCCGCATGAAACCAGGGGCGATCTTTATTAATGCCTCACGCGGTACGGTGGTCGATATCGATGCTTTATGCGGCGCGCTAGAAAGCAAGCATTTGGCTGGGGCGGCAATCGATGTTTTCCCCGTTGAGCCAAAAACCAATAAAGACGCATTTAGCTCTCCGCTACAAGCGTTTGATAATGCGTTACTCACACCACACATTGGTGGCTCAACCCAAGAAGCACAGGAAAACATCGGCCTGGAAGTAGCCGGTAAGCTGGTGAAGTATTCTGACAATGGCTCGACGCTGTCGTGCGTCAACTTCCCTGAAGTGTCACTGCCAGAACATCAAGGCCGCTCGCGCTTACTGCATATACACGCCAACCGACCTGGGGTGCTGACCAAAATCAACACCACCTTTGCCGACGAAGGTGTCAATATCGCCGCACAGTACTTACAAACATCGTCGCAAATTGGTTATGTGGTGATTGATGTTGAAGACAGTGATCATGCCTACAAGGCACTGAAAAAGCTTAAAGCGATCGAAGGCACCATCCGCGCGCGGATATTGCACTGATTCGAGCCAGAAATGAAAAAAGCCCCTGTTGGGGCTTTTTCGAATTGTTCGCGTTTTATCACTGGCGCCGCTTATTGCTCGTCGCGCAGAAATACCAGCTCATTGCCTTTCGAGTCGGCTTCACTAAAGTAATAGCCTGCCACATTAAACGCTTTAATGTCCGCCACTGAGCTCGCGCGCTTATCAATCAAATACCGCGCCATCATGCCACGGGCTTTTTTGGCATAGAAGCTAATCACCTTGTATTGACCGTTTTTATAATCTTTAAACACCGGGGTGATGATGTCGCCTTTAAGCACCTTCTTGTTGACCGCTTTAAAGTATTCATTGGAGGCAAGGTTGACTAATAGCTCACTGCCCTGTGCCGCCAAGTCATCATTCAGTGCCTCTGTGATGATATCGCCCCAGTACTGATATAAGTTGTCGCCTCGTGGTGTCGACAACTTGGTCCCCATTTCCAACCGGTACGGTTGCATCAGATCGAGCGGCCGCAATAGCCCATACAAGCCTGATAACATACGAAAATGATCTTGTGCCCAATCAAAATCTTGCTCGGACATCGAATTGGCATCTAACCCTGTGTACACATCCCCTTTAAATGCAAGCGCCGCAGGTCGTGCATTATCTGGGGTAAAAGAAGGAGACCATTCAGAAAAACGCACAGCATTAAGACTGGCGATTTTATCACTGACTTTCATAAGCGAGGCAATGTCTGCCGGTGTAAGCTGACGGCAAACCTTAATCAACGCCTCTGAGTGTTCAGTAAGCTGAGGTTGGGTATAACGGTCTGTCGGCAATGGCGTTTCATAATCCAAGGTTTTTGCAGGAGAAACCACTATCAGCATGTTGCTCGCCCTTTTGTTATTTATCTTTTGCTAAGCCTATCATTCCCGCATAAAAAAACCACCGCCCGCCACCACACATCATGCGTATCAGTGACTAACGTCTGGGGAGCGGCCACGCCTTATCGTCAAGCTGACTGTGCAGCTCGGGAAAGCGGCGACTGTCGAACACAGGTACCCGCCCCAATGAGCGCTGAGTGTGATAGTCCTCTGCCAGCCGCTTGACGATGCCCGAAAGTAAAAAAATCGCAATCATGTTTACCAACGCCATCATTCCCATAGACGCATCCGCGAGAGTCCAAACCAGCGGCAGTTCCGCCAGCGCCCCAAACATGACCATACCCAAGACTAAAGCACGGAAGTACGGCAATGCCGGACGACACCGATGATTGATAAACAACAGATTGGTTTCTGCATACGAATAATTGGCAATGATCGAGGTAAAAGCGAAAAAGAAAATGGCGACCGCCACAAACTGCTCGCCCCATTCCCCAACTTGTGCGCTTAACGCCCGCTGAGTCAACTCAACCCCCGTGATTTCGCCGCCGGGAATGTACTCACCTGATAGCAGAATAATCGCCACGGTAGCAGTGCAGATCACCAAGGTATCCACAAACACGCCAAGCATTTGCACGTACCCCTGAGAAACAGGATGAGGAGGATAAGGCGTCGCTGAAGCCGCCGCATTAGGCGCTGAGCCCATGCCTGCTTCGTTAGAGAATAATCCGCGTTTAATCCCCTGAATCATGCCTTGTGCCAAGGTGTAGCCCAAAGCGCCTGATGCCGCTTCGTGGAGACCGAATGCACTTTCTATGATCAAAGAAAATACCGCTGGCACTTTATCAAGATGGGTTAACACCACATACAAAGACAAGGACAAATATAACAGCGCCATCACGGGCACAATCACTTCTGCCGTACGCGCTATCTGACGTAAGCCACCATAAATGATTAACCCGCTAACCAGCACCAACCCCGCGCCGACATAGGCCGGTGGCCATGAAAATGCCACTTGTGCCGCTTGTGAGATAGAGTTGGCTTGAACCGAATTAAACACTAGCCCAAATGCCAAAATCAGTAATAGGGAGAAGAGTACCCCCATCCAACGCATTCCTAGGCCATGTTCCATGTAATAGGCAGGACCACCGCGAAAATAGCCGTCCGGATCCCGTACCTTATACACTTGCGCCAGCGTACTCTCTGCAAAGGCCGTGGCCATGCCGAGAAATGCCATTAGCCACATCCAAAAGATTGCCCCCGGGCCACCTAATGACAGAGCGACCGCCACCCCGGCCATGTTGCCCGTCCCTACTCGCGCGGCGAGCCCGGTACACAAGGCTTGGAAAGAGGAAATGCTGCTCCCCTCACGGCGTCGGCTATGACGCATGACAGAAAACATATGAGAAAAGTGACGAAACTGAATGCCGCCTAATTTTAAGGTAAAAAAGATCCCGCCACCGATGAGCACATAAATGAGCACCGACCCCCAAATCAGATCATTAATAAAAGTGAGTAGGCTCAATGGACTGTCCCTCGTCGTGATTAAGTAAGGATAATGATCAATGCGGCGCAATCTTCGCGTGAACCACCTTCTAGGTCAATTCAAACCCATCACGGCTGGGGCAACAGTCACTCATTTTAAAAATCAGTGATTGCGGTCTCATAAAAACTTCATCGGACTGCCACAAATGAGAAATACTTCAATTTTACGTTAGGGGTAGCTGTGGTATTTAAAATCTGACCGCAAGGTGAAAAAGAGGTGACTATGGAAAACATTGCCTTTAACGATCTGTTCGAGCAAGACAAGCCACAACGCAACGGACGCGCGAAACCAGTCAAACGTAAATGGAGAGAAATTGAAGCGCTGAAAGACAAACAGCGGCTAAAAAAAGAATTGGAAGAAATCGATATTTTTGGCGATTTCTCTCAACTGGACCTCGATTAACTCACCCTCAACATAGGATTGCTAAAAGGTGCTCACCGAGCACCTTTTTTTCATCGCTCCTCAGCGACTGAGCCTACTCCGCCTCGAGATAAGGCTGCCAATCAATGGGCGTCTTCCCTTGCGCCTGAAGCAACGCATTGGTTTGTGAAAAGTGCTGACAACCAAAAAAGCCACGATGCGCTGACAGCGGTGACGGGTGAGGCGCGGTGAGCACATGGTGGCGCTGACGGTCGATCGCTTTACCTTTTTTCTGGGCGTGCGCGCCCCATAATAAGAACACCACGCCTTGGCACTGCTGGTTTACCGCATCGATGACACGATCAGTAAAGGTTTCCCAACCCAGTTTGGCGTGTGAGTGCGCTTTTCCTTGCTCAACGGTGAGCACAGTATTAAGCAACAACACACCTTGTTCCGCCCAGCTTTTCAAGTAACCGTGAGAAGGTGGCGTAAAGCCTTCAATATCGGTGGCAAGCTCCTTGTAGATATTGACCAATGACGGTGGTGTTTTCACACCCGGCCGCACAGAAAAGCACAGCCCGTGCGCTTGGTTCGGCCCGTGATAAGGATCTTGACCCAGAATCACGACTTTCACCTCGCCCAACTCGGTGTAACGAAAGGCATTAAACACATCTTCCTTCGGAGGAAAAACCGTCACCCCCTTGGCACGTGCTTGTTCAACATAGGCAAGGGTTTCTCGGAAATACGCTTGTTGTTTCTCATCAGCCAATACTTGCTGCCACGTTTGCGCCTGAGTCATGGTTGCTCCTTTTGATTATATTGGCGCTATTCTAACGAGGCAGCATGGCAAAATCAGTGTGTGCAACGATCTTTTGTTCGTTCGGTGTGTGAGTGGTAATGACGCTGACAGCGGCCTTGTACCGCGCGGTTAGGGGTCGGTAAGCTCGCACGCGTCATGGTTGGCTTAATCATGGGGCATTCCTCATCATTGTGGATTCATCATTAGCAATGAAATTTTAATGCCAACTTTATAAAAGCAACAAATTCATGGTGTTAGCCTATAAGCTGATCAGCCTAAGTCACACAATGAGCACAAGTGGTGCAAATTTGCCTCTTTTTTGCGCACACTTGTTTGCGCACACACCACTTTCATTTGTAATTTAATTACTACACTTTAAATCAAAAAATCCCCGTAAGACTCGCGGTGCGGAAGCGGCCGTGCTACAGCCCTCACTGTAGTTCAAAAAAGATTGATATAAAATAAATATCATAATGTTAATTATGAGGTAAACTTGATTTATGTCAATAAAACCCCACTCTTTAAAGGGTATATATAGGCACTCTAAATGATGAAATCTTACATCATAAAAGTCACTATCATAAAAGGGGATAGGCCATGATCACTGGTATTCAAGTAACCTCAGCGGCCAATGATGAACTCGTTAATTCTATTTGGTTGATTGATAAAGACACCGATCAAGCGCGTTGTGTTTGTGCTAAACAAGGCTTTGAAGCGGATCAGGAAGTTGCCCTATCTTCTTTGGGTGAATTCGATTACCGCGAGGTGAATATCGAGACACAAGCGGTCAACGAAGGCGGCCAGCATCTTAACGTCAACGTATTGAAGCGTGAAACGCTGGAAGATGCAGCAAAGCACCCAGAGAAATACCCACAGCTGACCATTCGCGTCTCCGGTTATGCGGTACGTTTTAACTCACTGACGCCTGAACAGCAGCGCGACGTCATTACACGTACCTTTACCAGCTCACTATAAGCGCATTGCTTTTCGCAAGAGCGCTTACACTGAAACAGCCCGCTATCGCGGGCTGTTTTTTCAGGCATAGGCTGGAGTGCGTTGCTTCTACCCGTTAGCCATTAATGTCTAATAGGTAGTCTCGTAGCACTTGGAAATCCGCCTCTTGCTCACGAGAAAGCAGCGTCATTTTCGCGTGTTTCGCGAGCGGCCCAGGCAGGGGGATATCTTTATCCAAAATGGCATCCACCGACTCTTTAAATTTCGCCGGGTGGGCGGTGCACAAGAAGATCCCCTCTTCTCCTGGTTCAAGCTGCTCAGCCAGCAGACGGTAAGCAATCGCACCATGCGGTTCACACAAATAGCCCGCGTGAGAGAGCGATTTTAAGCTCTCAGCCGTTTCCTCATCGTCAGCACGCCCTGAGGCAAGTTCACTCAACGTCCACTGCTCTCGGCGGAAAAGCTCTTCGATACGTGGCCAGTTGTTAGGCTGACTCACGTCCATGGCATTGGATAAGGTAGCGACCGTCTGCTGCGGAGACCATTCCCCCGAGTCCAAATAGCGCGGTACCGTGTCATTGGCATTGGTTCCCGCAATAAAGCGCTTAATCGGCAGTCCCATCGCTTTAGCAAGCAAACCGGCCGTGAGGTTACCAAAGTTACCACTTGGCACCGATATCACCACCTGATCGCGTTTATGCGCAGGAAGCTGCGCCACCGCCTCGAAGTAGTAACAAATCTGGGCCATTAAGCGGCTAATGTTGATGGAGTTAGCCGAGTTAAGACCAATGGCCTGACGAAGCTCGCTATCATCAAAGGCTTGCTTGACCATGCTTTGACAATCGTCAAAGGTGCCATTAATCGCGACCGTATGGATATTGCCGCCGAGTGTGCAAAAGAGTTTTTCCTGCAGCGGGCTGATTTTGCCTTTCGGGTACAAGATGACGACATCGATATTATCAATACCGTAGAACGCATGGGCAACAGCCGCCCCGGTATCCCCAGATGTTGCCGTGAGGATGGTGATCTTTTTGCCATCAGAGACCGCTGCCAGCGACTGCGCCATAAAACGGCCACCAAAGTCTTTAAAGGCGAGCGTCGGGCCATGGAAAAGCTCTAGCGCGTGAATATTATCTTTCACCTGGGTAAGCGGTGCGGCAAAGCTAAATGCGTTTTTAACCAGTTCACTCACTTGCTGTTTAGGCAGCTCATCGCCAATTAATGCAGATAAAATTTCGCTACTGCGCGCCACCAAAGGCATGGCCAGTAATGCCTCGATGTCGTCGAAGTGGGGCAAGCTCTCGGGAAAAAAGAGCCCTTGGCCACGACCTAAACCTTGCTGGACCGCCTGAGAGAATGACACGGTTTCACTGTGATCTTTGATGTTATAAAGCTTCATGCCTGACTTCCTATTTCTTTCGCGCCCTGTCCATCAATGCGACATACATGAACAAAGCCATCATCATTTTGTATATAGTGCTCGCGTAACCATTGCGCGACACGCTCTGCCACCTGTCTATCGTCACAAATGCTAAATAGGGTTGGCCCTGAACCGGAAATCCCCGTCGCCAATGCGCCACAACTGGCGGCATACTCGCGCGCTTCAACAAACCCCGGCAGCAGTTTTTGTCGGTACGGTTCAGCAATCACATCGCAAATTAAACTCGCCGCGAGCTTAGGCTGTTGCGTGTGACACGCATGAATAAAGCCGCCGAGATAGCGCCCATGGGCGATCACATCTTGCCGGCGATACTGGGCGGGCAAGATGGTGCGTGCTTCTGCCGTCGACACCTTGATGCCCGGATACGCCATCACCCAATACCAGTTTTCAAAGTGTGGCACCGCTTGACTGATTACCCCTTGGCTTTCCAGCATGAGCTGCACGCCACCAAGATAACAAGGCGCGACATTGTCATAATGTAAGCTACCGGAGATGGACGCTTCCATCTCTCCCATCAGCGCTAACATGCGAGTCTCATCGAGCGCATGGTCATGAAAGCGATTCAACGCATCGAGCGCGGCGACAATCGAGCATGCACTAGAGCCAAGTCCTGACCCAATAGGCATATTCTTTTCAAGCACCATCGCCACCGGCTTCACCGTCAAGTCATGGCTTTTAAGCGCCTCGGCATAGGCCAAGTACGCCTGATAAACGATATTATCCTGCTGATTAGCGGGTAGCTTATCGATAAAGCGGCCTTGGCAGCGCAATGAAAAAGCGTGGTTTCCACCGTCTGCCACTTCCACCACATCGCCCAGTAAACTACCGTCGACAGGACTCACCGCTGCCCCTAAGACATCGAATCCCACACTGACATTACCAATCGATGCAGGTGCATAAACACGGACTGCCATAACTAGACTCCTAACTTCCAACCCAGTGTACGCATTAAGTCCGCAAACACCCCGGCGGCGGTCACTGCGGTTCCCGCGCCATAGCCTCGCAGCACCAAAGGAATCGGCTGATAGTACCGGCTATAAAAAGCCAATGCGTTCTCACCCTCTTTGATTTTGTTCATGGGGTCATCGTCAGATACCGCTTGGATTTTGACGAAACAGCGTCCGTCTTCGATACCACCAATATAACGCAATACTTTGCCTTCTTTGGCGGCAGCCTCGGACCATTGTTTAAAATATTCATCGGCTTGCGGCAAACGCGTCATAAAGGTTTCCACATCACCGGACTGATCAAAGCCAGGCGGAAGCGCAGGTTCGACCTCAACATCATCAAGCTCAAGCTCCATGCCAGCTTCACGTGCCAGAATCAACAGCTTACGTGCCACGTCCATGCCCGACAGATCGTCACGCGGATCCGGCTCAGTAAAACCGTTTTCACGCGCGACCTTGGTCGCCTCACTAAAGCTGGCGCCGTCATCTAACTTGCCGAAAATGTGGGAAAGCGATCCCGATAAGATCCCAGAAAAGCGTGACAGCTCATCCCCTGCCGCAATCAAGTTTTGCAGGTTTTCAATCACCGGCAGGCCTGCGCCCACTGTGGTCTCATACATAAATTTGCGGTGCGTCGCGCGGGCCGCCTGACGCAACTGGTGATAGTAAGCCATGCTGCTGGTATTGGCTTTCTTATTAGGGGTAATCACGTGAAAGCCTGCACGCAAGAAATCAGCATATTGATCGGCGACCTGCTGATCGGCGGTGCAATCGATCAACACAGGGTTAATGATATGATTACGCTGAACGAGCTGGATCATCCCCGCTAAGCTGAACGTAGACAGGTGGTTGGGGAGTTCATCACGCCAGCTATTTAGATCAATGCCTTGGCTGTTAAGCCACATCCCTTTGCTGTTCGCTAAGCCACAGACCCGCATCACAATGCCTTGTTGCTGGAGCTTGGCTTGTTGGCGGCGGATTTGCTCAATCAGCTCACCCCCCACACCACCGACACCGACGATAAACACATCCAAATGATGCTGGCTATTAAATAAGTTCTCATGACAGGCTTTAACCGCCTCAGAGACTCGCTCTGAAGGCACCACCGCAGAAATAGCGCGTTCCGATGAACCTTGAGCAATCGCAACGATATTAACATTGACTTCTGCCAACGAGGTGAAAAAGCGCGAGGCAACACCTTTCGACGTGCGCATGCCATCGCCCACCAAAGAGACAATCGACAAATTATCCATAAACTCGACAGGCTCGAGCAGACCATCTTTCAATTCAAGCTCAAAATGGTTACTCAGCACCTTGTCGGCTTTTTCTTTGTCCTGGCTTTGAATACAAAAACTGATGCTGTACTCAGAAGAGGATTGGGTAATCAACACAATCGACACCCCCGCCGATGACATCGCACCAAATACGCGTGATGCCATCCCTACCATGCCTTTCATACCCGGGCCTGATAGGTTGACCATGCTCAAGTCGCTTAAGGTGGTAATGCCTTTAATCGCAAGCTTGTCCTCCCCGCTATCCTCACCAATTAAGGTGCCTTCTGCTTGCGGGTTCGCCGCGTTTTTAATTAAACAAGGGATATGAAAGCGCGCAATCGGTGCGATGGTTTTGGGGTGTAACACTTTCGCGCCAAAGTAAGACAGCTCCATCGCTTCTTGATAGCTCAGCGATTTTAGCAAGCGCGCATCCGGTACGAGGCGAGGGTCACAGTTGTACACCCCATCGACATCTGTCCAAATCTCGCAACACTCGGCACGTACACACGCCGCGAGTACCGCGGCAGAGTAGTCTGAGCCATTCCGTCCTAGGGTCACCAGCTCGCCATTTTCATTCCCCGCCATAAACCCTGGCATTAGACCAATGTGTTTCGCCGGGATGGGCGATTGTTTGAAGCGTTGCGATGAGACTTCGATGTCGACTTCAGCACTTAAGTGACTGCCCGACGCGGCAAAGTATTCCACCGGGTCAACATCGAACACCGCGTACCCACGCGCCTCGAGTAGTGCATGCATCGCTGCGACCGACAAACGCTCACCTTTACTGACGACACGTGCGTAGGTGCTATCTGGGCATAAGCCCAATAAGCTCATGCCATGCACATATTGGCGAAGCTGGCCGAGACTGCGCGTTAATTTATCGAAAAGTGGCTGAGTATCGAGGTTGGGTTGACGCTCCGCTAGGCCATGAAACAAGCCGACGAAAAGCTGCTCTAGCTCTTTAAGCGGCAATTCCGCTTCACCATGTTTGACCGTGTTCTCAACCACTGAAACGAGGATGTTTGTCACCTTCGCTGGGGCGGATAACACGGCAGACACCTCGCTCTGCCCCTGGTTACTGACAATGATATCGGCAGCGCGACTGAAGCGCTCAGCATCGGCCAGCGACGTGCCACCAAATTTTAAAACTCGCATCCGTTTGGGACCTCTCTTTTAAGATAAAAAAAAGCCCGTACCTGGGAAGGTACGGGCTTTTTTGGAAATTCTGTGCGTATCAGCCCGCACCAACACATGATGTGCCAGTAATAATAATGGTGGTTGTGGTGGTCTGGGTGCTGATCGTTAGTTGCATGTGTGTTGCGTATATCATTTGTTTTGTTTGATTCTCTCTAGGTGTATCGAATCATGTTGCTTAGGTCAACAAAAAAGTGATCCTGATTGCTTTTTCAACAAAACTCTGCGAGCTTGAACAAGGGAGCAACCAGATCGCAAGGAGCGCGAATGACCCAAGAAGCGATGGCCCAATTAGTCGCCAATACCATACTACAAGGCTCGGATGCTATGTATGGCCGGTTTCTCGATGTCACCTCCGGTGCGCAGGAGCGCTTTGAGCAACAAGACTGGAAAAGTGTTCAACAAGCGCTTAAAACGCGTATTCAGTTCTACGACCATCATGTTGGTTTGGTCAGTCAACAACTAGGAGCCATGCTCGGCAAAGCGCACGCCACACGCTCCTTTTTGATGGCAGTCAAAGCGGCTTATGTCACCTTGCTTGATGACTACCCGCGTTACGATATCGCCGAGAGTTTCTTTAACTCTGTGTATTGCCGGATCTTTGAACACCGCAATATCCGTCGCGATAAGCTGTTCGTGCAAAGCTCCCAAGGGGGACGGATCCCCAAATATCCAACCCCTTTATTAAGACGCTTCCAATCGCAAGCCGGCATTTACGCCACCTTAGAGCGGATGCTCGATAGCACCCCGTTTACCCCACCTTGGCGGGATAAAAGCGGCGATCTCAAACGTGTGACACAAACACTCCAAGCGCGGTTTGGCCCGCAACTTACCATGAGCTTTACCCTCGAAATGGTTCGTCAGCCTTTTTTCCGTAATAAAGGCGCTTACCTTATCGGCCGACTCGATATGGCTAACCAGCGCCGGCCTTTGGTGCTGCCGCTCGCGATCTCCGAGCAAGGGGAGCTGTACATCGACGCCTGTATTACCGACAGTGATGATGTCAGCATCGTGTTTGGTTTTGCCCGCTCGTACTTCATGGTCTACGCCCCTGTGCCGGCGGCGTTGGTGGACTTCCTTAACCAGCTGATGCCCAACAAAACGCCCGCCGAGCTCTACACCGCGATTGGCTGCCAGAAGCACGGAAAAACCGAGTTATACCGCGAGTTTCTTTACCACCTGGATAACTCGGATGACTTGTTTGATATCGCGCCTGGGGTCAAAGGAATGGTGATGTCAGTATTTACTCTGCCTTCCTATGGGTTTGTGTTTAAGATCATCAAAGACAAGTTTGCTCCGCAAAAACAAATGACCCACGCCCAAGTAAGGGAAAAGTACCGCCTGGTTAAAGAACACGATCGGGTTGGACGCATGGCCGATACTCAAGAATACCGTAACTTTATTTTTCCCCGTGACCGCTTTAGTGACGCCTTAATTGATGAACTCCTCGAGGTTGCCCCCTCCTGCGTTAACGTCACCGACAACGAAGTGCGCATTCGCCATCTCTACATGGAAAGGCGCATGATCCCGTTAAATATTTATCTCGAACAAGCCGAGCCGGACGCGATCACCCAAGCCGTACAAGAATATGGCGATGCACTCAAAGAATTAGCCGCCGCCAACATCTTTGCCGGCGATATGCTGTTTAAAAACTTTGGGGTCAGTCGTCACAATCGGGTCATTTTCTATGATTACGATGAGATAGCGTATCTCACTGAGGTAAACTTTCGCCATATTCCGCCACCTCGCTACCCAGAAGATGAACTGGCTGCAGAGCCTTGGTACAGCGTGGGCGAAAATGACGTATTCCCAGAAGAATTTCGCACATTTTTACTGGTTAATCGTACCGTTGCCGACGAGTTTGATCGCCTCCACCCAGAGCTGTTTGAAGCTGGTTATTGGCAGCAACTGCAAAGCCAGGTAAAGGCCGGGCATTTTCATGATGTGCGTCCCTACAGTGAAGAAAACCGGTTAGGACACGCGACGCTCTCACCAAAAACGGCCTAATATTTGCTCAGTCATCATGTGTTAACCGCACACTGGCGATTTACCGCCTTTTTGCGCCAATAAAGTGGCAAATCGTCAATATATTGGCAGTTTAGTCTATCGACCGTTATCGGCACGCGTGAGGAGAGAGACAAAATTCGGCAGTAGTATCTATTTTTTGTCTACACTGATCGCAACGCATCAGCGTCTTCTAAGACTGAGCTAAGCCTAAAAAGAACAATGAGGCACAGGATTTGAGTATAAAACAACTAGGACTGTTGACCCTCGTCTTACAAGCTGTGGCAGCGCCTGCGTGGGGCCAACCGTTAACTTGGCAAACGCTGCCAGCTGGGACAGCTGATCATTTTTTTATTCAGTCTATCCCATCAGCCACACAAGGTTTTGACAGTTGGACCATTCAGTCAGGCTATCGTTACCCACTCAGTAATGTATCTGTTTATATGGGCACGCAACTGAAAAGCGAAAACGACCAACACACCACGCAACAAGGGTTGTTAAGCGGGATTGAATACCGTTTTACCGACAAGCTGCGTCTTTCGAGCCAAATTAGCCGCGATAATGACGATACCCTGATCAATCAGTGGGGCGTCAGCAGTCGCTACCAGTTGAGTGAGTCAATTGATGTGAATGCCGGGCTAGATGTCGAGTTTCGTCCCGAAACCTCCCCCGAATCGATTTATCAACTCGGGGTTGGGTTGCACTTTTAACCCGCCGCCCAGATTAACTGATCAGTGGCTCTTCACACACAATCACGCCATTTAGATCGGCATACAGATAATCACCTGCCGTCACAGACACGCCGTTTAACGCTAACGCGACATCCACATCGCCCTGATCGCGTTTTTGCGTTTTAATCGGACAGACACCCAGAGCCTTAATACCGATAGGCAAGGTCGCTAGCGTCGCCGCATCGCGAACCGGCCCAACGATGACGACGCCTGCCCACCCATTATCAACAGCGCTTTGTGCGATAAGATCGCCCAGCAAGGCTCTATCCATCGCACCAGAACCATCCACCACCAGCACCTGGCCCTCACCTGGGGTAGCCAGCATCGCCTTCACTTTGGAATTATCGTGATAGCAACGTACTGTACGAACTCGGCCTTCAAAGCAGCAATGAGCGCCATAGTTCTGCCACTGCAGTGGGATCCATTGCACCGCCTCCGGGTGGTTGTCACATAAGTCCGGCAATTTATCGTCCATGATGCCTTTCTCCTTTTTCGTTGTGGGAAAGAGTTAGCGAGTGGCTGCCGTGAACAAGGATGAAAAACGCACGTTCAGTGATTGAGGTGTGAACGCATCCATCAAAACAGGCAACAACCATAAACTATCATTCTCTACCCAATAGATGGCATTTTGTTGCCATTGTTGCGCCAATAACATGGCTTCGTGCTTATCCACAGCAACCGCAAAACCCGGCTCATACCAACTCCCATCCGGCGCCCCACCATTCATTGGCCAATAGCGTATCCCTTGTTGTGTCATTGCACTTTCAAGCTGAGCATTGCGCGATTGATTCTCTTTCTCAGATAAAGGTTGGCTACGCGGATTAAATGCGGTAAGAATAGCAAATGCTTCGGCATCTGGCGCTTGAGGAGCGTGAAACGCGATCGATTGGTAAGTTTTCCACAATTCTTGCTGGTTATCAGGATCACACATTGTTTACACCTACTCGTAATGCATACTATGCTTAGTGACTAATTATGCGTCATTATTCAGAAAGTTAAGTTAAAACGCGTCGCTAACTGACATTTAACATGCTTTTGATTGGGGTCAATAAAGGATGAAAAAAATCATCAACCCTTATCCTAATATATTGTTAGCGTGCTGTTAAATGAATACAATTGGCGATAATTAATGGATATCAGAGTGATTGGCTTGGTGGTGCACTCATACTGCCACGCCCCGTCTTAAGCTGGAACTCACGGTGCGTTGTCTAGCATCGACGAACACTTCTCTATGGATGGCGTGCCATATGTTAGTTGCGAGGTTCGCGGTAGACACTCCTCGCATTTTTGTAAATTTTTTTCACAGGCTAGACGGTCTAGACTGTGAAGTGCAACCGGATTCTATTTAGATATTAGGTATCGCCAATGCAAACCCCGCAAATTCTGATTGTAGAAGATGAACAGGTCACACGTAACACGCTGAAAAGTATCTTTGAAGCGGAAGGTTACAATGTGTTTGAAGCCAGCGATGGCGACGAAATGCATCAAGTCCTGTCTAACCATCATGTTCACTTAGTGATCATGGATATTAACTTGCCAGGTAAAAACGGCTTGTTGCTCGCACGCGAATTGCGTGAACAAGGTGACATGGCGCTGATGTTCCTCACTGGGCGTGACAATGAAGTTGATAAGATCCTCGGGCTCGAAATCGGTGCCGACGACTACATTACCAAACCATTCAACCCACGCGAACTGACTATCCGTGCGCGTAACCTGCTCACACGTGCCATGAGCAGTGTTAACGACAGCGAAGAAAAGCGTAACGTCGACGTGTATGTCTTTAACGGTTGGACACTCGACATCAACAGTCGCTCGCTCATTAACCCAGAAGGGGAAACCTTTAAGCTGCCTCGCTCTGAGTTCCGCGCCCTGCTTCACTTCTGTGAAAACCCAGGCAAAATTCAGACGCGTGCTGAGCTGCTTAAGAAAATGACGGGTCGTGAACTTAAGCCGCACGATCGTACCGTGGATGTCACGATCCGCCGGATCCGTAAACATTTCGAATCGCACAATGACACACCAGAGATCATTGCGACCATCCATGGTGAAGGTTATCGCTTCTGCGGTGAAATCGAAGAGCAATAAAGAGTCGTTGAGAGACGGTGCATGGTTTAAAGACTGCGTGTCGAACTCAAGAGAAGGCGCCGATTAAGGCGCCTTTTTTCTCTTTGTCGCTTGCTGGTTTCTCAGTGGGCTCGCCAGCCAGAAGCGCTACGCTTGCTCGTCTAACCACGCTTTGAGCACATCCAGGTCGTGCTGATAGCCATCTTTGATTTCATCAATCCAATCCGCAATGTTCTCCCACCACGCGGGGAGGTCGGGTGACTGTGCTTTTTGCGCCACTTTTTGAATATGCTTGAGTCCCACCGATCCTGCAGCGCCTTTAATTTTGTGCGCTTCAGAAACAATGCCTTCTTGATCTCGTGCCGTCATATTCGAGTCGAGGATGGCGATGTACTCTGGCATGGTTGACTCAAACATCTCAATGCTTTGTTTCACAGGGTCTATACCCACTAACTCCACATACCCAGTGAGCATATCCATATCGAGCAGCCGCTCTGCTTGTTCATTCGCGATAGGACGGCTCGGCGCGGGCTCATTCACACTCTCGACGTCTGTCACCATGTTTGATGACAAAGCATACTGCTCAATCACCTGGTTAAGCGCACTCACACTAATGGGTTTGCTGATCGCATCGTCCATTCCGTTGGCAAGATAGCTATTTTTGTCATTAATAACATTGGCGGTCAGCGCAACTAAAGGTGGCAGTTGCGCATACTGCTCTCGCCAAGTAGCCGCGATATCAAAACCGGTCATATCGGGCAGTTGAATGTCGAGCAGCGCCAGATCAAACGCGTCTGGCGAGAACACATCTAACGCCGACTGCCCATCGCGAGCGACGGTCACCTGGTGCCCCAAACTCTCAAGCAAGCTGGTAGCAACAGTAATATTGAGCTCAATATCCTCCACCAATAAAATACGCAGCCTGCTTTCCACTGGGGTGAGTGCCGGTGTTTCGTCTTCTCCAGGCTCACTCAATGGCACCTTGACGGTAACCGTAAAGGTACTCCCCTCGCCCTCTTCACTGTCGAGGGTAATATCCCCCCCCATCAAACGGGCCAATTTGCGCGATACCGCTAAGCCAATACCTGTCCCTACGGCATGTAGGTTTTCCCCTGCCTGTTTAACTTGGTAATACATGGCAAAAATCTTGTCTTGTTCATCCGCGGGGATCCCGATACCACTGTCTTCAACGTCAAAGCATAAATGGGCTTGGTCACCGTCCACTTCCGCGCTGACTGTAATGATCACACAGCCTTGCTTGGTAAATTTGACCGCATTACCGACGAGATTCCATAGGATTTGCCGCAGCCTCGTCGTATCAACCGCCACATAGTCAGGGAGTTCGGTCACTCGCTCAAGTTCAAAACGTAAGCCCTTTTGCTCGGCCATCAACCCTGAAATATTGTCGATTTCGGTAACAAATTCATTTAAATCCACACTGGTGGGATGCAGAGAAAGGCGTTTGCGATCAGATTTGTCTAAATCAATGATGTCGTTAAAAATATTGCCCAACGTGATCGCACTGACATAAATCGTCCGCAGATAATTACGTTGCTTATCATCCAAGTTTGACTCCAGCAACATGCGGCTTAGGCCAACAATCCCATTGAGCGGGGTGCGCAATTCATGACTAATGGTGGAAATAAACGCTGTTTTTTCTCGGCTCGCTTTTTCCAGCGCATCTTGGTAGCGCTTACGCTCGGTAATTTCTCGCCCAAAACCAAGCAGCCCAAGGTGCCGCCCATCTCGGGCAAAGAAAGGCACTTTGCGTAATTCAAAATAGGCTTTACGCCCGTCTTGATATTCAAGCCATTGCTCGTAGGTTATCGACACATTGGCGTCAAACACTTGCTGGTCGGTTTCGACCACTTTTTCAGCGATATCTTCGCGATAAACGTCCCAAGGTGTCAGCCCTTTGAGCGTTTTCTCGTCATAACCGGTTAGCTCTTCCATCGCTCGGTTACAGCCCGAGAACTGACCATCAGCGTTGCGGTAGTAAATCAAATCTGGGGAAGCATCAATGAAAGAGCGGAGTAAGGCGGTTTGCTCCGCCAGCTCCAACTGCGCTTTTTCACGCTGATAAACTTCGTTTTCAAGATCTTTAATCGCCTGCTGCCGCGCACTCTCCGCTTTCTCACGCTCTTCTATTTCCGAGTTGAGTTGCTCAATATTTTCGGTGAGTTGGCGGTTAAGGCGCATATCACGCGCACGCATTTCTTCCAGCTTAGAAACCAGTTTTGATAACCGCTGACGAGACTCCTCGAGTTGATCAACCACCACCGACAAAAAATAAACCGCCCACGGCGTGATCACCAGGCCAAAGAAAACCGAGCGAATGATATCAATATTTTGAACCGTGCCTTCAAGGACTAAGGTAATCCCCACTTGCACCACTACCGCGAGCGCCACGAGCGCCAAAGCCAGTAGCATGCTAAAGCGCACTATGCCTAACTTGACCAGCAAGTCGACGTAATATTGGGCAAGGACTTTAAGTTGTTTCATATAGGCTTATTAACCGCCAGATTCGAAGTGAATTGATTCAGCCACCGAGGCTCGTTGCTTGTTTGATGGGCGAGAATGAGAGGCACCTTGCAGCACACTCACACGATTGCGGCCATGTCGCTTGGCTTGATATAACGCACGATCCGCGTATTGTACCAAATCGCCATAATCTTGATCCGGCGCTGGGATCATACACGCCGCCCCCAGGCTCATCGTCAGTTGCTGGGTGGATGCCGCGTCCAAGTGTTCGATGTTCGCCGCTAATATCGCTTGCCTCGCCCGTTCAGCCACATCCATCGCGCCGTTTAGCCCTGTCTGTGGTAAGACAATCGCAAATTCTTCCCCCCCATAACGGGCAACCATATCCATCGGGCGATGAACGGACGATTTTAGCGCCTTGGCCACTTGCTGTAAGGCCCAGTCACCCTGCTGGTGACCATAGTGATCGTTGTAAAGCTTAAAATGATCTATATCGCAAAGAATAAACGCCAGGGGGGTCTGCTCTCTGGCGTGTGAACGCCACAGCGTGCTCAATTGCTCGTCAAGACTGCGTCGGTTAGCCACTTGAGTAAGGCTATCAACAAAGCTGAGCTCCTGCAGTGCCATGATGGCATCGGCTAACTGTTGTTGTGTCTCTTTCCGTTCGGTGATATCTCGTGCCATCAGCAGCACAGCCGGTGCCAACGTGACCGGATCTTGAATGCGTGACTTGGTCACCTCATACCAAGTTTGCTCACCCGTATCCGTTAAAATGACATCTTCATAGGTAATGGTTCCACCCGTTTCTAGCACCTGTTTATCACGCGCTTTGTGTTGATCAAATATCTCCGGATCTACCACATATTGCGCCGGTGCATTCTCGAGCGCTTCAATGGTGGTGCCAAGCGCATCGGCATACGCTTGATTACACGCCAAGTGATAATAGTCTTGATCAAAAATACCGATAGGGTCGACACTCGCTTGGAAAATCGCACTGAGCAAGTTACTTCGCTGCTCCAGCACTTGCTCAACCGAGTGACGCTGTTGTGCTTCTTTTTGTAACCGCTCCTGCATCTGGTGCCAATTGGTCACATCATGGCTAATACTCAATGTGCCTATCACTTCCTGCTTATCATTTTTAAGCGTTGTGATATTCGTTTCCAATAAGCAGCTCTGATCATGATGTTGTGTCGCCCAGGTACGTACTGTTCGCGGCTCGGAAAGCGGCTCACCGGCTTGCCAAAGCACTGCTTCCTGCTCTCGGCCCTGCCAGAAGCGGTCAAAGGCGGCGTTCGTACCCACCACGTTTCCCTCAACATCTTGAAAGCATACGAGCTCCGCCAAGGAATTAATCACGCTTAAAAGCACACCTTGTTCTTGTTGCTGCAGGTGCCATTGCGTGTTGGACTCAGAGGCAGAAAATGAAATGAGCCAGGCACGCTTGCCGCGACAGCGGATCGGCAAGCCAGATAAGGTCACCTCAACCCGCACCCGATTCGCGCCCGGGGCTCTGACTTTGGCTTCAACATTAGAAAATGGCTGAGGCCAACGCTGCGCCACAATAAAAGCGCGCACCGCTTGCTGCTGTTTTTCATTGGCGGTTTTAAACCGGTTGTGGCTACCTACCAGCGAAAAAGACTCCACACAAGGTGCATTGGCATACAAGATATCACCATCATCGGCCGTGACAATCGCATGTGGCGTGTCTAACCCGGCCATGTAAACCCGCCAATCGGATAACGCCAGTGTCGCTCGACGCGCGCGCCAACCGTAGCCAAGCAAAGCGCCTAACACGAAAACCAAGCTAAAACTAAAAAACGCCATGCCACTCCTGTCTGCCTTATTACTGTCCTTGATCGTATTCACGCCCTACCTCACCGGCGACGTATTCTGCCACAGTTTTGATAGAACGCGTGATTGTCCTGTTCACAGCTTTGCGAATATCATTTGTTATTTTATTACATCAATTGACAGTGCTTTTTGCTATGAAAGAGAAAGCATATAACGCACCCTTCTTTATTCATCATCAAAGCTAGAATATCTACTCGAATTCGCCTTTTATTTAATAATTATTTAACAAAATGGCATAATTGCGAATAGATATTATTCATCAAGAAAACCACAATAAATACTTTTATATCAGTTGTTTACAATAAAGACATACTTATATTGCTATGCATAAAGGATGCATATAAAAATTTGACCTTTGCAAGGTTTACCGTTAATTTGGAAGGTCGCTGAATAGCGCTTTGCCTGTGTATTCTCTGTCAATCCATCGATAAAACAGTGAGTTAGAGTGTAGATCACCGACTTTTCTCGTTAAAAAATCACAACATAACGAGCGCACAGTCACAAAGCGAATCTGTTCAGAGTGGTCAGGAGGATCACGACAATAAATGCAATCACTGCGCGTAACGCAGTAGCAAGGGAGAATTGCAATGTCGCTGTACAACCCAATGCTGGAAAAAGATAACTGTGGTTTTGGCCTTATCGCCCATCAAGAGGGGGAGCCCAGCCACAAACTGGTTCGTACTGCTATCGCTGCACTTGACCGCATGACCCACCGAGGTGGTATCAACTCTGACGGCAAGACAGGCGATGGTTGTGGACTGCTGCTGCAAAAGCCCGACCGCTTTTTCCGCCTTATTGCCGAACAAAATCAATGGAAGCTAAGCCGCCTGTACGCGGTGGGCATGATTTTTCTCAGTGCCGATCCGGCAAAAGCCCAACAAGCCAAACAACGCTTCGAGCAAGAAATAAACGCTGAAACACTCTCAGTGGTGGGGTGGCGGACGGTGCCGACCAACCCAGACGTACTCGGAGACATCGCCAAACAGTCTCAGCCCGTCATTGAACAAGTGTTTATCAATGGCCCAGCAGGCTGGCGCGCGCGCGATTTAGAGCGACGCCTGTATATCGCACGCCGCCGTGCAGAAAAAGCCTTAGCAGACGATGCAGACTTTTATGTCACCAGCCTATCCACACAAACCATTGTTTACAAAGGTTTGTGTATGCCTGCGGATCTACCACGCTTTTACACCGATCTCGCGGATCTGCGTTTAGAGTCATCAATTTGTTTGTTCCACCAGCGTTTCAGTACCAATACTCAGCCACGCTGGCCGCTCGCCCAACCCTTTAGGTATCTCGCCCACAACGGTGAGATCAACACCATTGAGGGCAACCGTCAGTGGGCACGCACACGTGCATACAAGTTTAACTCCCCTTTATTACCCGACTTGCATCAAGCCGCGCCGTTTGTGAATGAATCAGGCTCTGATTCCTCAAGCCTCGACAACATGATGGAAGTCTTTCTCGCCGGCGGGATGGACTTATTCCGAGCCATGCGTCTGCTGGTGCCGCCCGCGTGGCAAAACCATCCAGACATGGACGACGAACTGCGCGCATTTTATGACTTCAACTCCATGCATATGGAGCCCTGGGACGGGCCTGCAGGCATCGTTATGTCAGATGGTCGCTATGCCGCCTGTAACCTTGACCGCAACGGCCTGCGCCCCGCGCGCTATGTAGTTACCAAAGACAAGTTTATTACGCTCGCCTCCGAGATAGGCATCTGGGATTACGCCCCTGACGAAGTGTCAGAAAAAGGCCGGGTCGGCCCGGGTGAGCTGTTAGTGATCGACACCCGCGAGGGTAAAATTTGGCATTCGGGTGAAATCGATAACGAACTGAAAAGTCGCCACCCGTATCGTGAATGGCTGGATCAGCACGTACGTCGTCTCACTCCCTTTGAAGACTTAGATCCTGACACCAGTGAAGGCAGTCGCAACCTCAAAGACGCCCAGCTTAAGACCTATCAAAAGCTGTTTGGGATGTCGAATGAAGAAGTCGACCAGGTCATCAAAGTACTCGGGGATATTGGCCAAGAGGCTACCGGCTCTATGGGCGATGATACGCCGATGGCCGTTTTATCATCACGCCCGCGCTGTGTGAGCGATTATTTCCGGCAAAAATTTGCCCAGGTAACGAACCCACCGATTGATCCGCTGCGTGAAAACCACGTGATGTCACTGGCCACCTGTATTGGCCGTGAAATGAACGTGTTTTGCGAAACCGACGGTCACGCTGAGCGAGTGGCGTTTAAATCGCCTGTCCTCTTGTTCTCAGATTTGGTCCAGCTGCTCGAGTTAGACGATACCTATTATCGCCACAGCATTTTGGATATTAATTACGATCCGAATGAGAAAGATCTACACCAAGCCATCTTAGATCTATGCGATGAAGCCGAGCGCTGTGTGCGTGATGGAACCGTCTTGGTGGTGCTCTCTGACCGCAGCATCAATAAAGACACGCTCCCTATTCCCGCCGCCATGGCAGTTGGTGCGGTACAAAAACGCTTAGTGAACCAAAACCTGCGCTGTGACGCCAACATCATTATCGAAACCGGCAGCGCTCGCGACCCGCATCAGTTTGCGGTATTACTCGGGTTTGGTGCCACGGCGGTTTACCCATATTTAGCCTATGAAACACTGGCAAACCTTGTTGATATCGGTGCCGTCGATAAGCCGTATCGCGATGTGATGGTCAATTTCCGAAACGGGATTAATAAAGGCCTTTACAAGATCATGTCGAAAATGGGGATTTCAACCATCGCCTCTTACCGCTGCTCACAACTGTTCGAGGCGGTCGGCTTACACCAAGATGTGATTGAGCTTTGTTTCAAAGGCGTGGCCAGCCGCATTCAAGGCGCCAACTTTGATGATTTCCAACAAGATTTGGTCAACCTATCTCGCCGAGCATGGATCAAGCGTAAACCGCTTGAACATGGCGGTCTGCTTAAATATGTCCACGATGGCGAATACCACGCGTATAACCCAGATGTGGTGACCAGCTTACAAAGCGCGGTGCGATCTGGCGAGGCAATGGATTACAAGACCTACGCCAAAACCGTCAACGAGCGTCCTGTGGCGACCTTGCGTGATTTAATGCAACTGAAAAAAGCGGCCTCACCGGTTGCTCTCGAGCGCGTAGAGCCGGCAACGGAGCTGTTCAAACGCTTTGACTCGGCGGCGATGTCTATCGGTGCCTTGAGCCCGGAAGCACACGAAGCGCTGGCCATCGCCATGAACCGTCTCGGCGGACACTCTAACTCGGGCGAAGGGGGCGAAGACCCACGTCGTTTCAATAGCGAGCGCAATTCACGCATCAAGCAGATTGCATCCGGGCGCTTTGGCGTTACCCCGCACTACCTGACCAACGCGGATGTCCTGCAAATCAAAGTTGCCCAAGGTGCGAAACCGGGTGAAGGCGGGCAACTGCCTGGCCATAAGGTGACAGCAGAAATTGCTAAACTGCGTTTCTCCGTCCCAGGCGTGACCTTGATTTCGCCTCCACCGCACCATGATATTTACTCGATTGAAGACTTGGCACAGCTGATCTTCGATTTAAAACAAGTCAACCCGCAAGCAATGGTTTCGGTCAAGCTGGTTTCAGAGCCCGGTGTTGGCACCATTGCCACTGGGGTCGCCAAAGCATATGCCGACCTAATTACTATCTCAGGGTATGACGGTGGTACAGGCGCAAGCCCGCTCACCTCGGTTAAATATGCCGGCAGCCCATGGGAATTGGGTCTTGCTGAAACCCAACAAGCACTGGTTGAAAACGGCTTACGCCACAAGATCCGCTTACAAGTCGACGGTGGTCTAAAAACCGGTTTAGACATCGTCAAAGCCGCTATCTTGGGCGCAGAAAGCTTTGGCTTTGGTACCGCACCAATGGTCGCACTTGGCTGTAAATACCTTCGTATTTGCCACCTCAATAACTGTGCCACCGGCGTCGCTACTCAAGACGAAACCTTGCGTAGTGAATACTTTAAAGGCCTCCCCGAGCAAGTGATGAACTTCTTTAAAGGTCTTGGTGAAGAAGTACGCGAACTGCTCGCCGAACTAGGGGTCGAAAAGCTCACCGATCTGATTGGTCGAACGGACCTCCTTGAGGCAGTTGATGGTTTTACCGCCAAGCAACTGAAGCTCGATTTGAGCCACATTCTCGATGCGCCGACACCTTGGCCAGGTAAGACCTTATATTGCAGTGAGCCGAATACGCCGTTTGATAAAGCCGAGCTGAACCAAGCGCTACTCGGTGAACTGGGTGAAGCCATTGCCGCCAACCACAGTGCTAGCATCTACAAATCGGTCCGCAATACCGACCGTTCAGTCGGTGCCAGCTTGTCAGGGGCGATTGCTAAGCGTTATGGCAATGCGGGCATGGCTGCCAACCCACTGGATGTGCAACTGCAAGGCACCGCGGGTCAATCTCTCGGGGTATGGAATGCCGCAGGGGTGAACATTACCCTTATCGGGGATGCCAACGACTACGTGGGTAAAGGCATGAGCGGTGGACAAATTGTGATCCGCCCACCCATCGGCTCAGCCTTTGCCAGTCACGAGTCTACCATCATGGGTAACACCTGCTTATATGGTGCGACGGGCGGTAAATTGTTTGCTGCGGGTAAAGCTGGTGAGCGTTTTGCCGTGCGTAACTCTGGCGTCCATGCCATCGTGGAAGGCGCGGGCGACAACGCGTGTGAATACATGACGGGAGGCATTGTGGCCATTCTCGGTCGCACTGGGGTCAACTTTGGCGCCGGGATGACCGGTGGCTTCGCGTACGTGCTTGATGAAGAAGGCGACTTTAATGGTCGGATTAACCCTGAGTTGGTTGAAGCGCTGTCGCTGGAGACGTTGGCTATCCATCAAGAGCACCTACGTGGCCTGATAGCCCAGCATTTCGAGCTGACCGGTTCGGATCGTGCGCAGCAGCTGCTCGATGACTTTGACGCTTGGGTACATAGGTTCTACCTCGTCAAGCCAAAAGCCGCGGATGTAAATACCTTATTAGGCCACCAAAGTCGCAGCGCTGCTGAGCTGCGCGTTCAGGCGCAGTAAAAGGAGGGACCCATGAGCCAGAACATCTATCAGTTTATTGATGTGCAGCGCATTGACCCGCGCAAAAAAGCGATCGAGACGCGCAGAATCGAGTTCGTGGAAATATACGAACCGTTCACCGAGAAAGAAGTGTCAGCACAAGCTGATCGCTGCCTTGATTGTGGCAACCCCTACTGTGAATGGAAGTGCCCAGTGCACAACTATATTCCACAGTGGCTCAAGCTTGCTAACGAAGGGCGCATTATAGAAGCGGTTGAGCTATCGCACCAAACCAATAGCTTGCCGGAAGTCTGCGGTCGTGTGTGCCCACAAGATCGCCTATGTGAGGGGGATTGCACGCTCAACGAGGACTTTGGCGCGGTAACCATCGGCAATGTCGAGAAGTACATCACCGATAAAGCGTTTGAAATGGGCTGGAAGCCTGACATGTCACACGTTGAGTGGACCGACAAAAAGGTCGCGGTGATTGGTGCTGGCCCGGCAGGGCTCGCATGTGCCGACGTGCTGGTTCGTAACGGGGTGAAACCTGTGGTCTTTGACCGCTACCCAGAAATTGGTGGCCTGCTCACCTTTGGTATTCCATCGTTTAAGCTCGAGAAAGATGTGATGCGGCATCGCCAACGTGTCTTTACCGAGATGGGCGTCGAATTTCGCCTCAATACCGAAGTGGGCAAAGATATTGACATGCAAACCTTGGTCGATGACTACGATGCGGTTTTCTTAGGGGTGGGTACCTACAAGTACATGCGTGCTGGGCTG
Organism: Salinivibrio sp. VGrn1; assembly: GCF_009377995.1. Classification (NCBI taxonomy): domain Bacteria; kingdom Pseudomonadati; phylum Pseudomonadota; class Gammaproteobacteria; order Vibrionales; family Vibrionaceae; genus Salinivibrio; species Salinivibrio sp. VGrn1. Next base: position 190,138 of record NZ_SATA01000004.1, read on the forward strand.
GCCAATGAAGATGCGCCCGGCGTCTTTGATGCGCTGCCCTTCTTAGTCTCCAACACCTACAAAGTGATGGAACTGAATGACGCACCACCGTTCATTGATATGGCCGGTAAACGTGTGGTGGTACTCGGTGGTGGCGATACTGCGATGGACTGTGTTCGCACCTCGATTCGCCAACAAGCCGCCAGTGTCACCTGTGCCTACCGCCGAGATGAAGAAAACATGCCAGGCTCACGCCGTGAGGTGAAAAATGCCCGCGAAGAAGGGGTCAACTTTATGTTCAACCTGCAACCGCTGGGGATTGAAGTTGACGGTAACGGCAACGTAAGCGGGGTCACCGTGGTGAAAACCCAACTGGGTGAGCCTGATGCTGCGGGTCGCCGCCGCCCAGAGCCGATTGAAGGCAGTGAGCATGTGCTGGAAGCAGATGCAGTGATCATGGCCTTTGGTTTCCAACCTCATGCTATGGAGTGGCTAGAACCTTATGATGTCGCCCTGGATGAGCGTGGTCGCATCCAAGCGCCGGCAAAAGGTGATATCTTGTATCAAACCACTAACCCCAAAATTTTTGCCGGGGGCGATGCGGTAAGAGGTTCCGACTTGGTGGTCACTGCCATTGATGAAGGTCGCAAAGCCGCCGAAGGGATCATGGATTACCTGGAAGTGTAGCCCCGCGACAATCAATCCGTGTGAAACCACATCGAGATAATCGATTGAGAAGTGCCTCAAAGGAGGCACTTTTTTATTGCCTCATGTACACTATCGGCATTTATGCGAACAGGATTATCACCATGAAAATCGGCATCATTGGCGCAATGGAGCAAGAAGTGACTCTGCTGCGTGACAAGCTTGAAAACAGCACAACCCACCAAGAAGGCGGTTGCACCTTTTATACGGGGACGCTGCAAGGCCATGATATCGTGTTACTTCAGTCTGGCATTGGTAAAGTCGCTGCAGCGGTCGGCACAAGCTTGCTGCTATCGCAATTCAAGCCCGATTGGGTGATCAATACAGGCTCAGCGGGCGCGTTCGAGCCTTCACTTAACCTAGGTGACGTGGTTGTATCCTCTGAGGTGTGCTACCACGATGCCGATGCCACTGCATTTGGCTATCAAATGGGACAAGTTCCGCAGCAACCGGCGGTGTTCGAGTCCGATGAAGCATTAATGCAACTCGCGGAGAAAGCAGTGGATAGCCAAACACATGTGGTGCGTGGCTTGATCTGTACCGCCGATACTTTTGTGCACACCGATGCCCACCGCCAACATATCCAAACCCACTTCCCTGATGCGGTAGCCGCAGAGATGGAAGCGGCGGCAATTGCGCAAGTGTGTGCTCAGTTTGCCACCCCTTTTGTGGTGGTGCGTGCCATCTCGGATGTGGTCGCCGAAAAAGAGTCACCCATGACCTTTGAAGAATTTTTGCCGTTAGCGGCGAAAAGTTCCTCGGCCATGGTGGAAAATATGGTCGCGATGATTGACGCCTGATCGCACGCCCCCATGGATGATTTGCTCAACCCGCAACAATGGATGATTTACGCCGCCGACCAGGGCCGCTTATGGGCGCTGTGGTTGGCGGTATTAGTGCACTGGCTACTCCCATTGCCCAGTCAGTACTCTCCATTTCAATACTGGCGACAGTATGCAGCGTTGCTCGCGAGCCAAGTCAACAAAGACACAGACCCTAAGCGCCAGCGTAAGCTTGCCGGTGCGCTCGCCTTAATGTTAATGGGCGGCACCCTCGCCATTTTTTTAATCGCCGCCCGTGAACTTGTGTGGTCGCGCCCCCTGTTCGATGCGATATTACTCTGGCTCGCGCTAGACTGGCGCCCCATCGATAAGTTTGGTCATGCCATCGCTCACGCGATAGACCAACATGATAAAGGCGCAGCGCGCGCGTTGCTCGCCACGCGAGTAAACCGTGAAACCGAGTCTCTGTCATTGATCGGAATAGGAAAAGCGGGCGCGGAAACACTGCTGCTCGGTACGGCTCGTCACTGTGTTTGCGTGATATTTTATTATCTCCTCGCAGGCGGTGTCGGTGCCTTGCTATACACCAGCTTGGTACACCTTCATCGGGTTTGGTCCCCTAGCCGCTTAAGCTATTACCCGTTCGGGCTCGCCAGCGCACGCTTATTGAACCTGTTGGATATAGTGCCAATGGGGCTGTTTGCTGTGATCGTGGCAATGAGCCGTCAACCTTGGTCACACCTAAAAACCGGCTGGCAGCAGGGCAGACACTGGCGAACGCCTGGTTCAGGTTGGCTACTCGCGTGTGCAGGAAGTCGCTTTCAATTGTCACTGGGCGGTCCGGCTGTCTATCAAGGTACTAAGACCTTGAGAACCAAAATTGGCTATGGGGTCACCCCTGCGTGTTATCACCTTTTATTGCTGCGCTTGAAGTTAACCCACAGTGTTTTAATCTGGCTCGGGTTATGCTCCTTGGTTTTAATCGTTTAAGGACACTGATTGATGCCACGTTTTCGTGCCCTTTGTACCCTTTTTCGCTTGCAAGCCTGTTGGCTTGTCTTGGCCTTAACATGGATGCCTTTTGCTCACGCCACTCCGTTGCGAGTGATTAGTCTCGCCCCTCACGCCACAGAGCTGGCTTATGCCGCTGGGCTTGGCCCCAATATGGTCGCTGCAAGTGCCTACAGTGATTATCCGCAGCCGGCTCAGTCGCTCGAACGCGTGGCCAACTATCGGGGAGTCAAACTCGAACGCATTATCGCCCTGCAACCGGATCTTATTTTAGCTTGGCGCGGCGGGAATCCGCCCAAACCTCTGGAAGCTTTGGCGGAATTAGGCTTTACCATCCGTTACCTCAACCCAGACACGCTCAGTGATATTGGTCAGTTTATTCGCGAGCTGGGTCATTATAGCGAGAACCCAGACATCGCCACACGCAATGCTAACGCCTTTGATCAAAAGCTGGCGCAATTAAACGCCCAGTACCGCAATGCAGAGGCTGTTCCCTACTTTTACTTACTCAGTGACACGCCACTGATGACCGCCAGTAACCGAGCTTGGCCGAGTCAGCTATTTCGTTTATGTGGGGGGAAAAATATCTTCGCCGACAGCCCCGCCGCCTATCCACAAGTCAATATGGAACAAGTCATCACACGTGCCCCCAAAGTGCTTTTCCACACAGGCGAGCAGCTACCAGACAGTTGGCATTCGATGGCTGAGTTGCTGCCTAAGGCGACGCGCCAGTTTACTTGGTCACTTAACCCGGATTGGCTCACTCGCGCGACCCCTCGTGCATTAAACGCCGCCGAGCAAATTTGTACCGCCCTCGATGAAGTCCGTCAGGCACAATAGGATTTAGCATGACTCAGACCATGATTTTGTATTTATTCGACTTATTCGGTACGGCCGTGTTCGCAATTTCCGGGGTGCTGGTGGCGGGCCGTCTGCGTATGGATCCCTTTGGCGTGGTCGTTCTCGCCTGTGCAACCGCCATTGGCGGCGGGACAGTGCGAGATATGGCGATGGGGGCCACACCTGCGTTTTGGATCACCGACACCACCTATATCTGGGTGATTTTAGCCACCTGTGTGGCCACTATGCTACTTATCCGTCACCCTCGCCGTCTCCCCTGGTACGTGCTGCCTTGTGCCGATGCCATTGGGTTGGCGGTCTTTGTGGGTATCGGTGTCGATAAAGCCCTGAGTTATGGCGCATCTCCCTTGGTAGCGGTGATCATGGGCGTGATCACCGCGTGTGGCGGCGGCATTATTCGTGATGTGCTCGCGCGCGAAGTACCTATGGTGCTGAGAACAGAAGTGTATGCCACTGCCTGTATTGCTGGCGGCATCGTTCATACCCTCGCCGTTCAAGTCAGCCCGGGCTCTGTGACTGCCTCTATTGTGGGTATGGTCACCACACTATTGATTCGCTTAGCGGCGATCCGCTGGCATTTGTCCTTGCCACCATTCGCGCTAGACAGGTCTTAAAAGCCATTATTGGGACAGTATGCCGAGCCTGAATAGACAGTGGTTGAAATTTAGACAACACACCCTAAGGTCTGACGTACAGTCTCAGTAAAGGAGCCACTATGATCAGCATTGCCATTATTTATCATTCTGTCGACGATCATACTCATGCGCTAGCCACCACGATTGCGGAAGGCATTCATGCCGGCGATGCCGAACCTGTGGTTTACCGCATTGAGCCAGACATGATTGAAAACGGACGCTTTGTCGATGACAAGGTGTTTGAAAAGCTTAAAGACGTTGATGCGATTATCTTCGGTGCGCCCACCTACATGGGTGGACCGAGCGCCCAATTTAAGGCGTTTGCCGATGCCTCTAGCCCCACCTGGGAGCGCCAAGACTGGCGAGGAAAGTACGCGGCAGGCTTTACCGTAGGCACCTACCCAGGAGGTGACCAGCCACAGACACTGCAGTATTTCCAAACCTTAGCCAGCCAGCATGACATGCTGTGGTTAAGTCTAGGTCGCGCCAACATAGGGGTGGAAAAGATTAATCCAAGTGGCACAAGCCTTGGAGTGACCGCACACACGCCAGACGATGGTCAACCTAACGAAGCCTGCCTACAAACGGCGTTTTATCTTGGTCAACACATGGTACGTGCACTAAAAGGCGTTTGGCACACCTAGTGGCTAAGCGCCAGTCCCACTATCGGTGTTAAGTATTTGATATAAAAAACCCTCGCGTCATGCGAGGGTTTTGCACTCTCAGTGGCCGCTGAATACGCCACCTAGGGTGCGGTTTAGCTGAGCGTCACCCGAGCAAACTTGCGTTTACCCACTTGGTAAACGGATTCACCCGCGGCAGGCACTAACTTGGTATCTTCGACTTTTTCGCCATCAATTTTCACCGCGCCTTGGCGAACCATACGCAGCGCATCCGAGGTGGAGTTAACCAACCCCGCCTCTTTTAATAGGTTAGCAATCGCCATACCTTGCTCGAAGGTGAAGCTTGGCATTTCATCCGGCATCGCGCCTTTTTGGAAGCGATTGACGAACGTTTGCTCAGCGGCATCGGCGTCGGCTTCGGAGTGGAAACGCGCGATGATTTCTTTGGCTAGCAGGATCTTAATATCACGTGGGTTTTTACCCGCTTGTACGTCCTGCTTAAATTGGACGATTTCCTCGAGGGGACGGAAAGACAGCAGCTCATAGTAATCCCACATCAGATCGTCAGAAATCGACATGATTTTACCGAACATATCATCCGGGCGTTCGCTCACACCAATGTAGTTGTGTGCTGACTTCGACATCTTTTTAACGCCATCTAACCCAACCAGCAGTGGCATGGTCATCACCACTTGCGGCTTCTGTCCTGCTTGCTTTTGTAGCTCACGCCCCATCAGCAAATTGAACTTTTGGTCAGTGCCGCCCAGCTCAACGTCAGCTTCCAATGCCACCGAATCGTGCCCTTGAAGCAGTGGGTAGATAAACTCATGGATAGCAATGGCTTGGTTGCTGGTATAACGCTTTTTAAAGTCATCACGCTCAAGCATGCGAGCCACGGTCGAGCTTGCCGCCAAACGGATCATGCCATCTGTGCCCAACTCCCCTAGCCATTTCGAGTTGAATTCGATACGCGTTTTCGCCGGATCCAGAATTTTGAACACCTGCTCTTTATAGGTCTCTGCATTTTGCAGCACCTGTTCACGTGTCAATGGTGGACGGGTAGTATTTTTACCACTTGGGTCACCCACCATACCGGTATAATCACCAATCAAGAAGATCACTTCGTGGCCAAGCGCTTGAAAAGCTCGGAGCTTATTAAGGATCACTGTATGACCCAGGTGGATATCGGGTGCGGTGGGGTCCGCGCCAAGTTTGATGCGAAGAGGACGATCCTCTTTCAGCTTTGCCACCAGCTCGTCTTCCGGGATTACTTCATCTACGCCACGTTTTAGTTCTGCTAGCGCAGCTTCCAGGCTCGCCATAGTCTCTTGCTCCTACCCAATAGGCAAAAATGTGATAAACCGACATACTACTCGAATAGCGACAGTTTTTGAAACCAGTTAAACTGATAGAGTGTGTACAGGGTGCGCGCAGCGGCTGCCGTCAAAAGATGTTTGTGGTCTTTGTGTCAGCCGTGTCAAATCTACTTCAGGGCATCATCCCCAATAAAACCGATTGGGTGTCTGACTGTCATAACTTTATTCGTAGTGATTCAACATAGTCTTCATGCCGTTAAATAAACTCGCAGCCTTACCTAAGTTACATAAACTCGTTATCGGTGCATTGAGCGCATTCATTGTCTTATTAATCTTGGTACCAGACGGCGCCGATACGCCGCGCCCTAAACCTAATTTCGAACCGGGTAAACATTACCCGTTACCAGTTAAAGCTGTCTCATTACTGCCTCCCAAAGATGAGATGCCCGCGCAGTTTAAGCGCAATATCAACTGGCAAACCTATGAAGTGCAGCCTGGCGAGAGCATGGCGCTACTGTTCAGCCGTGCGGGGTTAAGCCCAACGACCCTTTACCGCCTTGTGAATGCCGACGAAAGAACGCAAACCCTCGCTTACTTAAATCCAGGCGATGAAGTACGCCTAGGGGTAGACGATGACGGCGAACTGGTGCAGCTCATTCAGCCTCGAGGCAGTAATGAAACGCTGATCGTCAACAAAATTGATGATAGCTATCAATCACGTATTGAAACCAAGCACGTGGATACGCAGCTAAACTTTGCGCGCGCGACCATCAAGTCAAACTTCTGGCAAGCAGCCTCGGATGCTGGATTAAACCCAAATCAGATCATGCAATTGGCGGGGATCTTTGGTTGGGATGTGGATTTTGCCCTTGATATTCGCAATGGTGATAGCTTCTCCGTGTTGTATGAAGAAGAGTTTGTGGAAGGGGAGCATATTGGCAGTGGTAATATCCTCGCCGCGACCTTCACTAACCGAGGAGATACCTTTACGGCAGTACGCGCAAAAAATGGTAAGTACTACACGCCGAGTGGTAAAGCGATGAAAAAAGCGTTTTTACGCTCACCGGTTAACTTCCGCTATGTTAGCTCAAACTTCAACCCACGTCGTTTGCACCCGGTCACTGGTCGTGTAAAGCCTCACCGTGGTACCGACTATGTTGCGCCAGTGGGTACCCCCATTAAAGCAGCTGGGGACGGCGTGGTGATGAAAGCCTCGTATAACCGCTTCAACGGCAACTATGTGTTTATCCGCCACAGCTCGACCTATATCACCAAATATTTGCACCTGACCAAGCGTAAAGTGAAAACCGGCCAGCGAGTCAAACAAGGGGATATCATTGGTACGCTAGGCTCAACAGGGCGCGTGACGGGCGCACACTTGCACTATGAGTTTCTCGTCCATGGGGTACACAAAAACCCGCGGACGGTAAAGCTGCCTGAGGCGAAGTCGTTGCAAGGCGAACAGAAAAAGGCGTTTGTGCGACTGGCCGAATCGCGGATGGCTCAGCTAAGTAAGTTTAATCAGTTACTGGCCACCGTGGGCAGCTTGAATCATTACAACCGAGGTGGCTAATCGCCTTGGCGCATAAAAAACGGCGCTCAAAGGCGCCGTTTTTTTATCTCAAAAAGCTGAACGTCGCCATAAAAAGGTTAGACGCTAAACGATGCACCACAGCCACAGGTGGTCGTGGCATTGGGGTTATCAATGAAAAAGCGCGATCCTTCAAGGCCCTCGGTGTAGTCGACCTTACCGCCCATCAGGTACTGTAAGCTCATAGGATCAACCACCAGCATCACGCCGCTTTTTTCGATCTCCATATCCCCTTCATTGACGTTTTCATCGAAGGTAAAACCATATTGGAAGCCGCTACAGCCACCACCGGTGATATAGACGCGCAACTTCAGGTTGGGGTTTTCTTCTTCCTGAATCAGCGTCTTTACCTTGGTTGCCGCGGCCTCAGAAAACTCTAACGGCAAAGGTGCTTCGCTCATTGTTACCTCACATGCTCTTTGTGCTAAGTATGGGATTATCTAATACCTGAGTAAAGTGTTCAAGTATTGCGCGTTTGATCGCAACTGTGATCAGTACGTATTAATTGCCAATCTTGTCTTAACGAAATCATACTCTACCTCGCCAGTGTTCCGTATCTTTGGTTAAAATACGCCAACGCAATTTAGGCCAAGCCTTACCAAACAGGATATGTCATGACCAAATCAGCACAACTTTTTCAACAAGCTAGACGCACCATTCCCGGTGGCGTGAATTCTCCCGTGCGTGCTTTTGCCGGTGTCGGCGGCGACCCTGTCTTCATGGAGCGTGCTGACGGCGCTTACATTTTTGATGCCGACGGCAAAGCCTATATCGATTTTGTCGGCTCATGGGGCCCGATGATCTTAGGCCATAATCACAGTGCTATCCGCGAAGCCGTGGTGGATGCCGCACAGCGTGGCCTCAGCTTTGGTGCGCCAACCGAGAGTGAAACAACCTTGTCGGAGCTGGTTGCAGAGCTAGTGCCTTCGATGGAAATGGTACGCATGGTGAACTCAGGCACTGAGGCGACCATGAGCGCTATTCGTCTTGCGCGCGGATTTACCAAACGCGATAAGTTCATTAAATTTGAGGGTAACTATCACGGCCATGGCGATTGCTTGCTGGTCAAAGCGGGCTCTGGTGCCCTCACCCTCGGTGAGCCCAACTCGCCAGGAGTGCCGGCCGACTTTGCCAAGCACACACTGACCTGCACCTATAACGATCTTGAGTCGGTACGCCACACATTCGAAACCTACCCTGAAGATGTTGCCTGTATCATTGTTGAGCCGGTATCGGGCAACATGAACTGTGTGCCGCCGCAACCGGGTTTCTTACAAGGCCTGCGCGAGCTGTGCGATGAGTTCGGTGCCTTACTGATTTTTGATGAAGTCATGACTGGCTTCCGCGTGGCATTAGGTGGCGCACAAGCTTACTACGACGTAAAACCTGACTTAACCACACTGGGCAAAATTGTCGGTGGTGGTATGCCGGTGGGTGCCTTTGGCGGACGTCGTGAAGTGATGGAATACTTGGCACCGACAGGTCCGGTATACCAAGCGGGAACACTGGCGGGGAACCCCGTCGCCATGGCGGCCGGGCACGCCTGTTTGTCTGAGCTACGTCAGCCAGGTAACCACGATTACTTGACCCATGTTACCAATCAGCTCGCAGAAGGGTTTAAGTCCTTGGCTGACAAACACGGTATTGCGCTGACCACCAACCAAGCAGGCGCGATGTTTGGCTTCTTCTTCACCGAGCAAGAGACCGTCACCTGCTTTAAAGATGTGCAACAGTGTGACACCGAGCGCTTCAAGCGTTTCTTCCACTTAATGCTCGAGCAAGGGGTCTACTTGGCACCTTCCGCGTTTGAGGCCTGCTTTACCTGCTTAGCTCACGGTCAAAAAGAAGTGGACGCTACGCTCGCCGCGGCCGATCACGCTTTTGCGACACTGGCAGCTGACGCGTAAACTCATTACGGCATCAGCGCGTATTTGCCCAGTAAAAAGGCCCCGCAGCGTGCTGCGAGGCCTTTATAGGTTAAAGCGGGGTGAATATTGCCCTTATGATCGGCACAACAATCGGAGACACATTAGAATATCGAGCGACCAATTCTCGCCGACAATAGCTCCAATGCGGCCGTCCCTGCCAGTGAATTACCAGAAGGGTCTAGCTCCGGCGACCAGACGGCAATCGACATCTCGCCAGGTACAATGGCAATAATGCCTCCCCCCACGCCAGACTTACCTGGCATGCCTACGCGATAAGCAAATTCACCCGCACCATCATACAAGCCACAAGTGGCCAACAGCGCATTCATCTGTTTACTTTGTGTAGGACTTAAAATCGCGGTGCTGTCAGACAGCGGTGTCCCTTTATTGGCCAGATAAAAGAACGCCTTCGCTAGATCGACACAGCTCATCTCTAACGCGCAGTAATGAAAGTAGTTGGTTAATACCGGCAACACATCGTTATCAAAGTTACCAAACGCGCGCATCAGGTACGCAATCGCCGCGTTTCTGTCACTGTGCAGCATTTCTGAATCCGCCACCCCTTTGTCATAACAAAGGTGCGGGTTGTCAGCGAGATGGCGAACAAACTCTAGCATACGTTGGCGCGGCGCAGATTGGCGCGTATGTAGCATATCGCTGACCACCAAGGCACCGGCGTTAATAAAGGGATTACGTGGGATCCCTTGCTCCATCTCAAGCTGAATTAACGAGTTAAACGCTTGTCCCGAGGGCTCTTTGCCCACACGCGTCCAGATCTCCTCGGCTTGATAGTTTTGCATCGCCAGTGTCAGGCTCAACACCTTGGAGATCGATTGAATAGAGAATGCCTCATCCGCATCACCGGCACGGATCACATCGCCATCGTTATAACACACAGCGATACCGAGCTTGTGATTAGCCACATCCGCTAATGCCGGAATATAGTCAGCTACCTTGCCTTGTCCAATTAATGGCCGAACATCAGCAAGAATTTGCTCGAGTAATTGCGCACTGGGTTTCACCGGCAGGATCCTTCTACAACATAGGACAAAAAAGCCAACGCTAGGTTGGCTTTAAGCGTGTCTGTGACACCGAATCACACGCGCGTTTTTAGGCGGTGCGCGTGTATTTGATATCCCAAACACCGTGGCCAAGGCGCTGCCCACGCTGCTCAAATTTAGTCAGAGGACGATCGTCAGGGCGTGGGACATAAAGCCCCTCTTGCGCCACGTTCTGATAGTGAGGCGCAGCCTCCATCACGTCAATCATATGTTCGGCATAGTTTTCCCAGTCGGTCGCCATATGGAATACGCCACCCACTTTCAATTTGTCGCGTACCATTTCTGCAAATGGCAATTGGACAATGCGGCGCTTATGGTGACGTTTTTTATGCCAAGGATCAGGGAAAAACAGCTGAACCGTGTCGAGGCTGTCTTTTGGCAGCATTTGCTCAAACACCTCGACCGCATCATGACACATCACACGTAGGTTGGTGACATCGGCTTCGCGCGCGGCCATCAAACAAGCACCCACGCCTGGGGTGTGGACTTCAATACCCACAAAGTTTTTCTCGGGGGCATTTTTAGCCATCTCCACCAAAGAAGCGCCCATACCAAAACCGATTTCCAGCACCACTGGGTTATCGTTGCCAAACACCTGCTGCCAATCCAGTTCGGTCGCCTCGAAGTCAATGCCCATGGTCGGCCAAGATTCGTTGAGCGCTTGCTCTTGGCCTTTGGTTAAACGGCCTTCGCGACGCACAAAGCTGCGTACTTTACGAATAACTTTGCCATCCTCGGTCAGTTCGGTTTTAGTGACTTCAGTCATGATTGAGTGCCTGTGATGCAGTGTTAGTGATGGTGGTGAAAAAGACCATCGATTGTTGGAAATCTAAACGGACTGCGCATTATGCAAAGTTTTCGCCATTGCGCAAGTTGGCCGCACTGATCCTATTAGTGTGCCTACTCGTTAGTGTACCCTGTGACCTGCCTTTGTGCACGTGTGAGCAAAACAATAAGAGAGAGCACAGTGAGTCAATCTTTTTCCGACGCCATTTTAAACTGGTACGAGCAATATGGCCGTAAAACCCTGCCTTGGCAACAAAACAAAACCCCGTATAAGGTCTGGCTCAGCGAGATCATGCTGCAGCAAACCCAAGTGAGCACGGTGATCCCATACTTTGAGCGCTTTATGACGCGCTTTCCAACAGTCACCGATCTCGCCAATGCCGAACAAGACGAAGTGTTGCACCTATGGACAGGACTTGGCTATTACGCCCGCGCCCGCAACCTACACAAAGCCGCACAAGTTATCGCCCGCGAGCACAACGGCGTGTTTCCTACCACACTCGAGCAAGTCATGGCGCTACCTGGTGTCGGGCGCTCAACTGCCGGCGCAGTGCTATCGCTATCGCTTAATCAGCCCCATCCTATTTTGGATGGCAACGTCAAACGCACCTTGGCACGCTGCTATGCCGTCGAGGGCTGGCCTGGGAAGAAGCCGGTAGAAAACAAGCTTTGGGACATCGCTGAGGCACTCACGCCCGCCACGGATACCGATAAATACAATCAAGCGATGATGGATATGGGTGCCATGGTGTGTACTCGCAGCAAGCCTAAGTGCGAGCTTTGCCCGGTCGCAGACCGCTGTGAAGCGCGCGCGCAAGGCCGTCAGCTTGATTTTCCCGGTAAAAAGCCCAAAAAGACTCTGCCCGTAAAGCAAGTCAGCTTTTTACTCATTCAATACCAAGACGATATCTGGTTAGAGCAGCGTCCGCCCAGTGGTCTATGGGGCGGGCTATGGTGCTTACCGGAAGCATCAGAGCATACACTTGATATCGATATTGCCGACAAGCTGCAGGGGATCAAACCGACTCATACTGAAGTGCTCACCGCGTTTAGACACACGTTTAGCCACTTTCACCTCGATATTGTCCCCGTCAAGGTGCGTGTTAATGAACGGCCGCAAATCATCATGGAAGCGAACCAAGGGCTTTGGTATAACTTGTCGCAACCAGCAAAAGTTGGGTTAGCGGCACCAGTGAAAAAGCTGTTAACCTTAGTAGAACACGAGCGCCAACAACATCTCACAGGCGATGACAAGGAGCCTAGACTATGAGCCGTACCGTATTTTGCCAACGTCTACAAAAAGAAGCCGACGGGCTAGATTTCCAGCTTTATCCCGGCGAGCTCGGCAAACGCATTTATGACAACATTTCCAAAGAAGCCTGGGCTGAGTGGCAGAAAAAGCAGACCATGCTCATTAACGAGAAAAAACTCAACATGATGGATCCTGAGCACCGTAAGGTGATCGAAGAAGAAATGGTGAAGTTTCTATTCGAAGGCCAAGATGTGCATATCGACGGTTATGTGCCACCCGAGGCCTAATTAACGCGGCCCCGTCCACACTCGGGCATCGCCAAGGCTACAAAGCACCCGCATTGTGTTAATCTCAGTGCGGGTGTTTTTTATACTAATGCAATAACGATGACGCGAATACTTTGCTTGTTGGTGTGCTGTTTTAGCACCTTGCTGTCCGGTTGTAGCCGCGAAAGCGTAGAAAAATACGTAGGCGTGGATTATCAAACCACCAATCGGTTTGCTAAAAATCTAGCGCCTATCCCCGGCCAGTTCGAAAAAGACATCGACGCCCTGAATCAACTGATTAGCCAGTTCACCGGCAACATTGAGGTGCGCTGGGGAGAAAACCAAGTGTTCGTGTCAGGCAAACGGGATTACGTCAAATACACAGACAATTACAAAAGTCGGGCGCGCATTGATTTTGAACGCGGTGTTATCCGCGTGGAAACCGTCGCCACTGATGCACCGAAGTCTCACCTCAAACAAGCCATCGTCACCACCTTACTCACGCCCCGAGATCCGGCTTCCGTCGATCTGTATTCTGCGGCGAAAGTGCCACTCAATGGACGCCCATTTCTCGAAGGACAAGTGGTGGATCATGAAGGAAAAACGATTACTTGGGAGTGGCGCGCCAATCGCTTTGCTAACTACCTAATTGACAAGCGGTTAAAAAAGAAAAAAGTGCGTTTTCAAAACATGTATTACGTCACCATTCCCATGGTGAACGATCATGTTGCCAAGCGCCGTTATCAATATGCCGATATCGTCCGCCGTGCATCCAAGCGTTACGGCATCTCTGAAAAACTGATTTATGCGATCATCAAAACCGAAAGCAGTTTTAATCCTTATGCAGTGAGTTGGGCCAATGCATATGGATTAATGCAGGTGGTTCCCAAAACGGCTGGCCGCGATGTATTCAAGCTGGTAAAGAAGCGTAGTGGTCAACCTACGCCTAAGTATCTTTTTGATCCTGAGCGAAATATTGATACAGGCACCGCCTATTTTTACATTCTTAAAAACCGCTATCTTAAAGCCGTACGCGATCCACTCTCTTTGCACTACAGCATGATCTCCGCTTATAACGGCGGAACAGGGAATGTCCTGCGCACGTTTGATAGCAATAGACGCCGAGCCATGCAGGATTTAAACAAGCTGCGCCCGAATCAAGTCTATTGGGCATTGACTCACCGCCACCCCTCTTCGGAGTCTCGGCGCTACTTGCAAAAGGTCACCCGCTATCAAAAAGCGTTTTCTAAACTCCCCCAATAAAGGGTGGTGAGCGCCGATTTTTGCTTGTTTTTATCGCACTTCGCTGGGTTTTTATCCAAACAATGCGATATCAGCACTTTTTTCAAAAAAACAGTTGACGGTGACACGGAAAATCCGTTTAATAGCGCCCCGTTAGCCCGGATAGCTCAGTCGGTAGAGCAGGGGATTGAAAATCCCCGTGTCGGTGGTTCGATTCCGCCTCCGGGCACCATATAATGAAATAATGGTGTGACACACAGTATTTCGCGATTTGTGTGCCGGCTTAGCTCAGTTGGTAGAGCAACTGACTTGTAATCAGTAGGTCGCCAGTTCGACTCCGGCAGCCGGCACCATTGCCTCGATAGCTCAGTTGGTAGAGCAGGGGATTGAAAATCCCCGTGTCGGTGGTTCGATTCCGCCTCGAGGCACCATTATTCCCCCATAGTTCAGTTGGTAGAACGGCGGACTGTTAATCCGTATGTCACTGGTTCGAGTCCAGTTGGGGGAGCCACCTTTAAAGAAGCGCTAGCCGAAAGGTTAGCGTTTTTTTGTTTGGCTATCGCCAAATATGTCACTGGGCTAGGCGCCCCCGTTGAGTCCAGTTGGGGGAGCCACCTTTAAAGAAGCGCTAGCCGAAAGGTTAGCGTTTTTTTTGTTTGGCTTGTTTGGCTATCGCCAACTATGTCACTCATTCATCTGTAATTTGAATACCACATCGACTTGACGCCCTTCATCACTGTAAATGACCTCCTCACAGATTGATTGCACCAGAGTAATCCCTCGACCGGAAAGGCTATCTGCATCATGATTTTTATCATGTAAGTGCCACTGATAGTCGAACCCGTCTCCCGTGTGTGACAAACGCATGTTAAAGAAGCCTTCTACAGGCTGATAAACCAAATCAAGTTTAATGGCGTAATCCCCGCTCAACGCGTTGAGCTTGGCTTGCCGCTCGCTAAAGTAATGCAGTAGGCCATCCACATCGTCTTTACTCACCGACTGCATGCCTAAAATGCCATAGTCCAACGCATTGGTGATAAGCTCTGACGCCACGGTACAAATCAAATCTAAGTCAGTACTCTCGCCGACCATCCCTTTTACACGGCCGCGCAAGTCCCTAACAATATCCGCTTCTTTTAGCAAAGCCGTATCAAACACGATGTGAGTTGTTGAAGGGACGACCGAATAAGTCGCGCTCTTTTCGGAAAGTGGCTCACGAGGAGGGGCTATCAGCGGAAAGGTCAGCTCGAGCATAGACACATCATCCGTGACACCATTGTCACCGGCAAAGGCAGTTAAGGTACGCTTGGTTTGTGCTATCAAACTGCCTTGACAGCCACTTAAGGTCCGAATCAGCCCTACTTCGCCCAACTGCTTACCTGCGCTATTGCGTGCTTCTGTTACGCCATCGGTAGCAAAAAACAAGCGTTGGCCCGGCTGAAGTGCTAATCGAGTGATAGTGGCATCAAACTGCCCTTTTGCTTGTGCGCCTAATGCCATATGCCGACCTTGGTATGAGGCGAGTACTTGCCCGTGTTTATCCAGACAATACGCATCGGGTAGCCCGCCACTCCAAACGTTAACCGTCAGGCCATCTGGCATCACCTCCACCAACGCGCCGGCAAGTAAGGTGCCAACTGGCATAAAAGTACAGATATGCTCATTTATTTCAATGGCCATATCACCCACAGGCAACCCTCGTCTTGCCGTGGCGATAAAGGTTTTAACCGCAGGAATAGTACTGATAGCGGCGGGTAAGCCATGCCCAGTGGCATCCGCAATCATAATATAGAGTCCACCAAATGGTCGGCGGAGAACCATGGTCACATCACCATTAAAAAGGCTAAATGCGCCTGAGAACGTCTCGACACCCGGCACGCCATCAACATTGAACGACATCAAGCGCTCAAATATCTGGCTAGCCATGGCATGTTCGTAAACGGTGGTTTCTTGGAATTGCTTGAGCTGGTCGCGTTGATGGCTAACTTCTCGGAATAAGCGAACATGGCGCAAATGCGTGCGCACCTTGGCGATCAGCACGGCGGTGTCAACGGGTTTGCTGACAAAGTCATCCCCTGTTTTCAAGCAGTTAGCAAAGATATCAGGATCACTGACCCCGGTAAGGAACACAATCGGCAGCAATGTTTGCGGATAGCGATTCCTTATCTCTTGCGCCATGTCAAAGCCATTGAGCTTGGGCATATTCACATCTGAAATGATGAGATCAGGAAACATTACAGGATCAATATTCTCGAGGAGCGATAACGCTTCTTGGCCATTCATCGCCATACTGATATTGTCTGTTTCGGTCTTTAATGCCGCGGCAATATAATGTACTAATGCCGGTTCATCATCCACTACCAAGACGTTCATAGGCGCTTACTCACTCAATGTGGAATTTCTTTTCAAACTTGGCAATCAATAGCACCCGTTTTATCGCATCAGAGCAATTGACCAGCTTGATCGCACCATTAGGCTTATCGAGATAATCTTGCATATTGAGCAATATCCCCAGTCCCGCACTGTCCATATAAGTCGCTTCCCGTAAATCGACGATCACGTCCTTCCCTTTAAGATCCACATAGGCGTTACGCACTTCCTGAACCAAAGCGAAGTTAAACTCGCCCTTTACATGCAAAACGGCTTGTTTTTCATCACTCGATATGTCGCGTTTGATATTCATGAATCATCCTTAAAATAATTCAATGTCACCCTCGTCTAACGAGGCTTGTTTCGCTGGCGCTCGCGCCGCAGACCCCGCTTTTTCCTCTATCTCATTGACCTGTTGGTTGAGTTGCGGCCAGTCGATGGTATCGTCCGCCATGGTGTTAATAATGAGCTCGTTCAATTCTTCTAAGATGTGCAAGTTATCGAGTATGTGCCCACCTTGTTGCGATACAATGTCGGCAAACTGGAGGTTTTTGATACACGTGTTCACTTCACTTTGCACTTGCTCGCCCAGAGAGGAAACGCGTTCTATCTCTTTACCCACTTCATCATTGACCTCTTTAACCCCTTCAAGGAGCGAATCAATATAGTCTTTCGAGCGAATTGATTCGGTCATATCGAGCGAGGCGATCTCCCCCACTGTCGACTTTGTTTTATCGACGCTGTCTTGGGCCAAATCGATGTGTTTGTGGATTTCGGTATTCAGGTCGGTCGCTTTAATCGCGAGGGAACGAACTTCTTGCGCCACCACCGCAAAACTGCGCCCATTCTCCCCCGCTCGCGCCGCTTCAATCGCCGCGTTAAGCGCCAATAAGTTGGTCTGCTCCGACATGGCCTGCACATCATCCAACAGCTGGAACACTTCATTGAGCTTGCCGGACATCTCTTCAATGATATAAATCGACGCCACGCTTTTATCACTGACCTTCACCATGATGTCGATATAGCCATCAATGGCTTTCTCAGTGGCTGGCAACACCTTGGTGAGACTGTATTCACTTTCATCATTATAGAGCAGCTCATTGGCCATTTTGGTGGCAGTGTTGACCTGATCACGACAGGCACTTTGCATCGCGAAAAAGCTGTTGTTAAGGCTTTCTACCGAGTGATCAATCACCTCACGTTGGCGTGAGAGTTGCTCACGGATAGGGACGAGTTCAATAGACAGAATATGGTGGATACGACGCAAAATTTGCTGAGGCTCATCGCCCGTCTCAGTGCTGTCAGAGGCGCCATGCTGAGTGATAGATTGCGCTGTGTGGCGTAATTGCCACAGGTGCCAGCTCATGCTGACGAGCACAAGCCCAGCAAGCGCCATGGTCTGCCAAGACATTGACCAAAGCGCTAACGCAACCACACTGACCATCGTCAGCGCAGGTGGCCAAACAAATGTGTAGCGATTAGCGTCCATACACGGCCTCCACTAAAAAATTTGCCACTTCGGTTAAACACAGCGTCTTTGCCACGCCACCAAGTTCGATCGCGACTCTTGGCATTCCCCATACCACAGAACTCGCTTGGTCTTGCGCAGCAGTAAGTGCACCGGTTTGATACATTTGCAGCAAACCATTTGCACCGTCTCTGCCCATCCCGGTTAATATCACACCAATAGATTTCCCTCCCACCGACTCTGCGATGGATGAGAACATCACATCAACCGATGGACGGTGTCGTTCAACCGGGTCACTATTAGAGAGCTGACAATACAAATGCCCTTGTCGATTAACGACGGTAAGGTGTTGGTTTCCCGGCGCCACATAGACATGCCCTTGTACCAAAGGCACCCTTTCCGAAGTCACTTCTTCAACCTGCAAACGACACGCACGGTCTAACCGCTTGGCGAAAGGGCCACAAAACGCCGCTTTGATATGTTGCGTCACCACAATCGGTGGCATGTGGGCAGGCAGACGTTCGAGGACGCCGCGCAGTGCCTCTGTTCCTCCCGTCGATGCCCCCAAACCAATGACTTGATAGCCCCGGCGGTTATAATGCTGACGATCGATGGTGACATTCGGCTGTTTATGCCAACTCTTTGTTTGTCCGACATTGGCCTGGGCAGCCATTTTCACTTTGCTGACCAGCTCATCACGCTCGCGAGTGATCGCGGTCGCGCTGTTCGCTGAGGGCTTAGGCACATAATCCACCGCGCCGATTTCCAGTGCCGCCAAGGTGACATCTGCACCATGCTGAGTCAGGGTCGAGACCATGATCACGGGCATCGGCCGCAAACGCATCAGGTTTTTAAGAAACTGGATGCCATCCATTTTGGGCATTTCAACATCGAGCGTGATCACGTCGGGATTAAGCTTTTTAATCTTCTCGCGCGCTTCGTAGGGATCAGCCGCTGCGCCAACCACTTCTAACTCAGCGTCACTTTCTAGGCATTCTCTTATCAAGGTGCGATAAAGCGGCGAGTCATCGACAACTAACACTTTGTAGCGATATTGGCTCATCAGAATAACTCCACATCTTGCTCGTCGGCGCCATCATTGTAAGACTCCTGCAGCAAGCGCTGGTTGTATTGCGTTTCTTCCGCCACCAACTCTTTTTGGCTCAACGATTGAATCTTCTTTACCCACGCTTTACCCGTGCGCGGCTCGAAAAGTACCCGGCGTGGAAATGCCAACCCAAGGTCTTCAGATATCAAGGGGAGTTGCTCATTGATGACATATTGGCGAACAAAATCGATATTCTTACGGCCAATCGCGATGTTTTGCCCCATGATATTGCCACCCCCAAACAGCTTTACCCGCAGCCGGTTTTTCACCGCGCCTTGTTGCAGCAAAGAGTTGATCAGAATTTCCATCGCGTAGTTGCCGTAGCGCGCGGCACGCGACAAATTCTGTTCGGGTGTCCAGGTGGACTCCGCCTCTTCTAGCTTGAGTGGCAACATAAAATGGTTCATGCCTCCAACTTGAGCCAAAGGGTCCCAAATACACGCAGCAATACATGAGCCCAAGCCTGTGGCAATCAGCTCATCATCAGAGCTAACATAAACATCGCCAGGCTGGAGCTTCACCATGTGCTTATCATGCTCAGGACTAAAAAAACGTTTTAGTGTTTTCTCATGCGCATGATGATGTAATTCCAACGCTTGGTGCATATCACTCCCGTTTGCGATACATAGTGTGGCCTAAGTTATCGAACCTCTCTGCCATCTTTCCGATCCCTTCCGAGTGGCCGATAAAAAGCACACCGCCGGGAACAAGCTGCTGCCAAAACCGCTCAATGAGTCGCTGCTGTGTATCGCGTTCAAAATAGATCATCACGTTGCGACAAAAGATCGCGTCCATTGCGTGCTTGTGAGGCCACTCCCCTTTTAAATTCAGTTGTTTAAAACTGATCACATCACGAAGCTGACGCTTGGCCTTAAACAAGTCTTGTTTGATGCCTTTTCCTTTTAAAAAGCCGTTTTGCAAATACGCTTTGGGGATGGTGTGCGCCACTTCCAAACTGTAAGTGCCATTACTGGCGGTGTTGAGCACCTGGGTATCTAAGTCAGTGGCAAGAATTTGTACATCTAATTGCCCCTCTAACATCCCATGACCCGCGAGCACGGAGGCGATAGTGTAAGGCTCTTCACCGGTCGAACAGCCCGCTGACCAAATCCGGATACGCTTTTGCTTCGCCGCTTGCCACTGCGGAATAAGCTGATACGCTAAAAACTCAAAATGATGACGTTCACGAAAGAACTGGGTTTTATTGGTGGTTAGCGCGTTAATGAAGGCCACACGTTCATCTTTGCTCTGCTCCACCAACGCAAAATAATCATCAAAAGTCGCCATCCCTGTTCTGCGTAAGCAGCGCGCCAACCGGCCATACACCATGCTTTTCTTTTTATCCGCAAGAAAAATACCCGTTTCGCTTTGCATAAACGTCTGTAC
Source organism: Salinivibrio sp. VGrn1 (assembly GCF_009377995.1). Lineage (NCBI taxonomy): Bacteria > Pseudomonadati > Pseudomonadota > Gammaproteobacteria > Vibrionales > Vibrionaceae > Salinivibrio > Salinivibrio sp. VGrn1. Next base: position 210,508 of record NZ_SATA01000004.1, read on the forward strand.
ATAGTGGAAATGCCGTTGGCTAAAATCATAGGCGCCAGCCGACGAAGCATTCACTGGCGCTGACATGATTAAAACTCCTCCCACTCATCACTGACTTCATTGCTCGACGACTTTTGACTGTTCACTGCCTTGAGACGCGCTTTGGCGGCCTCACCATTGCGGTAACTGTCACTGCTCGCTCTAGGCGCTATCTTAGTCGTGTGAGTCGGGGTAACCTTGGGTTTCGAGCTCGGGGTTTGAATATCTGCGAGCTTGTCGGCATCAATATCCACTTGGAAGAAGCCAATCAAGTTAATTAACTCCGCGCCCTCTTCTCTCATCGACTGACTAGACGCGGCCGCTTCTTCAACGAGCGCAGCATTTTGCTGTGTCATTTGGTCCATTCGTGCCACTGAGCGTGTGATCTCATCAATGCCCGTGGCTTGCTCTTGGCTCGCCGCATTAATTTTGTCAATCAACTGGGAGACTTCCGACACCGACGCGACAATTTCTTCTAGCATTTCGCCAGACTCGTCCACGAGCTTCGACCCTTGCGTGACTTTTTCCACACTGTCTTTGATCAAGTCCTTGATCTCTTTCGCCGCGCCGGCACTGCGTTGCGCCAAGTTACGAACCTCGCCAGCAACAACGGCAAAACCACGTCCTTGCTCACCCGCACGCGCAGCCTCTACCGCCGCATTCAAAGCCAGCAAATTGGTCTGGAATGCGATTTCATCAATCACCCCAATGATGTCAGCAATTTTCTTGCTGGCATCGTTAATTTCCGCCATCGCATCCACGGTCTCTTTGACCACTTCACCGCCTTTGCGCGCTTTTTCACTGGCTTTAGTGGAGAGAGTATTGGCCGATGACGCACTTTCCGCATTCTGCTTCACGGTCGCTGTCATCTGCTCCATACTGGCAGCCGTTTCCTGCAGGTTAGCCGCCTGCTCTTCAGTGCGCTCGCTCAGGTCGTTATTTCCCTCAGCAATTTCGGCTGACGCAGACGCCACCCGTGCCGACGAATGCGTGATCTTTTCGACCATGTTACGAACGTTATTAATCGATGCATTGACCGCTTGGCTGAGATCTTCAAACTCGCCTTTGTAGTCTTCCGGCATAGTCGTTTTGAGATCCCCTTTCGAGACCCCTCGCATCACGCGAATACACTCGTTAAGCGGATCGACAACACTATCCAGTAACTGGTTGATCCCCTCACCGAGTTTTGCCATCGCGCCACGATATTTACTGGTATTCATCCGATCGCTCAGATTACCATCCGCCGCTTTTGCGATAAGACGCTCAACTTGGCGCTGACTATCCATTTGCTCGGTAATGTCCTCCCATTGCAGCGCAGGGCCAATGTACTCATCGTCATCGTCGTAGAGGGCAATACAATTAAGCGCAAATTCGAGTTCCCCGACCGTAATCTCAGCTTTAAATGGCATACGGTCGGGGTTGGCAATCACAGACTGTTGGTGCGCTGGGTTTTTGTGGAATTGGTCAATACTAGTGCCTACGAGTTTATCCGTTGAGAAGCCGGGGAAAATCTCGCGCATTTCATCTTCACGGCTCTTGAATAGCTCCGTCACTGCCGGGTTAAGATAGCGAATGGTACCGTCTTTATCTGCTAGCATTACATTGGTGGTCATTCCCTCGACCACGGCCGCCAATAATGAACGTTCTGACTCTTTCTTACGCCTTTCAGTGACATCACGCCACTCAATCGTGGTGCCTACATGCTTACCGTGACGGTCGTAACTGGCAGTGGCATGAAACTCAAAGCGCGCATCTTTAAAGCGAATATCCCGATTGATAGGCATCTTATCGGGGGTATGAAAGGTTTCGCGCTGCAGCTGAGGAAAAAGATAATCAATATGTTTGCCAAGAATATCGTCACGGCTGGCAACAAAGGCACTGTTTTTCAAACGAAAAGTTTTCTCATGCTGTTTACACAGTTTTACCGCTTGCTCATTCACATGGGTGATTTCGCCCTGTTGTCCCAATAAAACGAACGCACTGTGGGTGTTATCCAATGCGCCTTTAAGACGTTGGTGCTCCTCCGTTTGGTGGGCGCGTGCCGTCACATCACACAGCTCAACACTGTAGCCTTGCCCATCGGCGACTTTACTGGCAGACACACGCAACTTGCCCGCGCCTAACTCGACAGTTTGGACCGATGGTTTGTCGTCAATAAGCTGCTGCCACTGTTGGTAGTCCACCAAATCCGCCGCAAGTATGCTGCTCATCGGTTTACCAAACAGCACTTCACTTTGCGCGGTGAAATCGACATTGCCGTGCTCGCGAATCGCGGCCTGATAACACTGCAACAGTTGCAACGCACGTCGATTAATCAAGGTGACTTGCTGCTGACTATCGAGCATCACAAGTGCAGCAGGCGCGACATTAAGTGCCGCTAACAGCTGCACATTCTGTTTGGTCTGTTGGTTGTCTTGCTGTACTTCCCTTTTAAACCACGCCATATTCTAGTCCTCGTTTGCGCTTTCCGGTTGTGCGCTTTGTTGTAACTGATCAAAGTCGAACAACTGTTCCAAGTTAATCAACACCAGGTGCCTGTCATTCACTGACGCAATGCCCTCCATGTACCACTCATCGTGTTGGTGCAGTCCCGGAGGGGCTTTAATTTGCTCTTTTTCCAAGTTGTGCACTTCAGCCACCGCATCCACGACGATACCGAGCGACACCCCTTGTTGGTTGCGAACAATAATGATGACGCTCATGGCGGTGAGCGTCGCTGGCGTCATACCAAAGCACTGGCGAATGTCCATAATGGGAATGTACTCCCCCCGTAACTCCAGCACCCCCAACATGTGAGGCAGAGTGTTAGGAATACGACGGACTTCCGACCACCCTCTCACCTCTTTCACATCGAGAATATGGACGCCGTACTCTTCATCCTCGAGTAAGAAACTTAAGTATTCTCGCGATTGCGCCATATCCCCACCTATATCCATCGCTCGATACGCAACAACTCATCCACATTCACCAACGACATCACCCGTTCGCCGACATTGAGTAAGCCACTGACATAAGCAATCACCTGAGAATCACCAAACGGAGGCATAATCTGTCCCTCCCCTTGATCAACCACATCGGAAACGGCATCGACCACTACGCCCATCACCTTGTTATTGGCGACTTCACTGGCGCGCAAAATCAGCACCACGGTTTCTCGGTGATAATCGACCTGTTTGGCCTGAAAGCGAATACGTAAATCCATCACGGGCACTATCATTCCGCGTAGGTTGATCACGCCCAAAATAAAAGTGGGCGAGCGCGGGATCAGTGTCGGTGACTCCCACACCCGAATCTCCTCTACCGTTTGGATATCGACGCCATACAGTTCGCCATCTAGTTCGAAGCTCAGATAGTCACTGCCTTGCAGTTGCTCAACACGATCATCGATATCGAGCACATTGTCTGATTCCGTTACCGTCTGCATCGCCTCTCCTTATGCCGCCGCGATATGACCGCTGGCATCGCTGACACGTGCTAAAAACTGAGTGATTAAGCCTTGGATATCTAAAATAAGTGAGACAGAGCCATCCCCTAGAATGGTCGCGCCTGAAATACCAGGCACGCGGGCATAATTTGACTCCAAGCTTTTGATCACCACTTGCTGCTGCCCGAGCAGCTCATCAAGTAGCAGGCCGACCTTTTTATCCCCGGCTTCGACCAAACAAAGCAGCTGTTTATCAAGATCGTCGCCACTGCTGCCGAGCTCAAACTCTTCTTTTAAACGAAGAATGGGAATGTTTTCTTCTCGCAACCGATAAAGCTGAACACCAGATGCGGTTTTAATTTGGCGGCTATCAATCTGAAGCGACTCAATGATAGAGATCAGCGGCACCACATACACTTGGCCTTCTACTTTCACCAGCTGACCGTCTAAGATAGCCAATGTCAGCGGCAGGCTGATTTTAAAGGTACTGCCTTGCTCGGGGGCTGAGTGCACATCAATGTTGCCGCCCAGTTGCTCAATGTTGCGGCGCACCACATCCATGCCCACGCCACGCCCTGACACATCAGACACTTGCTCCGCCGTTGAAAAACCCGGCGCAAATAAAAGATTAAAAACATGCGCGTCGGTCAGTTCACTGAGCGGGAGGTCGTCTGAAATCAGCCCTTTATCCAGCGCTTTGCGCCAGATCCTTTCTTTATGTAATCCAGCGCCATCGTCACTGACTTCAATCACAATCGAGCCGCCCTGATGGTAAGCATTCAGATGCACTTTCCCTGTTTCAGGCTTGCCTTTTTCCGCGCGGACTTCTGGGGTTTCTAAGCCATGATCCACCGCGTTGCGAACCAAATGCACCAGCGGATCGGCAATTCGTTCGAGCACGGTTTTATCTAGCTCGGTGCTCTCGCCTTCAATAACTAACTCCACCCGCTTTCCCAACTGGGAGGAGAGATCACGAATCAAACGAGGGAAACGGTTAAAGGCAAAACTGATCGGCAACATGCGGATATCGAGCACGCTTTCTTGCAACTCTTTGGTATTGAGCATCAGTTGCTCAAGGCCAGATTGCAATTGCTCAAGCCGCTCTGGGGAGAAGTCACTACTTAACTCTGCCAGCATCGACTGTGTAATCACTAGCTCGCCCACGAGGTTGATTAGGTTATCGACTTTGTCTATCTCCACCCGGATAGAAGACACACTGGCTTCGCTTTTCGCCGCAGGTTTGTTGGCTTTATTGGCAGCGGATTTGGGCTGAGAAGATGAGGCGGGCTTTTCCGGGGATTGTGGCACAGTGGCAGACGGTTCCACCTCAACCGGTTCGGTATCCACATCACTGGCCTCGCCACAATGGATAGGCGTAATCGTGAGATCGCACTCGTCTTCAACCCATTCAAAAATCGCTTCGATTTCATCACGTGGGACATGTCCATCAACCCGAATATCCCAACGTAAATACAGCTTTTCAGGGTCTAACTGCGCAAAACGTGGCAGTTGGGTCGGATCACAGCTAATTTCCGCCCCACCCGGTAATGCATGTAACTCACGCAAAATCCGGACAGGGTCATTGCCTGAAAACAACATATCCGGGTGAGGCACAAAGGTGATTAACCACTCTTCGATGTCTGCGGCCATCGCCTCCTGTGAGCCATGGTCACTCGATATCGGCTGCGTGGATAAAGCACTTGAAGAGAAATCAGCCGCACCGTCACTGTCCATAATCGCATTGAGGGCGGCAGTCACCGCATCTCGCTCGCTTTCGTCGTACTCAGCCTCATTTTCGTATGCTTCAAGCATCGCGAGGATACAATCGCCACCACGCAGTAATACATCGATCGTGTGGCTGTCGAGCTGTCGCTTTCCCTCCCGAGCCTCGTCAAGCAAGGTTTCCATCACATGAGTGAAGTGACTAATATCGTCAAGATTAAAGGTGGCAGCCCCCCCTTTAATCGAGTGCGCAGCACGGAAAATGGTATTAATGGATTCAAGATCTGTCGCCCCCGGGTCAAGCGCCAAGAGCTCTCTTTCCAGCACTTCGAGGTTCTCACGACATTCTTCATAAAAGATGCGTCGTAACTGGTCCATATCCATGGCCATATCACCCTCCGTTGATGCGCCTTACAGCACGCGCTTTAGTGTTTTCAGTAAGGTATCTGGGTTGAATGGTTTAACAATCCATCCTGTCGCGCCCGCCGCTTTACCCGCCGATTTTTTCTCAGCAGACGCTTCGGTAGTGAGCATCAATATCGGCGTGAATTTGTACTGCTGCACGCCTCGCACTTGTTTAACAAACTCAAAACCATCCATCACCGGCATGTTGACGTCGGAAATGATGAGATCAAACTTTTTAGACTTTGCTTTTCGCAGTGCATCTGCACCATCATTCGCTGTTTCAACCTGATAACCCGCCTCTTTTAGCGTGTGGCTCACCATTTGCCGAATCGACACCGAATCATCCGCTGCTAGTATATTGGCCATCCTTTTACTCCTACTCCGTGTATCAAGTATTTAGCTTTAATAAAGTCGTCATGCCGGCATGTTGTGCCGAAGTATGTAAGCAATCCGGTACGTTTTGCCACTGAAGGTCATCACACGAAAGTACCAACCCCAGCAGTAATTGCAGGCCAGCACCATCGATTCGGCTCAGTTGGCTCGCGTCAATCACACATGAAGAGGCGTCCGCGACTTTCGCCTCCCAGTCCGCTTTGGCTTGCTGTACGTGAGAAACATCGAGAGATTTTCCGAGTTCTATTTGCATGGCTGAACCGCCCTAAACGGTTGTCAAAAAAAGATATCTCATTTGCTTGTTGAATAAGTGTAGCAATAATCAATCGAACAACTTATATAAGGCCTTATTTTTGCTGAGGAGGTTTTGGTCAATGCCTTGTTTATGAATCAGCACCATCAAGAATAGAAATTAAAAAACAATAAGATAAGAAAATCAGGCGGGATAAATGACAAAGCAAAGACACCTTTATGTGGCTTTTTGTCAATGCAAATTAATGAATAAGATCACAAAAAGTCGATATGCCAGGCAGGAATTCAGGTTTATACCCATGGAATGCGTCAGTTAAATAGACTTTGACATTCTTAGGTTAATGCTATTAAATAGAGCACCTTAGCCCGGATAGCTCAGTCGGTAGAGCAGGGGATTGAAAATCCCCGTGTCGGTGGTTCGATTCCGCCTCCGGGCACCATGTTTACGAAAATCCCTGCTTACACGAGTGGGGATTTTTTTATGCCGACACCGTGTCGGTGACCTTGCAGGCCGCACCTTGCAGGCCGCACCTTGCAGGCCGCACCGCTATAAACACGGTACGCAACGCTTTGCCACGACACCAAATGCATCCCCCTCTGGCACTTTTTGCTACCCTTTAAGTCGACTTCCGTTCAGTGCGATAGCGATTAGGCTTTTTACTCAACATCGCCTATTTATGGTAATCTGTTGGGGTTTATTCTTGTCTTTTACCTCATGGATCGAGTGTCATTAACGCATGTCAGCCAATAGCATTAAACTCTCAACAGAGCGACTTCAAGCCGGTCTTTATATCAAACTGCCGCTAAAATGGCGCGATCATCCGTTTATGCTTAATCGTTTTCAAATAGAAAGCGAGGCACAAGCGAAGGTGATACGCTCGCTCCCAACAAGCTTTGTCTACTACTACCCAGATAAAAGTACGACAGTCCCCTTACCCGCGCTGACAGAAAAAAAAGAAAACCCGGATGAAGTCGATCCACATGCAGTCAGCCGAGAAAAAGCGGCGATGGAGCAGGAAAAACAACAGCGCATAGAGGAACAACGCCGCTTTCGTGCTCGCATTCAAAAAGTGCAGAAGCATTATCAACGTTCGATGGCACAGCTACGGGCCATCAATATGAAGGCAGCCAACCGTCCACAAGCGGCTAACGAGGATGTCCGCATGCTCGTCGATAGCATGATGGTCTTTGGTAGCGAATCGAATGTCACCCTGCATCTAATGGACGATCCGAGCCTGGCAGAAGACATGTATGCGCACTCACTGAATGTGGCCGTCCTCGCGCTGATGTTGGCACGCAGTAACGGGTACGACAATGATCAGCTTCGCGCATTGATCACCGGCGCGGTGCTGCATGATATCGGTACCAAGAAGGTGCCGTCGGCCATCGTGCGAAAAAAGGAGCGACTGACAGAGCCGGAAATGAATTACTACCGTCAACATGTTAATTATGGGGCGGAGCTGGTAGCAGAAATGGAAGAGTGTACCCCTGAAGTCGAAACCATCATTGCCCAGCACCACGAGTTTGCTAACGGCAGTGGCTTCCCCAAAGGCCTATTGGGTGATGACATCGACGAAGCGGCGCAGATTGTCAGTATGGTGAACTTTTTTGACCGCTTATGTCGTCCTCAGTTTGGCGCATCCGCACGGATGCCTTTTGCCGCCTTGTCTCATCTTTTTAAAGACAATAAAGCCAAATTCAACCCGCGTCTGTTGGCACTATTTGTCAAGATGATGGGCGTTTATCCGCCAGGAACGGTGGTAAAGTTGTCGAATGACGATCTCGGCATGATTATCTCGGTGAACAGCTCTGCCCTACTTAAACCCAATGTGATGATTTATGACCCGGATATTCCTTCTGATCAAGCCACCATCATTGACATGCGTGACAGTGAGCTAGAGATAGACACGGCTGTGCCTATCTCTAAATTGCCAGACGCGGTAAAAGAATACCTGAAGCCGCGCACCCGGATTTCGTATTTTATGGACGCTGACGGCTAAGCGACGACACATTAATCGCCACTAGGATCAGCTTTGTCCGCTTTCTCGACGGCTCGATGCAGCTCCACCGTCAGGTTATCAATAAGGCGTGTCGTACCAAGATAGGCGGCGACGAGAATCACCGCTTGTCGGCTGTTTTCATGCAATTGCGCAAGAGACGTGGCGTCACGAATATAAAATTCATCAGGCTGTAACCCCGCCGCACGCAGTTGATCGTGAGCATCTTCAATCAGATCATCGAGATCACGACGCCCATTACGCATTTGTACACTCATCCAGCGCATGGTTTTCGCCAGCACTGGTGCACGTTGACGCTCATCGACGGTTAGGTTGTTATTACGGGAGCTCATCGCCAACCCATCGCTTTCACGCACGGTAGGCACACCAATAATTTCAATCGGCATAGCCATGTCTGCCACCAATTTGCGGATCACCGCCAATTGCTGAAAGTCTTTTTCGCCAAAGCAGGCCACCGCCGGCTGTACCAAATTAAAGAGTTTGCTCACCACGGTGGCGACACCACGGAAATGACCGGGGCGCGATGCCCCTTCTAACATGGTTGAAAGTCCTGGCACCTCAACTCTAGTATGTGCATCCAGTCCGTGTGGATAGAGGGTATCGGCCGTTGGTGTAAACACCAACTCCACGCCCTCCTCACGCAACTTGGTCAAATCATCATCCAATGTACGCGGGTAGTAGGTTAAGTCGTCCGCGCGATCAAATTGCATCGGATTAACAAAAATGCTAACCACCACCACATCGCCTTGCTCCCGGGCTTTGCGAACCAAGGTTAAATGCCCTTGATGGAGATTCCCCATGGTCGGCACAAAGGCGATGCGCTTATCCGCTTTTTGCCACTGGCTGATTTGATCGCGCAGTGGCGCCACCTCAGAAATTACCTGCATACTCGGTCTCTCTATTTAAACGTGTGGGCGGAACCGGGAAATTCGCCACTCGCCACTTCTTGCACATACTTAGCCACCGCAGCGCGCACATCACCGGCCTCTGCCAAGTAGTTTTTCGAGAACTTGGGCATGTAGTTTGCCGATACGCCGAGCATATCATGCATGACCAAAATTTGACCATCGGTGTCACCGCCGGCACCAATGCCAATCACTGGCACCGACACCGTATCGGTAATACGTTTAGCCAGTGAGGCGGGCACGCATTCAAGTAGGATAATCTGTGCACCGGCCTTCTCTAGCGCGACCGCATCGGCCACCATTTGCTCCGCTTTCTCTTCCTCACGGCCTTGTACTTTAAAGCCACCAAAGATATTCACCGATTGCGGGGTGAGGCCCAAGTGCGCACAAACCGGCACGGCGCGCTCAGTCAGCATTTTCACCGTATCAACCAGCCATGATCCGCCCTCAATTTTGACCATATTGGCGCCCGCTTTGATCAACGCTGCGGCATTGGTACAGGCTTGCTCAGGCGTTGCGAAGCTCATAAATGGCATATCGGCCATCAGCAAGCTGTTGGGACTGCCCGCTCGCACGCAACGGGTGTGATACGCCAGCTCGTCAACCGAGACTGACAAGGTATCGCTTTTTCCTTGCAACACCATGCCTAACGAATCGCCAACTAATAAAACAGGCACGTCCTGCTGCTCAAATAATTGAGCAAAGCTCGCATCATAGGCAGTCAAGGACGCAAACTTCTGCCCTTGCTGCTTCCAAGTGATCAGATCGGTAATTGTGATTTTTTTCATTGTGTCTCCCAAAGCCTGAAACTGGGGCCCACCGATTAAGCGTGATCGCTAATACGGGTTAAACCATTGCGATCAACGCGCGTCAGGCACGCGGCGAGGGTGCTGCCATCAGGCAGGCACAAGTCGGGGGCGATGTCGGCAAGTGGATAAAGCACGAACTCACGCACTTTCATGCCGTAATGTGGCACCGTCAGTCGCGGCTCATCAATGACGCGATTGCCATAGAGTAGAATATCGAGGTCCAAGGTTCTCGGTCCCCAACGCTCTGCTTTGCGTTCCCTGCCATAATCAAGCTCAATGGCTTGTGTTGCATCCAATAGTGTCAGAGGGTCAAGCTGGGTGTCCAGCGCCGCGACGGCATTAACATAATCGGGCTGATCGGTCGGCCCCATGGGTTTGCTGGTATAAAGGGCTGATACTGCCACAAAACGACTCTGCGGCAGTGTCTTTAACGCAGCAATCGCCTGTTTGGCTTTTTCTACAGGCTCACCGAGATTGCTGCCAATGGCGATATATACCCGATTCATGCGTCTGAATTTGACTGCGGTTTACGCCGACGTGGCGGTCCCTTACGCCGACGAGACTTGGGTTTACGCGTATTATGAGCTTTATTGATCGCACGCACCATTTTTTGGCGGCCACTTTGATCTGCACGCTGAAAGTCTCGCCACCACGCACACAGCGCTTCGGTCTCTTCACCTTCGACCGCACCGCGCATCTCGAGCAAATCAAATGCCGCTCGGAATTTTTTCTCGTCCAGTGTTTTAAACGCACGCGCACCAGTGCGACGAGTCATACGCATTTGCAATTGCCACACTTCACGTATCATGGCGGTGAAGCGCCGCGGAATGGCGATGGTCTTAACTTGCTCATCCACAATGTCACTGGCGGCCACCATGAAGGCATCGTAGTAGCTCAAACCACTCTCAAATGCCATTTCTTCCGCCCGTGTCACCAAGGGATACCAAAGCATGGCAGCAAATAAGAAAGCCGGATTAATGCGCTGTTCGTTAACCACCCGCTTATCAGTTGAGCGTAATACCTGCTCTAACATCTGTTCCGTTTGGCTAGATTGCGCTTCGGTAAAGTGCGCGGCCACGGCAGGGAAAAGCTGCTGAAATAAATTATACTCGCGCAACATTTGGTACGTCGCGAACCCTTGACCGGACTGCAACAGCTTCAAGCTTTCTTCAAACATTCGCGCGGCCGGGATGTCTTGCAATAACGGCGCAAGCTCGACAATCGGCGCCGCTGTCGCGCTATTAATCGTCATATCAAGCTTAACCGCAAAGCGCACGGCGCGTAGCATCCGTACCGGATCTTCACGGTAACGCGTTTCAGGATCACCGATCAGGCGGATAACGCGGTTATTGAGATCATCGAGCCCCCCCGCATAATCCCGAATAGAAAAGTCGGCGATATTGTAATACAGCCCGTTCACCGTAAAGTCACGGCGCTGCGCGTCTTCATCGATGGTGCCATATACATTGTCACGCAATAGCATCCCGTCTTCCGAGCGAGCGGTTTGCTTATCTTTTTCGCCTTTACCGTGATGGCCTCGGAACGTGGCGACCTCGATCACATCGCGGCCAAATAAGATATGGGCAAGACGAAAACGCCGCCCAATGAGCCGGCAGTTACGAAACAGCTTTTTGACTTCATCTGGCGTTGCGTCGGTCGCAATATCGAAGTCTTTGGGTTCACGCCCCAACAATAAATCTCGCACACCGCCACCAACGAGGTACGCTTCAAAGCCCGCTTTGTGCAGGCGATAAAGCACTTTCAGCGCATTTTCGCTGATACCTTTGCGCGAAATGCCATGTGCTTTGCGGGGGATAACTTCCAACTTAAGATCCTCAATTTCGCGTGTTTTACTATCACGATTCAGAACCTTACGGCAAAAGCTGGTCACTCGATTAAAGATAGCTCACCTCGTATTTAATTGTTCGGGCCATGAAACAGCGGCATATAATATATCAGGGTGGGCCATTTTAGAATGCTGTCGTCACTTCCGTTTTTCTCGGTATCTGTGTCAACGACCAACGCTTAACCGCCAGGTCCAATAATTGGGTGGGACTAGCCACCTCTTGCTCAGCCACTGCATGCAAACCAAGAAACGTCATCGCTGCGCGTAAAGCTGGCAGCGGCACTTGATTATCAATGGCAGGAGCCCGGTTTTGCTTAGAAAGCTTGTGTCCCTCTGCATTGACAGCCAGAGGAAGGTGTAAATAACGCGGCACGGGTTGGCCGAGTTGTTGGTACAACGCGATATGGCGCCCTGTCGGCATAATTAAATCCGCCCCACGCACGATATCGGTCACGCCTTGGTCGATATCATCCAATACCACCGCAAGGTTATACGCATACAAGCCATCGCGTCGTTTGATGATAAAGTCTTCATTGGCAAGATGCGCATCAAGACCAAGCGTACCATGCAACCTGTCCTGAAAAGCGAGCACCTCGACGGGACTTTTTAGTCTCACCGCCGCCGCTTGCGCCCCTTTACCTTTATCACGACACCAACCTGGGTAGACGCCGCCCGCCTCTTTAATCTGCCGACGCGTACAGGTGCAATAATACGCCTGTCCCGATGCAAGCCAAGCCTCTATTTGTGCTTGGTAATCAGAAAGGTGCTGGCTTTGGTAACGCACCTCTCCGTCCCACTCAAAACCAAACGCCTCTAGCGTGCGCAAAATGTCACTCGCGGCGCCCGGCTGCTCCCGAGGCGGATCGATATCTTCAATCCGAACCAGCCATTGCCCATGGTGTGCACGCGCATCTAAATACGAGCCAAGTGCCGCCACCAATGAGCCAAAGTGTAGCGGGCCCGACGGGGAAGGGGCAAAACGGCCAATATAAGCGGTCTGCAAAGTCATGATAAGCGCATAGACAGTAGGTGCAACGCCTGCAGCGAGTGTGAATAGCGCAAATTGTACGGGGATCTTGCGCTAACACAAGCACCCTAAAACACAAAAAGGGAGCCGAGGCTCCCTTTTATCTGTCTGATTTTCTCTCCGCTAACCACGGCTAGGCATCGATGTGTGCAAATATAACGCGCCAGCGTTAGCCAGCCATTTGCTTTTCTTTTAGCTCAGCCAGTGTTTTACAATCAATACACAGCTCTGCTGTTGGGCGAGCTTCTAAGCGGCGCACCCCAATTTCGATACCACACGAGTCGCAAAAGCCGAAGTCATCATCTTCGATACGCTGCAATGTCTTATCGATCTTCTTAATCAGCTTGCGCTCGCGATCGCGATTACGCAGCTCTAGGTTGAATTCCTCTTCCTGTGCTGCACGATCGACAGGATCGGGGAAATTGGCCGCCTCATCTTTCATATGATTCATGGTGCGGTCGACTTCTTCCCTGAGCTGATTACGCCACGCATTGAGGATTTTACGGAAATGCTCAAGCTGAGCCTCTCCCATATACTCCTCTCCAGGTTTCTCCTGGTATGGCTCTAATCCGGCAATGGCCAGGATGCCCAGCGATTTCTTTTCTTTGCTTTCTGGCATTCAGCTTCTCCTAAAAAACCTTGACATGACCCGTGTCTGTCAAATGAGGGCGCTATCTATAGCAGAAAGCCTTTAGGGTGGCAATCTTTGATTTACGCCGCGCAACGCCCAATGTGAACATGCTTACACTTTTGCGGTATGACTAACAAAAGGTACGGAATTAACCAGATTTAGCTCACTCGGCGACATCTGAGCCTGATAGCAGATCACTTCTACCCCTGACGCCAACGCCTGATTTAATAACTGGTTATAATCCGGGTCGATATGGGGGGCACCAGTGACTTTTTCAATCCCCGAGTGCAAAACAACGAACAATAAAACCGCACGATGTCCTTGCTCTGCCATCGCCATCAGCTCACGCAAGTGCTTTTGCCCACGCGTCGAGACGGCGTCCGGAAACGCGCCCCAGCCGTCTTCCTCCAATAATGTGACACTCTTTACTTCTATATAGCAGTCCGCTTTGTCATCGTCACGTAATAGTAGGTCTATGCGGCTGTTTTCACTGCCATAGCGTACTTCCGTCTGTAATTGTCGATACCCCACTAGTTCAGGAATACGATTCGCCTGCACCGCCTCAACCGCTAAGGTGTTGGCGCGCGCCGTGTTGACACAAATCCAGTGTCCCTGCTGGGTATGATTAAGCTCCCAACTGTGAGGGTATTTACGCTTGGTATTATCGGAGGTGGAATACCAAACGGTATCGCCTGGCGTCGCACAACCGGTCATCGCCCCCGTATTGGCACAATGCATGGTCAGCGACTCGCCATTAGCCAAGGTCACATCGGTTAAAAAACGTTTATAGCGGCGTACTAAGGTTGCCGACGCCAATGGTGGGGAAAACTGCATCTGCCGTTCCTGCTGATAATTAACAAAGGCTGAATTGATGCAGGCATTGGTATAACGCCCGCCCCTCATTATCTCGAGGTATCGATTCATCCGACGCGGAGGAAGGCGAAGCATATAATCCAAATCGTTGACACGCAAATGTCTGGGCAGGAGGCGTCGGTAAGTCCAGCGCACCGTCATCTTTGACACCACGACGCAAGGTAATATGCGGGGTAAACGCATGACTGTCCGCTTTCGCTGGCCAAACGGGTAAGGTCTGTAAATGATGAGCCAGCGCCAATAAGGCTTGCGGAGGAGACGCTAACGTTGCACAGACAATCCTCGGCTGAGCCCATACTTCAACGGTCGAGGCCGTGATGGAAAAGGCGGGCAGTTGAAGGTCTTGCACCGTGGCTTGTAGACGAGGAATATATGTATTCGGCACATCACCCAAAAACGCCAAGGTGAGGTGTAAGTTTTGATCGGGCACCGCATGCCCGACTCCACTGAGACGATTTTTATACGCCACCAGCTGCGCCCGGGCGGTTTGGTTAATGCCCTCCTCCAAACCTAGCGCGAAAAATAGTCGCATGGGCTCTCCTTTTACGCTCAGTCCGTTAAAATAGTCACTTTGATTCTGACACAAAGGGCAAATTCTTGTCGCAGCTTCCGATTGATGCCGTGATACCTGACCTGATAGACGGGCTCGCGGCCTATCCACAAATCGTCTTATCCGCACCACCAGGAGCGGGTAAGTCGACGCGCTTACCCCTCGCGCTACTTGAGCAAGCACCACTGCCGGGAAAAATCGTGCTACTGGAACCCCGTCGGCTCGCCGCTCGCAACATTGCTCGCTTCCTCGCCCATCACCTGGATGAGCCTATTGGCCAAACCATAGGTTTACGCATGCGTGGTGAGACAAAAGTCAGTGCTAAAACGCGTGTTGAGGTGGTCACTGAGGGAGTGCTGACACGTTTGCTGCAAACCGACCCCATGCTCGATGGCGTGAGTGTGATCATGTTCGACGAGTTTCACGAACGCAGCCTGCATGCCGATCTTGCGCTCGCCTTGAGCCTAGATTGCCAAGCCGGCTTGCGAGATGATCTGCGCCTAGTGGTCATGTCTGCCACCTTAGATAATCACGCCTTGGCGCAACATTTACCCGACGCTCTGACCCTGACAACTGAAGGGCGCAGCTACCCGATTCATTATCACTATCACCCACTGTCACGGCATTCACCATGGGCCAGCGCAGTAGCGAGCGCCAGCCTTGATTTTATCGCTCAACACGCAGGGTCGGCCCTACTCTTTCTCCCCGGCGTGGGCACGATTAAACAGGTTTATGCCGCCCTAGAAGGGCACCTACCTGATGACATGGATTTGCACCGCCTCCACGGCAGCCTTGACGTCTCGGCGCAACACGCCGCGATTGCGTCTCCCTCCCCTGGAAGACGTAAGTTAGTGCTCACAACCAACATTGCTGAAACCAGTTTAACCATCGAAGGGATTCGTTTAGTCATCGATGCTGGGCTTGAGCGCTTGGTGTTGCACCAAGCCCAAACCGGTATCAATAAATTGGTGACGCGGCAAATAACGCGTAGCGCTGCCATCCAGCGTGCGGGGCGAGCAGGTCGTCTCGAGGAAGGGCAATGCCTGCGTTTATACGGTGAAGAGCAATTTCAGCGCTTACCTGCCACTCCCACCGCGCCGATCTTGCGAGAGGACTTGACCGATCTTGCCCTCAATGTCATCCAGTGGGGCTGTGATGTCAAAGATTTACATTGGCTTGACGTGCCGCCCACCAAGCATTGGCAAGCGGCCTGTACCAGACTGACACAATTGGGGCTGATTGATACGCGCCAAGGACTCACAGCGCTGGGGCAACGTGCCATCCAATTGGCTGCTAGCCCGCGCGCTGCCGCCATGTTGGCTCGGGCTGAAAAGGCGGATACCGCCGTGTTATCCACCGCCTGCTGGCTCGCCGCATGGGCCGACAAACCGATGACCTCAGGTGTATCACTGGCACTGATTGACCAATTACAGGCGGTCATGTCTCACAAAGACTATCAAGACCGCGCTCAATCGCTGGCACGGGCACTTGGGATAAAGTTACAACGCTCACTCGATGAAGCCATATTGCCACTGCTGGCCGCGAACATCTGGCCAGATAGAATCGCATTGAGACGGGGAAAAACGGGGCGCTTTATGATGGCCAATGGTCACGGCGTGACACTCGATAGCCAAGACGCACTCAGTCACAACGAGGCAATCGTGGTTTGTGATGTGATGGCCGGCGAGCAACACGACAGCCGCGCCTACAGTGCTATCGCGCTTTCACTGCGCTCGCTACAACAAATGCGCCCCGACTTATTACGTGAACATGAGGTCGTACAATGGGATGACCAACGCGGCACATTACAAGCAGAAAAACAGCAACGCCTCGGCGAATTAGTGCTTTATCGTGAGCCACTTAATACACTCAGCGCTGAGCAACAGGCGCAAGGGTTATTAAACGCCGTGCGCCAAAAAGGCATTAATACATTGAACTGGCAAAGCGGCAGCCAATCCTTGCTCACCCGCGCCCGCTGCGCACAAGCCTGGGGACTGGATATCATGCTACCGCCACTTAGCGACGACGACTTATTGGCATCGCTCGATACCTGGCTGGCGCCTTTTGTCCATGGCATGTCACGTTGGCAAGCCCTGCAGCAGCTGGATCTCAAGCCCGTGCTGGAGGCCTGGTTCGGTTTTGCGGCAACACAGCAATTAAACACCGCGTTGCCCACACACATTACTGTCCCAACCGGATCACGTTATCCGCTGCGCTATAACCCGGAAAACGCGCCCGTCTTAGCGGTAAAAATGCAGGAAATGTACGGACAGGCGGATACACCCACCCTGGCTAACGGCCAGGTGGCCGTGCAAGTGGAGTTGCTCTCTCCCGCCGGACGGCCACTGCAAATCACGCAAGATCTGGCGGGGTTTTGGCAAGGCAGCTACAAAGAGGTGCAAAAAGAAATGAAAGGGCGCTACCCTAAGCACCTTTGGCCTGATGATCCGGCCAACCATGCGCCAACCCGTAAAACCAAGCGCCATTTTAACCAGAGTTAAGCTATTGTATGGCAGAGAAAAAAACACGCTCACGCCCGAGCAACAAAAAACGTTCATCACCCAAGCGCCAGCCCAAAAAGACGTCTACTAAGCCAAGTTGGGGGAAACGCCTGTTAGGCTTGGGGCTAAAGTGCAGCCTCGTCGGGATTGCGGCCGTCGTTATGTTAGGTATCTATCTGGATGGCAAAATCCAAGACAGGTTCAGCGGCCAGATTTGGCAGCTTCCTGGGGTCGTTTATGGCCGAGTCATCAACCTGTCTCCTGGCAGCGACTTTTCCCTTTTGCAGCTGCGCCAACAGCTAGACGCCCTCAACTATCAGAAAGTGCGTACGCCCAAAAGGCCTGGCGAGTATTCGGCGTCAAGCACTCGGCTTGAGATCATTCGTCGCCCATTTGATTTTGAGGATGGGCCCGCGCCGGCGCGTCATGCGATGTTGAGCTTTGCTGACGGCCAAGTGGGTAAAATCACCGAGGTAAACAGCCAACAACCGCTAGGATTACTGCGTATCGAGCCCAAGCTGTTGGGCATGATGGAATCTGGAATTCGCGAGCAGCGTTTATTCTTACCACGAGAGCGCTTTCCCGAATTTTTAGTTGAAGCTTTGATTACCACGGAAGACAGAGACTTCTATCATCACGAAGGCGTCTCTCCTACGGGTATTTTGCGTGCCTTGGTCGCCAATATTCGCGCAGGACGCACCGTGCAAGGTGGCTCGACGCTTACCCAACAGCTGGCTAAAAACCTATTCCTCACCCGTGATCGTACCTTGTGGCGTAAGGTGCAAGAAGCCTACATGGCTTTGATCCTCGATTTTCGCTACAGCAAAGACAAAATCCTAGAGGCCTATCTTAACGAGGTCTACCTTGGCCAAAACCGCGGCGAGCCGGTGCATGGCTTTCCTTTGGGCGCGCGCTTGTATTTTGGTCGCCCTATCAGTGAGCTACGTATTGATCAACTCGCGCTGCTGGTTGGCATGGTAAAAGGGCCATCTTATTACAATCCCTTCCGCCACCCTGAACGCGCGAAAACACGACGTGATCTGGTATTACGCTTGATGCTCGAGCAAAATCTACTCACCAGTGCCAATTACGATGCTGCCGCCAGTCGTCCGCTCGATATTCAGGCCACTCCAACACTTTCGCGTCCCCAACCCGCCTATTTTGATCAACTTAAAGAGGAGATCCGCCAACATGTAGGCGATAACTACGCGGCAGGAGAAGGGCTACGTATATTTACCACACTGGATCCTGTCTCACAGCAAGCCATTGAAGGCGCGGTGGTGGATAAAGTTAAGGCGCTGAAAAATAGAGCTGGCAACAAACTTGAAGCGGCGGCCGTCATCGCAGACCGACGCAGCGGTGAAATACGCGCCATGGTTGGTGGGGCGCGCCCAGGCTTTGCAGGCTTTAATCGCGCATTAAATGCCAAACGTCCTATCGGCTCGCTCTCAAAACCGGCGGTGTATCTGACCGCGTTGAGCCACCCCGAACGTTTCCAGCTCACCAGTAAGATTGACGATAAACCGATTCGCTTGGAGGGTAGCCAAGGCAGTAGCTGGCAACCACGCAACTATGATCGCCAGTATCGAGGCCGTGTGTCCTTACTCACCGCTCTCGCCAAGTCTTATAACGTCCCGACGGTGAATCTCGGCATGCAGTTGGGGTTAGATGAGGTGATCAATACCTTTGGCAAACTGGGTGCTAATACCGATAATATCCCCCAGGTACCGTCATTGCTCCTCGGCGCGTTTAGCATGAGTCCCTTCGACGTCACCCAAATCTACCAAACGCTCGGCAGTGGTGGGCAACGTGCGCCATTAACCGCCTTACGCGCGGTCACCACCAAAGAAGGACAGAGCCTTTATCAAAACTGGCCAAAAGCCGAGCGTGTTGTCTCTCAGCAAGCCGGCTGGCTAACGCTGTATGCGATGAAACAAGTGGTGCAACAAGGCACCGGCGGTTATTTAAAACGTCATCATGGCAACGTGGCACTGGCCGGCAAAACCGGCACCACAGACGATAACCGAGACAGTTGGTTTGTGGGTATTGATGATAAAGAAGTCACCACGGTGTGGCTTGGCCGCGACGATAACCAATCGACCGGGCTCACCGGGGCCTCAGGCGCATTGCGTGTCTATGATGATTATCTCAGTCGTCGAGGCGCCAGTGCGCTGACGTTATCTTGGCCGGCTCACATCACGACGGTCGCGGTGACGCAAAAAGGCAGTCAATACCAGCTGAGCTGTCGCGGAGATGCCTCGCTGCCAGTTTGGGATATTAACGGGCAGTTTGCCAAGCGCTGTGGTCAGTCAGACCCGGTCGGCTGGCTGAAAGGTTTATTTAATTAACCGTCAGCACACCATCAGGCATCACCGTTCAAGCTCGTAATAAAAAGCCCCGGCCATCATCGCCGGGGCTTTTTTATCCAATATTAATCCGAATCACAGATACGGTGAGGTCGTTAACTACGCAAGCCTGTCCCTTTGGAAATCAAACCCCAAGCCAGCGCATACAAGCCGATAATAAACAGCGTCAGTACCCCAAACGATGTCATGATGCCGACATCTGACACGCCAAGAAAGCCGTACCGGAACGCGTTCACCATGTACACAATCGGGTTGAGCTTGGATACCCCTTGCCAAAAATCGGGCAACAGTGAGAGTGAATAAAACACCCCACCTAAGTAGGTTAAGGGCGTCAGCACAAAGGTGGGGATAAGGCTAATGTCGTCAAACGTTTTGGCGAAGATAGCGTTGATAAGCCCACCCAATGCGAACACCGCCGAAGTAAAGACCACGGTGGTAATCACGATCAACGGATGCGCTATCTGCAAGTCGACGAAGAACAAAGAGGTCATGGTCACCAAGGCGCCGACCGCTAACCCCCGACACATCCCGCCACCGATATACCCGGCAATGATCACGTAATTGGGGATCGGCGCCACCAAAAGCTCTTCAATATTATGCTGAAACTTGGCACTAAAAAATGAAGAGGCCACATTCGAGTAGGAGTTGGTGATCACCGACATCATGATAAGCCCCGGCACGATATACTCCATGTAGGAGAAACCTTCCATCTGGCCAATCCGCGAGCCAATCAGATTACCGAAAATGATAAAATAGAGGCTCATGGTAATCGCGGGCGGAACCAAGGTTTGCACCCAGATACGGGTAAAGCGCGCCACTTCTTTATGAATCAGAGTTCGAAAGGCGACCCAATACAAAGCATTCATGCACGCTCCTCCCCATTTTGCTGAATTAAGGTGACAAATAGCTCCTCAAGGCGGTTTGCCTTGTTGCGCATCGACAGTACCTGCACCCCTTGTTGCGACAACTGGTCAAAGACAGGGGTCAACCCGACTGACTTATTTACTTCCACTTCCAAGGTATTGGTATCGGTTTTCTGCCAATTAACACCGTCTAAGGTGCTCAGTTTATGCCCCGGCTGTAAATCAAGGATAAACGTCTCTGCGTCCAGCTTCGCCAGCAAGGCCTTCATGGAGGTATCTTCCACCAGCTCGCCTCGATTGATGATACCGATGTTGCGACACAAGGTTTCGGCTTCTTCAAGGTAATGAGTGGTGAGAATAATGGTGATCCCTTGCCGGTTTATCTCGGTGAGAAAGTCCCACATGGAACGACGCAGCTCAATATCGACGCCAGCGGTTGGCTCGTCCAAAATCAACAGACGAGGCTCATGCATCAGCGCACGGGCGATCATTAAGCGACGCTTCATGCCTCCCGACAAATTACGGGCAGGCTCGTGGCGCTTATCCCACAAATCGAGCTGCGAGAGGTATTTTTTCGCGCGTAATTTGGCTTGGTCGCGGGGCACACCATAGTAACCCGCTTGGTTCACCACGATCTGCTCCACTTTCTCAAACTGGTTAAAGTTAAACTCTTGTGGCACCAGTCCGATCTGCTTTTTGGCCTCCACCTTTTGGGTGTCGAGATCGTAGCCAAAAATGCTCACCTGCCCCTGGGTTTTATTCACCAGTGAGCTCAAAATGCCAATTGTGGTGGATTTGCCCGCCCCATTTGGCCCCAATAGCGCATAAAAATCGCCCTCCTCCACAGAGAGCGATACCCCTTTTAGCGCCTTAACACTGGTCCCATAGGTTTTGACCAGGTCTTTGATGTCGATGGCTTTCATAAGCTCCCGTTCTTTTAAGGCATGACCTCGGTCACTCGGTGCGCAGCACGGAGTGCGTCATAACGGCTATCAAAAGTATGATCGTCAGTGAGCCAATTTTTAACATGCAAGCGCTCAAGCTGATCCCGTGTTTTTTGATGGGGGCAGAGCAGAAAAACTTGGCAATTGGCGTCAACCGCATCTTTGATCGCATTTTCCAGCGCGAGGCCGACGGTCATATCAATCATGGGCACGTCACTGAGGTCTAAGATCATGACATCGAATTCCTCGATTTTACTGTGCTGACGTGCAATCGCTTTCGAGACACTGAATATCATTGGGCCTGAGAGATAGAAAAACAACACTTTTCCGTTGGCGCTGTCTAATAAAGCCCTTTCCATCTCGCTTAGGGGGACGTCATCTTCATCCGCATCACTGATCGCTTTGACCTGCTTTTCTTGCTCACGGCTTAAGTGTTCGATGGCAATAATATTGGCAATAAACACGCCCACACCCACTGCCACGATTAAGTCCACCAGCACGGTTAATATCATCACCCCATACATGATCACGGTTTGATGTAAGCTGACTTTGTGAGCACGTTGGATAAAGGTGCGGTCAAGGATATTGAAGCCCACATAGATGGCGATACCCGCCAGCACCGCCATCGGGATGGGTTCAGTCAAAAAGCCTGCGACCAAGATCACCGCTGCTAGAATAAGGGCGCGTACAATGGCCGCAAAGGGTGAGCGCCCGCCCACTTGTACATTGACGACCGTGCCCATGGTGCCACCCGCTCCCGGCAAAGCGCCAAATAACCCCGCGACCATATTGGCCAGCCCCTGACCGCGCAACTCTTTATCCGAGTCGTGTTCCTCACGCGTGAGCGAGTCGGCAATCACAGCAGAGAGCAAAGTATCAATACAGCCCAAGGTCCCCAACACTAACGCGTCCACCACCATGGTGGTCAGCATCTCACTGTCGATGTGTGGCAGCATCAAGGTTGGCAAGCCAGTTGGAATAACACCAATTCGACGAATCGCCTCGAGATCAAACCACCACATTGACAGCAAAGTCACCACCACCAAGGCAACGAGTTGTACCGGCATATAACGGCGATATTTTTGTGGGAAAGAAAAGAGGATCCCAAGCGTAAGCAGCCCCAATAAAAGCTCACTGCGCTGAGTGTGTGCAATCAGCTCAGGCAACGCCTTCAGTGTGCCCAGCACGCCTCCTTCGGGGGTCACGTGTCCCAACAAAGGCGGCAGCTGCAAAATGATCAAGATAACGCCAATACCGGACATAAACCCAGATATCACGCTATATGGCATTAAAGTAACGTACTTTCCAAGCTTCAAGGTCCCTAAAATCACTTGGAATAAGCCCGCCATCATCACCACCGTAAAGCCCATTGCCATGCCCCCTTCGGGGTAACGTGACACCATGGTGGTGAGTACCGCGGTCATGATCACTGTCATCGGGCCAGTCGGCTCTGAGATAAGGGTTGAAGAGCCACCAAATAACGCGGCAAAAAGCCCCACCAAAATGGCCCCCCACATCCCGGCTTCGGCGCCTGCACCTGACGCTACCCCGAACGCCAGTGAGAGGGGCAAAGAAATAACCGCCGTGGTGACGCCCCCAAACAGGTCCCCTTTCAGGGTCCAGTTCTTGAATCGTTCGAATTTCAAAACAGCTGATCCTTTCAAGTCGTATGCAGTATCACGGCCATGACGGCTTTACTCACTGGCACGGGGGTCCCCCTGTGCGCGCGCCAGTATATAGGAATGTGCACAAGATCAAATCAGGAAGGGAAACGCATGGTCAGTTTTCAACCAAAAAGAATAAAATGATGAGAAATGTGGCAAATATTCACTAAATATCTTGTATTTAAGTGATCGTGATGGGGTGTTTTTTGCTAGGCGGGAAACGCGCGGATCCCTCTAAAAAGTCATGACAGCACACAAACCCGCTCATGACGCCAGTTTGCGAGTTTGTGTGTATCGAGGTGTAATAGACGTTGAACAGTGCGCTATGGCATCACTTCTACCAAGCGGTTGGCCGCCTCTAATGCTGGTTTGCGTGTGGTAAAAATATGCGCGTCTCTGACCCAATCACCGATGTGAAGGCGCTGCAGCTGCTCACGTGTCTCATCGTGCGGGCACAGTAAAAACACCGTGCACTCGGCCTCACGCGCATCTTTAATCGCGTTCTCTAACGCCAAGCCCACCGTCATGTCTAACATGGGCACATCGCTTAAATCCAAGATCATCACACGGAACTCGTTGATGTGGGCATGCTGGCGTGCAATCGCTTTCGAGACACTGAAAATCATCGGCCCGGAAAGATAGAAAAACAACACTTGGCCATTGCTGGCATCAAGCAGCGCACGCTCTTCGTCATCAAGCGGCACTTCATCATCTTCGGCATCACTGATGGCACGCACTTGCTTGGCTTGCTCTCGGCTTAGGCGCTCAATCACCAATAAGTTGGCAATGAATACCCCCAAGCCAACGGCAACAATCAAGTCGACAAATACCGTCAGCGCCATCACGCCATACATGATCCCCGTCTGCTGTAAGCTGATCTTGTGGGCGCGATGAAGAAAGCTCCAATCGAGGATATTAAAACCGACGTACAAGGCGATGCCCGCCAATACTGCCATCGGGATGGGCGCGGTCAGCGCACCGGCGACCAATACCACCGCGGCTAACATCGCCGCCCGCAAAATTCCCGATAAGGGAGAACGCGCGCCTACTTGTACATTCACCACGGTGCCCATAGTCGCCCCCGCGCCAGGGAGCGCACCAAATAACCCGGCAATCATATTGGCGACGCCCTGTCCGCGCAGCTCGCGATCAGAGTTGTGTTCTTGCCGCGTCAGTGAGTCAGCAATCACCGCGGTTAATAAGGTATCAATACAGCCTAAGGTGCCCAGCACGAGGGCATCAATCACCATCGCAGTAAAATGCTCAGCCGTGATATGCGGAAGCACTAGCGAGGGTAAGCCAGTGGGTATTTCCCCAATACGACGAATGCTGTCGGTATCAAACAATAAAATCGACACCAAAGTGATACTGACGAGTGCGACAAGCTGTGCGGGAATAAAACGACGATATTTCGCCGGAAAATAAAACAAGATGCCAAGCGTCAAAACACCGAGAAATACCTCTTTAATGTCGGCTTGACTGAGTAAATCAGGCAATGCTTTGAGTGTGCCAAGCGCCCCGCCTGTCGGGGCCGCTTGCCCCAGCAAGGGTGCCAGCTGGAGCAAAATCAAGATCACCCCAATCCCCGACATAAACCCCGACACCACGCTGTATGGCATTAAGGTGACGTATTTACCCAGCCTTAAGCTACCAATCAGTATTTGGAACGCGCCTGCCATCATCACCACAGTGAACGCCATCGCTACGCCTCCTTCCGGGTAGCGAGACATCATCGCGGTTAGCACCGTGGTCATGATCACTGTCATCGGGCCGGTCGGTTCAGAAATCAGCGTAGACGAACCACCAAATAGCGAGGCAAACAACCCGACTAAAATCGCGCCCCATAGCCCCGCTTCCGCGCCAGCCCCAGAGGCCACACCAAATGCAAGTGCCAATGGTAAAGAGATGATCGCGGTGGTCACCCCACCAAACAAATCCCCTTTTAATGTCAGCTGCGCAAATCGTCCCTTATCAAACACTCACTACCCTCTACTGCATTGATGGTGGAAGAGACAGTATACGAATTTTCTTGGATTAACCTATCCGAGCAGTGGCTTTGAAGGTAAACAGCGTGATCCATTGGACGCGAAAGGTGTAAAAAAAATGTGAAAATTGATCTCATTATATTTCAAGCCCCCTCATTGCGGTATAGTGGCAATTGATAACTTTGCCAAAAGACTGAGTGGATATGGCCCAAATCAAAGCGTTGTTCGCCAACAATAAAGCCTGGTCAAAAGACATTCGTGATACCAACCCACAATTTTTTGCCGAGTTGGCGAAAGAACAACATCCAGAATATTTATGGATTGGCTGCGCCGATAGTCGCGTCCCCGCAGAGCGCCTGACTGGCTTAGACTCGGGCGAGCTTTTTGTTCATCGTAATGTCGCCAATCAAGTGATTCATACCGATCTCAATTGTTTATCCGTGGTGCAGTACGCCGTCGATGTCCTTCAAATCAAACACATTATTGTCTGTGGCCACTATGGTTGTGGCGGGGTACATGCAGCGATTGAAAACCCTGAGCTGGGTTTAATTAACAATTGGTTACTGCATATTCGTGATCTCTACCTCAAGCACAAAAGCTATCTTAGCCACCTACCTGCACAAGCACGCGGTAATCGGCTATGTGAGATCAATGTCGCCGAGCAGGTGTACCACCTTGGTAATTCCACTATTTTGCGGGCGGCCTGGGAGCGCGGCCAAGATGTGAAGGTCCATGGCTGGTTTTACGACACCACCGACGGGATCTTGCGGGATCTAGGGATGACCGCCAATAGTCAGGCATCACTGGAAATCAACTATCAATCGGCGATGAGTCATCTGGTGCCCAACCCTGCTGCACCGGTTTCTTACGAGAATTGACACAGCGCTGACACAGTAACGCTTGTGATCGCGGCGTAATCGTCGTACAACACCGCCATGACTCCGATCGCGCACGCTTCATCATCGACAACGCACCGCTCTCCGCTCACCCTGTGGCTGATGGCGGGTCTGATGCTGTTTGCGGTGCTGGTCAATGTGGCGGCGCAAGCGCAGGTTTCACCGTTTCAACAAAGCAGCCAAGTCCATGCCCTTGAGCAAACTCCGGCGCTCGTTTCTACCGCGAGAGCCAGCGTCGCCTTGCCTGCTGCATTGCCTGATGACGACACCCAACCGCCACATTTAGCCGCGATTCTTCCTCCCCCGCACATTCGCCTGGCTTGGCACCTGATTGCCTTTTTGTGCGTACTTGGGGTGTGCCTGCCACGCCAGTATCTTGCCTTTTCGCTCCCTCGCCTCGGTGGCTGGCGAGAACACAACCTACAATATCGCTTTATTCATTCGCGTTAATCGTTCGCTTTCCTAAAGGCCGTCGCGCCTTTTCCCCCTAATCACAATATCGAGCTGGCGCTCGGTATTCGGTTTTGCTGTGCGTGATGCACAGCCAAGGAGAACGAATGAATAAATTATCCCCCGCCAATCGGTATTCTTTATGGCACTACGTCGCATTGGTGCTGATGTTAATCGTCCTGACCCTGCAGGCGTTGCCAAGCTTTTTTGGCGACCACCCGGTGGTGAGCGTGTCTCATCACTCGCATCAAGCACTGCAAAACTGGCTAAAAGCCCATCCTGAGACCGTGAGTGAAGTGCGTTATGACTCGCAAGGGACGGTTACCTTAATCACGCCCGATATTAGCCAGCAACAGAACGTACAACAGCAATTAAAAGGCACTCTAGGACCCGACGCGGAAATCACCCTCGATTATTTATCCGCAGCACCCGCGTGGCTATCGCGACTCGGTGCCGAGCCGGTAAAACTAGGGCTCGATCTGCGCGGCGGTGTGCAATTGTTGCTTTGGGTTGATACCGACCAAGCACTCGCCCATCAAGCCGAGACGTTAGTACAAAGCCTCAACCTTTGGTTAGACAGTCAGCACTTACCCGCTAACGCAACGGTCAACACCAAAGATAAGACGACGGTGCGCTTGCCGATGCTCAGTGCCAGCGATCGCAGCAAAGCTGGCGCTTGGTTTACCAAGCATTATCCGCAATGGCGATTCAATCGCACCACGAATGGCTGGCAGATGACCGATACCGAGCAAGACGCGATGAGCCATCAAGCCGTGCGTCAGAATATCGATATTCTTCGCAAACGTATCGACGCCTTAGGCGTGGCTGAGGCGAGTGTGCAACGTCAGGGTACAGACTATATTCGTATCGAACTGCCCGGCGTGCACGATCCTAAGCAAGCTAAAAATGTCATTGGCGCGACAGCCTCACTCGCGTTCTATGCCCTCGATACCACCAGCCCGAAACGCCTGTATGACTCACAGCACAATGTAGTGCCGTTAGCACGTCATGCCATTTTGGGTGGAGAACACATTATTGATGCGCGCACCAGCGTTGATGAAATGCGTCGTCCACAAGTGGATATTCGCTTGGATGGCCCCGGTGGCGAAACCATGCTGGCCTTTACCCGACGTCACTTAGGCGATCCCATGGCCACTGTGTACCGTGAGTATCAAGCTAATGAGCAGGGCGATCTGATTGCCAACGAGCGTGTGATCAACGTCGCGACGATTCAAAGTGCGCTCAGCGATCGATTCCGGATCACGGGCCTGTCGAGCCCAGAAGAAGCCCGTAACCTCTCGATGTTGTTACGCGCTGGCGCACTCACCGCACCGATTAAAATCGTTGAAGAACGCGCGATTGGCCCGACCTTGGGGGCCGATAATATCAAGGCAGGGTTTTCTGCACTGGCCGTCGGCATGATAGGTATGGCTATCTTTATGGTGCTTTGGTATCGCCGCTTTGGCTGGGTCGCGATTGTCTCGCTGGGTGCCAACTTGATGATGCAAGTCGGTCTACTCGCGCTGCTGCCCGGCGCAGTCCTGACCCTACCGGGGATCGCCGGCTTGGTATTAACCGTGGGGATGGCGGTCGATACCAATGTGCTTATCTTTGAGCGTATTCGCGATCGCTTGCGCGCGGGGAACAGCCTTGCCAATGCTATTGATACCGGTTATCGAGCGGCCTTTAGCACGATTTTCGATGCCAATATCACCACCTTAATTTCTGCGCTCTGCTTGTATGCGGTCGGCTCAGGACCATTACAAGGGTTTGCCACCACACTGATTCTGGGACTATGCGCGAGCATGATCACCGGCATTGTCGGCACGCGAGCCATTATCAACCCAATTTGGGGACGCGACCGCCGCCGCACCGTGACCATTTAAGGAGCCTGTTTATGAAACTGACACACGTCCGCTATGCCAGCTTAGCGCTCTCGGGACTGCTTATCCTGATCAGCCTCTGGGCGATCGCTTATTATGGCCTAAACTTGGGGATCGATTTTACCGGCGGTATCGTGATTGATTTCGCCCTCCCTAGCCTAACTGGCAGTGAACCGCTGATCGCCGCCCTGCACAGTCAGTTTGGCGAGTTGGCAGCACTCACGCCAAGTACAACTCAGGGCGAGTGGCAACTCATTTTACCCCACGCGTCCCAATGGCAAGATCCGCAACAGATCATCGCCCAAATCAGCCGTGCGCTCGCCATGCCCGTCACTTTAGTTCAAGCGAACGTCGTCGGCCCTCAAGTGGGGCAGGTGCTGTTTGAACAAGGCGGGTTAGCACTGCTGGTTGCCTCGTTAGCCATCATGCTTTATTTGGCCATTCGCTTTGAATGGCGTCTCGCCCTGGCGGCGGTAGGAGCGCTGGTGCACGATGTGACGCTTACCTTGGGCCTACTCGCAATGCTTGCGGTGCCGATGGATCTCAATGTCATTGCCGGGCTCCTCGCCGTGATCGGTTACTCGCTCAATGACTCGATTGTGATCGGCGATCGGCTGCGCGACGTGCTCAGAGCCAAACCGAACCAATGTGTGTATGTCAGCACCAATATTGCGGTCTGTGAGACGTTCTCGCGCACCTTGATCACCGCTGGCACCACGCTATTTACCATCGGATGTTTGTTGGTATTAGGTGGCGATGCCTTGTATGGCTTTGCGCTGACGCTCTTTGTTGGCGTGCTCACAGGCACTTGGTCATCGGTCGCGGTGGCGTCTTGTCTACAAGAAATGCTGGGGTTATCCCCTGCGCATTATCAGCGCGCGCCGGCTCCCGAGCGAGAAGGCGCTCACTGACTCACCCTTATTGACTCACCATAGGCACAAAAAAACCGAGCGACCGCTCGGTTTTTCATTGCTCGTGAGACGCTCTGCGCGATGATTAGCGTTGCCAATCGCCGTGAAAATTAATCCAATGGAATCACTTTACCGACGTACGGCAGATGGCGGTATTTTTGCGCATAATCAATGCCCACACCAACCACAAATTCATCTGGAATCGTAAAGCCCAACCAATCAACCTTAACGTCAACTTCTCGGCGCTCTGGCTTGTCTAACAATGTACAAATGCGTACTGAATTTGGCTCGCGCAAAGACAGGATTTCACACACCTTGCTCAGCGTATTGCCAGTATCGATGATGTCTTCGACTAAGAGTACGTCTTTGCCTTTAATATCATCATCCAAGTCTTTCAAAATACGCACATCACGCGTACTTTCCATGCTGTTGCCGTAACTTGATGCGGTCATAAAGTCGACCGCATGCGGCATATCAATCGCACGGCATAAATCCGCCATGAAAACGAACGAGCCACGCAGCAGCCCCACTAATACCAACTCAGATGAGTCTTTATAGTGCTCGCTGATCTCAGTGCCCAAGGCTTTCACTCGCGCCTGTACGTCCTGCTCTGAAATCATCACTTCAACGGTGTGTTTCATATCTGCCCCGATGGTTGTCTCTCCACAAAAGGGAGGTCACTAACAAAGGTGGCATAGTCTAGCACTAAATCGATTGCGGATCCCAGCGAGCGCGTTTTCATCGCTTATGCACCCGCACACTAGTTGGGTATCACACTGATTGATAAGAAAAAATAATCCGTGCCTTTGTTTTTTGTAATGAATGACTTTTTTTGCAGACAAAATTACGTTTTTACGGCCTAGATCAGGCTTCTAGCCGTTGTCAGGTCATAAATGGCTGGTATAAACTCAATCCCGCTAATAATAAAATCATTAGCACAAACAATAATTAATTTGTACAAACCAAAAATAAGTTGGCAGGTTTTAGGATGGCTCAATCAAATGAGAGAACAAGGACGCGGCTATCGCCCGAGCGCCGCAAAGAGCAGTTATTAGGGTGTGGCTTAGATGTGTTTGCCAAACGCGGGATTGGTCGTGCGGGGCACGCCGATATTGCCGAAATGGCAGACGTCTCCGTCGCAACGGTATTTAACTACTTCCCAACCCGTGAAGACTTGGTGGAAGAGATCTTGGCCCAGACCGAGAAACACTTCATTAAACTGATTAATGAGTGCACTGGGCAAGATCAATCAATGCGGGCATCGCTAAACTGCATTACCTCGCAAATTATTGACACGGCACTGGCAGACAAAGCGTGGATGAAAGTCTGGTTTGAGTGGAGTACCTCTATTCGCGAGGATATTTGGCCACGCTTTGTCAAAGGCAGTCGAGACGCGATGGATCAGTTCGAGCAAGTGTTCGAGCACGGGATGGCAAAAGGTGAGATGGTCGACCGTCACCAACCGCGTGAGCTTGCCAGTATGTTGGCAGGGGTATGCTATGTGCTATTTTTACAGGCGCATCAGCAACCCGACAAAACGGCTTTAAACGCCATGGCTCAACACTATATTGACGTATTGTGCCAACAAAGCTAGCCGCGTTGTCAACGCCGTAAAAAGCCAACCCCTCGGTTGGCTTTTTTGGTTCTGGTGTCTTAATCGTCAATAAAACTCGGCCCATCATTGAACAGGACTGGCTCGTGGGGGCGAATATGTAAGCTGACTTTATCCCCTACCAATAGCGGCTCACGCGCGTGTACCGACAGTTTTTGACCATGGATATCGATGGTATAACGGCTACTGTCACCCATAAACTGTTGGGATAACACCTGTCCTTCCCCCTCAGCATCAGCACGAATGCTTAGAAATTGAGGGCGCAGTAACCACCAATGCGGGCCTGGGTGACAATGCACCGGACGTGGCCACGGACCGAGCGGTGTCTGCATTTGTTCTTGCGACGAGACCGTTACGGGCACATAAGAGCCCTGGCCAAGAAAATCAGCGACGAAACGGCTCGCAGGTTGGTAATACACGTCTGTGGTATCGCCATACTGTTCAATGAGCCCCTGATTCATTACCGCTAGCTTATCGGCAAACGCGAATGCTTCCTCCCGACTGTGCGTCACAAGGATCGCCGTGACGCCTTGGGATTTAAAAATGCGTCGGATTTCTTCAATTAAATCATGACGAACCTGGGTATCAATATTCGAAAAGGGCTCATCAAGCAATAACAGATCCGGTTCATAAGCCAGCGCTCTCGCTATCGCTACGCGCTGTTGTTGGCCGCCCGAGAGCTGATGAGGATAGCGGTCACCCAGCTCCGCCAGACGCACCAGCTTGAGCATCTCAGCCACTTTTTCACTTCGCGCTGCCGCGCTGAATCCAGACAGACCAAACCCCACATTGTCTGCCACCGTAAGGTGTGGGAACAGCGCATAGTCTTGAAAAATCATCCCAATATTACGTTGCTCTGGCGGGATTGAATGCTGATTATCGTCCATGAGTTTGCACCCAATCGATAGTTTTCCTGACGATAATGGCATTAATCCTGCCATCGCTTTTAGCAACGTCGTCTTCCCGCAGCCACTGGCGCCGAGCAAGCACACAATTTCTCCCGGCGCGACTTGCAGCGACAAATCTTTTAAAACAGGGGTGCCGTTATAACTGCAGGTCAAATTCTCTATCGCGAGCGCACACTTCATTGATATTTTTGCTCCAATGACCGATTAATCAGGATAAGGGGGACCAAGCCAACCACGACCAACAAAATGGCAGGTAAGGCGGCATACTCTAGGTGCTCATCCGAGGTAAAGTTGTACACATAAGTGGCCAGTGTTTCGAAATTAAAAGGGCGTAATAGAATCGCAGCATTAAGCTCTTTCATCGACTCAATAAACACCAACAGCATCGCAATGAGTGTCCCCCGCCGAATTAAGGGTAAATGCACACGACGAATCACCCCTGTGATGGTGCACCCCATGGTTCGCGCCGCCATATCCAATGAAGGAGGAATTTTGGCCATGCTTGATTCAATGCTGCCAATGGCGACGGCACTGAACCGCACGACAAAGGCCACCAATAAGGCCACCATGGTGCCAGATAATAGGAGGCCAGGCCGTCCCCAGCCGTAATGCGTGGCGATATCGTTAATGAAGTGATCGCTGCGCGTCAGCACTAACATCACGCCAATCGCAAGCACCGTGCCCGGCACCGCATACCCCATAGACGCCAATCGCATGGGCGCCACACTGACCCCATGCCCACGCAGGCGGCGATACACATTCACTGTCCACGCAATGCCGACGGCAATGAGCGCCGCTAAACTTGAGGTATAAAAGCTGTTATAGCTAAAAGTGGCAAACTCGCTGACCGCATTTTTTTCGTAGTAGTGCCATGCATAAACTAAAAGCTGGAGCAGAGGTAAAATAAACGCCAGTGACAGCAGACTCCAACACCAGGCTAACACCCCCACTTTACGCCAGCCTGTTAAGGGCATTTTCTCAATCGCATCACTGCTCGAGCTTGGACTAAATTGTGCTTGTTTACGTCGCCCATAACGTTCAGCACTGATCAAAAGGAAGATAGCAACCAGCATGATCGCAGAGATTTTGGCGGCAGCGGTTAAGCTCGAGTAGCTCAACCAAGTATCATAGACTGCGGTTGTCAGGGTGCTGACCGCAAAGTAATTGACCGTACCAAAATCGCCCAGCGCCTCCATCGCCACCAAAGAGGCCCCCACCGCAATCGCCGGCCGTGCCAAGGGTAAAGAAATGCGACGAAAGCTTTGCATCGGCGAGCAACCGAGCAAACGCGCAGAGTGGGTCAAGGTGACACTTTGCTCCATAAACGCGGCACGGGTGAGCAGGTAGATATAAGGGTATAAGACTAACGCCAGCACAAAACACGCACCCGGCAAGGTACGCATATCGGGAAACCAGTAATCATTGACCGTTTGCCATTCAAACAATGCCCGCAAGCCACGTTGTAGCGGACCGGCATAATCAAACCAATCGGTATAGATATAGCCAATAATATAGCCCGGCATCGCAAGCGGAAGCACCATCGCCCACTGCAGTTGCCGGCTGCCCGGTACCTGATACATGGCCAGCATCCACGCGGTGGGCACCCCGAGGATAATCGCAATCGCCACCACGCCAGCCACTAACAAGCTGGTGTTCAAGGTATAAGTCGGCAGTACGGTCTCGAACAAATGGGGGAAAATATCCCCAGTATCGCCCACCGCGGTATAAAAGATCGCTAAGATCGGCAAAACCAGCAATAGGGCTAAGCCCCAACTGCTGGTTTTTATCATGGGTAATCTATCTCGCATGGCCTACTACATTAAGGCGTCAGAGAAAGACAACAGGGGCGGCATCCGCCCCTATGCAATGGCTTACAGGTCGAACTGAACTTCATCCAGCAGTTTCACTGACTGGCTGTAGTTATCCGCAATCGCCTCAAGCGGCATTGGGTCATGCTTGTAGTCGCCCCAAGACGCCACGAGCTCAGACTGCTCAACACCCGGCTTCACAGGCTCTTCGAAGTTCACCTCAGCATACATATGCTGTGCTTTGTCTGACGTTAAAAATTCCATTAGTTTTAGCGCGTTTTCTTCGTTCGGTGCGTACTTCGCCATCGCCATGCCACTCACGTTCACGTGCGTACCGTGCGCGTTTTGGCCAGGATAGTTCAAGTAAACCGCTTCCGCCCACGCTGTTTGTTCTTCGTCGTTCAGCATTTTGCCTAGGTAATAGCTATTACCCAGTGAGACGTCACACAGGCCTTCTTTGATCGCTTTCACTTGTGCACGATCATTGCCTTGTGGTTTACGTGCGAGGTTGTCTTTTACGCCCTCAAGCCACTCTTTGGCTTTCGCTTCACCGTGGTTTTCGATGATAGCTGACACTAAAGAGACATTGTATGGGTGTTTACCTGAACGGGTGCAAATCTTGCCTTTCCATTCTGGTTTTGCCAAGTCGAGATAATCAAAATCGTCACCCAATTTGCCGACACGCTCGCGTGAAGAGTATACCGCACGAGCTCGTGTTGTCAGCGCGACCCACTTATCTTCACTATCTCGGAACTGCTCAGGCACGTTTTGATCGATAACATCACTTTGCACGGGCTGTACCACGTCTTGGTTTACCAGCTCTTTAAGGCGTGAAATATCAACGGTTAGCAGTACGTCAGCCGGGCTGTACTCACCTTCTTGCTTGACCTTTTCCGCCATGCCTTTTTTAGCGAATTTAACATTCACAGCAATGCCGGTCTCTTCGGTAAACGCATCGAACATGGGTTCAATCAAGAAAGGTTGGCGATACGAGTAAACATTGACTTCTTCGGACGCAACCGCGGCGCTGGTTCCTAATAGGCTTGCGGTGATAGCCGAGGCAATCAGTAGTTTTTTCATCGTGGTAGTCCTTAAATATGATGATAAATGATAACGAATCTCAGTTTCGTTAGTATACAACTAATGACTCAGGGCTCAATATGATCAGACGCAAAAAGAAAGAAACCTTACATCCAAAAATGTAAGGTTTCGTTTCAGAGTTTACTCGAGTTACGTGTAACTGACTATTTTACGCTAACAAATTCGGGATACGCATCAATACCACAGTCGTGAAGATCCATCCCTGACATCTCCTCTTCTTCGGTGACACGAATGCCCATGGTATTTTTCAGCACCAGCCACACGAGGAAACTTGCCGCAAATACCCAAGCAAAAATCACTGCCGCCCCCAGAAGCTGCGCACCAAAGGTCGCCCCTGTGTTACTTAATGGCACAACCATCAGGCCAAAGAAGCCACATACACCGTGCACGGAGATAGCACCGACAGGATCATCCACTTTGACCTTATCCAGACCAACAATACTGAATACGACAATCACACCCGATACCGCACCGATAATCAGCGCTGCCACGGGTGAAGGCGATAACGGATCCGCCGTGATGGCCACTAAGCCGGCTAAGGCACCGTTGAGTACCATGGTCAAATCGGCTTTCCCCCATAGGGTTTTACACACCAGTAATGCTGCTATCGCACCAGCCGCTGCCGCCGCATTGGTATTCAAGAAGATTTGTCCGACAGCCGTGGCATTTTCAAAATCTGACACCATCAGTTGTGAGCCGCCGTTAAAACCGAACCAGCCGAACCACAAGATGAAGGTACCCAGTGTTGCCAGAGGCAGGTTTGAGCCAGGAATGGGGTTAATTTTACCATTTTTTCCGTATTTACCTTTACGCGCCCCCAAAAGTAGCACACCTGCGAGGGCTGCCGCCGCGCCCGCCATGTGAACAATCCCAGAGCCGGCGAAGTCACTAAAACCAGCCTCTGAGAGGAAGCCTCCGCCCCATGTCCAGTAACCTTCAACCGGATAAATCACCGCAGTTAAGATGACAGAGAACACGAGGAACGCCCACAGTTTCATGCGCTCGGCAACCGCCCCTGACACCACAGACATGGCGGTGGCAACAAACACCACTTGGAAGAAGAAGTCAGATTCGAGCGAATGATCCGCATCGGCGCCTTGGGTGCCAATCAAGGCCCCAAAAGAAGGGACAAAACCGCCGCCACTGTTGTCCACGTACATAATGTTGTAGCCCACCAACAGGTACATGGTACAAGCGATAGCATAGAGGCAGATATTTTTGGTCAGTATCTCAGTGGTGTTTTTCGAGCGCACCAAGCCTGCCTCTAACATGGCAAAGCCAGCCGCCATCCACATCACTAACGCACCAGATAAAAGAAAGAAAAAGGTGTCGAGCGCGTAGCGCAATTCAGTCACCGTGTTTACCAGTTCCATTGTCTTTACTCCCTGTTTTTAAATTGCTTCCAGATCCATCTCACCAGTACGGATCCGCACCGCCTGCTGAAGATCAAAGACGAAGATTTTACCGTCGCCGATCTTGCCCGTTTGTGCGGCCTTAGAGATCGCCTCCACAACACTGTCGACATGTTCGCTCTGCACAGCGATTTCTAATTTTACTTTGGGTAAAAAATCGACCTGATACTCAGCACCACGGTATAACTCTGTGTGCCCTTTTTGGCGGCCGAAACCTTTCACCTCTGAGACAGTCATGCCGTCAATGCCAGCATCCGCCAACGCTTCACGTACGTCATCAAGCTTGAACGGCTTGATAATGGCGCTAATCAGTTTCATATCCTTCTCCTGAGTCCTTGTGTTTGCATCATCGTCTAACTATCAAGAGCCGTGCCAACATTTAACTTATTTAAAATCAATAATTTAAATAAGCTCGGGATAGAAAGGCTTTCATTTGCACCATATAAGTGCGAATTATTCACCAACACAGCGCATGCCAGGGGGAGCAGCATGCGATTGCACCAAGGAGGAACATCGGAACGAGAATCAGGAGAAAAAGCGAGGGGGAGGTTCAGCCATTCGAAGCACGCACACGGTGATACGTGCTCAGCCATGAAGAGTTGACTCAGAGAACCCGCTTAACGTCGACCGTAACGGACAATGAAGTCTTGGTAGGCGTCCAGCATCACCACAAAGTCTTGGTAACCACACGCCGCGTAACTTTCTTCATCGTAAAAGGTCAGCGCTTGCTCATTGAGCGTGGTTTGCGCCTCGTCCGAGGCAGGTTGCAGCATGGCATTCGCCACCACCACGACCTCATCACGATTGGCGGTAAGCGTGAACGTATGCCCGCGCCACTGCTGCTCTGACTCAAGTTGCTGCAGGGTATGTAGACAGGATGTTACTTGAGTCAGCTCAGTGCCGAGTTCATCCAATAGCCAACGTCCTATGGCTTCATGTCCCATCGAAAAAACAATCCGGTAGCTGTCATCAAAACTGTTGCGAGAAAATTCGTAATCCACACTGACCTCCAAAATTGGCCGGCTATTGTCCTGCTTTTTGTCAGAATTGCCAAGCCAGTGCTGTCATCAAAATGTCACTTCAACCATACTTAAATGGAATAACAGTAAGCAGTAAAGGATAGGCTTATGCATATCGTGATCGCGCCTGATTCATTTAAAGAGAGCCTGAATGCTCGCCATGTTGCACAGGCGATCGAGGCAGGCATGGCGCCTATTTTGCCTCACGCTCGCTTTTCACAACTGCCAATGGCGGATGGGGGCGAAGGTTATGCGCAAAGTTTTCTCGACCAAATCGGCGGTGAGCGTTATCACTGTGAGGTGACTGGACCCGACTTTCGCCCGGTGACCGCCGAATTTGTTATCAATCGCGAACATCGTCTGGCCGTTATCGATGTTGCCAGTGCTTCAGGCCTTCCCTTAGTCCCACAAGACGCACGCAACCCTCGTCATACCTCCAGCTTAGGCACTGGCGAGCTTATTCGCGCCGCACTTGACCATGATATTGACGAAATCATTATCGGGTTGGGCGGCAGTGCGACCAATGATGCCGGTGCGGGGATCTTGACCGCCCTCGGTGCCAAGCTCCTTGATGGCGCAGGCCACCCCATCACGCCCACCGGGGAAGGACTCGGCGCCTTGATGACAATTGATCTTGATACGCTTGATTCACGGCTTAAGCCCGTGACACTGACCGCCGCCTGCGATGTGGATAATCCATTATGTGGACCGCACGGCGCCACCACTATCTTTGGGCCACAAAAAGGCGGACAAGAAGAGGATATCCGTGTCTTAGAGCAATACCTGCACCGCTTTGCGAGTATCTGTCACTTGCAACTGGGACAGTCGGTTTGCCACTTTTCTGGCGCCGGCGCAGCAGGAGGTATAGGTGCTGCCTTGGGCGGGCTACTCGGGGCAAGACTCGAACCCGGGGTCGACTTATTACTCTCACGCACCCAGGCTCATTCATTATTGGCCAATGCCGATTGGGTGATCACTGGCGAGGGGCGTGTCGATGGACAAACGCAGCACGGCAAAGTGCCGGCTGCTATCGCCAGCATTGCACAAGCTTATCAGATCCCAGTCGTGGTGCTCGCAGGCAGTGTGGGTGACGATTGCGAAGCGCTTTACCAACAAGGTGTCACGGCGATATTTCCCATTCAAGCCGGCCCCTGTGAATTGAGCGACGCGCTAATGAACAGTAAAAAAAACCTCATTCGCACCAGTGAAAACATCGCACGCATGATCCGACTCTCCTCCCATCGATCCACAACGGCTTAACACACATAAAAAAAGCGCCCCACGTCTGGGGCGCTTTCAGAACGAAATGAGTCAGCAGCCGTTATACCGCTGCTTTAATAATCACATCATCCGCTTTTTTGGTGTAGGCATCCATTTGATGGAAGTTGAGGTAGCGATAGGTATCGCTGGCGGTCGCATTGATTTGCTCCGCGTACTCAAGGTACTCCTCTTTAGTCGGAATACGGCCAAGGATCGCGCCGACAGCAGACAACTCCGCTGACGCGAGATAGACATTCGCGCCTGTACCCAGTCGATTAGGGAAGTTTCGCGTCGAGGTCGACAGCACAGTCGATTTTTCTGCCACACGCGCTTGGTTACCCATACACAACGAGCACCCTGGCGTTTCGATGCGCACCCCTGCTCGGCCATAAATACCGTAGTAACCTTCGGCGGTGAGCTGATCTCGGTCCATCTTCGTCGGTGGTGCCACCCACATACGGGTAGATAAACTCCCTCCGAACTTGTCCAGCAGTTTACCCGCCGCGCGGAAGTGACCAATGTTCGTCATACAGCTGCCGATAAAGACTTCATCAACACTGTCACCTGCCACATCTGACAAGCTACGTGCATCATCTGGGTCATTCGGCGCGCACAAAATCGGCTCTTTGATGTCAGCCAAGTCGATCTCGAGCACATGCGCATATTCGGCATCTTTATCTGCTTCCATCAAACTTGGGTTTTCCAACCATTGCTGCATAGCTTGAATGCGGCGCTCGATGGTACGGCGATCGCCATAGCCCTCAGAGATCATCCACTTAAGCATCACAATGTTCGACTCGAGGTATTCAGCCACTGAATCTTGCGACAGCTTGACCGTACAGCCAGCCGCAGAGCGCTCCGCTGACGCATCTGACAGCTCAAACGCTTGCTCTACCGTCAGGTGCTCAACCCCTTCGATTTCCAAAATACGGCCAGAGAACTCGTTAATCTTGCCCGATTTCTCCACCGTCAGCAGCCCTTTTTGAATGCCAAAGTAAGGGATAGCATGAACCAGGTCGCGTAGCGTTACCCCAGGTTGCATCTCACCTTTAAAGCGCACTAGGACAGATTCTGGCATATCCAGTGGCATCACGCCGGTCGCGGCCGCAAAGGCCACGAGACCTGAGCCAGCAGGGAACGAAATGCCCAGCGGGAAACGGGTGTGTGAATCCCCACCCGTCCCCACGGTATCGGGCAACAGCATTCGGTTGAGCCATGAGTGGATCACACCGTCACCGGGACGCAGCGCCACGCCACCACGGTTCATAATAAAGTCGGGCAACGTATGGTGTGTTTCCACATCAACCGGTTTTGGATAAGCAGAGGTATGGCAGAACGACTGCATGGTCAAATCAGCGGTAAAGCCAAGGCAGGCCAAATCTTTCAGCTCGTCGCGCGTCATGGGCCCGGTGGTATCTTGTGAGCCCACGGTGGTCATTTTTGGCTCACAATAGGTGTTCGGGCGCACGCCCTCAACGCCACACGCTTTACCCACCATTTTTTGTGCCAAGGTAAAGCCTTTGGTGGAATCAGCCACCGGACGTGGGCGACGGAACACCTCAGACGGCTCAAGCCCTAAGCATTCGCGGGCTTTGTCAGTCAGGCCTCGGCCAATGATCAATGGAATACGTCCGCCAGCACGCACTTCATCGTACAAGATGTCTGTTTTTAGTTGGAAGGTAGATAGGACATCATCGGTGCCGTGCTTGCACACTTTGCCGTCGGCCGGATACAGGTCAATCACATCGCCCATGTTGAGCTTGCTCACATCAAGTTCAATCGGCAGCGCGCCCGCATCTTCCATGGTATTAAAGAAAATAGGCGCGATTTTGCCACCTAAACAAAAACCACCTGAGCGCTTGTTAGGGACGTTAGGAATATCGTGCCCCATAAACCACAACACCGAGTTGGTTGCCGACTTACGAGACGAGCCAGTACCGACCACATCACCGACATAAACCAGTGGATGACCTTTTTCTTCCAGCTTTTTCATTTGCTCGATCGGGCCAATCTCTCCCGGTTTGTCCGGGTGAATACCTTCACGCTCGTTTTTCAGCATGGCCAGCGCGTGCAGGGGAATATCAGGACGAGACCAAGCATCTGGCGCGGGTGACAAGTCATCGGTGTTGGTTTCACCCGAGACTTTGAACACCGTCAGTGTCACTTTTTCAGGAATTTGTGGTTTTTCCAGGTACCACTCAGCGTTCGCCCACGACTCCATCACCTGCTTGGCGTAGGCATTGCCTGCTTTCATTTTGTCTTCAACGTCGTAAAACGCATCGAACATCAATAAGGTATGAGACAGCACTTTCGCCGCAATCGGCGCGAGCTTGTCATCATCAAGTAAGGTGATCAGCGGCTCGATGTTGTAGCCACCTTGCATGGTGCCAAGTAATTCAGTGGCACGCTCGGGGCTAATCAACGGAGACTGCGCTTCACCTTTTGCCAGTGCGGCCAGAAAGCCTGCTTTCACGTAAGCGGCTTCATCCACACCGGGTGGGATTCGGTTTTCCAGTAAATAAACGAGAGTTTCTTCTTCGCCAGCGGGCGGGTTTTTCAGCAGTTCTATCAAACTGGCGGTTTGCTCAGCGTTAAGCGGTTTAGGCACAATACCCTGAGCGGCACGTTCTTCGACGTGTTTACGGTAGGCTTCAAGCACGACTATTTCCTCTTTTCTCGGTCAGACCGTATGATCCAACATCCTTGGAAAGTGTTAGTACTCGTATCACGCTTATCCGGCGAAGTTTATTAAAATTTTCCAGCAAGACGAGGGTTCGAGCACGTAACCGCTGCGTGAGGATAGCATTTTTAACCTAAAATTAAAATCTACTCGTTTTGTGAAACATAATACTTAGGTCGTAGTAACGCGGTACGCTAATCCACACCTCTAGGTATAAGTTACCCAGAGCCTGTCGCGGTTGTAACTGATTCTACACCGCTTTTCGCCATCGCGCAGTGATCCGACTACCATTGCTTTGCGCCCTATCTCCTTCAAACGACGACGCACTTTTACCGCTTTATGTTGAAAGCGCGAGTAAAGTGTCATTTTTATCAATAACCCTGAGCAAAGGCTTCAATTTTATTGTTTCATGGTCGATACATAACCAATCATTCACACATATCTGCTAACTTAGATGTTAGTGCCATAAACATCATCACATTTTTGTCACGCTAACCTATCGTCTGTTAATAGACCAAATAGAGAGAAGGGCATGAAGCTAAAGCAACTCACGATCAAACAAAAACTCGTGTTGGCATTTGTCTCAGCGGTGATCGCCTCCACCGCCATCATCAGTTATATGAGCTTAAGCCAAGCACGCGACATCATGGAAAAGCGCCTGTTAGAAAACGAGCTTCCCACCACCCTCACCCAGTTTAGAGATACCATTGACAGTGAGGTCAACCAGCTACAATCGGCCGCACGCCAGCTTGCCTCTAACCCGGTGATGCTAGATATCATCAACCAAGATATTACACCCGCAGAAGAAACCCGCGTGATCAAACAGCTCAACGTATTACGTGAGCAATACGATTTGAATGATGCCTCCATTGCCAACCGCAACACCGGGCAGTATTGGAATCAGAACGGATTTTTACGTGTGTTAACGCGTGAAAAAGACAGTTGGTTTTACAACTTCCTCGACAGTGGCAATGCCACCATGGCCCAGGTTTTCCAAGAAGAAAACGGCGAACTCAAGCTATTTGTTAACTTCCAACAGCTCAACGGCAAAGGGTTAGCCGGTTTCTCACGCTCGTTGGAGGACATGACCCGCTTTTTGAATCAATTTAAAATTGAGCAGTCAGGGTTTGTGTTCTTAGTCAACGCTGAGGGCTTGGTCCAATTACACCGCGACACCAATCTGATGGGTGAGCAAACCCTGAGTGATATTTATGGTGGCCAAGCGCGCAGCTTGCTGCAAAAAGGCGATTTTAACCTGCTCGACACCCGTATTAATGGTGAAGAGGTCCTGCTGGCATCCAGTTATGTGCCCTCCATGGATTGGTTTGTTATCGCCGATGTCCCTGCCGAAGAGGTTTACGCGCCTCTCAATGAAACGCGCAATCAGATCCTGATGGTATCGGTCGTCGTCGGTCTCATTTTTATCGTCGTTGCCGTCTGGTTAGCTGCGACCATTACCAAACCCATCCAATATGTCGCCAATGTGTTCCGTGAAATCGGTGAAGGTGAAGGGGACTTGCGCCAACGCGTGGATATCAATAGCCAAGATGAAATTGGCCAACTCGCCTCTGGTTTCAACAGTTTTGTGGAGAAAATCCATCGTCTAGTCTCAGACGTTGCCCGTACCGGTGGCGAATTACGTAGTGCGGCCGAGCAAGTCTCTTCACAAGCCAGTGCTACCCAATCGCAAAGCGAGTATCAGCGGGATCGCACCGTGCAAGTGGTTACCGCCATCAATGAAATGGGGGCGACCGTTAATGAGATTGCAGGCAATGCCGCCAGTGCTGCCAGTGCCGCCAACCAAGCCTCTGATGATGCGGCAAGTGGCCAAGGCGTGGTGACCCAGGCACGGGATACAATCGCTCGCCTTGCTGATGACATGGAGAATATGTCGAAAGTGATCAGCGCCTTGGCTGAAAACACCGATTCGATCGGCGGCATTTTGGATGTGATT
Source organism: Salinivibrio sp. VGrn1 (assembly GCF_009377995.1). Taxonomy (NCBI): domain Bacteria; kingdom Pseudomonadati; phylum Pseudomonadota; class Gammaproteobacteria; order Vibrionales; family Vibrionaceae; genus Salinivibrio; species Salinivibrio sp. VGrn1. The sequence continues at coordinate 253,598 of NZ_SATA01000004.1, forward strand.
CGCGGGATCTCCGAGCAAACCAACTTACTGGCGTTGAATGCGGCAATTGAAGCGGCGCGAGCCGGCGAGCAAGGACGTGGCTTTGCGGTTGTCGCCGATGAGGTACGCAGCTTGGCCAGTCGCACCTCTGATTCCACCGATGAAATCCAGACCATGATTGACCGCCTGCAGCAAGAAGCGCGCAACGCCGTGGATGCTATGGAGCAAAGTCGCACCATGACCGCTGAAGGGGTCAATGCCTCCGATGAGGCCTCACAATCGCTCAATGCAATCAACGAGCAGATTGTACAAATCTCGGACATGAACACCCAGGTGGCCACCGCGACTGAAGAGCAGTCCACCGTGGTCAACGATATTAACCAAAATATCGAAGAGATTAACCACAGCTCGCAGCAAACCGCTGATACCGCCAACACCATGGCAGAAGCCAGTGAGTCACTGCGCGATCTTTCCAAACGTCTTGATACCTTGGTTGGGAGCTTTAAGCTTTAAACCATTGCGATGCTACCGACTGACGCACTAAGCGGGCCTTGGCCCGCTTTTTTATTGTTCACGACCCAGAAGTACATCACAGGTACAAAAAAGCCCCGCATGGCGGGGCTGAGTCAGAAAAACATAAACGTGTGGTTTATTTCTTTTTCTTCGCTTTCGGGTTAGGCATATCAGTGATTGAGCCTTCAAACACTTCTGCAGCCAAACCAACCGATTCGTGCAAGGTGGGGTGAGCGTGTACTGTCAAGGCGACATCTTCGGCATCACAACCCATTTCGATGGCAAGACCGATTTCACCCAGCAGCTCACCGCCGTTGGTACCCACGACGGCACCACCAATCACACGGTGGGTGTCTTTGTCGAAGATCATTTTGGTCATACCGTCTGAACAGTCAGACGCAATCGCACGACCTGAAGCCGCCCATGGGAAGGTCGCCACTTCGTAGTTAATGCCTTCTTCTTTACACTCTTTCTCAGTTTTTCCGACCCAAGCCACTTCTGGCTCAGTGTACGCAATCGATGGGATCACTTTTGGATCGAAGTAATGCTTCTTACCTGAGATAACCTCTGCCGCCACATGGCCTTCGTGTACACCTTTGTGCGCCAGCATAGGCTGACCCACGATGTCACCAATCGCATAGATGTGCGGCACGTTGGTGCGCATTTGCTTATCAACATTGATAAAGCCACGATCGTCGACTTCAACACCCGCTTGGCCCGCATCAAGCAGTTTGCCATTCGGGCTACGGCCGATAGCAACCAAGACAGCGTCATAGCGTACAGGCTCTGCTGGGGCTTTCTTGCCTTCCATGGTGACGTAGATGCCGTCTTCTTTGGCTTCTACCGCGGTCACCTTGGTTTCCAGCATGAGGTTCATCTTCTTGCTGATGCGCTTGGTAAAGACTTTGATCACATCTTTATCTGCCGCAGGGATCACCTGATCGCACATTTCGACCACATCAACCTGTGAGCCGAGTGCGTGGTAAACGGTTCCCATCTCTAGACCAATGATACCGCCACCCATTAACAGCATTTTTTCAGGCACTTCTTTGAGCTCAAGCGCGTCGGTGGAGTCCCAAATGCGTGGGTCATCATGCGGGATAAATGGCAGCTCGATTGGACGAGAGCCAGCCGCGATGATGGCATTATCAAAGTTGATGGTAGTGCTTTCTTCCCCTTCGACTAACAGGGTGTTGGCACCAGTGAAACGGCCTGTGCCATTAACGACTGTCACTTTACGCTGCTTGGCCATACCGCCTAAGCCGCCCGTCAGTTGACCAATAACCTTATCTTTCCAAGAACGGATCTTGTCGATATCGGTTTGTGGTTCGCCGAATACCACGCCGTGCTCGGCCATGGCTTTGGCTTCTTCAATCACTTTGGCAACGTGAAGTAGGGCTTTAGATGGAATACAGCCGACGTTTAGACACACACCGCCAAGGTTGTTGTAACGTTCAACCAATACGGTTTCCAAACCTAGGTCGGCACAGCGGAAAGCGGCGGAGTATCCAGCAGGACCAGCGCCAAGGACGACGACTTGCGCTTTGATTTCTTTACTCATTCTGACCTCGTTATAGTCTTATTCCCTGACAGGCTAAGAGCGGTAATTTTTTATTGTTGTGGGTATCTGGGAGCCACAGTTTACAGCCATGTTAATGGGCTGAAAAATAAAAACCCATAGCCTGTGAGCTGCACAACAATTCCCGACCGACCTTTAACCGGCCAGTCGGGTTGTTGGTATTGCGATTAGAGTACCAAACGGCGAATATCAGACAGTAAGCCGTTGAGGTAGCTAATAAAGCGCGCGCCCTCGGCACCGTCAATCACACGGTGGTCGTAAGACAGCGATAGCGGCAGCATTAGGCGAGGTTCAAAGTCCTTACCGTTCCATACTGGCTTCATTTCTGACTTAGACACGCCCAAGATAGACACTTCTGGTGCATTAACGATTGGCGTAAACGCCGTACCGCCGAGCCCCCCTAGGCTAGAGATGGTAAAGCAACCACCTTGCATGTCAGAGGCCGTTAGCTTACCGCCACGGGCTTTCTTCGATACCACCATCAGCTCTTCAGATAGCTCGTGGATGCCTTTCTTATTCACGTCTTTAAAGACAGGCACGACCAGACCGTTTGGTGTGTCAACCGCGATACCGATGTTGACATACTTCTTCATGATCAGGCTTTCACCATCTTCAGACAGTGACGCGTTGAATGAAGGGAAAGCTTCCAGCGCTTTAGCAGCCGCTTTCATGATGAACACCAATGGGGTGATCTTCATGCCTGACTCTTTCTTCTTCTCGATCGCGTTTTGCTCTTTACGGAACGCTTCAACTTCAGTGATATCGGCGTTATCCCACTGGGTCACGTGCGGGATCATTACCCAGTTACGTGCCAGGTTCGCACCCGAGATCTTCTTGATGCGAGACAGTGGTTTTTCTTCCGTTTCACCGAATTTGCTGAAGTCGACTTTCGGCCAAGGTAGCAGACCCAGTGCACTACCGTCGCCTGAGCCAGATGCTGCGCCAGATTCAAGACGCTTAAGCGCCTCTTTCACGTAGCCTTGCACGTCTTCTTTCAGTACACGTCCTTTACGGCCAGTGCCTTTGACTTTTGCCAAGTTAACACCGAATTCACGCGCAAGACGACGCACAACAGGTGACGCATGGGCGTACTCTTTGTTTTCGACAAACTCGTCTTTACCGGCATCAGCTTTAGCCGCTGCAGGTGCTTCCGCTTTTGGCGCTGGCGCAGATTTTTCCTCTGCAGCAGGTGCCGCGGCAGGTGCTGCTGGTGCGCTACCGGCGACTTCGAACACCATGATGTGCGAGCCGGTAGACACTTTATCGCCCGCGGCGATTTTGATTTCTTTAACCGTACCCGCAAACGGTGCCGGCACTTCCATCGACGCTTTGTCGCCTTCAACGGTGATCAGAGACTGTTCTTCTTCAACCGTATCGCCTACAGCGACCATGATGTCAGTCACTTCAACTTCATCACCGCCAATGTCAGGAACGTTTACATCTTTTGCTTCTGACGCAGCGGCGGCAGGTGCAGCCTGTGCTGGCACCTCAGCAGGGGCACTGCTGCCGACTTCAAACATCATGATAAGAGAGCCGGTTGACACTTTGTCACCCGAAGCAATCTTGATCTCTTTGACAGTCCCTGCAAACGGTGCCGGCACTTCCATTGAGGCTTTATCGCCTTCAACGGTGATCAGTGATTGCTCTTCTTCGACGCTATCGCCTACCGCCACCATGATCTCGGTGACTTCGACTTCATCGCCGCCGATATCAGGCACGTGCACTTCTTTGATTTCTGACGCAGCCGCTGGTGCTGCAGCAGGGGCGGCGGGGGCCGCCTCTTGCGCGGGCGCACTTGGCGCGGCGCCTTCTGCTTCAAAGATCATCATCAAAGAGCCGGTGGTAACTTTATCACCTTCGGCAATTTTAATTTCCTTGACCACACCCGCTTGTGACGCAGGGACTTCCATGGATGCTTTATCACCTTCAACGGTGATTAACGACTGCTCTTCTTCAACCTTGTCACCCACGCTGACAAGGATCTCAGTCACTTCTACTTCATCCGCACCGATGTCAGGTACATTAATCTCGATTGACATTATTTCAGCCTCTTACGCGAACAGCGGGTTTACTTTGTTGGTATCGATGTCGAATTTTTTGATCGCTTCTGCGACCACTTTTTTGTCAACATCGCCACGCTTAGCCAGCTCATTAAGTGCCGCCACAACCACATAGCCTGCGTTCACTTCGAAGTGACGACGGAGGTTTTCGCGGCTGTCAGAACGACCAAAGCCGTCAGTGCCCAGTACTTTGTAAGATTCAGCTGGGATAAACGCACGAACTTGGTCAGCGTAGTTTTTCATGTAGTCAGTCGCAGCAATTGCAGGCTCAGATCCCATGACAGTTTGAATGTAAGGAACTTGTGCCTCTGCAGCTGGGTTCAACATGTTGAAGCGATCTGCATCTTGGCCGTCACGTGCAAGCTCGTTGAACGAGGTCACGCTGTAAACGTCAGACGCCACGCCGTACTCATCGCTAAGCAGCTTCGCGGCTTTACGCACTTCGGTCATGATGGTGCCAGAGCCCATTAGCTGGACTTTCGCTTTGTCGCCTGTGTAGGTTTCTAGCTTGTAGATACCTTTGCGGATACCTTCTTCCGCGCCCTCAGGCATGGCTGGCTGATGATAGTTTTCGTTCATCAGCGTCAGGTAGTAGTAGATGTTTTCTTGGTCAGGGCCGTACATGCGACGGATACCGTCTTGCATGATCACCGCCACTTCGTACGCGAAGGTTGGGTCGTAAGAAACACAGTTAGGTACCGTGCTCGCCAGGATATGGCTGTGACCGTCTTCGTGCTGTAGACCTTCACCGTTAAGCGTTGTACGACCGGCAGTGGCACCCAATAGGAAACCACGTGCTTGTTGGTCACCCGCCATCCACGCCATGTCGCCAACACGTTGGAAGCCGAACATTGAGTAGTAGATGTAGAATGGGATCATGGGCAGATCATTAGTGCTGTAAGAGGTCGCCGCGGCTACCCACGATGACATCGCACCGAGCTCGTTGATCCCTTCTTGCAGTACCTGACCGCCTTGGTCTTCTTTGTAGTAAGACACCACACCGCGGTCTTCTGGAGTGTAAGTCTGACCGTGTGGGTTGTAGATACCTACTTGACGGAACAGGCCTTCCATACCAAAGGTACGCGCTTCGTCGGCAATGATTGGCACAATGTTTTTGCCAATGCTTTTGTCTTTCAGCAATACATTCAAAGAGCGTACAAAGGCCATGGTGGTGGAGATATCACGCTTCTGCTCAGACAGCAGGGCTGAGAAATCGTCCAGTTCTGGCAGTGTCAGTTCTTGCGTAAATTTCGGCAGACGCTGTGGAGTATAACCGTGAAGTGCCTTACGACGTGCGTGCAGGTATTCGTACTCGGCAGAGCCTTCTTCCAACTTTAGGTACTTCAGGTTTTGTACATCGTCGTCAGACAACAAGTCTTGTAGGCCAAGACGATCACGCATCGCGTGAACATGGGTCATGTCCATTTTCTTGACTTGGTGCGCGATGTTTTTCCCTTCAGCCGCTTCACCCATGCCATAACCTTTTACGGTTTTCGCCAAGATCACGGTTGGACGGTCATTGCACTCTTGTGCTGCTTTGAAGGCAGCAAACAATTTAGATGGCTCGTGGCCACCACGCTTAAGTGCAAAGATCTCTTCGTCAGTCATGTCTGCAACCAAGGCTGCCGTTTCTGGGTACTTGCCGAAGAAGTGTTCGCGGACGTAAGCGCCATCTTTCGATTTGAACGTCTGGTAATCACCGTCGATGGTTTCATTCATCAACTGCAGCAATTTACCTGAGGTGTCTTTGGCCAGCAGTTTGTCCCAGCCAGAGCCCCAAACCACTTTGATCACGTTCCAGCCAGCGCCTTTAAAGAGGCCTTCCAGCTCTTGAACGATTTTACCGTTACCCATCACAGGGCCATCAAGGCGCTGCAGGTTACAGTTAATCAAGAAGCAGAGGTTATCCAGTTTTTCACGCGCCGCAAATGACAGCGCACCGCGTGATTCTGGCTCATCCATCTCACCGTCACCAAGGAACGCATAAACACGCTGCTCAGAGGTGTCTTTCAGGCCACGACCGTTGAGGTATTTGAGGAAACGCGCTTGATAGATAGACGCAATGGGACCCAGACCCATAGATACGGTTGGGAACTGCCAGAACTCAGGCATCAGTTTCGGGTGCGGATATGAAGACACCCCTTTGCCATCGACTTCCTGACGGAAGTTGTCGAGCTGCTCTTCGCTCAAGCGGCCTTCAACAAACGCACGCGCATAGATACCTGGAGAAATATGGCCTTGATAGTACACCAGGTCGCCACCGTCTTTCTCGTTAGGCGCACGGAAGAAGTGGTTAAAGCAGGTTTCATAAAATGCCGCCGAAGACTGGAATGATGCCATGTGGCCACCCAGCTCTAAATCTTTCTTGGACGCACGCAACACGATCATGATTGCGTTCCAACGAATGATAGAACGGATACGGCGTTCCAGATTCACATCACCTGGGTAAGCAGGTTCTTGATCAGCAGGAATGGTATTTACATAGTTGGTGGTCACGCCCGTTGGCATGTCAACACCGTCTAAACGTGCTTGCCCTAATACTTGCTCCAGAAGGAACTGGGCACGTTCTACACCTTCTTCACGAACGACTGACTCAAGAGCTTGCAACCACTCTTGTGTTTCAAGTGCGTCCACGTCATGTTTCATGACTTCAGACATGGCGATCTATCCTTTCGTTGATTGACTCGTACAAAACAAACGTTGTCGCAGCTGCAGTGCCCTTCGCGTTTTTATCGGTGCGAATAAGGCTACTCCAACTCGTCCTTGCGTTGTTGAATTCGACGTAGAGACCGTTCGCGACGGCTTTCTTCTCGACCAAGATCCAACAGAGTTTCCTCAATGTAAGCCAAGTGTGCATGCGACGCTTGTCGGGCTTTTTCTGGCTCGCCAGCGGTAATCGCATCCACTATCTCAGCTCGGTGTCGGCTGACGTTTTCCACCGTCTCTTGACGGCGATAAAGTAGCTCAAAATTTTGCAAAATATTCTGTTCCAGTAACGGCGCGAGACTGCGCATGATGTGAAGTAACACCACATTATGCGCCGCTTCCGTTACGGCAACGAGATACTGCATCACAGCCGATGCTTCTGCCTCTAAGTCCCCATTTTGCTGCGCTTGGCGAATGGCGTCATGACAGTCTTCAATGCGAGAGAAATCCTCTTCTGTACCCCGAAGTGCGGCAAAATAAGAAGAAATGCCCTCCAAGGCATGTCGTGACTCCAGTAAGTCAAGCTGGGTTTCTGGATGGTCCGCCAATAACTCTAGCAGTGGCTCAGAGAAGCGTTGCCAAAGGCGTTCACTGACAAAGGTGCCGCCACCTTGCTTGCGCGTCAGTAGCTTTTTGACTTCCAGCCGTTGAATCGCTTCGCGCACTGACGGGCGAGACACATCAAATTGCGTCGCTAACTCTCGTTCAGGCGGTAACTTCTGGCCTGGAGACAAGGTCCCTTCCAGAATTAAGCCTTCGAGCTCTTTTTCAATTACATCTGAGAGTTTAGGTTGACGAATTCGCTGATATGCCATTGTATTTATTGACCATCCGCATCCTAAGCTTGGCGCTTAGTTGCAGAAACTGACTGATTGTAAATTGGTAAGACCAATTACTTTATTGATCCCTAAAGTTACCAGACAGCGGGTATTCTGTCCACCTGAACTTTGATTGACATCATGGAAACCTGTGTATTTTTAGCCTGACAGCCACGAATACTCCGCCCCTCAAAATTGGTCAGACCATTTAGATCAATCAACGCAATAGGCATTTAAATCAGCGCGTGTAACTTTTTCCAGTCAAACGCCGCGCCAGGATCCGTTTTTCGTCCTGGGGCAATATGTTGGTGTCCTGTGATTCGATCACGGGTAATGGCTGGGTAGTACTGCATCAGCGTCTGCGTGATCGCCGCTAACGATTGGTACTGCTGATCGGTGTATGGATGTGTGTCTGTGCCCTCTAGCTCAATACCGATAGAAAAATCGTTACATTGCTGCCGACCGTCAAAACACGAAGCGCCAGCATGCCATGCGCGCGCACTGAATGGTACAAACTGGATCACACTTCCATCTCGTCGGATCAGTAGGTGGGCAGAGACGCGAAGCGATGCGATCTCGGCAAAGTAAGGGTGTTCAGCCGGATCGAGGTGCCCCTGAAAAAACTGTTCAATATAGGGACCGTCAAACTGACCGGGCGGCAGGCTGATATTGTGGATCACCAGCAAGGAGATATCGTTACTCTCCGGGCGTTGGTTATGATGAGGAGACAGGCAAGCGCGCGCGCCTACCAACCAATGATTGTCAATCTGTGAAAAAGACATACCCGATCCGCTTGAGCAAAATCGCTACTTTATCTGGTCAGTCGGTAGATTGGAATACAAGCAACAACGCGCTGTCGGATGGGTTTTGGCGTAATACATGGCGGCATCGGCTTGATTCATCATCTGCTGTAGCTCGAGTCCATCCGTTGGGAAGCAACTCACGCCGATACTAATGGCCAAAGACAATGAGGTCTCGGCAACCTGTATTGGCGCGTGCATTTCGTCTTGGATACGTGTGATCACTTCATTCAACGCCGATTTGTCCGCTAACAAATCCAGCCAGACAATGAACTCATCACCGCCCAAGCGGCCAACCAAATCAGAGCGGCGCACGGATTGTTTCAAGCGCTGACTGACCACCTTGAGAAGCTCATCTCCTACACCATGTCCATAGGTGTCGTTCACTTGCTTAAAGTTATTCAAATCAATAAACAGTAAGGCAGCGTTCGTTTGGGCGCGATTAGCGCGCATCAACGCCACTTCAACATGCGATTCAAACGCACGCCGATTGAATAAGCCCGTCAACTCGTCGTGTTCGGCAAGGAATTTAAGTTGGTGTTGCTGTTCACGAAGCTGTTGGGTTTGGCGTGCGACTTCTTCGCTCAACTGTTTTTTGTCCACCATGGTATGGCTCAGCGCACGCTTCATCTCATTGACATGATCAGCCAACTCAGTCAGCTCATCTTTGTCAGTCAAGGTTAATTCAGTGGTTAAGTCACCTTGCTTTATTTGTGTAATCGTCGAATGCAATGCTTTTAGGCGGTGTGTTAACCGTCGCCGCAAGCTGGTCACAAACATGGTCACCAACAAGGCTAACACCACCAGTACACCACCATGTACGACTAACAGGGTTTTCTGTTGCTGCCCCGACTGGTGCATGACTTGCTGACGCACCGAAAAAGCGGTTTCACTCATCGCCTGCAGTAACACATTAAAACGTGAAAACAACATCAAACGCCTGTCATCCACAGAGGGATCATCATCTAATTGCTCGGCGGTAATGCCCAATAGGCGATCAATGCTGTTTGCCGCGAGTCGGATCGACTGCGCGGACTGCGGCGGTAACGCCTCTTCATCACTGCTTAACTGCGCCCGCAATGCGTTGGTTGACTGATGGACATCTTGGCGTGTTTGCGTGCTGGGGTATTGGCGATATAACCACAGACGGCCTCGCAGACTATCAATCTGCGAATGCACCGCCACGATGCTGTCTAACCGTGCTTGGATTTGATTTTGCTTATAAAAAAGCTCCACCGTAATTAACAGCGTAACGAAGGTGAGCGCCGTACAAGCATACACAACGATACTGAGCTGCTGACCAATCCTCATTCTAATAAACTCACTTTTTGCGTGGCCTCAACCAAGGGGCCGGGGTTGAGTATGTGGCGGAATGACGGCGTGTTCCCTTCAACTAAACCCGCCTCTTGCGCCCATCGCGCTTGGTTTTTTAACCGCAGTAACAATGAGTCATTCAATGAAAGGCGAAATAAGTAATCTTGCCATAGCCAGCTGAGTTTATCGTCTGACATGTCAAGATACGCGGAGACCTGTGCCTTCGCTCGCTCTGGGTGCTGATGAATAAAGCTCACCGCGTCGTCTAAGGCACTGACAACCCGTTGCATGTCCTGGTGTTGCTTATTGACGAGCAAGCGATCACTGACTAACAGAAAAGAGAGGCTGTGCAAGCCTTTACTGTCAAGCGACTGTACCGGCTGGTTAGACTGCTTGAGTAGCTGATAGCCATAGGGCTCCCATATGGCTATCGCATCCACTTTCTCGTCGAGGAGCGCGTTGGGCAGTGCTTCGGGGGGATAATCAACTTTTTCCACCTGATCTCTAGGAATGTCGTGCAATTGCAGCAAGGAATCAAAGAAATATTCACTGGCACTCGACGCAACAATGCCCACGCGTGCCTTGTCGAGCGCGTCCACCAGCGAGCCACTAATCTCACGGCGAATAGACCAGAGTTTTACGTCGTTATCTGACTCGACAAAGCTGGTTAGCACATTAAAGTCATCGCGCTCAAAACTGTTAAACATCACCACCGTCTCTGAGGTAGTGGCTAAGTCCACTTCCCCTGACATCAAGGATTGAAAGCTTTTTACGCCCCCATGAACCGGCTTTAGCGTCATGTCGATGCCCTGCTTTTTAAACAAACCTTGCTCCTTAGCCACAATAATCGGTGCCGATAAGGGGGTAAGCGAGACGGCGATGGTCAGTGACGATAATGGCTCGGACACCGGAGGTCTGAGTTGCTGCCAAGCACGAAACCCAATGAACGCGATCGCTATCATGGCCACCAGCGCTAACCCTCGCTTCATGGCATCACCTCTTTGACTGTTCCTGCTTAAAGTGTAGACAAGTTAAAAGACAGAATATGAATAAAAAGATAGACGAATACGGGGAAACGAGAGAGAAAAGCTGCATTTCGTTATCACCAGCGTTATCATTCGACCACTTTTTGATGACCGCGGTAAGCCATGATGACATCGACCCCTTTTCATGCTGTCCATGACAGCGAGCGCCGCCTGGCCTATCTCACCTCTCACCTCAGCGCCGACGTGATCCGCGCGGTGACCGACGCACTGCGAGAAGATTTGGGTGGCGAGATCGACGCCAGTAAAGACATAACCGCCAGCCTCATTCCGGCAGACTCAGTATCCACAGCCACATTGATCACCCGAGAAGATGGCGTTTTCTGTGGCCGTGCCTTTGCGGATGAAGTGTTTCATCAGCTCGGTGGCGAAGTCACCTTGACGTGGCATGTCGAGGACGGCGACGCCATCACCGCCAACCAATCGCTGTGTACCTTACAGGGACCCTCGCGTGTCTTGTTGACCGGTGAACGCAATGCGATGAACTTTATTCAAACCCTCTCTGGGTGTGCAAGTAAGGTCGCAACCTATGTGGCAGCGCTCAACGGCACCCACACCAAATTGCTCGACACGCGTAAGACCATTCCGGGACTGCGCAGTGCCCTCAAATACGCTGTTGCCTGCGGTGGTGGCCATAACCATCGTATTGGTGTGTTTGATGCTTATTTGATCAAAGAGAATCATATTCTCGCCTGTGGCGGGATAGAGAACGCCGTCAAAGCGGCGCGCCGACTTAATCCTGATAAACCGGTAGAAGTAGAAACCGAAACCCTGGATGAGCTGCAACAAGCGATTAACGCAGGCGCCGATATTGTCATGCTGGATAACTTTAGTGTGCCGATGATGCGTGAAGCGGTGGCGTTAAACCAAAATCGCGTTGCGCTGGAAGTCTCGGGCAATGTCACCCTAGAGACGTTGGCAACATACGCCGCCACCGGGGTGGATTATATTTCTGTCGGCGCACTCACCAAGCACGTGACCGCACTCGATTTATCCATGCGTTTTCAATAATACGTACGCTCGCTCAGATTCGACCAGGCCGCCCACGATTGGCGGCCTTTTTTATCGCGCTTTCGTGACAAAAAATTTGTTGTCCGTCGAATACTACAGTAGAAAAAAACACCATTACATCCGGCTTTTACCCTTCACTCTCAAACTCATATTCGCCCTCTTTTTTGCGTCACACACCAGCGTAAAGTCGCTGCACTCGCGGCCACCGCGTTGGCGGCCGACCATCATTGAGAGGAGAAATATAGGATGAAAAAGCAACAAGGGTTTAGCTTGATTGAGTTACTGATCGTCGTCGGCATTATCGCAGCGCTATCGGCTATCGCCGTTCCCGCTTATGTTAATAAACAGAAAATTGCTGAATTTAACTCAGGGTTAGCATCAGGCCGTGCTCTCCTTACACGGTTAGATCTTTATTTGGATGAAAATAGTGGCGATTCATTGAATAAATTTAAAAAAGCCTTGGGTGACGCTAAGAACCTAGGCGAGCTGGCAACAGTCAAGGTCTCGGGCCCTAAAGAAGGCGAAGATGATAAAGGGACTGAGCTGAAAGTCTCGTTTAATAATAATAGCTCGATTAACGGAACAGAAATTACCTTTGAGAAAAACAAGCTTGCTTGGGTATGTAAATACACAACGAAAGAAACTTTCGATGATGGTGATATTAAAGGATGTAAAAAAGCATAAGCAGCCAATGATCCCAACCGCTCCGTTATATCAATCTGGTTTGTTGAGTGATGCCCAGCGCCATACGTTGGGCATTGGCGACAATGTGTCGCTCAGCCTCGCGCATTTACTCGATGCAGGCGTTGACCCCACCGCGCTCGCCCACACCCTCGCGAGTCAGCATCACCTTCCGTTCGTGGAGAGCCATCAGTATCCGTTTAAAGACACCTGCTATGCCCTAGATAGGCGCGATTTGATTCAGCGTCATCAAGTGCTGCCGCTTGCTCAGCAAGGCCAAGAGCTACTGCTCGGCGTCAGTGACCCAGATAACACAGAGGCGGTCGCCGACTTTCGCTTTTCTACTGGGCTCAATGTTCGTTTGGTAGTGCTCAGTCAGCCGGATTTGGATGCCGCGCTGCGTCACTTGTACGGCGAAGATATCGATGGCACCCACGATGGCATGACTATCAGCGATCAGGACTTAGTCGCCCTGACCGTCACCGATAGCCCGCAAGAAGACAGCACCGAGCTACAAAGCGATCAGGCGCCGATCAGTCGCTACATTCAGCAGATCTTGGTGGATGCAGTGCGTAAAAACGCCTCCGACGTGCACTTTGAGCCCTTTGAGCAGCACTACCAAATTCGCTTTCGCCAGGACGGTTTATTGCACACCTATGCTCATCCTCCTGCGGGGGTCTCGCGGCGGCTGTCGACTCGACTCAAAATCTTAGCCCAACTTAATATTGCCGAGCGACGCTTACCACAAGACGGACGCATCAAGCTGACCCTTACTGCCGATCACACCGTCGATATGCGCGTCTCCACCTTACCGACCGTGTGGGGAGAGAAGGTGGTGGTGCGCTTGTTGAATAACGGCCAGCAGCAACTGACGCTGCATGATTTAGGCTTAACCGAGTGGCAGCGCCGGCACTATCAAGAGGCACTGGATAGACCGCAAGGCATGATTTTGTTTACCGGCCCAACCGGAAGCGGCAAAACCGTCTCTTTGTACAGTGGGTTAAAGTATCTCAATCAGCCCGAGCGTAATATTGCCACCATCGAAGATCCGGTTGAGATCCAGCTAGAAGGCGTCAACCAAGTCAACGTCAACACGGCCATTGGTTTAGATTTTGCCACCGCACTCCGTGCCTTTTTGCGTCAAGATCCCGATGTGGTGATGGTGGGGGAAATTCGCGATCTCGACACCGCTGAAATCGGGATCAAGGCCGCGCAAACCGGTCACCTGGTGTTATCAACCCTGCATACCAATTCAGCGGCCGAGAGCATCACCCGTTTAGCCCATATGGGCATTGCGCCCTACAATCTTGCTAGCTCTCTGAGCTTGGTAGTGGCCCAGCGTTTAGTACGCCGTTTATGCCCTATTTGCAAACAACCGCATCCGTCTGGTGATCCTCGCCTTCAGTTCTTGGCTAACCTCTATCCGTCTCTAACCCCAAGTACTCTGTACCAGGCTAACCCCCACGGCTGTTATCAGTGCTATCAGGGCTATCAAGGCCGCACAGGGGTATACGAGGTGCTTCCCGTGACCGAAGCCATTGCTGACGCCATTTACCGCAATGCCAGTGCCATTGAACTGACCCAACTGGCTACCGAAGAAGGCATGTGGCGGTTGGCCGACTCTGGCGTTGCCAAACTCAACCAAGGGAGCACCAGTATTCAAGAACTTACCCGCGTTATTCAACTTGCCTAAGGAGTCGTCATGGCCAAACCCACCCTGTTTATCTTTCATTGGCGCCAAGCCGCCGCAAGCGGCGAAAAACAAGGGCAAGTATTCGCCTATACCGAGCGAGATGCACGCCAAGAGCTAGCCAACCAATCTATTGTCCCCAGCCGCCTTATTCGCCGCCGACTATCGAGCTTTCAGCAGCGTCGTCATAAAGCCAAAGCAGCAGATATCACCCAATTTTCCCGCGATCTCACCACCTTGCTTGAGTCTGGGATCCCTATCGTGCAAGCCCTCAACCTCATCGCGCTCAATCAGGTCAAAGCCGAAATGCGCTTACTGGTGCGTCATATCCGCCAGCAACTGGAGGCGGGTACCAATTTGAGTGATGCGTTGGCGCACGCAAGTCCCTTGTTTGATCGCTTTTATTGCGATTTAGTCGCAACGGGCGAGCAAACCGGGCAACTGCCGGAGATCTTTGCTCGCCTGACTCTATACCGTGAAAAGCAGGCGTTGCTTCGCAGTAAAGTCATCAAAGCCATGATCTATCCCAGCATCGTGGTCAGCGTGGCATTAGGCGTCAGTGCCTACCTGCTGGTATTCGTGATCCCGAAGTTTAAACATATTTTTGACTCCTTCGGGGCAGAACTGCCTTGGCTCACCCAACAAGTGCTCGCCTTGTCTGATATCGTCAGTCAGCACGCCTTAACCATGACTGTTGTCGTAGCGGGCCTTGCCGCTGCGCATCAATTACTGCAGCGTAAAAACGCGACCTACCGATATCACTATGACCGCTGGCTGCTCAAATTCCCCGTCATTGGTGAAGTGATTGGCAAAGCCTGCATTGCCAAATTTTCTCGCACCTTAGCCACCACCTTTAGTGCCGGTATTCCGTTACTCTCTGGCTTGCAAGCCGCGACGAAATCCATGACCAACGCGTATTATGTTCACGCGCTTAACGCCGTGCATCAGCACACGGCCACTGGTATTCCGCTTTACCAAGCCTTGCGCGACAGTAATAGCTTCCCTGTGATGGTGACGCAAATGGTAATGATTGGCGAAGAGTCGGGATCGCTCGATGATATGCTCAATCGCATCGCACAAATCTATGAAGCCGAGGTCGACAACACCGTGGACAATCTCGGTAAAATCATTGAGCCCCTGTTAATTTTAGTGCTAGGGCTATTAATTGGCGGCTTAGTGGTGGCCATGTATCTACCCATTTTTAATCTGATGTCTGTTCTTGGCTAGCCAAGATAGAGTCTCTCGCGACAAGGCGCTATGATGCGCACAAGGTTCATGCCCAGAAGGTACCATGTTGATATTCTCATCACCGTTATTCATTTTTTTTGCTGGCTTATTTGGTCTGATTGTCGGTAGCTTTTTAAATGTGGTCATCGCGCGCGTGCCAATCATGATGGCGCGGCGTTGGCGGCAAGAATGCTTGGCCACGTTTCCCGATGCTAATATTGACGCCCCTAACGCGCAGCGCTTTGATTTGTGTCTTCCCGCCTCACACTGCCCAGATTGTCAGCAGCCGATTGCGTGGTACGATAATATTCCTTTGCTCAGTTGGCTGATGTTAAAAGGCCGCTGCCGTCAGTGTGGCACGATGATTAGTCCGCGCTACCCACTGGTCGAGGTCACCAGTGCTATTGTCTGTGTGTTACCGGCATGGCTTATTTCCTCACCGGCGTGGGCCGTCGCGGTGATGGCGGCCAGCCTCACTTTGCTGGCGCTGACCCTCATTGATTGGGAAACCCTGTTGCTGCCCGATCAGCTTACCCTGCCACTCCTTTGGGCTGGGATCGCTCTCGCACTCTTGGGGATCAGCCCTGTCTCACTCACAGACAGTGTCATCGGCGCCATGACAGGCTACCTCAGCCTATGGAGCCTCTTTTGGGCATTCAAGCTGACCACTGGCAAAGAAGGCATGGGCTATGGTGATTTTAAACTGTTTGCGGCACTGGGCGCTTGGGTCGGTTGGCAAGCCTTACCGCTACTGATTTTACTCGCCTCACTGAGTGGCGCCATCGTCGGGGCACTATTACTGCGCCAACAACAAAAAAGTCTGCAACACGCGTTTGCCTTTGGCCCCTTTATTGCTGTCGCAGGCTGGCTAAGTCTGCTTTGGGGCGACAGCCTGTTACACTGGTACCTTTCACAAATTCTAGGAGTACGCTAATGGCCGTTGTGATCGGGTTAACCGGAGGGATTGGCAGTGGTAAAAGCACGGTTGCCAACCGTTTTGCCGCCAAGGGCATTGATATTATTGATGCCGATGTGATCGCCCGTGAGGTGGTTGCTCCCGGTAGTGATGGTCTGGCCGCGATTGTCGCGCGTTTTGGCACGCCGGCATTAACCCCAGATGGCAGCCTAGATCGTGCCTGGCTTCGTGAGCGAGTGTTTAGTCATCCAGACGACAAGCAATGGCTCGATAACCTGCTTCATCCCATGATCCGCCAACGCATGATCCAAGCCTGTGCGCAGGCCAGTTCAGCGTATTGTTTGCTTGTGGTGCCCTTGTTAGTAGAGAATAACCTGACGTCATTGGCGCAACGGGTGTTGGTCGTCGATGTTGACGAGCAAACACAAATCGCGCGCACGCTCGCGCGTGATCACGTGAGCGAACAACAAGTTCACGCGATTTTGGCCGCACAAGCCAGTCGCTCACAACGCCTCGCCGTCGCCGATGATGTGATCGATAATACGCAAACCGAAGCGGAACTTGATCGGCAAGTTGATGCCTTACATCACACGTATTTAACCTTGGCAACCCAGGCAAACGTCGACCCATAGTCGGACAGGACAGCTAAACGCTTATGACCAGCCTCACTTTGTATGAACACCCACTCAATGAACAGGTGCGAATTTACTTGCGCCTGGAGTACCTGCTCTCTCAACTGGACGAAGTGAGCGGGCTTTCTGCGCCCTGCCACCATATTCAATTTTTCCGCAGCCTGTTTGACCTACAGGAGATTTTAGAGCAGGTGCAAGTGAAAGCGGATCTCGCCAAGGATTTGGACAAACTCAAGAAAAAACTCAAAGCCTGGGCTGACGTCCCCCAAGTCGATCAGACACAGCTCAACCAGCTACTCGATCAACTCGCCGCACACCAACGCGCGGTATTGCAAGCCAAACGCTTCGGCCAAGCGTTAAAAGAAGATCGCTTTTTAACCAGCATCAAGCAGCGCTTTTCGATTCCAGGGGGGAGCTGTAGCTTTGATCTACCCAATTTCCATTACTGGCTCCATCAACCGCTTGCCGCACGACAAAGTGCGATTCAGGCCTGGATGGAAACCCTAGCACCATTACGCCACGCTTTGGCGTTCTGGCTGCAGCTCACGCGTGAAAGCGCACACGGGGGAACCGCCAACGTCCAACAAGGCTTTTACCAGCAAGAGGCGGATGGAGCCTGCTTAATTCGGCTTAAGATATCCCCTGATCTTGGGGTTTACCCGTTAGTGTCTGGGCACAAAAACCGCTTCGCGATCCGCTTTATGCCATTTGACGACGATCACGAGGTCGCCGACAATATGTCTGTTCATATCAGTGTTTGTTAAGGAGATCCACGTGAGTGATGCCCCTACCGTTGTCAAATGCCCAACATGCCAACAGCCTGTGGTTTGGGGAGAGGTCAGCCCACATCGTCCATTTTGCAGTAAACGCTGTCAGTTGATTGATTTGGGAGAATGGGCCAGTGAAGAAAAAGCCATCCCCGGGGCCCCTGACCTTTCTGATGATGATCTCTGGTCAGAAGGGCAGCACGAGTAAACGCTCTGCCCCTGTTCACTTTTCTCCAACGCCTCTCTCGCGCTCAGAACCGAGCGCGAATTTTTTCTAATACCGCATCGTTGGCCTCGGGAAACGGATAGTTATCCAATTCGGCAATCGGTGCCCAAATACCCTCCTGCCCCTCACAGCCTTGCGGCTCGCCCTCAAAGTCACAGACCAAGAAAAAATCCAAACTTAATGCTTTGTCGGGAAAGTCAAAGTCCAACGATATAAAGGGGCTGACCGCTTTTGCTGTAATCCCGACTTCTTCGTTTAATTCACGCAGCAGTGCCCGTTGCGGGGTTTCACTCCCCTCAATTTTTCCGCCAGGAAATTCCCACTTTCCCCCTTGATGCGCGTGAGCATGGCGGCGAGTGATAAAGACTTTGTCTTGTGTCGGATTAACAATAATGCCAGCGGCAATACTTACCCGTTTCATGGTCTCTCCTGATAATAAAAAAAGGCCGATAAACGGCCTTTTTGATAATGCATGGTCAGGGCTTAGATTCTACCGTGACATTGCTTAAATTTCTTCCCTGATCCACAAGGACAAGGCTCATTACGACCAACTTTACGTCCATCACGCACCACGGTTTCGTTGCCGCTGCCACCTTGTTCGGCGCTGTCGCTATCATCAAACTGGTTATCAGCTTGCGCATGGTTAACTTGCTGCTTTTGCGCGGCCTGCTCTGCGCGCGCTTTGCGCTCGGCTTCCATACGCTCAACGTCATCCGGCTGCTGAACACGCACTCGGCTAAGCGTTGTCACCACATCGGTTTTCAGCGCTTCTAGCATGCCCTCAAACAGCTCAAACGATTCGCGCTTGTACTCTTGTTTCGGGTTCTTCTGCGCATAGCCACGTAAGTGAATACCTTGACGGAGGTGATCCATCGCCGCGAGGTGCTCTTTCCAAAGCGTATCCAAGGTTTGCAGCATCACTGCTTTTTCAAAGTTACGCAGGGTTTCTGCCCCTACCGCCTCTTCTTTGCCTTTATAAACCTCGATCAAGGCCGTCAGAATGCGCTCGCGCAACAACTCTTCATACAGCTTGTCGTCTTCATCTAGCCATTGCTGAATCGGCAATTCGAGATCAAAATCCGCTTTAAGGCGCTTTTCAAGGCCAGCAATATCCCACATTTCTTCTAGCGATTGTGGCGGAATGTACTGGTTCACAATGTTATTAACCACATCCTCGCGGTTGTGCTCGATCATTTCGCTGATATCTTCTGACACCAGTAACGCGTCACGCAGCTCGTACACCACTTTGCGCTGATCGTTGGCGACATCATCAAACTCGAGCAGTTGCTTACGGATGTCAAAGTTACGCCCTTCTACTTTTCGTTGTGCGTTTTCAATGGCTTTATTGACCCATGGGTGCTCAATGGCTTCGCCTTCGGCCATCCCTAATCGTTTCATCATGTTAGAGACTTTTTCTGAGGCGAAGATCCGCATCAAAGAATCTTCCATCGACAAATAGAAACGGGTTGAGCCTGGGTCACCTTGACGACCAGCACGACCACGCAGCTGGTTATCGATACGACGAGATTCATGACGCTCAGTACCAATGATATGCAGGCCACCCGCTTCAACGACCTGGTCATGAAGCTGCTGCCATTTTTCTTTCGCCGCTTCTACTTGCGCATCGGTCGGGTTTTCAACATCACCCAGCACTTGTTTCCAGCTACCACCCAACACGATATCGGTACCGCGACCGGCCATGTTAGTGGCGATCGTTACCGTGCCTGGGTAACCGGCTTGCTCAACAATATCGGCTTCATGGGCGTGGAATTTGGCGTTGAGCACTTGGTGCTTGATACCATCTTTTTTCAAGGCATTCGATAACAATTCAGATTTTTCAATCGATACCGTTCCGACCAATACCGGTTGACCGGCTTTGGCACGTGTTTTGATGTCTTCCGCAATAGCGGCAAACTTTTCTTTTTCGGTCATGTAGACCTGATCGGCGTGATCTTTACGCACCATTGGGCGGTTAGTCGGGATAACCACGGTGTCTAGGCCATAGATAGACTGGAATTCGAACGCCTCGGTGTCCGCGGTCCCTGTCATGCCTGAGAGTTTGTCATACAAACGGAAGAAGTTTTGGAAGGTGATCGAGGCCAGCGTTTGGTTCTCGTTTTGAATTTTCACCCCTTCTTTGGCTTCCACCGCCTGGTGTAAGCCTTCTGACCAACGACGTCCCGGCATGGTACGCCCAGTGTGCTCATCCACGATGATGACTTCATCGTCTTTAACGATGTAATCAACGTCGCGCTCAAACAAGACGTGCGCGCGTAATGCGGCATTAATATGATGAATCAGGCTGATATTTGCCGGTGAGTACAGCGTATCGCCGTCTTCCATCAAGCCGTTTTTCTTGAGCAAGTCTTCGACAAACTCTTGACCATTTTCGGTCATGTACACTTGCTTGGCTTTTTCATCGACCGTGAAGTGGCCATCACCTTGATAGTCTTCGGTATCTTCTTGCTCTTGCTGTTTCAGGCTTGGGATCAAGGCATTGATACGCTGATACATCTCCGAGCTGTCTTCTGCTGGCCCAGAAATAATCAGAGGCGTACGCGCCTCATCAATGAGGATCGAGTCAACCTCATCGACAATCGAGAAATAGCGATCGCGTTGCACACGGTCTTCTGCTCGAAACGCCATGTTGTCACGCAAATAGTCAAAGCCGAACTCGTTATTGGTACCGTAAAGTACATCACACGCATAAGCGGCTTTTTTCGCCTCCGGCGGCATGTTGGGGACATTGACGCCCACCGTCATTCCTAAAAACTCAAACAACGGACGGTTGGTTTCGGCATCACGTTCCGCCAAATAATCATTCACCGTCACAATGTGAACCGCTTTTCCGGTCAGGGCGTTCAAATAAGAAGGTAGCGTCGCGGTCAGGGTTTTACCTTCACCGGTGCGCATTTCCGCAATCTGACCATTGTGGAGTACGATACCGCCGACCATTTGCACGTCAAAGTGGCGCAGGCCAAATACACGCTTAGAGGCTTCTCGTACAGTGGCAAAGGCTTCAGGAAGGAGGTCATCAAGCTCGGCACCTTGATCAAGGCGCTCGCGGAATTCAACGGTTTTCGCTTTCAGCGCATCATCATTCAATGCTTCAAATTGGGGTTCGAGTTTGTTGATTTCATCAACAACTTTTCTCAGCCGACGCAAGGTGCGGTCATTACGGCTTCCGATAACTTTAGTCAGGACTTTCGATAACATGGCGTTGCCGGTACTCTTTTTAATGGTTTTCCCACATGGGCGGCCGCTACACTGCCTCTATGCTGGCGTGTTTCAGTTCAAACGCGGGTTGGCTTAAGCTCATCGATTCAACACAAGATGCCAAAACGCATCTACCTTAAGTGGAGCCAAATCGGACAGAATTCAAGGGCGATGACGCCACTTCACAACGATTTCCACGTGACTGAATGTAAATGTGGTAGATGGCACGGAAAAAATACGCCGCCATCGCCTTACCCATGCGACACTTACCTGTGAATGGTTTTTTCACTCTACGGTGATCACCTCAGGACATACCGATATATCAACCCGGTAGGCTACATGCCGAGGTGGAGCATGTATGATAAGGTAAATTACTTTCACATCCTATGACAAATCCAATACTCAAGGGATCAATTAGCGAAAATTAGACGCTGTGCGCCCGTTCAGGCGCCGAATTGATGACAAAAAAGGCAGTTATTGCGCGATGAGAGACCACCGTCCCCGCTCTACCCTCCATCTGTTGGAGAGCGACCCCAATAATATTGCTCAGCGAGCGGTTGAGCTCGCCAAGCTAAACAAGCTGATCTTAGCCTTGTTACCCGGTGAGACATCAAAAGCTTGCCGCGTCGCCAATTATCGTGATGGCGTATTGGTGGTAGAAGCCGGTAGCGCCGCCTGGGCGATGCGACTGAACTACGAACGACAACATTTATTGTCGGTATTACGTCAAAAAGGGCTGGCAAGCCTAACAACCATTGAAGTGAAAATTAACCCGGCACTCGCCGCCGCCGATCGAGAAGACAAAGAAACCGCGCCGTCCCGCCACCTTAGTCAAGCCTCGGGTGAGTTACTGCGTGCACTAGGTGACAATGCCTCTCCCAAACTAAAAGCACGGTTCGAGGCGTTGGCCAAACTCGCCGAGGATCAAAAAAAGCCAGAGTGAGCTCTGGCTTTTTATCTATCAATCTCTGGGTATTAGCGGTTTATTCTGCCTCAGTATGGTGCATTGCGCTGTTACCGTGCAACCGCCTACCGCATCAGACAGGGCTTAGGCCAAGACCATCCCCGGCTCAGCAAATGCGACCGGTGAGGTGTCGGTTTCTTCAAACGTGACCCACTCCCAAGCTTCTTGATCGGCCAAGACCGCGCGCAACAGTTTGTTGTTCAGTGCATGGCCCGATTTGTACGCGCGCATCTCACCGAGGATACTGTGGCCACACATGTAAAGGTCACCGATAGCGTCCAACACCTTATGCTTGACGAGTTCGTTGTCAAAGCGCAGGCCTTCTTCATTCAAGATACGATAATCGTCCAGCACGATGGCACAGTCAAAGCTGCCGCCCAGACACAAATTTTGTGACTGCAGGTACTCGATGTCACGCATAAAACCGAAGGTACGAGCCCGGCTCAAGTCTTTAATAAAAGACTGGCTTGAAAAGTCTAGTACCAGGTTTTGTTGCTCAGATTCAATCGCGGGGTGGTCGAATTCGATAGCAAAATCAAGACGGAAGCCGTTATACGGCAGCAACTCCGCCCATTTGTCATCGTCTTCAATGCGAACAGGCTTTTTAATGCGAATGAACCGTTTTGGCGCGTTTTGGACGTCGATACCCGCAGACTGCAGCAAAAAGATGAACGGGCTTGAACTGCCATCCATAATTGGAATTTCTGGCGCGTCCACTTCGATAATAATGTTATCGATCCCCATGCCTGCAATTGCTGCACTGAGATGCTCAACGGTTGAGATGCGAACACCCGCGTCATTGACTAAGGCGGTGCACAACATGGTGTCGCGCACATCCTCAGGGTTAGCCGGAAAATCGACCGGTGGCTCCATGTCTGTGCGACGGTAAATCACACCGGTATTGGCAGGAGCCGGACGCAGAGTAAGCGTAACCTTACGCCCAGAGTGGAGACCCACACCAGTCGTTTGGACCATACTTTTCAATGTTCGCTGTCTAATCATCGGCTTATCTCAACTTTTTCTCAAAAAAGTGTGCTCTGTGTCACTCATTACCCTGTCACCTTAGACAAGGGGAGCGTGATGGTAGCACATCACTGGCTACAAACCAAGCAATTGCGATTAGTCAGCTTGTTTACGCAAAAACGCAGGAATATCGAGATAATCATGCTCGGTCTGCGATTTTGGTGCTGCATTCGAAGACGATGCAGCAGGCTGCTCTTTCGCCGCAGGGTTTGCACTTGCCGCCTGAGGTTTCTCTTGCAAAGGCTGTGCCTTTTTCGGCTCTGCCTGTGCTTGCCCAGACTGTGAGTTGGTCACCAAGGTGATATCTGGCTTACGCTCATTACCAATTCCGGTGGCCACGACAGTCACACGCAGCTCGTCGCTCATCTCTGGGTCCATCGATGTCCCAATCACCACAGTCGCATTGTCTGATGCAAACGCTTTGACGGTGTTACCCACGGTCTCAAATTCATCAAGACGCATATCAAAGCCTGCGGTAATATTCACCAGCACACCGCGCGCACCGGCTAAGTCGATGTCTTCAAGAAGCGGGCTAGAAATGGCCATTTCTGCTGCCTCTTCCGCGCGATCTTCGCCGGTTGCCACGCCGCTACCCATCATCGCGTGTCCCATCTCTGACATCACAGTGCGGACATCCGCAAAGTCGACGTTGATGTGACCTGGGCGCGTGATTAACTCGGCGATCCCTTGCACGGCGTTGCGTAGCACGTCGTTTGCTTTGGCAAAGGCATCGAGCAATGTAATCCCACGACCTAGCACTTTAAGCAGTTTTTCGTTCGGGATCGTAATCAGCGAGTCAACATGTTTTGACAGCTCTTCGATACCTTGCTCTGCAAAAGCGAGTCGCTTTTTACCCTCAAAGCTGAATGGTTTAGTGACCACAGCAACGGTCAGGATTCCCATTTCTTTCGCGATTTCCGCAATAATGGGGGCTCCGCCGGTTCCTGTACCACCGCCCATTCCGGCTGCGATAAATACCATATCGGCACCTTCGAGCTCAGCTTTAATCGCATCGCGATCTTCAAGGGCAGAATCTCGACCTACTTGTGGGTTAGCCCCCGCACCTAGGCCTTTAGTGATATCACCACCAATTTGAATGACCGTGCCTACGCTGCTTTTACGTAGTGCTTGGGCATCCGTGTTAATGCTAATAAAGTCAACCCCTTCGATTGACTCACGCACCATATGCTCAACGGCGTTACCACCGCCACCGCCAATGCCGACGACCTTAATCACCGCATCGTCAGACATTTCCATCATCGGTTCAAACATGAGTTCTCTCCGTCCTTCCTGTTCGCATCAGGGTTAAAATTCTTTCTTAAACCAGCTACTCAGCTTGTTTATCCAGCTAGCCACAGCCCGCTTTTGTTCTGGTTCACTCGTTTCTGTCAGCAAGCTCTCTTTGCCGTAGTGTAAAAGCCCAACCGCGGTTGCATAACAAGGCGCTTGCACATAGTCGGTCAATCCGGTGACATTCACAGGTTGCCCCACTCTTACTTGGTTTTGGAATACGCGTTCTGCACATTCCACCAAGCCATGCATTTGTGATGCGCCCCCAGTGAGCACAATTCCCGCTGCCATTTGATGTTTAACACCATCGCTACGCAGCTTTTCTTGGATAGCGACCAGCTTTTGGTTCACCAGACCCAAAAGCTCTGAGCAACGCGGCTCAATCACCTCTGACAAGGTTTGTCGCTGCAATGTCCTTGATGGGCGTCCTCCCACACTTGGGACATTCACTTTGGCATCCTTGTTCACCAACTCACTCAATGCACAGCCATATTTCACTTTAATGTCTTCTGCATCGGCCAGTGGTGTGCCAAAGGCATAGGCAATATCACTGGTAATCACATTGCCCGCATAGGGGATCACTTCGGCATGGCGGAGGGCACCTCCTGTCCACACGGCAAGATCCATGGTGCCGCCGCCGATATCGACGACACAGACACCTAGCTCTCGCTCATCCGGTGTGATCACGGCATGACTTGCTGAAAGCCCGGAGAAAATCAGTTGATCAACGCTAAGACCACAACGTTCGACTGCTTTCTCAATATTTTTTGCGGTGTCATTGTGACATGTGATGAGGTGCACACTCGCTTCCATCCTCACCCCGGATAACCCGAGCGGATTTTTGATCCCTTCTTGATAATCAATTTTGTATTCTTGTGGGATCACATGCAGCACGCGCTGCTCATCACTGATTTTGACCGACTTCGCGGTATGAATCACATTGTCTATGTCGTCTTGGGTAACATCTTCATCCGATATTGTCCCCATCCCTCTCTCAGTTTGGCAGTGAATATGCTTCCCTGACAAAGAAAGATAGACAGAGCTGATTTGGCAATCTGCCATCATCTCGGCTTCATTCACCGCACGCTGAACAGATTTAACCACAGACTCTAAGTCGTTAACGCCACCTTTATCCATGCCGCGAGAGGGACTACTGCCCACACCCAGCACGTTGATCGTGCCATCTGGCAGCACTTCACTGACCAGGGTAGACACTTTGGACGTCCCTATATCGAGCCCAACTATCAGTGACTTGTCTGTCGTTTTATTCATTCAACCATCTCTTAATTTTGGCGATTCGCGTCGTCTGCCTCTGTTTTCCAGCCTACCGCAGCCCCGGTGTCATAACGTAAATCGACATACGCAATGGCTTTGTCTTGTGCCTTTATCCGCGGATATAAACGGACCAATCGCGCTAGCCTTTCTTGTCGCGCCTTTCGCCCTAACTCAATCCGTACGCCATCTCGTGTCACGATACGCCATGAGCGCCGTTTATTGAGTGATAACGCCTGAATCGATAAGCCAATTCGCTGTAATTTACGTTCGAGTTCTCGACTCGTATGCAATACTTCTTCCGACGTGCCGGTATTGCCGTGTAGCGACACCAGCTTTTTATCGGCGACATCTTGCGGGGCGCCATTGAATACCGTCCCGTCTGGCGTCAGCAACTTTTGCCCATTCCAAATCGCGCTCGCCCGGTATTCAGTAATATGTACCTTTAAGGTGTCGGGCCACTGCTTTCTTACCGCGACCTGTTTCACCCATGGGAGCGCCTCAATGTTCGCTTGGATGCGATTTACATCCTGCAGCATAAAGCTTTTTAGCTCGCCGCCTGACAACACGGCTTGGCGAACTTGATCAACACTGACATGTGTTTGGTCACCTTCCATCACCAGTTGTGACAAGGGGAGCTGCTGCTCATCACTCATCCAATCAATCACACGGACGATCCCTAGCAACATCAGGGTGATCACCCCAACCAGGAACGCGAGTGAAGCGCCTGTTTGCCGATCCAGTTTTATCACTGCTTGTACGCGTGTCAGGGCATTGACCATGCTCATACCTATCTTATCGCCTTGTGTCGATGCGACTTGACACTCACAGCGAAAAAACCGACTGATTATAGCGATCCCGCGTGACGCTCTCCAACCTAGAGATGCACTTTCATCAATAAGCTGGGATCGATTGCGCGTCATTTTCCCACAAAGACGATAAAAACCGATGTTTATTCTCGCAACAACCGATGTTGACCGCTATTTTTATCTCGCCAGCTACTTTTTATTGCGCCATTTTAGCCTTGTCTAGCTGCTTTGCCGCTAAATTTTTTGCTACTTTACCAATATCACCCGCGCCTTGTGTTAAAACCAAGTCATTAGGTTGCAGCACGTTGGCTAACGCCGGGGGTAATGCCTCAGCATTAGGCACAAAAATAGGATCCAGCTTCCCGCGCGCGCGAATGCTACGACACAAGCTTCTACCGTCAGCCCCCGCAATCGGCGTTTCACCCGCTGAGTACACATCCAGCATCAGCAAAACATCCACTTTTTCCAACACATTGGCAAAGTCATCATAAAGATCGCGCGTACGGCTGTAACGGTGTGGCTGAAAAATCATCACTAAACGATGGTCTTGCCAGCCAGCGCGTGCCGCTTTGATGGTCACGTCCACTTCACTGGGGTGATGACCATAATCATCCACCAGCAAGGCGGTGCCATCCTCCACGGCAAACTCACCGAGTTGGTCAAAACGCCGCCCTGTACCCGCAAAATTGGCTAAAGCACGTAAAATAGCCTCATCGTCGACACCATCTTCTGTGGCGACAGCAATCGCCGCTGCCGCGTTGAGCGCATTGTGCTGGCCTGGCGTATTTAAACGAATCGTCAGTGTCTCGCGGTGAGGGCGTGTGACTTTAAACACGCCACACTGCCCATGCTGTTGGTAATCATGTAAACATACATCGGCATCTTGCGAGAACCCGTAAGTGATCACTTGCCGTCCAATCGACGGGATCAGCTCACGAACGACCGGATCATCAATGCACACCACCGCCAATCCGTAAAAGGGCAGATTATGGAGAAAGTCGATAAACGTCTGCTGCAACTTCGCGAAGCTACCACCATAAGTGTCCATGTGGTCCGCTTCTATGTTGGTGACAATGGCGACCATTGGCTGCAAGTGTAAAAAGGAAGCATCACTTTCATCTGCTTCGGCAATCAAATAGCGACTGCTACCTAACCGCGCATTGGTGCCTGCACTTTTTACCAGCCCTCCATTGACGAAAGTGGGATCTAACCCTGCCTCAGAGAAAATTTGTGTGACCATCGCGGTGGTGGTGGTTTTGCCGTGTGTACCGGCAACGGCAATTCCGTGCCGGTAGCGCATTAACTCGGCAAGCATTTCCGCCCGGCGCACCACAGGTATACGCGCCGCCTTTGCCGCTTCCACCTCCGGGTTGTCCGGCTTGATGGCCGTCGATACCACCACGACACTGGCTTGTTCAATATGGCTGGCTTGATGACCGATAAAAATCTGCGCCCCCATGGATGCCAATCGCTCTGTGACGATATTCTGTGCAAGATCCGAGCCGGTTATTTGGTAACCTTCATTAATCAGCACTTCAGCAATACCACACATGCCTGCACCGCCGATCCCCACAAAGTGGATCCGCTTAACCCGGCGCATTTCCGGGATCATGGTGCGAATTTTTTCCAGCTGCTGATTATCCAATTTACCCATTCTCTATTCTCTATTTGTTGGCGTGCGTGACGATGACGTCCGCGACACGGGCATCTGCATCAATAATGGCCGCCTCTCGCGCTGCCGTCGCCATCGCTAACAAGCGCGGACGGTCAAGCTGGTTGATTGTCTCAGCCAATGTGCTTGCTGTCAGTGATGGCTGTTCAATCATTAAAGCCGCACCGCGGGCGACTAAATAATCACCGTTAAGTGCTTGTTGCCTATCGGCATGCATAAAGGGGACGAAAATCGCCCCAACGCCAGCCGCCGCCAGCTCAGAAACCGTCAATGCCCCGCTGCGGCAAATCACTACATCGGCCCACGCATAGGCCTCGGCAACATCGTCAATAAATTCGCTGACAACCACATCGCTAACACCGGTTTGCTGATAAGCATCCCGTGTCAGGTCGGCGTTATGCTTGCCTGCTTGGTGGCGAACCGTCACCGCTTGCTCGGTGAGCGCGACCGCCTCGGGGACTGTTTGGTTAAGAATACGCGCCCCTTGGCTGCCTCCCATCACCAAAATCCGCAACGGCCCTGCTCGTTCATTCAAACGGTGTTCAGGCGCCGGAATATCACACACATCTCGGCGCACCGGATTACCCACCACTGTCTTGCCATCGAATGCGCCAGGAAACGCTTGTAACACCTGTTTGGCGACCTTCGCCAACCAGCGGTTGGTTAACCCCGCGACCGCATTTTGTTCATGTAAGATAACGGGCACACCGCTTAACCACGCCGCAATGCCACCTGGGCCACTCACATAACCGCCCATGCCTAACACAGCATCCGGTTTAACCCGTTTAATGACTTGTCGCGCTTGCCAAATCGCACTGACAATCATCCAAGGGGCTCGTAGCTTGCGCATCAGCCCTGAACCAATCAAGCCTTTAACGCGAATAAATGCGATCTCGATGCCATATTTAGGCACCAAATCGGCCTCCATGCGATCCGCGGTGCCCAACCAACAAACGTCCCAGCCTTGTTTCTCTAAATACTTGGCGACGGCGAGCCCCGGAAAAACATGCCCACCGGTGCCACCTGCCATCACTAATAATCGTTTTTTACGCATTGTTAGGGTCTTTATCTTGATAAGGGTTTCTTTGATGTGCTTGCGATGTGGCTAAGCGATACTCATGATCAATGCGCAATAACAGCGCCACGGCCACCGCCATGATCACCAAGCTGGAGCCCCCGTAACTGATCAACGGCAAGGTCAAGCCTTTAGTGGGGAGCATACCAGCAGCAGCCCCCACATTGACCATGGTTTGGAACGCAAACCAGATCCCAATCCCGAAGGCAAGAAAGCCACCAAATAGTTGGTTTTGCTCGAGGCAACGCTTACCAATAAACAAGGCTTTAAACACCAAGTAAAAAATCAAACACAAAATGACGCTGACGCCCACCAAACCAAGCTCTTCGGCAATCACCGCAAACACGAAATCAGTATGGGCTTCTGGCAGATATTCCAGTTTTTGGATGGAGTTACCGAGCCCTTGTCCAAACCAATCTCCGCGACCAAATGCCATCAAAGACTGGGTTAGCTGATAACCACTGCCAAACGGGTCTTGCCATGGGTCTAAAAAGGCAGTGACACGGCGCACTCGGTAAGGCTCAGCGACAATCAAGCCGCCTACCAAGGTCAACCCGGTGATCAGCAGCGCAATAAACTGCCACAGCTTGGCCCCTGCAATAAACAACATGCCCACAGTGGTGACAAACATCACCACCACCGAGCCTAAATCTGGTTGTGCCAACAGCAAGCTCGCAAACAGCAACAAGACAGCCAGCGGTTTGGCAAAGCCGCGGAAATGCTCACGCACCTCACCATGACGACGCACCAGATAACCGGCTAAAAAGACAAACAAGGATAACTTGGCGATCTCCGCAGGCTGAATATTGATCCCAGCCACAGAGATCCAGCGCGCGGCACCATTGACAGACCGACCCACAGCAAGCACCGCCAGTAACAATAGCGACGAGAGCAATAACATGTAGCCGCTATAGCGCTGCCACCAATGCACGGGAATGTACATCACTACCACTGCGGCGACGATGGCGACGGTCAGATAAAAAGCATGACGCTTGGCAAACAAAAAAGGCGCATCCGCCAGCCTAAGCCCCACAGGCAAAGATGCCGACGTCACCATGACTAACCCGATGACCATCAACAGCAACGACGTCCACACTAACTGGCGATCGTATAACACGCCAGGAGACGGCGTCCGAAGCCACTGCCAGCAGTATTGAGGAAGTCTGCGCACGGTCATGTCTGCCTCGCAATCATCGATTCTACGCCCGCGATAAAAGCGTCACCACGGGCAGCAAAATTAGCAAATTGATCCAGACTCGAGCAGGCGGGCGATAACAACACCATATCACCGGCTGTCACTTGATTAGCAGCGGCCGTCATCGCTTGTTGCAGAGTATCGACACAGTGCGCCTGCTTATCGAGCTGTGCTAACTGGGCTTTATCCTTGCCAAAGCAATAAAGCGATACCGAGAGTTTCGCCAACGCCGGTTGTAAAGCGCGAAAGTCGGCGCCTTTACCATCGCCACCCACCAAAAGGTGTAACCGCCCGTCGAGATCCAAACCATCAAGCGCCGCCAGGGTACTGGCCACATTGGTGGCTTTTGAATCATTGACCCATAGCACGCCCTGATGCTCGGCGACTTTTTGACAACGGTGCGGGAGGCCAGCGTACGTACTGAGTGCTGCTTTTTGTCCTTGTTGGCTGATGCCGACACTGTCAGCCAGCGCCATGGCCGCCAGCCCATTCGCCACGTTATGACGGCCCACCAGCCCCAGCGAAGAGACGGGAAGCAGTGGCTGGCCGTGTGCCGCTAACCAAGCTTCACCTTGGTGGCTGATAAGGCAATAATCGCCTTGGTGGAAACCAAACAGACGCATGGAGGAGGCGCTGTTCGTTTGCAGATCATCGTGCGTTTGCGGATCATCGGCATTGGCAATCAGGGTAGTCGCATGGGTGAAAATACGGCACTTGGCGGCACGATAATCGGCCAAGCTGTCGTATCTATCCATGTGATCTTCTGAGAAATTCAAAAAGGCCGCGCCATCTAGAAACAAAGAGTCGGTGGTTTCGAGTTGAAAGCTCGACAGCTCCAACACATACAGCTCGTGACCACGGTCGAGCAAGTCTAACGCCGCCACACCAATATTGCCGCCGACGCCAACATTCATACCTGCCGCTCGAGCCATTTCGCCCACTAGCGCCGTGACGGTACTTTTGCCGTTGGAGCCGGTGATCGCCACCACAGGCTGGTCGCAATACCAAGCAAACAACTCAATATCCCCCACAACAGGGGTGCCCGCTGCATGGACTGGCAGCAAGGCGGGTGTCTGCAGCGATATTCCAGGGTTAGTGACCACCAAGTCGGCGTCCGCTAACCACGTGGGTTGCCAGCTGCCTGTGTGCAACTCGACGTTATCCGGCAGTTGGTCTTGCCCCGGAGGCTGCGTGCGAGAGTCCATCACGCGAATGCATGCCTTGGGATGATGGCGGGCAATAAAGCGCACCACTGACAATCCGGTCACACCCAAGCCCATCACCACGATATGATGAAACTCGGTCAATGAACGCTGGTTCGCGGCTGGCATGATTAGCGTACCTTAAGCGTGGCCAGTGCAATGAGCACTAGCATCAACGAAATGATCCAAAAGCGCACGATTACCCGCGGCTCCGGCCAGCCTTTTAGCTCATAGTGGTGATGAATCGGTGCCATACGGAAAATACGTTGGCCGCGCAATTTATAGGAGCCAACCTGCAAGATCACCGACACCGTCTCCATCACGAACACCCCGCCCATGATGATCAGCAACAGCTCTTGACGCACCAGTACCGCAATCGTGCCTAGCGCACCGCCTAATGCCAGCGAGCCCACATCCCCCATAAACACTTGAGCTGGGTAAGTGTTGAACCACAAAAAGCCAAGGCCAGCCCCAACAATCGCGGCGCAAACAACCACCAGCTCACTGCTGTATTGGATATACGGAATATGCAGGTAGCTGGCAAAGTTCACATTCCCTGTCGCCCAAGCAATAAAGGCAAACCCACCGGCGACCATCACGGTGGGCAAGATCGCTAACCCATCGAGGCCATCCGTCAGGTTCACCGCATTGCTGGTCCCCACAATCACAAAGTAGGTAAAGACCACATAGAACAGGCCAAGTTGCGGCATCACATCTTTGAAAAACGGTACCACCAACTGAGTGGCTGCGGTGTCCTTGCCGTGCGCATAGAGGGCAAACGCCACGCCTAACGCAATGGCGGATTGCCAGAAATACTTCCAGCGCGCGACCAGCCCATCCGTATTCTTGCGTACCACTTTGCGGTAATCATCAACAAATCCCACCGCGCCATAGCCAAGCAGGACAACCATCACCGCCCATACATATGGGTTGGCCAAGTCCGCCCATAAAAAGACCGTCAGACTGATGGCCGCGACGATCAGTACCCCGCCCATGGTCGGTGTACCGCGCTTGCTAAAATGAGATTCAGGGCCTTCTTCACGGACCACTTGGCCAATTTGCATCGATTGCAGGCGTTTAATCAAACGCGGCCCGGCCCATAGCGAGAACAACAGTGCGGTTAATGCACTCACAATCGCTCGGAACGTCAGGTATTCAAACAACCGCATCGAGGGTAAAAGGTTTTGTAGCGCTTCCGCTAACCATAAAAGCATTAGCAAGCCTCCTTGATGGCGGCAACAACGGCTTCCATCGCCATCCCGCGAGCGCCTTTAATAAGAATGGTGTTAGGTGTCTGTGTATTTATCATGGCTACGACATGCGCAATGAGCGCCTCTTTACTATCAAAATGGTTACCGCCACAGCATTCGCTGATCACACGGCTATCGTTTCCAGTCGTGAAAACTTGGTGTAACTGCGCTTGCGCGGCATGCTCTCCCACTTCACGATGCATTTGTTCACTGTATTGCCCAAGCTCAGCCATATCGCCCACAATGAGCCACTTTTCGCCTGGGTAGCTGGCCAGCACATCAATCGCGGATTTCATTGCCGGCACACTGGCGTTGTAGGTGTCATCAATCAACCTCAAGCCTGGTCGAGGCTCAGTGACCTGGGTACGTCCCGCAGCATTTTCCATCGCCGCTAAGCCACTCACCACATCGTCCAACGCCACGCCTGGTAATTGCATGGCCGCACAGCCTGCCATCAGCGCATTGGTAATATTGTGCAATCCGGGTAGAGGCAAGGTCACGGTTCTTTGTATCTGGCCGTCACTCAAGGTCATGTGATAACAGCCCGAATCAGTGAGCGTGCTATCTAGCAACCTCAGTGGTGCCGCCTCAGTGTCAGTGACGGGGATCACCTGCTTGTCAGCCAAGACCGCTTGCCACTTTTCGTCGCCGTGGCTGTGCTGATTGACCAGAGCAATGCCACCTTCTGGTAAGCCTTGGTAGATCTCTCCTTTGGCAATCGCCACCCCTTCCAATGAGCCAAATCCCTCAAGATGAGCCGCGGCCAAGTTGGTCACCATGGCAATATCGGGTTTAACCAACGCGGTGGTATAAGCGATTTCGCCAATATGATTCGCGCCCAGCTCAATCACCGCATACTGGTGCTCTGGCGTCAGTCGAAACAGGGTCAGCGGCACACCGATATCATTATTGAAATTACCCGCAGTGGCTAACGTGGGTCCTTTTTGCGCGAGGATCGCCGCCAACATCTGCTTCACGGTGGTTTTACCGCAGCTGCCGGTAATGGCAATGGTGGACACCTGACACTGGCTTTTCACCCACGCCCCGAGTTGGCCAAGGGCAATACGCGTGTCCTCCACCAGCAATTGAGGGATCGCCACATCCAGCGGACGATCGACCACTATCGCCGCCGCACCGGCCTCTTTGGCTTGAGCCGCAAAGTCATGGCCATCAAAGCGCTCCCCTTTCAGGGCAACAAACATCGCCCCTTCGCCAAGCTCGCGGGTATCTGTGGTAATGGCATCAACTTGCGGGCTCGCCGGTATCAACTCACGTTGTAAAATCGTCGCGTTCACCGCGTGCGCGAGGGTATCGAGTAAGGTCCGAATCATGATAACTCCTTGAGTTGCGCCGCCACCGTCTCTCGGTCGGAATAGTGCACCTTGCCGTGCGCCAACACTTGATAATCTTCATGGCCCTTGCCTGCGACCAAAACAATGTCCTCGGCTTTCGCTTGGCGAATAACCTGGCTCACCGCGTCGGCGCGATCATGTTTTACCCATGCGCGCTCTGGCGCCTCCATGCCCGCAAGCATGTCTTGAGTAATGGCTTCAGGCGCTTCGCTGCGAGGGTTATCATTGGTTAACACCGTATGATCGGCATGCTGTTCGGCGAGGCGGGCCATTAACGGCCGCTTGCGTGTATCACGGTCTCCGCCACAGCCAAATATGCACCACAGCGCGCCTTTACAATGACGTCGCAACGCAAGCAGTGCTTTCTCCAGCGCATCGGGCGTGTGAGCATAGTCAACCACGACTGTCGGTTTGTCAGCGGCGAGAAAAACCTCCATCCGCCCTGTGACAGCTTGCAGCTGCGGGCTCACGGCCAATAACGGCGCTAACGGATAGCCCAGCCCCAATAAGGTGGCCAAGCTCACCAGCAAATTGCTGACATTAAAATCTCCCACTAATGCTGCTTGGATCTCGCCTTGCCCCCACGATGAGTCGACCTGTACCCGCACACCGTCGCTGGCATAGGCGACCGAGGTTGCGCGCACAAACGGGCCTGCATGTCCATCTAATGAGGAGGTGGTCATGGCGACAGCGATAGCGTCTGGCCATTGCTTGAGCCAAGTGCGACCCACCGTATCATCCGCATTGATGACTTTAAGTGGCGAGCCTAACTCAAACAGTTGCTTTTTCGCCTCGGCGTAGGCGTCGAGGGTGCCGTGATAATCAAGGTGATCATGACTTAAATTTGTAAACACCGCGGCATCAAAGGCAAGGCTGGCCACGCGACCTTGCACCAAGCCGTGCGATGACACTTCCATCGCCACATGCCGGGCACCTTGCTGAACGAAATCGGCTAATTGGGCTTGAATGCTAATCGCGTCCCCAGTGGTGTTGTCAGCGGCTTTAAGCGCGCCAATAAAGCCGTTCCCCGTGGTGCCCATCACGGCTGTGCGTTGATCTAAAGCGTCTAGCCATTGGGCAATCAGTTGCGACACCGTGGTTTTACCGTTGGTTCCGGTGACACCAATCAACCCGAGGTGTTGCTGAGGATCCTGATAAAAGCGCGCCGCCATCGCCGAAAGGGCATGAGGTAACGCGCGCAAGCTGATCACTGGCACCTGATCACGCCAGGCTATCTGGTCGTTTTCACCTTGTTGCACCACGGCCGCCGCGCCTGCCTCAATCGCTGCTTGAATAAACTGGCGACCGTCAACCTGGTGACCTTGAACCGCCACAAATACATCACCGGCACCGACTTGGCGACTGTCTAATGTCATTTGCTGGACCGAGAGGCTGGGCACATCCGCCAGCCACGGGCTCAGCCATTGGTTTAAATCATTCATTCCGGTTCACTTCACTTGCATATTTTGCCACTTGCAGCCCGGGGCCTGTGCCCGCGTCCGGCGCAATGTTTAAGATCTGGAGCGCACTTTTCATCACATCCGAAAACACCGGCGCCGCCACTTGGCCACCGTAATACTTGTCACCTTGTGGCTCGTTGATCACTACCACCATCGCTAGCCTTGGGTTGCTGATCGGCGCAAGGCCCGCGGTATAGCCGATATACTCATCGCCATAACCGCCCGCTACCGCCACTTTGGCCGTACCGGTTTTCGCCCCGACTCGGTAACCGTCCACCGCAGCACGGCGCGCACTTCCGCCCTCTTGCGTCACGCCTTCTAACATTTGCAGCACTTTATAAACGTTCTCACGCGACGCAACCTGCTTGCCTTCGGTCACCCCTTCACGCTTTAAAATACTCAGCGGTCGATTGATCCCCAAGGCGCCGAGGGTAGCGTAAGCGCGTGCAAGCTGCGCCGGGGTCACCGACAGGCCATAACCAAAGGCCAAGGTGGCTCGTTCAAAATCGGACCAACGACGGCGAGAAGGAAAATGGCCCACCGACTCACCCACAAGCTCGACACCGGTACTGGCTCCCAAGCCAAAGCTACCGTACTCGCCCAACAGGGTCTCCACTGGCATCGCTAAGGACAGCTTACTCACACCAATGTTGCTCGACTTTTTGAGGATCCGCGCGAGATTGGCTTTACCCACTTTGGACACATCCCGCACGCGGCTTCCGCCGATTTGCATGATGCCATTGCCGGTATCAATTACGGTGTCCATATCCGCGACACCGTTTTCCAACGCGGTAAGCACCACAAAGGGCTTCATGGTTGATCCAGGCTCAAACACATCGGTGATCGCGCGGTTGCGCATATTAAAACTTTTCAGCGAGCTGCGATTATTAGGGTTATAAGAGGGGGCGTTAACCATCGCCATCACTTCGCCAGTTTTCACATCCACCATCACCAACGAGCCAGACGTGGCGCGATAGTCGGCCACCGCTTGCTTAATCGCCCGGTAGGCAATGGCTTGCAAACGCTGGTCGATACTGAGCGTGAGTGATTGGCCTTCTTTTTTGTCTTCAGTGGCAATATGTTCAACCACACGACCAAATCTGTCTTTACGCACGGTACGTTTGCCATGCTCACCGGCCAACCAGTCGTCAAACCGGCGTTCAATGCCTTCCAGGCCATGGCCGTCAATCCCCGTCATTCCCACTAAGTGGGCACTCACCTCCGCACTAGGATAAAAACGGCGAGACTCGGCTTTCAGTCCCACACCGGGCAAGTCGAGCTTGTTCACATACGAGGCCATTGCTGGACGCACTTGACGCTGTAAATAAATAAAACGCCGTTTGCGGTTCGCTTGAATCTTGTCAATCAACGCCTGGCGGTCTAGACCCAGCACGTCGGCCAGCGCATACCAGCGCTCAACGTTGTTCAGCCCTTGGTGTTTAAACACAGTCACCGGATCGGCCCACACTGCTTGCACGGGGACACTGACCGCCAACGGCTCACCTTGTCGGTCTTCAATCATCCCACGCGCGGAATGCACCTGCTCCACGCGCACTGAGCGTAAATCCCCTTCATGACGCAGCCTGTCTGGCTCAATCACTTGGATATACGCCGCACGCGCCACCAGCGCCACTAAGGCAAATGCAATAAACACGCAAATAAGGCCAAAGCGCCACTGGATGAGCACAGGTGGTGCTTTTGGCGTACGGCGATTGGCTGGCTTACTAGAACGTTTTTTCACCGGCTATTACTCAAAGACCGTTTTACGATCACTTCGTTATCACTGGTTGGTCGAATCATGCCAAAATCCTCACGCGCGACCGACTCAACATGGCTGTGCTCAGACAACGCATTTTCTTCCAGCAACTGATTTCGCCACTCCACTTCAAGCGTTTCGCGCTGCTCAAGCAGTGCATCTTGTTTGGCAATCAAACTGCGCGTCGATTGCGTCATTGACACCACAGCGATCGCTGATATCAGCACCGCGACCAACAAACCCAACGGCAACTTACCGATGGCCAGCACGTCCTGACGAATTTGTTTGGCGAGGCTGGGACGCGGCTCCATGATTTACCCTAATTTCTCCGCCACGCGTAACACCGAGCTACGCGCACGCGCATTGTGTTCCACCTCTTTCGCAGAGGGCTTAACCGCCTTACCAATCGGTTTCATCGCGGCTGAGCCCATCTCGGCAATTTGTGCTTCGGTTAAAGGCACCCCTTTAGGCACGTCTGGACCTTTGCTTTGTTTGCGAATAAAGCGCTTCACCATCCGATCTTCTAACGAGTGAAAGCTGATCACAGACAAACGGCCACCGGGGGCGAGGCTTGCCAACGCGCCTTGCAGCGCTTGCTCAATCTCATCGAGCTCGCTGTTGATATAAATGCGGATCGCTTGGAAACTGCGCGTTGCCGGGTGTTTTTTCTTTTCTCGAAACGGCACCGCATTATCAATCAACTTGGCCAGTTGGTTGGTCGTAGACAGCGCCGGCGCCTCCTCGTCCTCGCGATGGCGGACAATCGCATTGGCAATCCGGCGAGCAAAGCGCTCTTCGCCAAACACTTTTAACACCCAAGCAATGTCATCTGGGCTGGCAGTTTCTAACCACTGCGCCGCTGACTGACCAGAACTCGGATCCATGCGCATATCCAAAGGGCCGTCATGCATAAAGCTGAATCCGCGGCTAGGATCATCCAACTGCGGAGACGACACGCCAAGATCGAGCAAGATCCCATCGACTTTTTCACTCAAGCCACGTTCACTCAAGTAAGTTTCAATGTCAGAAAACGGCCCATGGATAATATGAAAGCGGGGATCGTCGATGGTGTTGGCTTCTTCAATCGCACGAGGGTCGCGATCAATGGCGTATAAGCGCCCGTTCTCACCCAGTTGAGACAAAATATGACGGGAATGACCGCCGCGACCAAAGGTACCATCGACATAAATACCGTCTGGCTTTATCGCAAGGCCGTCTACCGATTCGTTCAATAGGACGGAAACATGGGTATATTGTTCTGACATAAGTTCACTTCATTATTTACAGAGAGAGGTCTGCTAACCGCTCACTGATCATCGGGGTTGATTCCGCCTGTGTGTCCATATCCTGGCGAATTTGTGCCTGCCATGTTTGCTCATCCCAAATCTCAAACTTGTTGAGTTGGCCCACCAGCATCGCTTTGCCCTCAAGCCCCGCATATTGACGCAACGCCGCAGACAGCAAGAGTCGCCCTTGGCTATCCATCTCACAATCAAACGCATGACCGAGTAGCAACCGCTGTAAACGCCGTTCTGCTGGCTGAAAGCTCGATAGCTGTGCAAGCTTATCTTCTATCACTTCCCACTCCGGGACGGGATACAAGGCCAAACAAGGGAGCTGGTGATCGATCGTGCACACAAACTGGCCGTCACAATGGTTAATTAAGCCATCGCGATAGCGAGTGGGTAGGGCAAGCCGCCCTTTCTTGTCGACCGATATGGCACTGACGCCGCGTAGCATGGCGCTATTTTCCCTTTTTCACCAAGATTATCCACTTTACACCACATTTTCCCACCCAGAAGTGTACGTAGCAGGTAAAAAGAAAGTCAAGCAAGCCATGACAGTGACAAGGATCACACTTAGGGAGATTAAAGAGATATTTCAGCGGGTTAATCCTTGAGTTAGCCAATCTGCTACATGAGGTTATAACCAAATCGTCTGACTCAAACGCTGAAAAAGAGAGGGCGAGCCCAAAAGGCTCGCCCGATAATGAGGTGAGTTGGCCTGTAAGCCGGGTTCTGTACCGTAAAAACGGCGGTAACCATTCGTCTAGGCCTGCAATTGCTCACAGGCTCCAGCAACCTACCCGTCCCCAAACGCGGGCCGCGCCAATAGGGACCTATTTGGTCTTGCTCCGGGTGGAGTTTACCGTGCCACGAACTGTTGCCAGTCGCGCGGTGCGCTCTTACCGCACCCTTTCACCCTTACCTGTGCTCCGAAAAGCCATCGGCGGTCTACTCTCTGCTGCACTGGTCGTAGGCTCGCGCCTCCCAGGCGTTACCTGGCACCCTGCCCTGCGGAGCCCGGACTTTCCTCCCCTTCATCAGTCTCCCGTGGGACATCAATAAAGCAGCGGTTACCCGGCCAACTCGAGCGGGGGAGTATATAGAAGAATACCCACGCAAGCCAGGGTAAATCACGCTCAGCTACAAATTCTCTAGGCCCCATTTGTAGAGTGCGTTCTTTTTAACCGAATACAATTCCGCCACCAATGCCGCTGCTTTTTTGAGTGGTAACTCAGCTGCTAACAAACTCAGCGCGTGACAGGCTGCTGACGGCAAGGCGTTTTTATCGGCGCGGTGGCCCGCGACCAGTAACACCATTTCACCGCGAAGCCGATTGGCATCTTCGTTTAACCACTCAATCAGTTCGCCCAATGGCGCCCCATGAATGGTCTCAAAGGTTTTGGTCAACTCACGCGCCAATACCACGCGGCGCGCCTCACCCAGCACTTCACGCATATCCGCCAAACTATCGCGAATCCGGTGCGGCGATTCATAGAAAATCAAGGTGCGAGGGTCATCGGCCAACGCGCGGAACGTATCTTGACGTGCTTTTGTCTTCGGGGGCAGGAACCCTTCAAAACTAAAGCGGTCTGAAGGCAAACCAGAGGCACTTAATGCGGTGACCACCGCGCAAGCGCCAGGTAAAGGCACCACTCTCACGCCAGCTTCACGGCATTGCGTGACAAGGTGGTAGCCTGGGTCGCTAATCAGTGGTGTCCCCGCGTCCGAGACTAATGCGACCGACTGACCTTGTTGTAAACGCGCTAATAACGCTGCCGCTTTTTGCTGTTCATTATGCTCATGTAAGGCAAACGTTTTGGCATTAATAGAAAAATGCGAAAGCAATCGTGCGGTATGCCGTGTATCTTCGGCGGCAACCAGATCCACGCTGGCTAATACATCGAGAGCACGCTGGGTAATATCCGCCAAGTTGCCTATCGGTGTCGGCACAATGTACAGCGTGGGGTGAGCATGGTCGGATAGATTTGCATCAGTCATTTGTTTAACAACCCTTCGGCGATTAAGATAGGGGCAACGTTGTCACGGTTGAAACATGTTCATGGTTAAACTTACCCAGAAGCGTCAAAGTGTAACACGACTTATCACCCCTGTAGCCCTAGCGTTAGCGCTGGCTGCATGTAGTGCGCCGTCCACCACGCCAACCGCGCGTGATGTCATCAGTCAGCCAGCAACAGAGAACTCGACATTTTACCTGTTGCAAGCGGAAACCAGCCAAGGCGAGAAGCAAAACGACTGGTATCTACTGGCGATCAAAGCGCTGATTAACGAGCAGCAGTTTAACCAAGCGGACGTGCTATTGCAGCGCTTGTCAGAACGCCAACTCAATACCGAGCAGCGTATTGAGTGGACACTGGCTCGGGCGCGCTTTTACGCACAAACCGGCCAACTTGCCGACGCCAATCAGGTGCTGGCGCTTTCACCTGACTGGCAACTTAACGACAATCAGTATGTCCGCTTTTACCAGCAAAAGGCTAAGATTGCCCGCCAGCAAGATCAGACGCTCGACGCGGTAAAAAACCAGTACCAATTAGCGAATTATGCCAACGCCGATGACGCGCAGCAGGCATGGAATACCTTGTGGCAAGATTTACAGCTACTGAGTCAAAGTGAAATCAAACAGTTGCAAAGCAGCGACGATGACATTCTCATAGGCTGGGTTGATTTACTTGATATCGCTCGCCGTTACACCGGCGATGTGGCTGAGATGCAAAACCAACTGGATGCGTATTTAGCGTCGCATCCTGCGCATCCAGCAAACCAATATCTCCCTGATAACTTGGCCGATATCCAAGCATTGACCATCACCCAACCAACACGCGTTGGTGTGATGCTGCCATTGACCGACAAATTCTCTGAGCAAGGGGATGCGATTCGCGATGGTTTTGTCGAAGCCATGCTAGATGCTGATAGCGAGCAACGCCCTGAAGTCCGTTTTTACGACACCAACGCCCTAGACGTTAAAACGCTCACCCAACGCATTACCCATGACGGCGTTGATTTTGTGGTTGGGCCGCTGCAAAAACATAAAGTCGCCGCCGTCAGCAACGCCATTGCCGGGCAAGTGCCTTTGTTGGCACTGAATGAACCCACGGATGACAACTATCAGCAAGGGGTATGCTATTTTACCTTGTCGCCCGAACAAGAAGCGGCGCAAGCAGCTGATCGCTTGTACCAGCAAGGGTATCAATTCCCACTGGTGCTCTATCCTGACTCTGCCTTTGGTCAGCGGATGCGTGATGCTTTCTCCGCGCGCTGGCAATCATTGACGGATACAGACGTAGAGCGCGCACCGCTGGGTGATCGTGATAAGATGCAAGCACGCATCCGTGATATTTTCGGCTTGGACGCGAGCCAGCGCCGAATCGCTCAAATGAAACAGCTCACCGACTTGCCTTTGCAATCGCAAGCGCGCAGTCGGCGTGACATTGATGCGGTTTATATGGTCGCCGGCGCCGCTGAGCTCACCTTGCTCAAGCCATTTATCGAAGTTGCTATCAACCCAGATGTCCAGCCACCCAAGCTGTACGCGAGCTCGCGCAGCAACAACCGCGCAGACGGCATGGGACAATTAGCCGAACTGCAAGGCATAGAGTTTAGTGATATTCCGCTGCTTATTAGCCCGCAAAGCGCAGCGTACCAGCGTTACCAACAGCGCCACCCATCGCCGAGCAATAACACCACACGTTTACACGCGCTTGGGATGGACGCATACGGCCTACTAAAAGGGTTGCCACAGATGCAGGCACAGCCCGGTTATCAGTTTAGCGGCCAGACCGGTCAGCTCTCACTCGCTGAGCACTGTGTTATTCATCGACAACTAGACTGGGCGCGCTTTGGTAAAACAGACATCGAGCCGGTTAACCACCAAACGAGACAGGACGGGCAGTGACAGGTTCGCCGACTAGGGCAACAGGGCAAGCTTACGAAGCACAAGCTTGCCAATACCTCGCTCGTCATGGGCTCCGTGTTTTAGATAAAAACGCGCACAGTCGCCGCGGGGAAATCGATCTGGTGATGCAAGACGGCACCTGCTTGGTGTTTGTTGAGGTTCGTTTTCGCCGCGGACGTGGTTTTGGTGGCGCAGCGGCCAGTATTACCGCTGCTAAGCAAAAGCGTTTAATTCTCGCGGCAGAGCGCTGGATGCAGTGCCACGGGGTGAAAAGTACACAAACAGAATTTCGCTTTGACGCCGTCACCTTTGATGGCAGTGTTGAGGCGGTTAACTGGATTAAAAACATTGTTCAAGGGTAAGTCATGCTAGAGAGCATCAAAGAGAGCTTTACCGAAAGTATTCAAACCCAGATTGCTGCTGCCGAAGCGATCCCTGAGTATCTGTCACAATCGGCACAGGTGATGGTACAAAGCCTGCTTAACGGCAACAAAATTCTTTGCTGTGGCAATGGCGGATCCGCGGCCAACGCGCAACATTTTGCCTCTTGCCTGCTTAATCGCTTTGAAACCGAGCGTCCGAGTTTGCCAGCGTTAGCACTGACCACAGACACCACCACCTTAACGGCGGTGGCCAACGATTACAGTCATGATGAAGTGTTTTCTAAGCAAGTTCGTGCGTTGGGACAAGCTGGCGATATCTTGCTGGCGATTTCTACCAGTGGTAACAGTAAAGACATCATAAAAGCCATGGAAGCGGCCGTTACCCGTGATATGACGATTATTGCAATGACCGGCAAAGACGGGGGAGAGATGGCCGGTTTGCTCGGACAGCGCGATGTAGAAATCCGTATCCCATCACAACGTACGGCACGGATCCAGGAAGGGCACTTACTCACTGTGCATTGCTTGTGCGATCTTATCGATCAGGTGCTCTTCCCCTCTCACGGAGAATAAATCATGCGCCTGATAGTCACCTTGATATTTGCGCTTGCCTTGCAAGCGTGTTCCACCGTGTATTCTTCCGATCCACGCACCACTGGCGAGGAGTGGCAGGACACGCAAATTGGCCTAAACACCGCTGGGATTGTCAACAAGCCACCGTTTAGGAACAAAATTCGAGCAAAAGCGGCCGCTTTTCAAGGGCAAGCGCTGTTAGTGGGGCAAAGCACCGATCCGGCTCTGACCGAGCAACTGGTTGAGCGGATTCGCGCGTTAGATAATGTCGACGTAGTCTATAACGAAGTGCGCGACGC
This sequence comes from Salinivibrio sp. VGrn1, assembly GCF_009377995.1. Classification (NCBI taxonomy): domain Bacteria; kingdom Pseudomonadati; phylum Pseudomonadota; class Gammaproteobacteria; order Vibrionales; family Vibrionaceae; genus Salinivibrio; species Salinivibrio sp. VGrn1. The sequence goes on from NZ_SATA01000004.1 coordinate 297,547, forward strand.
ACCGATGATTGGCCTTGCCGATATCAGCACCGATGGCTGGCTCACAACCCGCGTCAAAGCAGCATTCGTGGCTGATGATCAGTTGCGTTCGGTCAACATCAAGGTGATCACTGAAGCCAGAGAAGTGTTTTTAATGGGGGCAGTGACCCAAGCGCAAGCGGACAAAGCGGTGGATATCGCCCGCAATGTGCGTGGCGTTGAGCGCGTGATCAAAGCTTTCCAATATAAGGACTAGTGAGAGGTAACACTTCCGTTTAGTCACAGACAGTAAAAGGCCAAGGATGTCACTTGGCCTTGTTTATTTCGTCTAAAAGATACAGCACTACAACTTACGCCGGAGCAGCAGTAAGGTGATCACTAAGAAAATCACACTTGGGGTAATGGCACCAATCGCTGGCGGTAATTTGTATACCAAGCTCATTGGCCCAAAGACCTCATTGGCAATATAAAAGCCAAAGCCAAAAATCACCCCAGAGAGCACGCGTGCCCCCATGGTAACGCTCCGCAGTGGGCCAAACACAAAGCTGAGCGCCAGCAACATCATGACCGCAATCGACAAGGGTTGGACGGCTTTTCGCCATAAGGCGAGCTCATAGCGCGAGGCATCTTGCTGAGAAGCTCGTAAGTAAGTCACATAACTGTACAAGCCTGATAAGGATAACTCCTCGGGTTTTACCGTCACGACCGCCAGTTTGTCTGGCGTGAGAGTGGTTTTCCACACCAGTTGATCTTGCTGCACCTTAGAAATCGCTTCGCGCTTTTGCATCCGAGTAATGGTGACGTCTTTGAGCATCCAGCTATCTTGGTTGAGATAATCGGCACTTTCAGCAAACACCACATTGGTCATGTTTTGCTGATCGTCAAACTTCCAGATGCTCACACCCGTGAGATTATCTTGCTCATCGGCACGAGCGATATAAATAAAGTCATTGCCGTCTTTCGCCCATACGCCGCGCCGTACCGACATCACATTGCCGCCTGATTTAGCGATAGCACGTAACTCACGCGCGGCTTTTTGCGCATCGGGCGCGCCCCATTGGCCCAGCACCATCACGATCAGCATCAAGGGAATCGCGGTTTTGAGCACCGACATGCCAATCTGCAGTTTAGAGATCCCCGCTGCCTGCATCACCACCAGCTCGGAGCTGGATGCCAGCATCCCTAAACCAATCAAGGCACCCAGCAATACCGCCATTGGGAAAAACATTTCAATGTCACGGGGGACACTCAATACCACGTATAAAATGGCTTTACCCATGGTGTAGGTGCCATCACCCACCGAGCGCAGCTGCTCAACAAATTTAATGATGGCTGATAATCCCACCAGAGTCGCCAAACACAAGGAGGAGGTGCCAATCAGGGTGCGACCAATATACCAATCAAGAATGCGAAACATCAGGCAGATCCTTTTACGCTAGCTTTGAGTTTTCGCACCGGTAGCGAGTCCCAACCGGCAAGCACGACGGCCAATAACAAGGCGGCGACATTAACACTCCAAAGCCCAATTTGTGCCGGGAGATCGCCGTCTTCGACCGCTGATTTAGCCGCACTGATCGACAAAAAGTACGCCAAATAAATCAAAATAGCGGGGAAGAGCTTGGCAAATCGTCCCTGACGCGGATTCACCGCCGACAATGGCACCACAATCATGGTCATCAATGGAATACACAGTACCAAGGAAATACGCCACTGTAGCTCAGCGCGTGCTTTCAAGCTCGACTCACCAAACAGCTGCAAGGTAGGCACCGCGTCCCAATCGCGGCTTTTCTCGCGCACCTCGCGTTGACCAATTAAGACCTGATAGTTCTCGTAGGTGGTCACGCCATAGTTAAGCTGGGTCGGCAGCCCCTCAGTGCGGGTGCCGTCGACCAAGTCCAGTACTTGGCGGCCATCGTCGAGCTCAGAAACATAGCCTTTATCCGCCACCACCACGTTGGGCAACAAGGAGTCACGCGGCACGGGCTGGGCAACAAATACCTGATTCAGGGTTTGGCCATCATCTTCAATATTATCAACAAAAATCACCGCCTCGCCCGAGGGGGCGCTTTGAAACTGTCCTTGCACCAGCAACTCAAGCCCTGATTTAGCTTCCAGCTGCTCCATGACTTCCAACTCTTGGTTATTGGCCCACGGTGTTAGCCAGAGTGCGTTAAAAGCGGCCACCGAGCCGGTAATGATGGCCAAGTAAAGCGCCGCGCGGATCAGAAACTCATTGCCGATCCCGGTGGCATTCATCACGGTGATCTCACTCTCAGCATACAAACGGCCAAAAGTGATCAAGATCCCGATATACAAACTAAGCGGCAACATCAACATTGCCATGGACGGCATGTACAAACCCACTAAGGTAATAATTTGATCACTGGGGATCGATCCTTCTGTGGCATTGGCCAGCACACGGATGAACTTTTGGCTGAAAAAGACCAGAAATAACACAAATAAGACTGCAACTTGCGTCTTAACCGTCTCCCGGATCAAATATCGAACAATTATCAAAGCGAAGGCACCTATGGAAAACTTGTTTTTTTACTCGAATAACTATAGTTTCTGGTTTAATTAGTTGTTTTCTAATCTTTCGGCCATTTGTTGACCGCCGGCTAATCCGGGCGCATTTAGAGCGTTCAACAACATAGAGGCGGCATTATCCAACATTTGGTCTCAATTGTCTTTAGGATCTAGGAGTACAAATGGAGTTCAGTGTAAAGAGCGGTAGCCCCGAAAAGCAACGCAGTGCCTGTATTGTCGTCGGTGTGTTTGAGCCTCGTCGCCTCTCCCCTGTGGCCGAGCAGCTTGATAAAATCAGCGACGGCTACATCAGCGCACTGCTGCGCCGCGGTGATCTGGAAGGTAAACCCGGCCAGGTGCTCCTGCTGCACCATGTCCCGAATGTCCTATCAGAGCGCGTATTGTTGGTCGGCTGCGGCAAAGAGCGTGAGCTCGGTGAACGTCAGTATAAAGAAATCATCAAGAAAACCATCAGCACCCTCAATGAAACCGGTTCAATGGAAGCGGTCTGCTTCTTAACCGAGCTGCATGTCAAAGGCCGTGACACTTATTGGAAGGTGCGCCAAGCGGTTGAAAGCACCAGAGACAGCCTGTACACCTTTAACCAATTCAAAAGCGTTAAGCCAGAAATTCGCCGCCCACTGCGCAAAATGGTGTTCAACGTTCCAACGCGTCGTGAGCTGAACCTGGGTGAGCGCGCCATCGCGCACGGATTGGCGGTTGCCTCTGGCGTTAACGCCTGTAAAGACTTGGGCAACATGCCACCGAACGTGGCCAACCCGGCATACCTTGCCTCGCAAGCGCGTCGCCTTGCCGACGATTATGAAACGGTCACAACCCGTATCATCGGCGAGCAAGAAATGGAAAAACTGGGCATGCATTCGTACTTGGCGGTTGGCCGAGGCTCAAAAAATGAGTCGATGATGTCGATCATGGAGTACAAAAATAACCCTGACCCAGACGCCAAACCGATTGTATTGGTGGGTAAAGGCCTAACCTTTGACTCGGGCGGCATTTCCATCAAGCCTGGCGCCAACATGGACGAAATGAAGTACGACATGGGTGGCGCTGCCTCCGTGTTTGGGGTAATGCGCGCGCTGGCCGAGCTCAACCTACCGATTAACGTTGTTGGGGTGCTGGCAGGCTGCGAAAACATGCCAGACGGCCAAGCCTATCGTCCGGGTGATATTCTCACCACCATGTCAGGCCAGACAGTAGAAGTGCTCAACACCGACGCCGAAGGCCGCTTGGTACTGTGTGACGCCCTCACCTATGTCGAGCGTTATGAGCCAGAGTGTGTGATCGATGTGGCGACCTTAACGGGCGCGTGCATCATGGCCTTGAGCCACCACATCAGCGCCTTGATTGCCAACCAAAACCCATTGGCGCACGATATTATTAACGCCTCAGAGCAAGCCGGTGACCGAGCGTGGCGTCTGCCAATGGCTGACGAGTTCCAAGAGCAGCTCGACAGCCCGTTTGCCGATATGGCCAATATTGGCGGTAAAGGTGGCGGCACCATCACCGCCGGGTGCTTCTTGTCACGCTTTGCCAAGAAATACAACTGGGCGCACCTGGATATCGCGGGTACCGCATGGAAAAGCGGCGGTAAAGAAAAAGGCTCAACCGGCCGCCCCGTGCCATTGTTGGTGCAATTCCTACTTAACCGCTCTGGCCTAGAAGTGGAAGAGTAACGAACACAAGGAGGCCAACCGGCCTCCTTTTTTTGTTCACGCTTTATTCAATACTGGTGTCAGTGCGCACAATCGGCTATGTTGTTGGGCTCGCGCTACCCGGACACCCTGCTTTTGGGACGGAGGCCGTTTCTCATATTTAGGAGCGTATATGCCCACCGCCACCTTTTATTTGCTATCGCCGACTGATTCAGCCGACGATACCGAACGCCCGGGGCTAACACCCGAACAGCAAGCGCGTGAAAGCAAAGACAGTGACACGCAACAACGTGACACACAAATCATAGTAGCAACCGCTATCGAACTGGCTTTTTACTACTATCAACAAGGGCAACGCATTTACCTGGCCGCGCACGACCAAGCCCAAGCGCATCAACTCGATGATCTACTGTGGCAACGTGACCCGGATGTATTTTTGCCCCATAACTTGGTCGGTGAAGGGCCGCGAGGCGGCGCACCGGTGGAAATCGGCTGGCCTGGCGTACGTCATACGGGTCATCGCAGCGTGCTTATCAATTTGGCGACAGAGCCATCAAATTTTGCGCCTTCGTTTGCACAAGTGGTAGACTTCGTCCCTTGCGATGAGACGCTCAAACAGCACGCGCGTCACCGATATAAAGCATACCGACTGGCAGGCCTGCAACTTCATACCCTGGCCATCGACCAATCGCCCAAACCTTGACGATCTTTCAAGAGCGCTATGGAAAAGACATATAATCCACAATCAATCGAAAAAGCGCTGTATCAGCGCTGGGAAGAGGCGGGCTATTTCCGACCTCATGGTGATACCAGCAAAGATGCATTCAGCATCATGATCCCGCCTCCAAACGTGACCGGTAGCCTGCATATGGGCCACGCGTTCCAGGATACCATTATGGATACCCTGACCCGTGCCGCACGGATGAAGGGCAAAAATACCCTATGGCAAGTGGGAACGGACCACGCCGGTATCGCGACGCAGATGGTCGTGGAGCGCAAGATCGCCGCCGAAGAAGGCAAAACCAAACACGATTACGGTCGTGAGGCCTTTGTTGACAAAATTTGGCAATGGAAAGGCGAATCTGGTGGCACCATTACTCAACAATTGCGCCGCTTAGGGGCCTCTGTCGACTGGGATCGCGAACGCTTCACCATGGATGAAGGCTTTTCCAATGCCGTCAAAGAAGTGTTTGTTCGCCTGCACCAAGAAGACTTGATTTACCGCGGTAAACGCCTGGTGAATTGGGATCCTAAGCTGCACACGGCCATTTCTGACTTAGAAGTGGAAAACAAAGACAAGAAAGGCCACATGTGGCATTTCCGTTATCCACTTGCTGATGGCGCCCAAACCGCCGAAGGCAAAGACTACATCGTGGTGGCCACCACTCGTCCAGAAACCATGCTGGGCGATACCGGTGTTGCGGTCAACCCAGAAGACCCGCGCTATAAAGACCTGATTGGCAAGCACGTATTGCTGCCTGTGGTCAATCGTCGCATCCCAATTGTGGGCGATGAGCACGCCGACATGGAAAAAGGCACCGGCTGTGTGAAAATCACCCCCGCGCACGACTTTAACGACTACGAAGTCGGCCAGCGCCACCAGCTACCGATGATCAACATCCTGACCTTGAACGCCGACATTCGCGATCAAGCAGAAGTATTTGACCATAAAGGCCAGCCAAGTGATGCGTTCGATAGTGCCCTGCCAGAAAACTACCAAGGCCTGGAGCGTTTTGCCGCACGTAAAGCGATCGTGGCCGAATTTGATGCGCTGGGCTTATTGGATGAAATTAAAGATCACGATCTGACCGTGCCGTATGGCGATCGCGGCGGCGTAGTGATTGAGCCAATGCTGACCGACCAGTGGTATGTGCGCACCGCGCCATTAGCAGAGCCGGCGGTAAAAGCTGTTGAAGACGGCGATATCCAATTTGTGCCTAAGCAGTACGAGAACATGTACTTCGCGTGGATGCGTGATGTGCAAGATTGGTGTATTTCACGTCAGCTTTGGTGGGGTCACCGCATTCCTGCGTGGTACGACGATCAAGGCAATGTCTATGTGGGCCGTGACGAAGACGAAGTGCGTCGCGATAACCAGATTGGCGACGACGTCGCGCTGCGCCAAGACGAAGACGTGTTGGATACTTGGTTCTCCTCCGCGCTTTGGACTTTCGGTACCCTAGGCTGGCCAGAAAACACCGATGCACTGAAAACCTTCCACCCCACCGATGTGTTGGTATCAGGCTTTGATATCATTTTCTTCTGGGTGGCGCGCATGATCATGATGACCATGCACTTCATCAAAGATGAAAACGGCAAGCCACAAGTGCCGTTTAAGACCATTTACATGACCGGTCTTATCCGCGATGAAAGTGGCGCCAAGATGTCAAAATCCAAGGGCAACGTACTCGACCCGCTCGATATGATTGACGGCATCAGTGTTGATGACTTGGTTGCCAAGCGCACCGGCAATATGATGCAGCCGAAGCTGGCAGAAAAGATTGAAAAGGCGACCCGTAAAACCTTCGAGAATGGTATCGAAGCCCACGGCACCGACGCACTGCGCTTTACCCTCGCGGCATTGGCCTCAACCGGCCGTGACATCAACTGGGACATGAAGCGCCTTGAAGGGTATCGCAACTTCTGTAACAAGCTGTGGAACGCCAGCCGTTACGTGCTGATGAACACCGAAGAGCAAGATTGCGGCATGAGCGGCGGCGAGATGCAATTCTCATTGGCCGATCAGTGGATCGAGTCTCAGTTCCAGCAAGCTGCGAAAGACTTCAACACTCACCTCGACAACTATCGTCTCGATATGGCGGCTGGTGTCTTGTATGAGTTTATCTGGCACCAGTTCTGTGACTGGTACTTAGAGCTCACCAAGCCCGTACTGTGGAAAGGTGACGACGCACAGCAACGTGCGACCCGTTACACCCTGATCACCGTCTTGGAAAAAACCTTGCGTCTAGCGCACCCTGTGATCCCATACATCACGGAAGCGATTTGGCAGAGCGTCAAACCACTGGTTGACGGTGTCGACGGCGACACCATTATGAACCAGCCGTTGCCGCAATTTGATGCCAGCCGTATTAACGCGCAAGCCTCAGAAGACATTGAGTGGGTGAAGCAGTTTATTGTCAGCATCCGTAACCTGCGCGCAGAATACGACATTGCGCCAAGCCAGCCGCTTGAAGTGATGCTAAAAGCCGCGGATAGCCGTGATGCTGAGCGTGCCACCCGCAACCGCACCACCTTGAATGCCTTGGCAAAACTCGGCAACTTCACCGTGCTTGACGGTAGCGAAACCTTGCCTGCGTGTGCCTCTGCGTTGGTCGGCAGCTCGGAGATCTTGATCCCGATGGCGGGCTTAATTGATAAAGACGCCGAGTTAGCACGTCTGGATAAAGAAATCGCCAGAGTCGAAGGTGAAATCAAGCGTGTTGAAGGCAAGCTGGGCAACGAAAGCTTTGTCGCCAAAGCACCTGAAGCCGTGGTGGCGAAAGAGCGTGAAAAGCTCGACGGCTACCGTGAGAGCCTCACCAAGCTTGGCGAGCAAAAAGCGACGATCGCCGCGCTATAATCCTCGGCTCACTCAGCCTATCAAGCCACACCGCTCGGTGTGGCTTTTTTATATCCCACCTCAGCGCAACCTTGGCTTGGTCAGCTTTTAAACGCTTGTTATCCCTAGCACTGATCGCCGTTGATAGCTCTGCTCTATGTAAAAGATAGTGAGAACCGTTTTTATTTATCGACAAAGACACGACATACTGTCAGTGTTGATTAAACGCGTGTTGCCAATAAGGAGCTACACCATGAAGAAGACACTCAGTTTTGCGGCTATCCACTTTTCTATCGCCTTTACCGTGGCCTATGTGCTAACCGGCGATATCATCATTGGCAGCCTGATTGCGATGACCGAGCCCACCGTCAATACTGGCGCGTTTTATCTTCATGAAAAACTCTGGCAGCTTAGCCGCCAAGCGCGCCCAGCGGTCAAAACGGCCAGCTTTGCGGTGATACACTTTAACGTTGCCTTTTTGGTGGGCTATTTAATCAGTGGCGATTGGCTAGTCGGTGGCGCACTGGCGCTGGTTGAGCCGAGCATCAACACCTTGGCGTACTTCTTCCATGAAAAGGTGTGGCAGCGCCGCCATGCGGTAAAACCGGCACCGCTTCACTTGGGGCATCATCATTAAAAAAACCATCAGTTTAAGCACGGTATAACTCACATCGCGGGGACCACTGGTAGCGATTAAAAGGCAGTATCTCCTTGATTCTCGCTTCACAGACGTTTACCTCGGCTCCGTCAATATTGCTATCAACCCCTGCCAGCTTTTCCTGCAGAAACACGCCGCGTTGTGAAAAGCCATCTGGTGAGGTAATTTATTGATACATATATAATTCGGAGTGTATTCATGGCCCAGGATAGGCCCCAAGATTTACACGAGCCAAGCTCACACGCACCTTTAACCGTGCGTTTAATGACACCAAACGATAACCCTGCGATTGCCGATGTGATTCGTCGCGTCTCTGCCGAGCATGGTCTCAGTGCCGATGCCGGGTTTAGCGTCGCTGATCCCACCCTTGACTGCCTTAGCGAGCAATATACGCACCCGCAAGCGGCCTATTGGGTGATTGAAGCCGATGGGGAGATCCTCGGCGGTGGCGGTATTGCCCCTTTGCCTGGACACGATAGCGTGTGCGAGCTACAAAAAATGTATTTTTTGCCAGCACTGCGAGGCAAAGGGATGGCGAAACAATTAGCGATTCAGGCGATGGAAACAGCGCGTGCATGGGGCTATCAACGCTGTTATCTCGAGACCACCGCCAACCTCACCGCCGCCATTGCCTTGTATCAATCACTCGGCTTTACCCCGTGTGCGCGCATGGGCAACACCGGTCACGATAGCTGTGAAGTCACCATGATAAAGACGCTCTAACCCCACTAGGCACAAAAAAAGCCACGTTAACGTGGCTTTAATCAGTATGTTTTATTCGGCGATCGCGCGTTACTCGCTCTCGGGAGCGTCGTCTTCATCCGATTCGAAGTAAGTGCCCCAGCCGTCGTAATCAATGTTGTGCTTATCCGCTAACGCCACCAACTTTTCAACTTGCTCATCAATGCGCTCAGCATTCAAGGCCGTTTCCATCACTGCATCAAAGCAAACAATAGTGCCGCCCTCTTCCAGCTCAAGCTCTTCAGCCTCGGCCACTTCAAAGCCCATTTTAAAGGCTTCTACCGCCGCATCTTCCAGCGCTTCAAAGGTATCGGCACACAGGTGGTGCTCAATGGTATACAGCGCATCAGGATCACTGCCATCGGCGAGAAGCTCCTCGATGATCATCCGCGTTTCTTGGTGTTGTTGTTCGATAAGTTCAGCCTGTGACATAGACGCGACTCCAGAAAATGAATACGGGCGCAATATGGCACGGTTTAGCAAAAAATGCCACGTTCCATCATAGTGTCACTGATGAGAAAACCGCCAAGTTAATGAAATTTCTGTGACCTTGCTAGTCCGGCGAGATTGTTAGTGATTTGTAACATTGACCTCCCCCGAGAAGGTTGTCATTATTCGAGCATCCAAGGAAGAGATGAGACACGCCCACCCTGTGCAAACGGCCTGCATTCCCACCTAACCGGTGAGTACACCTCCCGTGTGTGCAAAGCGCTGTTTGTCTCATTACCTGGCCCGTATTAAGGAAAAAGAGGACCTACCATGAGTGAGTTTTACGTTGGATCCGAAGTTGGGCAACTGAAGCGTGTACTGCTTCACCGCCCTGAACGAGCGTTGAACCACCTGACGCCATCTAACTGCCATGAACTGCTGTTTGATGATGTATTGGCCGTTGAGCGCGCAGGCGAAGAGCATGATATGTTCGCCCGCACACTGACCGACCAAGGCGTACACGTTTACCTACTTCACGATTTACTGGTCGAAACCCTCGCGGTGCCAGAAGCCAAGCAATGGCTGCTCGACACCCAACTCAATCAATATCGTCTCGGTTATCAGTTCGCCAGTGATGTACGCGCTTATATGGCGGACATTGACCACAACACCCTGGCTGACATTCTACTTGGCGGTTTAAGCTATATCGACTTGCCCGTGCAATCATCCTCGATGATGCAGGCCATGCATGATAAGACCGACTTTGTGATTGAGCCACTGCCTAACCACCTATTTACCCGCGACACCTCGTGCTGGGTGTATGGCGGCGTATCACTCAACCCCATGGCCAAGTCGGCGCGCCAACGCGAAACCAACCACCTACGTGCCATTTACCGCTGGCACCCTGAATTTGCCGATAGCCCGTTTATTAATTACCTCGGCGATGAAGTACGTGACTACGACAACGCCATGATTGAAGGCGGCGATGTGCTAGTTATTGGCCGCGGCGCGGTGTTAATTGGTATGTCCGAGCGCACCACCCCACAAGGGGTTGAGCAACTGGCACGCAGCCTGCTGTTTAGTGGCCAAGCCAAAGAAGTGATTGCCGTGCAACTGCCGAAAAACCGCTCGTGCATGCACCTAGATACGGTGATGACCCACATGGACGTGCACACCTTCTCAGTCTACCCCACTGTGATGCGCCCCGACTTGCCATGCTGGCGCCTAACTCGCAAAGGCGAAGACAGCCTTAACGTGGAAGCGCAGTCTTGCTACCTTACCGCGATTGAAAAAGCACTCGACGTTGGCCCGCTGAACATCATTACCACCGGCGGTGACAGCTATGCTGCTGAGCGCGAACAATGGAACGATGCCAACAACGTGCTCACGGTCAAACCTGGGGTGGTGATTGGTTATGAAGGCAACACCTACACCAACGAGAAATACGACAAAGCCGGAATCAAGGTGCTCTCGATCCCGGGTGACCAACTAGGTCGTGGCCGTGGTGGCGCGCGCTGTATGAGCTGTCCGCTCGAGCGCGACGGTATCTAAGGCTCTCCGGTTCAACGTTAGCCGCTGCCTCGCCAGCGGCTTTATTTTACCGTCTACTGTTATGTTTACTGGCAAACTCCTACATTCACGCCCGCCAACCGAAATTTAAGCCGCATCATCACTTCTTCATCATTATCAGGATGTTATTAAAGCTCGGCCGAAGAATCGGTTAAGAGGCCTCATTCTACTGTCATACTTTTTGATGAGTGAGCATTTACTCTAGTACCAGAAATAATTAACGTCGCCACAAGGTGACACGTTTTTTGTGAACGGTACTCTCACCTCGGCGCTTTACACATAGCGTGTTAGGACAGAGACATCGCACTATACAAACGTTAGTCCGCTAACGTCAGTTGAAGTACACAAGAGGACATGCGATGAATAAGAAAATACTGATTTCGCTGCTATTAGTCGGCTTTACCCACACTTTTACCCCCGCTTTTGCCGGCAATGCAGATAACCGAGTGGTCACAGTCAAGCGCGACACCGCCAAACAGCTTAGCCGAGACTATGCGGAAATCGCCCCAACGCTAAAGCGCAACATTAATAGTTATGGCTTAAATGCCCCCTTGTCGGCACTGACAAAACCTGAAGCGCGCAGCTCACGCAGCAAACGCAGCCTGGATACTCAGCTACACAGCGCTGACCGTGCGTTGCGTGAAGCGCAAGGCGTCGAAGACGTCGCCGACCAACTGCTCGAAGTACGCTTAGCCGACCCCAGTATGCTGGCGCGCTGGCAGGCCGGCCAAGCGCCTTTGTTTGCTTTTGAACCGGCAGGCGATGAAAAGACCTGGACCCAAATCGAAGCATTTGATATCGAAGGCAACACCCATTGGCTAGACGTCTATCAAATGCCAGACCGCCCGGTATTGGTGGTGGATACCAATGGTAAAACGTCTCTTAAAGCCGGTCTGGAAGTGATGCGTCGCACCTTGGCCGAGCAGAACCCTGCTCCGCGGATGCGCCGAAGTGCGCGCATGATGGCACAAGGGCCCGCGGAGCCGATTGATACCACGGTGCTAAAAACTATTCGCCTAGAAGACGATCAAGAACCGTGGATCTCCGGTGCGGCAGAAGTGTATGCGATTGTCACCGGCGTCAACCCTAGCCGAGACGAACCCACGCTCGATATCGTCGATATGCCTTATTTAGACTACGACCAAACCACCTATCATCCTAATCAGGTAATGATCCACTGGGACCGCTATCGTTGGGGCGCGGCAGACGTGATCTTAATGGAGCAAGACGACGGCACCAACTACAAAGAGCTGGCGCTGAAACTTAACGAAGTGGCGAACGACATCCTGGCAGCAATCCCAGATTTAGAAGTGCAAGCCTATCGCGTGGTCACCAAAATCACCGGCAAAATCATTGAAGCCATCCCCGACGGCTGGCTCACCAACGATGATGACTTTGTCGATGTCTACTACACCCTACTCAAAGGCCGCGAATACCGCGACCACCCCAGCGCCGGCGGCAACACCACCGCCACCTGGGAACCACTGACCATCGAACCGACAGAGTAATGATGGACTGGAGATAGAAAGCCAAAACGCAGCCGTGGGGCTGCGTTTTTTCACTGTGACTTTACTGCCCTGGATCTCTATTACTCGTTCCCACGCTCCTGCGTGAGAATGCATACGAGACTTGAACCATGAACTGAAATCGTTACAAAATCTTCAAGCCGAACTTGTCGAGTTTGGTTGCCCTGATTCTGCTGAACGGATCTCTGTTCTTACACGCTCGGACCCCGTCATACTTGGCAAGCCTTATAAAAGAAGTGATCGTTTCATCTAGCTCCCCTAGTTTAAGTGCCTATCTAACTGACTTTTTATTACACAGAAATGTGCAAAAAAATGCAGCTTTCAACATTTTTACGCGCATAAAAGTGTATTAACCAACACTTTTACGCGCGTCATAGTGTATTCATTGAGAGGAGAATGAAGGCGGGAGCAAGCAGGTCAACAACTTGTAGCGGTGATTGGCATTAGCGCGTTTATACGCCGGTTATTCGGATGTGTGATGATGAGACACATTTTCCAGCCGTTCTGCCAACCACATTTTAATGATTGACTGACGTGTTACGCCCACCCGGCTAGCCTCACGATCTAAGGAGGCTAACATCCACTCGGGGAAGTCCACGTTCACCCGTTTCTGGGTTTGTCTTGGACGCTTAGCTTTCGATAGAGCAAGATCATCTACAATGTCATCGTCACTCTCAAACTTGGCATCAAATTCATGCGCTTTCATATAAGCTCACCTCCGCTTTCCGTGAACGCCTGACAGAAATGATCCGAATATTGTTACCACGATATGTGACTACGCCAGACCAATACTTACCGTTTAACATGCCGATCACCACATACCTTGGCTCATCGCTTGTCTTGGCAGGAATTTCAATAAGATAAGGATCGTCCCACAAACCTTGCGCGGTTTGGAAGTCAATTCCATGCTTCGTCGCATTTAACCTGCTTTTGTTCTCATCGAATTCAAATCCACCCATGAGTAAAAATTATACTCTTTTTGCATACTGTGCAACCTACTAGCAAGAGATAACAGCTCAGCCGAGCTCGCCGCTAAACTCGTTCCCACGCTCCCGCGTGGGAATGCATACGGGATTTGAACCAAGCCAGAAGCGTTACAAAACTACCGAGCCGCACTTGTCGAATTTGGTTACTCTGATTCTGCTGAACGGATCTCTGTTCTCACACACTCTTACACCGAGGCCAATTTTGGTTTACTCGTTCCCACGCTTCCGCGTGGGAACGCATACGAAACTCGAAACCTGAACAGAAGTCGTGACAAAACCATCGAACCGTACTTGTCGAATTTGGTAGCTTTGATTCTGCTGAACGGATCTCTGTTCTTACACGCTCTAACACCGTGGCCAATATTAGTTGGCTACTACAATGACAAAATTTAGACATCGATGGTGCCATTGGCGTAGGTGACACAAGCCCCTGCAAGATGTCAACTATGATGCACTATGCCGCCTGGGCGCCTGTCACCTTTGGCGCCAAATTTAACATCGAGGTTAATCTTTGGCTTTAATGTCCGATGGCGCCGTGCAACGGGCGCGCGGCGGAAATCACACCAAGCTTGCGCGATCGAGAAGGCGCTTATGCCGACCTACGCGTACTTTAACGTCGGTGGTGTTACTCGTTCCCACGCTCCCGCGTGGGAATGCATACGAAACTCGAACCCTGAACAGAAGTCGTGACAAAACTATCGATCCGTACTTGTTGAATTTGGTTGCTCTGATTCTGCTGAACGGATCTCTATTCTCACACGATCTAACACCGTGGCCAGTTTGGGGCAGCCACAACGCTCATAGCTTTACTTTTGTGTGCTCATATTTCTTACGTATTTTCATCGGAGCAGTTTTGATACATAGGGAACATTCCTTAACTTATCTTTCCATGGCAAACCATATCCGACAAGGAGATCATCGTTTTCCATCTCATAGGCATGATACTGGACTTCAGGTATATCAACTCGACCGGGCTTTACAAACAGTGTTGCTATAGATAATGACTGTAACTCGAACTGTTCATTCAGATAGTGTGCGATACGTTTCATCGTCCCACCAGACTCAATAGCGTCATCAACTAAAATGACATTACTCGCTTTTAACTCTATGTTCTGATGAAATACGATAGCAGAATTATTGTTTTTATCTCCCGGTGTGTGGGGGCAGGAAATGTAGTCCATGCTTATATCAAATGTGATTTCTCGTACTAAATCGGCGGTAAAAAGTATGCCTCCTGGTACTACTGTGATAATAACTGCGCTCTGGTTCTTAAAGCGTTGATTCAGATCCCCTGCTACCTGACTTACGCCTGCCTTGATCTGACTTTGATTTAAAACAACCTCTCCAATATGCTTGTTTCTCATCGCTTATCCTCATTACATACACTGGTGTTATGGTGAGACTAATCACCTCAAGAAATCGTAGGAGAGGCGTTAGCTTTTTGTTTTAATGCATATTGCCTCAAGAGTCAGATACAGATAAAATAGATTTTTTCTATTAAAATATCTAAATTTTCGATGCTAAGACACCTCGCTAGCCATTTACCGTACTTTTCCGCTGTTGCGAAGAACCTTAGCTTTTCAAAGGGAGCGGATGAACTGTCAATATCACAGTCCTCTATCAGTTATCAAATCAAAAGCTTGGAAGAGAAACTGGGGTTTAAGCTCTTTGTGAGAGGACAAGGTAGCAAGGTTGAGTTAACTACTAAAGGGAAGAGCTTGTATCAAGAGTACATAGTTCTTGAACGAAACTTTAACCAAGTTGTTTCTGATACTCAGCTAAGCAAAAGCAGGACTAAGCTGGAAATCACGGCTCCGATTGACTTTGGCATTAAATTGCTCACACCTGCGTTATCGCAGTTAGAAACGGATGAGTTAATCGTTAATTTGGATTTAACCGACAATGTTATCGACCTTAAACAAAGCCGTTTTGACTTTTCTATCCGCAACAAAACCGATGAGACCGGATTGGAGTATATCCCATTAATAGCATTAAAAAATCTATTGTTTTGTAGTCAATCCTACGCTAAATCAAATAGTGTTTTCACTTTTAGTCATATTAAAGAAGATCATCGCTTGATAGTGAGAAGCGCAATAAAAAGTAACACTTGGGAGCAACTATTCCATCAGTATGATAGAAACTTCTTTAATCATAAAAACATGCAGGTTATCAACAACAGTTTTGGTATCTACCAGGCTATCGTCGCAGACGCTGGAATTGGTATCTTGCCAGAGTACTTTATAAAAGAAACCAACCACCAAAAATTTCATATTTTTGACGAACCTTTGAATGAAACTCAGTTTTTTTTAGCCTTTCAGCCTTCTTATATAGCAAAGAAATGGGCTGTTCGTATCAAAGGGCATCTTATTGAGTCTATCGAAAGCCAAAGGCGATTTAGTTCAGGGCGAGCGCATGAGTGTTTATTTTTCAACCATCGCCGGTATGCCTGCGGCTAAAACCTTTTCTAAGAAACTGGGATTCATGAGACAGCGCTTCTGTTTGGCCACCAAGCTGATCTTGGTCGGC
>NZ_SATA01000005.1:0-265024 GCF_009377995.1 Salinivibrio sp. VGrn1
ACATCGCCAGGCTTTGATTACAATTGATTAAAGCCAAGAGATATAAGTCTTTAGTCATACAGAATTGGTGCGGAGTGGTAGTTCAGTTGGTTAGAATACCGGCCTGTCACGCCGGGGGTCGCGGGTTCGAGTCCCGTCCACTCCGCCACTACTTAGAAACCCTAGCTGAGAAGCTGGGGTTTTTTGTTATTGAGTCGTTGGGGTGATTTGCTTTATAAATAAGCGATTAAACGTCTGAAGAGTAATTGGTGGTGGTAATTTGTCGCGGGATCGCTACAATAGGCACCTATATACAGGGGTATAGCTCCAATTGGCAGAGCAGCGGATTCCAAATCCGCGTGTTGGGGGTTCGAATCCCTCTACCCCTGCCAAATACCAAAGCATCGACATTGTCGGTGCTTTTTTGTATGTGAATCATCAAGCTTCTCGTAATCCGATTAAGGGTAGATGTGAACATGCAAACTACAAAAGGCGTGTTGGGTACTGGGTCGCCAGCCCGGTTGAATCCCTCTACCCCTGCCAAATACCAAAGCATCGGCATCGTCGGTGCTTTTTTTGTATGTGAATCATCAAGCTTCTCGTAAGCCGATTAAGGGTAGATGTGAACATGCAATCTACACAAAAGCGTGTTGGGGGCTGGGTCGCCAGCCCGGTCGAATCCCTCTACCCCTGCCAAACATCAAAGCATCGACATTGTCGGTGCTTTTTTTGTATGTGACTCATTATGCTTCTAGCACCCCTAACCCTCTTCCCTTTTTCTTCCTCCTGTTTCTTGTTCACATGTCGCGGTATGATGACTTTTTACCAATCGAAAGGAGCACCCTGTGGTAAGCATATTGTGGGTAGGACTTGGTGGCGCATTAGGGGCGTCTTCGCGTTTTTTAGTTTCAGAGTGGAGCGTCGCGGTGTTTGGTCGAGGATTTCCCTACGGCACCCTAATGGTTAATGTGCTGGGATCATTAGCGATGGGTGTCTTTTTAGCGGCGATGAGCCAAGAACTGATTGCCCCAGTGCCTTGGCGTCAACTGATTGCGATTGGCTTTTTGGGCGCGTTCACCACCTTCTCGACCTTTTCAGTGGATACCTTGCTTCTTTTTCAACATGGTGAGACGGTGAAAGCCTTGTTAAACGTGGGTCTCAACCTTGCGTTGTGCTTAGGAGCGGCCGCGATGGGGGCTTGGTTGCTAGGACGCATTACTGGGTAGGTAAAAACATGCCATTACGTCGCTTGTTGTTGCGGCGGTGATTTCTTATACTGGCGTTGAACTTGTCGGAGTGCCAATTGGCTGAGACCACGTTAAGTGGGATCCGTTGAACCTGATCTGGTTAGTACCAGCGAAGGGAACAAGAGATGCATCAGATCACAGACCGTACGCGTCTGCCAGTTTGCTCACATCTCAATTCAGCGTTTTCCGGCAAGCATTAATTCCCATAATGAACACCGGAGTAATGCTATGTCGACCCGTAAACAGGCCCGTCTTGAGGCCAAATCTTTTATCGATTCCCTCTCTGCGCAAACCTACCCCAACTCGGAAAAAGTCTATGTCGAGGGATCGCGACCCGATATTCGCGTAGGGATGCGAGAAATCCATTTGTCTCCGACCTTTGTGGGTGGCAGTAAAGATAATCCGCAGTACGAAGCCAATGAATCCATTCGGGTTTATGACACATCAGGGCCTTATACTGACCCACAGAGTGCTATCGATATTTACCAAGGCTTAGCGCCAGTGCGCAAAGCCTGGATTGATGAGCGTGCCGATACAGAGTTTCTTGATGCAGTGAGCTCAGACTATGCGCAGACCCGCCTTAGTGATGAAACCTTAGATGATCTTCGCTTTAGTGCCTTACCGTCTATCCGTCGGGCAAAACCTAACCAATGTGTGACCCAACTTCACTACGCACGCCAAGGCATTATCACCCCAGAGATGGAATTTATCGCTATCCGGGAAAATATGGGACGTCAGCAGTATCGTGAAGAGCAGCTAAACCGCCAGCACCCAGGAGAAAGCTTTGGCGCGCATTTACCCTCAAACATCACTCCCGAATTTGTGCGCCAAGAAGTTGCTGAAGGGCGTGCGATTATTCCGGCCAACATTAACCACCCAGAAGCGGAGCCGATGATTATTGGGCGTAACTTTCTGGTGAAAGTGAATGCCAATATTGGTAACTCGGCGGTGAGCTCCTCCATTGAAGAAGAAACCGAAAAGTTGGTGTGGGCGACCCGTTGGGGCGCGGATACGGTGATGGATTTATCGACCGGACGCAATATCCACGAAACCCGCGAGTGGATTTTACGTAATAGCCCAGTCCCGATTGGCACCGTGCCTATGTATCAGGCGCTTGAGAAAGTGAATGGCATTGCCGAAGACCTGACTTGGGAAGTGATGCGCGATACCTTGATAGAGCAAGCCGAGCAAGGGGTCGACTACTTTACCATTCACGCTGGGGTGCGTTTGCACTATGTGCCCATGACTGCCAATCGCGTGACTGGGATTGTCTCGCGTGGTGGGTCGATTATCGCCAAATGGTGCTTGGCGCATCATCAAGAAAGCTTCCTCTATACCCATTTTCGTGAAATCTGCGAGATTTGTGCTGCCTATGATGTATCGCTGTCATTAGGCGATGGGTTACGTCCCGGCTCAGTAGCTGACGCGAACGACGAAGCCCAGTTCAGTGAGTTACGTACCCTGGGCGAGCTAACCAAGGTGGCATGGGAATACGATGTGCAGGTGATGATTGAAGGCCCCGGCCATGTGCCCATGCACATGATCAAAGAGAATATGGACGAGCAGCTCACCCATTGCCACGAAGCGCCCTTTTATACTTTAGGCCCGCTGACTACCGATATTGCGCCTGGTTACGACCACATCACCTCCGGGATTGGTGCGGCGATGATTGGCTGGTTTGGGTGTGCGATGCTTTGCTATGTCACGCCCAAAGAACATCTGGGTCTGCCCAATAAAGAGGATGTTAAAACTGGGCTTATCACTTACAAGTTGTGTGCGCACGCCGCCGACTTAGCCAAAGGACATCCGGGCGCGCAGGTGCGAGATAACGCCATTTCCAAAGCGCGCTTTGAATTTCGCTGGGAAGATCAGTTTAACCTTGCATTAGATCCAGTGACGGCGCGTGCTTATCACGATGAAACACTGCCTCAAGAGTCGGGCAAGGTCGCGCATTTTTGCTCCATGTGTGGGCCAAAATTCTGCTCTATGAAGATCAGCCAAGAAGTCCGCGATTATGCCAAAGAAAATGGCTATGCCGCTGCGGGCGAAGCGATTGATGTCACCATGCTGGAAGACCCGTTAGCAGGCATGCAGCAAAAATCGCAAGAGTTTCGAGCAAAGGGCAGTGAGCTCTACCTGCAAAAATCCCATCATTCGTCACAACAAGGCGCTGAGGTAGCGGACAGCGATAAGGTGGAGTCATGAGCCTGACCCCGTTTGCATCTATGTCTGAAGGTATAGGCCCATTATATCCGGTGGTAGACGATGTGGACTTGCTCGAACGCTTGCTTTGCTTGGGGGTGAAAACCGTGCAACTGCGTGTGAAGCAGCCGGGACATCCCCAATTGGCAGACTGGGTACAGCGTGCGGTGGCGTTGGGCCGCGCGCACTATGCCCAGGTGTTTATCAACGATCACTGGCAGCTTGCGCTTGAAGCTGGCGCCTATGGCGTTCATCTGGGCCAGCAAGACATACAAGAGGCGGATCTTGACCGGCTCGCACGACAAGGCGTGCGCCTTGGCGTATCGACACGCAGTCCCGAACAACTTGCTGCAGCGATTGCGCTCTCGCCCAGTTATCTTGCCATCGGCCATATTTTTCCCACTACCACCAAACAGCTCGCCGAGCCGCCGCAAGGCATTTCTGCGTTAGCGCAGCAGGTGGCGACTGTGGATGGCCGCTTCCCGACGGTGGCGATTGGCGGTATTGATCTCAACCGAGCCCCTGACGTTTGGCGCACTGGCGTGGACGCCATTGCGGTGGTCCGTGCCGTGACGCAAGCGCCTGATTTAGCGGCGCGCATTGACGCATTTGACCGCTGTCTTAATCCATCCAGACAACAAGGAGGGCGTGATGCTATCGGACAGTGAATACCTGCGTTATAGCCGGCAAATCATGCTGCCAGAAGTTGGAGAGTGCGGGCAGCAGGCACTTAGCAAGGCGCGTGTGTTAATGGTCGGTGCCGGTGGGCTTGGAACCACCGCGGGCCTCTATCTTGCAGGCGCTGGCGTGGGTCAGTTAGCGATTGCTGACTCGGACCACATTGAGCTATCTAACTTGGCGCGTCAGGTGGCGTATCGGGAGGCGCAAATCGGCACCGATAAAGCCGCGTCGCTAGCCGCTAACTTGGTCGCGCTGAATCCACATTGCCAGTGCCGAGCCATCAATGCCTATCTAGAAGGTGAGCGTCTGGCGCTCGAAGTAGCGATGGCGGATGTGGTCCTTGATTGCAGTGATAATCTCGCCACTCGCCATGCAGTCAATCAAGCCTGTGTAGAGGCTGGTACGCCGTTGGTGAGCGCAGCGGCGATCGGTTGGCAAGGCCAGTTATTGGTTTATCAACCGCATAGCGCATGTTATGCGTGCGCCTTCGCAGACGTGACGCTTTCTGAACCCACACGCTGTGCAGAATCCGGGGTAATGGGACCTGTGGTCGGCATGATGGCCACCGCGCAAGCGCTGGAAGGAATAAAGCTGTTATTAGGGCAGGCGGTCGGGACCAATCGCTTGTCACGACTGGATGGACAAACCATGACATGGCAGCACTTTTCGCTGCCCGTGGATCCGCATTGTGCGGTTTGTCAGCCTAAGCGGGAGGTAAGCGATGCAGTTAACCATTAATGACACGCCGACAGAGGTCAATGCCACGACCGTCGCGCAATTGATTGAGGAGATGAAGGTGCCAGCCGAGTCGGTCGCAGTGGCGCTAAATCAGACCATTATTGCGCGTGATGCTTGGTCATCCACGTCACTTACCGCTGGCGATAGCTTGGCGGTCTTTCAAGCGATTGCCGGAGGATAATCATGTTAACCATTGCGGATACGACGTTTTCATCTCGACTGTTAACCGGCACCGGCAAGTTTGCTAGTCGCAAGACCATGGCCGAGTCACTGGCGGCCAGTGGTACTGAACTGGTCACCATGGCGCTAAAGCGAGTCGATGTCCATGCCATACAAGATGATATTTTAACCCCGCTGCGCGAGCTCGGTGTGCACCTGCTGCCCAATACCTCGGGGGCGAAGAATGCGCAAGAAGCGGTCTTTGCCGCGCGTCTTGCTCGAGAAGCATTGGGAACGCACTGGGTGAAGTTGGAAATTCACCCCGACTCCAAATATTTGATGCCTGACCCGATTGAAACCCTTCAAGCGGCGAAAACCCTTGTGGATGAGGGGTTTGCGGTGCTGCCGTATTGCCATGCTGACCCTGTGCTGTGTAAGCGTTTGGAAGAGGTGGGGTGCGCGGCGGTGATGCCTCTTGGGTCACCGATTGGCTCCAACCAAGGACTGGCCTCAATGGCGTTTCTCGACATCATTATCGAGCAAGCCCGTGTGCCGGTGATCATTGATGCTGGCATTGGCGCACCGTCAGATGCGGCGTTAGCGATGGAGCGCGGCGCTGATGCCGTCTTGGTGAACACCGCGATTGCCACCGCTGGCGATCCGATTGCCATGGGCGCGGCGTTCAAACAAGCGGTTGAAGCCGGACGATGTGCGTATCGCGCTGGGCTGGCGGGCACACAAAATCACGCCCACGCTTCTAGCCCCTTAACCGCGTTTCTTGACGCTAAGGAGGCGTGATGAGTTTTTCTGAGCGGTGGGCGGCACTCGATTGGGATCATCATCGGCTTTCGATTTACAGCAAAACGCGTCAAGATGTTGAGCGGGCGTTGGCCAAGTCATCGCGTAATTTGGACGACTTCGCCGCCCTGATCAGCCCTGCCGCTGAAGGATATCTCGAGGTCATGGCTCAGCAATCTGCGGCGCTGACGCGGCAGCGGTTTGGCTACACCATGGGGTTTTACATTCCGCTGTATCTCTCCAATTTGTGCGCCAACGTGTGTACTTATTGCGGTTTTTCGATGGAAAACCGAATCAAACGGCGCACGCTGGATGAAGCCGAGATCGCCGCCGAGTGTGAAGCGATCAAAAAAATGGGCTTTGACAGTGTGCTCTTGGTGACCGGTGAGCATGAAACCAAGGTAGGGCTCGAGTATTTTCTCCGCGCCTTACCGGTGGTGAAGCAATACTTTCATCATGTGGCGATGGAGGTGCAGCCGCTAGATACCGAGGCGTATCGCGCCTTGGTGGCACAAGGTGTGGATGCGGTGATGGTGTACCAAGAAACCTACCACGCTCCAACCTATGGGGAACACCACAAGCGCGGGAATAAAACCGACTTTCACTACCGGTTGCAAACCCCAGATAGGTTGGCACAAGCAGGGGTCGATAAGATCGGCTTGGGCGCCTTGATTGGCCTAGAGGACTGGCGTACCGACAGCTTTTTTACCGCCCAGCATCTGCATTATTTGGAAAAGCAATACTGGCAAAGCCGCTATTCGCTATCTTTTCCGCGCTTACGTCCTTGCGCGGGCGCGCTGCAGCCGAAATCGGTGATGACGGATAAGCAGCTGGTTCAGCTGATTTGTGCCTATCGGTTGTGGAATCCGCAGGTGGAGCTGTCGCTATCGACACGTGAGTCACCGCACTTTCGCGACAATGTGTTACCGCTTGGGGTCACGAGCTTATCCGCGGCGTCAAAAACCCAACCGGGCGGCTACGCGAACCCGGAGCCACAATTGGAGCAGTTTGCTATCAGTGATGAGCGCAGCGCGGCAGAGGTAGCCGCCAGCGTTCGTGCGCTCGGTTTTGAGGTGGTGTGGAAAGATTGGGATAACATCTACGATATCGCGCGTCAGGCGCAAATGGCTTCACAAACGGCAGCGGGTTAGCGACAATGCGGGCATGAAACGTATTACTGTATATGTAGGTCCGCGCTGTCCTCACTGTGAGGCGGCCAAAGCTTACTTGGATAAAAAAGGGCTGCGTTATCGTGTTGTCGATACGGCCACGCCCAAAGGCAAGAAGCTGCTGGCGGCAACTGGCTCGCGGGGTGTCCCGGTGATTTGCATTGGCGATACGACTTTGCGCGGCTTTTCTCCCAAAGCGGTCGAGAAAGCCCTGAAAGGGGAATAAAAAAAGCGTCCAATCGGACGCTTTTTGTTTTTCATACTCGGTGAAGACGCGACTTAACGACTTAACGGCGCGGTCGCTTGTTTTAACCAAGCTTGGTCTTGATCATCGAGGTGGGGACTGATTTCATCCCACACGGTTTGATGATAGCGATTCCACCACTGGATTTCCGCCTCGCTGAGTAAGCTCACATCGACCAAACGACGATCGATCGGTGCACGCGTGAGTGAGGCAAACCCGAGCATCGTCATGTCGCCCTCGGTGGGCTTTTCTTCAATCAACTCGAGGTTTTCAATCCGGATCCCAAACGCGTCGGCGCGATAGTAGCCCGGCTCGTTTGATACCACCATGCCCGGCAATAGCGCGACGCTATTGGGCGCTTTGGAAATGCGCTGCGGGCCTTCGTGCACGTCCAAGAAATGCCCGACACCGTGACCGGTGCCATGGTCAAAATCATAGCCGTGTTGCCACAAATACTGGCGTGCTAAGGCATCAAGCTGGCTGCCTGAGGTGCCTTTCGGGAACAGCGCGGTCGCTAACGCAATATGCCCTTTAAGCACCAGCGTGAAGGCCTTTTTGATCTCAGCGCTGCACTCGCCCACTGGCACGGTACGGGTGATGTCGGTGGTGCCGTCATAGTATTGACCGCCTGAGTCGACCAAGTAGACGTTGTTGCTCTCAATCACGCTCGGTTTGGGCTGATTGTTGTGGTTATAGTGACACATGGCCGCATTGCCACCGGCGGCGGAAATGGTATCAAAGCTTAAGTCGACCAGTTGATCGTCTTGTTGGCGGAATTGATACAGGGTGTCTGCGAGCACGGCTTCATCAGGGCGTTCACCGGCGTCGACTTGACGGTCAAACCAGGCCAAAAAGCGAGTCACGGCAACA
This sequence comes from Salinivibrio sp. VGrn1, assembly GCF_009377995.1. Lineage (NCBI taxonomy): Bacteria > Pseudomonadati > Pseudomonadota > Gammaproteobacteria > Vibrionales > Vibrionaceae > Salinivibrio > Salinivibrio sp. VGrn1. The sequence goes on from NZ_SATA01000005.1 coordinate 8,088, forward strand.
CCATCGCGCACGTGACAGGCACGCATACCGGCGATTTCTTGCGGGTTCTTGGCCGCTTTTTCAAGCGCACATGGGTCTTGCGCTTCCACCACAGTGACTTGCGCTTGTTGGAGGGTGTCCAGTGTCCACGCATTGGCACCGTTTGGGTCGACCAATACACGTTGACCGCTCAGCGCTTGCAGGGCATCAACCAGACTATCAGGGTGCGCGACGCTCACGCCTTGGCCTACGTGAGCAGCAAAGCCTTCGGGGAGACGGTCAGGGTCGATAAACACCGTCACGTCACCGGATTGCTTGATAATCGCTTGGGTCAGTACCACGGGCAAACGTGGGATATCGCGACCACGGATATTGAGCAGCCAACAGACGGCATCGGGTTGAGTGAGTACCGCGGCATCAAGATTCTGATCGGCTAACTGCTGGCCAATGGTTTGACGCTTATCCAAGCTGGCGCGGCCGGTTTTCTCTTCACCCAGTAAAATAGCAGGGCTATTAAGCGGGGCGGGGCGATCGTCCCACAAGCTTTCAATCGGGTTTTGCTCCACACTCACCAGTGTCAAAGCCCCATCCAACGCGCGTTGAGTGCGTTTGTACCAAGCAGCGCTATGCATGCGAGCGTCGATAGCCAGCTTGGCACCTTTTGGCAATTGTTGCTGGGCCCATTGTACCGGTGGCTCATCAATCAGGTGGCAGTAGTCAAACAAGCCGGCGGGGACTTGCTTACGGACTTGAACCACATAGCGGCCATCAACAAAAATTGCTGCCTTGTCGCGGGTGATCACCGCAGCGCCTGCTGAGCCGGTAAAGCCGGTCGCCCAGTGAAGGCGTTCGTTGTGCTCAGGCACATACTCACCGAGGTATTCGTCTTCATGGGGGATGAGTAGGGCGTCATAATCGTGTTGAGCCAGCCAGTGTCTTAGCTGCTCAATACGCTTGGTAAGGGTCGCGTCCATTATTCTTCCTTCTTTGTATGGGGTGAACTTGCCATGTTCGGCCACGCGTAAAAAACCAGTGGGTTAGACCCTAGCGCGATTGGCGATAGGCTACAATTTTGCTGGGCTAAATTGCTGACAGCGTGAAATAATCAAGGCTTTCAGCCATTGGTGCCCCGGGTCATTTTCTTGATTTTGATGCCAAAACAAGGTGTACGCCATCGGCGGTATTGGCGTCGGTAACGGCCTTACCACCAAATTGAGCGACGCGGCAATATAATGCGCAAACTGGCTTGGTGAAGTAAACACCAGGTCGGTATAGGTACACAGGCTCGCCGCACTGTTGAAATCTGGCACGTACATGGCAATGTCACGCTCAATATTACGCTCTGCCAGTTTATAGTCCAACAGCCAGCGGTCATTCCCATCACACTTCACCTGTACATGTCGCAGTCCAAGGTAACGCGCTTCATCCCATGGACCCTTGAGTGCCGGGTGATCAGCGCGCATCAATACACACTGGTGATCTTGGCAAAGCTCTTGGTAGCGTACGCCTTTGGGCGGCATCATGGTCAGCATGGCATCGGCGGGATTTAAATCTTTACCGGTAATGCCAAAGTCGATATTGCCTCGCGCAAGCCCATCAAAGGTGGTTTGATCCCAAGCGGCGGTATTAAGGGTGATAGCTGGGGCCGCTTCTAGCATATCGCCAATAAACTGTGGCAGTAGCAATGGATAGGCGCTCTCGACGAGGGCAAAGCGAAAACAGCGATCGCTTAAGTGCGGCTGAAAGTGATCCGGCTCGGTCATCGCCGCAACATCATTGAGTAAAGCGCGTAATTTGGCCTGTAAGGCTTGCGCTCGAACGGTGGGTTTGAGCCCGTGGGCCGCTCGCGTAAAAAGCGGGTCGTTAAATTGCGCTCTAAGTCGGGCTAAGTTTTTACTCACTGCCGATTGGCTTAAATGCAGCCGTTTTGCCGCGCCCGTGACATTACACTCTTCCAACAATACATGTAAGCACACCAATAAATTAAGGTCGGTGCGCTGCAGCTGGTCCAAATCCATTACAGGTATTCTCCTTGGGAATAACTGCTTTTACTATAAACCATTATGGTTCATATCCTGAAGCCACTATACTGCGTGCCTGTATAGAGGAGTAACCAATGTCACACACTGATTCACCGACATCGAATCGCTTACTGGTCGCCTTAATGGTGTTACTGGTGCTGTTTAGCCCGATGGCGATTGATATTTATTTACCGGCGTTGCCGCATATGGCGGGAGACTTTAACGTTAACCCGACGCTGGTACAGGATACCATCACTTGGTTTATGTTTAGCTTAGGCTTAGGTCAGCTGTTCGCTGGCCCGTTGGCTGATCGCTTTGGTCGCAAACCTGTAGCCGTCATTGGCATACTGCTCTATGGACTGAGCTCTTTGATGGCGTGGCTCGCCACCTCGATGGATATGATGCTGGTGGCGCGTTTGCTACAAGGTTTTGGCGCGTGCGCGACTTCCGTGTGTGCATTTGCAGCGGTGCGTGACAGATTCGGTGCAGAGCGCAGCGGCCACATGATTAGCTATCTTAATGGCGCGATTTGCTTTGTTCCTGCCTTGGCGCCGCTATTGGGGAGCTGGCTTACCCAAGTCTTTGACTGGCGCGCTAACTTCACCTTTATGCTCGGTTATGCGGTATTAGGGTTGGTATTAGTGATGGTCTTTTTGCCCGAGACACGCCCTGCGCACACGGACACTTCGGGTCGCCTATTTAGCGTACGCCGTTATTGGCAAGTGCTACGTGTACCAACATTTACCTACCACATCATCCTTTGCATGCTGGCTATGGCGGTGATCTTAGCGTATGTCACCTCCGCGCCTGTATTGCTGATGGATAGGTACGGTATTTCCATGAACAGTTTCACTTTTTGGTTTGGTGCCAACGCGGCATTAAACATTGCCGCGGCGATGCTAGCACCACGCTACATGCAAAAATTTGGTAGCCGCCGTGCGCTCAATATTGGCTTGATGATGCTGGTAGGCTCGGGTGGGCTGATGCTGGCATTAAGCTCTATTGCGACGCCTTGGGCCTTTATGTTGCCGATTTTTACCTCGTCATTTGGCTTTGCTTGGGTGTTAGGCGCGTCAGCCGGCGCCGCTTTAGCCCCATTTTCTGACCGTGCTGGCACAGCGGCAGCCTTATTGGGATTGTTCCAAATGAGTGGTGCAGGGCTTTTGGTCAGCTTAACCCAGCGCTTGGGGTTATCGGCCAGCGATCTGATGACCGTACATATGTGGCTCTTGTTGCCTGGCCTCGTGATTTTGTGGTCCCCAGTTGGGAAGCAATGGCATGCAGCAACGGTAAAACAGTAAGAAAATCAATAAAAACAACGTCTCAGTTGGCAAAGTATAATAAGACGTGAAAAACGCAGGGGTCTCGACAACCCATCATCCCTTTTCGCTGGCTTCGGCCAGCGTTTTTTTATTTTGCTAAAAGTGCGTGGTTCGGAGTATATTTACTAAGCAAATCGAATTAACGCTCATTCCTTTTCGTTTTTATCTCAAAGGTCAGTTACACACTATGTCATTATCGACAATCGAAATGGCGCGCGTCCTCGAACAACTTGAGGAATCGCCAGAAAAAATCATGTTTGGCAAATTACTGCAAGAATTAGGTAGCCAAAGTGAAGAGCGTGTACGCAGTGCTGCACGTCAAGTGCCACTGAAATACTTGCGTGAACTGGTTTACCAATTTAATTCTGTGATTGAAGAGCGCCGTTCTGAGCGCATTGAAGAAATCACCCAAGGCTTACTGCAAGATGGTCTTTCTGCTGACGAGCTCTATCAGTACATGACACAGCGTAAAGTTGGCTAACCCCTAGTCCACACTGTGTGATTGTGGCGCCCATAAGGTGACGCCACTGAGCTTTACATGAATGACTATGACGACGCACTGGCAGCGGACGGTTTGTCACGCTTGCCTGTGCGCTGTTGAATTAATAATCCCACCACAATACACATCAAACCAATTAAAGTGCTTAGATGAATGGTCTCACCAATAATGGTGGCGAGTAATAGCAGTGAAATAAACGGTGATATAAATATCAGATTACTGATCCGAGAGGTATTCTGAGTATATTTCATCGCGCTCAGCCACAGCATAAATGTCACGCCCATTTCAAAAAGACCAACGTAACTCACGGCGAGCCACCCTTGCCATGGAATGCCTTGCCACGATGCGGTTAGCCCCGCCAAAGTAAGAGAAATGGGTAGCGAAAGGACAAAGCTTAATAATATCCCGACTACAGGATCGGCAGCGTTTTTAGTATTTAATATCCAGTAGCCTGCCCATAGTAGTGTCGATAATAATGCCAACCCAATCCCCAATGGGCTATCAAATTGCAGCGAAAATAGTTGTCCCTTGGTGGCAATAATTACCACGCCGAAATACCCCAATGCCGCAGCAATCCAATCTTGACGACGAATCGTCTGCCCTAAGAAAAGCGCTGCCATCAACGTTAAGGTAATGGCCCAGCTGTAATTTAAAGGCTGCGCTAATGAGGCAGGTAATAGATCGTACGCCTTAAATAGGACTAAGTAATAAATCAGTGGATTGACGAGTCCTAATACAAGGTAGTAACCCGGTCGCGCGCGAAAGGTTGGCCAGATGGCGCCCAACTTGCCTTGGAGCGTAGCAATGGCGAGTAGGATCACCACAGAGACGACACTGGCGGCGGCCAGCATCTGTATGGGCGACATATAGCGTAGCGTTATCTTAAATGCGGTGGCGACGGTCGACCAAAGTAAGACGGCTGATAGGGCGAATATCAGCGCCTTGCGTTCATCATGCATGCTGCGTCCTTGCGATTATGCCAGTGTTTTTAGGCAGTCTACGGGATCCCGTGTCTCTGAGATAGACTGGACATTTATCCAGTGTGCGATTAGCCTTTGCTGACATAACTGACTGTAAAATAGAGACCTCGCTATGCTGGATGGCTTGTCGTTAACCTCATTGCATTTTATTGCGTTTTTACTCGGGGCGGGCGGTACCTGTGTGCTCGGTTATGCGGTGCATCGACGCGTGCTCGCGCAATACCAACATTGGTATCAGGCGCAGCAAGATCAGCAGCAAATAGCCTTTGAGGCACAACGCGAACACTGGCAACAACAACAGGCACATCAACAGCAAGAGCTGGATAACCTGGATGTTGAGCGCGACCGCTTGAGTCAAGAGCTACGCCACTATTACGGCAAGCTCACGTCGGCAGCTGAAAAATTGCGACAGTTGGAGCAGCTGCGGCAACATAACCAAAGTTTGGAGCAAAAACTTGATAGCTTGCGGGATGAAAAGGCCGAATTACTGGCTGAGCTTCGTGAAGTGAAAGCGAGCGCAGAACAACAATTACACGCCGCGCAAGAAAAACAAGCATTGCTCGAAAATGCAGAGGAACGCTTACGCGCCCAATTCGAACAGCTTGCCAATCAAGTGTTTGAACAAAAAGTTCACTCCGTCGATGAGCAAAATAAAATGAGTCTCGAGACATTACTTGGGCCGCTGAAATCGCAACTGGAAGGGTTTAAAAAGCAAGTGACTGACAGTTTTGGCGAACAAGCCAAAGAGCGTCATACCCTGATTCATGAAATCAAAAATCTGCAGCAATTAAACGCAGATATGACCCGCGAAGCCCATAACCTGACCCAAGCCCTTAAAGGGGATAACAAACAGCAAGGCAACTGGGGCGAAGTGGTATTGGCGCGTGTGTTAGAAGAATCTGGCTTGCGTGAAGGACACGAATACCATACTCAAGTGAACCTTGAGAATGAGCAAGGCAAACGCTATCAACCAGACGTGATTGTCAAACTGCCGCAAGACAAAGATGTGGTGATCGATGCCAAGATGGCATTGGTGGCCTACGAGCGTTATTACAATGCGGAGTCCATTGTTGAGCAAGATGCGGCTTTGAAAGAGCATGTGCAAGCGATCCGTGCCCACATCCGTGGCCTTGGACGCAAAGACTATCACCAATTGCATGGCGTGAAGACGCTGGATTATGTGTTGATGTTTATCCCTGTGGAGCCTGCCTTCCAAATTGCCATTGAAGCCGATCCGAGTCTGATTCGTGAGGCGATGGATAACAATATTATGTTAGTCAGCCCCACCACCTTGCTGGTGGCGTTACGTACCATCAATAACCTTTGGCGCTACGAATACCAAAACCAGAACGCCAAACAGATTGCAGAGAAAGCCAGTAAGCTCTACGACAAGGTGCGTTTATTTGTCAGCGACATGGAAGGGTTGGGGAGCGCATTGGGTAAAGCGAACGACAGTTATCATGGCGCGATGAATAAGCTCAGCCAAGGTCGAGGCAATATTCTTCGCCAAGCCGAGGGCTTTAAAGCCCTTGGCGTCGAGGTAAAGCGCGATATCAGTCCAGCACTTGCGAATGCGGCATTAACTTCTTTTTCTCCCCAAGGCGCAGACGAAGACGATCCGGTGTCTGACATTTCGTCTGTGAACAAATAGAAGAAACTTGGTCCCGCGCTTGGAGTCCGGATGGGCGATAAAGTAAACTAGGGCCAACACGTTAGGGGATTAACATGACAGATAAACAAACGCATCAGGACCAAGAGACCATCGACTTTGGCTTTCAGCAAGTTAAACGCCAAGAAAAAGAAAGCATGGTAGCCAATGTATTTCACTCGGTGGCCGCAAAATATGATCTGATGAACGACGTCATGTCGATGGGCATCCATCGGATATGGAAGCGTTTTACCATTGACTGCAGTGGCGTGCGCGCAGGGCAGAAAGTCCTCGACTTAGCCGGAGGAACGGGCGATCTGACCGCCAAATTCTCGCGTCTGGTCGGCGAGAGCGGTGAAGTGGTACTCGCCGATATCAATAATTCCATGCTGAAAGTGGGCCGAGACAAACTGCGTGATAAAGGCATTGTAGGCAATGTCAGTTACGTACAAGCGAACGCAGAAGCGTTGCCATTTCCCGATGATCACTTTGACTGTATCACCATCGCGTTTGGCCTGCGCAATGTCACCGATAAAGATGCGGCCTTGCGTTCGATGTTCCGTGTGCTCAAACCGGGGGGACGTCTGTTGGTGTTGGAGTTTTCCAAACCAGTCGTCGCGCCGCTTTCCAAAGTGTATGACGCCTACTCATTCCACGTCTTGCCGAAAATGGGCCAGCTTATTGTCAACGATCCAGATAGCTACCGCTACTTGGCCGAGTCGATTCGCATGCACCCTGATCAAGAAACATTAAAAGGAATGATGGAACAAGCCGGGTTTGAACAAACCAGCTACTACAACCTGACGGGTGGGATCGTGGCGCTGCACCGTGGATATAAATTCTAAGGAGCCAACATGGCACTTGATTCACTGTTGTGCGCGGCCCTGGAAACAGCGCTCAATGCTGTGATTGCTAAAGACGCCGACAGCCAGCGTCGCCTTGCTCGGCTAAAAGGGCGTTGTATCGGAGTCACTCTACAAGAGCTTGATCGCCAACTGATTTTTGTCTTCGGCCAACGTATTGATGTACTTAGCCATTACGAAGGTGAATGCGACGCGGCGCTATCGTTGTCACTGTCAGCACTGCCACAGCTACAGCAAAAAGCAAACTTAACCGCCTTAATCAAAGCGGATAAACTCACGCTGGAGGGGGATATCGATGTCGCCCAGCAGTTTTCTCAGTTGCTCAGTGGTATCGAACTAGACGTGGCAGAGTGGCTGGCACCTTACACCGGCGATGTGATTGCGCATACGGTGGTGAGTCAGGCGCAGCAGCGCTGGCAGCAATTGCAGCAATTGGCTCAACGGCAACAGCGCTATGCAGGAGAGGTGATTACGGAAGAATGGCGCTTAGCGCCTGGGCCATTAGAAGTGGCGTCATACAGTGACCAAGTGGACGAGCTGCGCAGCGATGTCGCGCGGTTGGAAGCCAGGTTTAAGCAGTTGGTAGAACGGGTGGAGTCTGCATGACACTCAATGAAATTCGTCGCTTGTATTTTATCATCCGTACCTTACTGCTTTATGGTGTGGATGCTTTACTCCCCAAACAACCCTTAACACGGCTGGCGCACCTTGGCCGCCAATCATTGTTTTGGCTGAAGAATCAGCACCCAGATAAGCCTGTAGGGGAGCGACTGCGTTTGGCGCTGCAAAGCTTGGGCCCGGTATGGGTGAAGCTTGGACAAATGATGTCGACGCGTCGTGATCTATTCCCCGCCGATATCGCCAACGAGCTGGCACAGTTGCAAGATAAAGTCGCACCCTTTGATGGCCACAAAGCCAAAGCGCAAATCGAAGCCTCGTTAGGCGGCCCGTTAGAAACCTGGTTTAGCGACTTTGACCCCCATCCACTCGCCTCTGCGTCGATCGCGCAAGTGCACACCGCTACGCTCAAATCGAATGGGCGTGAAGTGGTGCTGAAGGTGATCCGCCCCGATATTTTGCCAGTGATCCAAGCTGACTTGCGCTTGATGTATCGTGTGGCACGGCTGGTGGCGCGTTTTCTGCCTGATGCGCGTCGCTTAAAACCGGTCGAAGTGATCCGCGAGTACGAAAAAACCTTGCTCGATGAGCTGGATTTGATGCGTGAAGCGGCCAATACCATTCAGCTGCGCCGTAATTTTGAAAACGACCCGGCGCTGTATGTGCCCGAAGTGTTCAGTGACTACTGCCGCAAAGACGTGATGGTGTCTGAGCGAATCTATGGCATTCAAGTGTCGGATATCGAGGCGCTGGAAGCCAATGGCACTGACATGAAATTGCTGGCCGAGCGTGGGGTTGAGGTCTTCTTTACCCAGGTATTCCGAGACAGCTTTTTCCATGCGGATATGCATCCAGGCAATGTCTTTGTTTCCTACGAGCACCCGCATGATCCGCAGTGGATTGGGCTTGATTGCGGGATTGTCGGCACCCTTAATCGCGACGATAAACGCTATTTGGCAGAAAACTTTATCGCCTTTTTTAACCGCGATTACCGTAAAGTGGCGGAGCTGCATGTTGACTCTGGCTGGGTGCCGCACGACACCAACGTGGATGATTTTGAGTTTGCCATTCGCACCGTGTGTGAGCCCATTTTCGAAAAGCCATTGTGCGAAATCTCGTTCGGTAATGTTTTATTAAACCTATTTAACACCGCGCGCCGGTTTAATATGGAAGTGCAGCCACAGCTGGTGTTGTTGCAAAAAACCTTGCTCTACATTGAAGGGCTTGGGCGTCAGCTCTATCCGCAACTAGATTTGTGGACCACGGCGAAGCCATTTTTAGAGTCGTGGATGAAACAGCAAGTGGGGCCGCAAGCTGTCTGGGCGGCGGTGCGTGAAAAGGCACCGTTTTGGGCGGAAAAACTCCCCGAGATCCCAGAACTGGTGTACGACGGCTTACGGCAAGGTCGTCAGGTCAATCAGCGTTTAGAAGCCTATTATCACGGTTACTTGCAGACCAAACAGCGTCACTCGCGCGCCACTTATATGCTCGGGATTGGTGCGACGTTACTGCTGACGGCGACCATTTTGTTTGCCAACCGAGTCGAGACCTTACCGAGTGTCGCCGCTGCAGGTGCGGTTATCTTTTGGTTGTGGGGCTGGCGACTTTGTAATAAAACCTGTAATAAATAGCAGTTACACTGCTGCGCACATCAAGTTAACCAAATGGAAGAAAGGGAACCGGTATGGGTGGAATTAGTATTTGGCAGTTGCTGATCATTGCGGTGATTGTGGTGTTGTTATTTGGCACTAAGAAGCTGCGCAACATGGGCGGCGATCTTGGCTCGGCGGTCAAAGGCTTTAAAAAAGCGATGAACGATGACGACGCAAAGACCACTGACAAAGATGCGGATTTTCAGCAGCAGTCATTGGATAGCAGCGATAGCGACGCGTCGAAAAAAGAGCAAGCACGCAAAGATAAAGAGCAGGTGTAAGCCGTGTTTGATATTGGTTTCTGGGAGCTAGTGCTGATTGCCATTATCGGCCTCGTGGTGCTTGGCCCGGAGCGATTACCGGTCGCGATACGCAATGTGTCGCGCTGGGTGGGGGCGGCGAAACGGATGGCAGGATCTGTCCGTGATGAGCTTGAGCAAGAGCTCAAACTCAAAGAGCTCCAGGACAACTTACATAAGGCCGAACAAGCGGGGATGAAAGATTTGTCACCTGAGCTACAAGATTCGGTCGACACCCTACGTCAACGCGCGGCGGATGTACAACGCCCTTATGCAGCATCGCCTTCTTCTCATCACCCCGATGAAGGCGACGATGCGCCATCAACGGATAAGCGATAACGAGTCAGACGCTTTATGTTTTCGGTGAACAAACCACTATGTCTTCTGTGAACGATACTCAGCCCCTTATCAGCCACTTGATGGAGCTTCGTAACCGCCTGCTTCGCGCAATTATCGCCATCTTAGTGGTCTTTGCCTGCTTGGTGTATTTTGCCAATGATATTTACAGCCTGATAGCCCAGCCGCTGATCGACAAATTGCCCGAAGGGGCGAGCATGATCGCTACGGATGTCGCGTCTCCCTTCTTTACCCCAATTAAGCTGACTTTGGTCATATCCGTCTTCGTCGCCATCCCTGTGGTGCTATATCAAATCTGGGCGTTCGTTGCTCCCGGCCTGTATAAGCATGAACAGCGGTTAGTGATGCCGCTTTTGGTGTCGAGTTCGTTGCTGTTCTACGCGGGCGTGGCATTTGCGTACTGGGTGGTGCTGCCATTGGTGTTTGGCTTTTTCACGTCTATTGCGCCAGAAGGGGTGCAAGTGGCAACGGATATTGCCAGTTATCTCGACTTTATCTTGGCGCTCTTTCTCGCCTTTGGCATTGCCTTTGAGATCCCTATCGCGATTATACTGCTGGTTTGGACAGGGGCGACCACGGCACAAAGCTTAACCCGCAAGCGGCCCTATGTGGTAGTGGCTGCGTTTGTGGTGGGGATGATGCTGACGCCACCGGATATGATTTCACAAACCTTGCTGGCCATTCCCATGTGCTTGCTGTTCGAGTTGGGCGTGGTGCTATCGCGCTTTTATGTCCCACGTGAGAAATCAGAATCCGAGGAGGCCAGTGAATGATCGATATTGGTGTTAACCTGACAAGCACACGGTTTGATCAAGACAGAGAGACCGTGGTGGCTGATGCCAAACAGGCGGGCGTCACGGGCATGATTCTGACCGGCACCAGTATCGATGAGAGCCAAGCAGCCGCCGCGCTTGCGAGCTCTTATCCTGGTTTTGCCTATGCCACGGCGGGTGTTCACCCGCATGATGCCAAATCGGTCGAGGCGACAGATTTAAGCGCGATTCAGCAATTAGCGCAGCGTCCCGAGGTGGTCGCAATCGGTGAGTGTGGGCTTGATTTTAATCGGGACTTTTCGCCGCGGCCACAACAAGAAGCGGTCTTTGAGGCGCAGCTTGCGCTAGCGGCTGAGCTTTCAATGCCGGTGTTTATGCACTGTCGTGATGCCCACGATCGCTGGTTCGCCATTTTGCGTCCATGGCTCGACAAACTGCCCGCGGCGGTGCTGCATTGTTTTACTGGCGATGACCGCGCGCTGCGCGATTGCCTCGATGTCGGTTTATATATAGGGGTAACGGGATGGCTATGCGACGAGCGCCGCGGACAGCAGCTTCAGCAGCAGGTAAGCTGGTTGCCCGATGACAGGTTGATGATAGAAACCGATGCGCCGTATTTACAGCCTCGCGATATACGGCCGCGACCTAAACGCAGTCGTAATGAGCCGAAATACTTGCCCCATATCGCCCAAACAGTGGCACGATTACGTCAACAGCCTGTCGAACATATTATTGATTGCACAATAAAAAACACTCAGCGCTGCTTTTCTATTCAGTGACTGGGTGAACACTACACGAGGCAGTTCGCTGCCCCAAAGCCCAGGTCTGCAACTTAAAGGAGGATACAGTGACCGTATCCATTCAAGGCGCCTTTCCTGCTCGACGCCTGCGTCGTACACGCAAAACTGACTTTAGCCGCCGTATGGTGGCGGAACATTCATTGTCCGCAAGCGATTTGATTTACCCAATCTTCGTGCTCATGGGTAAGAATCGTCGTGAGCCAGTGGCATCTATGCCCGGCATCGAGCGACTCTCGATTGATTTATTGCTCCATGAAGCGGATTACCTTGCCAAGCTGGGTGTCCCTGCTATTGCGCTCTTTCCTGTGATCCCGAAAGAGTTTAAAACCAGTTGTGCCTCGGAGGCATTTAACCCTGAAGGGTTAGTGCCACGCGCGGTGCGCTTACTCAAAGAGCATGTGCCGCAAATGGGCGTGATCACCGATGTGGCACTAGACCCTTACACCGTGCACGGCCAAGACGGGATCATTGATGAAGACGGCTATGTGATGAACGAGCCCACCACCGAGGTACTGATCAAACAAGCCCTATCTCATGCCGAAGCGGGCGTCGATATTGTCGCGCCTTCTGACATGATGGATGGACGGATTGGTCGTATCCGTGAGGCATTGGAAGCCAATGGTCATATCAATACCCAGATCATGGCGTACTCTGCCAAGTATGCGTCCAATTACTACGGCCCGTTTCGCGATGCATTAGGCTCGGCGGCGAATCTGAAAGGCGGTAACAAGGCCAACTATCAAATGGATCCGGCCAACAGTGATGAAGCCTTGCACGAAGTGGCGATGGATATTGCTGAAGGGGCGGATACCGTGATGGTTAAACCCGGGATGCCGTATTTGGATGTGGTACGCCGGGTAAAAAATGAGCTTAAGGTGCCAACCTTTGCTTACCAAGTATCGGGTGAATATGCGATGCACAAAGCGGCAATCGATAATGGTTGGCTAAAAGAGCGCGAGACGGTGATGGAATCACTATTGTGCTTTAAGCGAGCGGGGGCAGATGGGATCCTGACTTACTTTGCTAAGCAAGTGGCCGAGTGGTTAGCGGAAGACGCTGGCGCTACTTTGCCTCCCAGACCGGAAGAGACGGTCGGTTAACTCTCCTTTTATGACAGCGCCCTTGCCCCGAGCAAGGGCGTTTTTTAGCCTGCCCAGTATAACCCCACAAAAGTCAAGGGATCACATTGCGGTTAATGGGGTTCTGTAGTGAGATCAGTGTTTCGGTGGATTGCACTTCGTCGATGGCTTGTAGCTTGTCAATCAACACAAACTGTAATTCTTCGATAGAGCGACACATGAGCTTAACGAAAATATTATAGGCCCCCGTGGTGTAGTAGGCTTCTACCACCTCGTCGAGCTGATTGAGTTTGTCTAGCGCCGAGTGGTAATCCCGCGCCGCTTTAAGGTTGATGCCGATAAAACAGCACACGTCGTAGCCGAGTTTTTTGGTATTGACCAATATTTCCGTGCCTTCGATGATGCCCGCGGCTTTCATTTTCTCAACCCGCACGTGAACTGTGGCGGGACTGACATTAAAGCGCTTGGCCATTTCTGCGTAGGGGACGCGTGCGTCATCCAACAGGGTAGAGAGAATACGACGATCTAGGTCATCTAATTTTGGCAACTCGTTCATTGTTTTAGTCTTTTTGTTATAGCATGGCCAGACTTTTCGTTAACGCGGTTGCTTAGCCACTTCGTTAACGCCTAATGTAGGGTATCGCGTTGTTTAGCAAGATACCAACAAACCAACAGGAAGGGGATGTGGGGATCAGATACATTTTCGGTGGTTTATTACTGCTTATCGCCAGTAGCGTCAATGCCGCACAAAAAGATGTGCTGGTGGTGCATTCCTATCATCCTGGCTTCTTTTGGAATCAGGCGTTGGTTGAAGGGTTGGAAACGGCGACACAAGGCGAAGAGATCGCCTTCCAGCATTCCTACCTAGAAAGTAAACGCTACCAATCGGATGCCTATCGCGAACAGCTTAAAGATGTTTATATCCATAAACTGACCAACCATGATTTTGATGCCATTCTCACCACGGATAATGCCGCACTCTGGCTCATCCATGAGCTGCATGAATACGTGGGAGAGACACCGGTCGTCTATGCGGGGCTCAATAACTTTGGTCGCCAACACTACCCCTTGTTGCCCAAGGTCACTGGGGTAAAAGAAGAAATAGACTTACCGCGCAACTTGTCGTTAATGAAGCGCTTACACCCAGATTTAAAGCGGGTGTACGTACTGCTCGATGAGACCTTTTCCAGTCGTCAGTATTGGAATGTGGTGAAGGCTCAGCTGAGAAACGATGGTAACGCGGGTGTTGAGGTTGTCAGGCTATCTAGCCTCTCTTTCCAAGCGTTGCATGACCGCATTCAAGCGATGCAGCCGGGCGAGGCGGTATATTATTTATCCTACTTTCGCGATAAAAATGGCACCTTTCTCGATAGGCTCAGTGGCATCAACTCACTGATCCAAAACGCGCCCGTGCCAATTTATGGTGCGATGAGCTTTATGCTGGGTCAGGGCGTGATCGGGGGCATTGTCATCGATGGAAAAACTCAAGGTCAGCACCAAGGTCAGCTGCTGTTGGATGTACTGGCAGGCAAGCTTCCTCCTGAGCGAGACAGTACTAACCTGATGTTATTCGATTACCCGGCGCTGAAAGATTGGGGCGTGGATGTGAGCGCCATCGAAGACGCTGTGGTGATCAATAAGCCTCAGCCGCTGTGGCTAAAGCACCAAGTTGCGTTTCAAGCCGTGGCATTGGCGGTGTTGGTATTGGGAAGCGTGATTGCCATGCTCGGTGCCAATATTCGCCAGTTACGCCGCAGTGAGTCAGCGTTAAAGCGCCACCGAGCGATGCTTAAAGGCATTTTTGATCAAAGTAACCAGTTTATTGCGCTGTTGGATGAGAACGGGATCTTGGTCTCAGGCAATGCCAGTTTTAACCAATTAATCAGCGTGAGTCACCCTTATCGTGGGCGGCCTTTATGGTTTTGGCCGATTTGGCGTAACCCCGCCCGCCTGGAGGAGTACCTCAAGCTCACCGATTTCTCCCAGCCTCGACGGTTTGAGCTTTGCCTCAGTGAAGCGCATCGTGAGGTGATCTTGGATGTAGCGGTCAAGGGGTTTCCCAGCGAAAATGGCCAACGGCGCGTCCTGTTAGAGGCCCGTGATATTACCCAGCGCAAACAAACCGAAGAGAAGCTACAACGAAGCGAAATTGAATACCGCATGTTGTATGAACAGCAACCTGTGATCCTATTAACCATTGATTACCAAGCACGTATTCAATCGCTCAATCAGTATGCCGCTGATCTGTTTGGTTATGACAAAGCCGCCTTATTAGGGCACAAGATCACCACTTTATATGTCGAGCATCAAGTGCCTCCCCATCGAATGATTAAACGCGATCACAACAACCAAGAGCAGGTATGGCGGCGTGAGATCCCGTATCGTGCCGGCAATGGTCATACCTTGTGGGTGCGTGAAACCGTGCGCGCGATGCATAATCAGACGCAATTGCTGGTGGTGGGCGAAGACATCACTGCGCATCGAGAAATGGAAAACCAGCTGACTTATCAAGCCCATCACGACTACTTAACAGGGCTGTATAATCGTAGCTATTTTGAGCAAAAGCTCGCCGCCGCGCTGTTACAAGCGCGAGAGGAAGATCAGTGTCACGCGATGTACTACATCGATATGGATCAATTTAAGCTGATTAACGACACCGCCGGACATGAAGCAGGGGACGAGGCGCTCAAACAAGTGGCGCAGATTATCCAGCAACATCTGCCAACAGGGGCGGTCTTATCGCGACTCGGGGGCGATGAATTTGGAGTGATTGCCTATCATCACTCGGCCGAACGCGCGCTGACTTGGGGGCACCAACTCCTGGCAATCTTGGCGGACAGTGAGTTTTTCTGGCACGGCAGTCGCATGCGCTTGGCGTGTTCGTTGGGGATTCGTCTTCTGGATCGTACCGCCGGCTCGCCGCAGCAGGTACACGCGCAAGCGGATACCGCCTGCTATGCCGCCAAAGACGAAGGGCGTAACCGTTTACACCTTTATCATCCGGATGATGAGGAGCTGCAACGCCGTGAGCAAGAAATGGCGTATGTCAGCCACATCCATGATGCCATTGCTCACGACCGCTTTGATATCTATGCACAGCAGATTGTCGATATCCGACCAGGTAGACAAGATACGCTCTACATCGAGGCGTTGGTGCGGATGCGCGATACCCAAGGCGGTTGGTTGCCGCCCAGCATGTTTATCCCAGCAGCCGAGCGCTACAATATGGCACATCAACTCGACACTGTGGTGGTGACCAAAACGCTGGCGTGGTTTGATGCTCACCCGGATCAGATTGCCAAGCTGGGTAAAATCTCGATTAACCTGTCGGGACGGTCAATCACCCAAAAAGATTTTGTCACCTTCTTAATCGCCGCGATTAAGCAAACCCAAGTGCCTAGCGAGTGCATCTGTCTGGAGATCACTGAAACCGCGGCGATTACCAACATGAGCAGTGCTATCGAGCTTTTCTCGCAGCTAAAAGCCTTGGGGTGTGTGATTGCCTTGGACGACTTTGGCGCGGGCATTTCGTCGTTTGGTTATTTGAAGCGCTTGCCTGTCGACATCATTAAAATCGATGGCCAATTTATCCGCGATATCGCCACCGATGACACCGATTACGCGATGGTGAAAGCAATCAATGAGTTGGCTAAACAAATGGGGAAACAAACCGTGGCGGAGTTTGTCGAGAACGCCGATATTCTCAATAAACTACGCGCGCTGGATGTGGATTATGCCCAAGGCTATCACTTTAGCGTACCCGCGCCCTTAGGCGAGCAGGTAAAAAATTGGTCGACGCGTCGAGAGACGATAAAGGAAAAAATCCATCTCTGATATACTCGGCGCATAACCAGCCGCGGAGAGCCAATGTGCAACTCAGTTTGATTTGCGACGCCCCTGACAAATCCGAGCAATTTGAGGGACTAAAAAGCAAGTGGTCACTTACACATACACCTGATTCGTCATTTGCGTTGATCATGACCACGACACGCCTTGAGCTGCGCAAACAGGATGAGCCTAAGTTAGGCGCTGTGTATGTCGACTTTGTTGGCGGTGCGGTCGGCCATCGGCGTAAGTTCGGTGGCGGCAAAGGGCAGGCAATCGCGAAGGCGGTGGGGCTCAACAAAGGCGTCACGCCACGGGTGTTGGATGCCACGGCTGGCTTGGGTCGTGATGCGTTCGTATTAGCATCCTTAGGTTGTCAGGTGCAAATGATTGAGCGGCATCCAGTGGTCGCCGCATTGCTCGACGATGGGCTACAGCGCGCCTATCAAGACAGTGAGATTGGTACATGGATGCAATCGCGCATGACACTGCTGCATGCCAGTAGTGAGCAAGCACTTACCGATATGGCGCAGACCCCTGGGCTACAACGACCTGATGTGGTCTATTTAGATCCTATGTATCCCCACAAGAAAAAAGCAGCCTTAGTGAAAAAAGAAATGCGTGTGTTTCAGGCTTTGGTGGGCGCTGACACGGACGCCGATGCCTTGTTAGCGCCTGCGTGCCAGCTCGCGCGTAGCCGCGTAGTGGTTAAGCGTCCAGATTATGCTGAGCCCTTGGCGGCAACGCCACCACACTCTAGTATTACCACCAAGAAGAACCGCTTTGACATGTATATCAACGCAGCGTTAAGTGCGGAGGCGTAAATGGCTAAGTCTTTGTGCAAATGGCGACGGGGTGAGGTTGAGGCCAACTTAAGTGCGCTCGCATCGATTACCACGCCACCGCGAGCGGCTTGCAGTAAGTGTGCGCGAGTCGCCAGTGAAAAAGGTTATCTCTGTCGCCCTATGCCTCTTGCCAGTGACGGGGATAAAAAAGCGCAAAAAGCCAAAAAAGCCAAGAATAAAGCGGACAAGAAAGACAAAAAGGGCAAAAAAGCGAACAAAGAAAAAAAGAAAGGCAAAAAAAGGAAGGAAAAATAAAGGCTCCATAGCGGACTAAGGAGCCTTGAAGGGCTTAGTCGAGGCCTTTTACCATCAGTACGGTCAGTAGTCCGGTGATCACTGAGACAATCAGGCCAGAAACGATTAGCCAAGGCAACATATCCATCATGTTCTGCACTCACTTCTTTGTTATGAATTGGGGGAAAAGCGAGCATGATTGAGCCTGAGTTTAGCGACATTCTCAATGTGCTAGACGTAGACAGTTAAGCTTAGTAACGATTAGAAACAAGGTGGCGACAAAGCCATCAATCCGCCCCCGTGGCACATAGGTCTATCAGTACAAAGGGTCCATCATGAGTGTCAATCAAGGAAAAGCCGATGTATCGGTTTGGGATAAAGAAGAAGCCTTAAGCCGGCTAATGGATAGCCCGGCGCTTCTTGATGAGGCTTGCAGTATATTTGTTGAAGAAAGTGAGCAACAACTGCCAAGCATGGAAAAGCAGCTTGCTAACGCCGACTACACCGCCTTGGCGCGCGAAGCGCACAAAATGAAAGGCAGCGCTGGCAATTTAGCGGCGCTCGAGCTGCATCAGCAAGCATTGACGCTCGAGCAAGCGGCAAAACAAGAGGCCGCCGACCAGGCCGCTGCTGCGTTAGCGGACATTAAAGAAGGCTTAGCACGATTTTGTGCGCAGCTCACCCACTAGCCGCCTGTCTCATCATGCTCGCGAGTGACCAATAAAAAACGCCGTGTTGAACACGGCGTTTTGATGTGAGCCCATTTCGCGCGGCTTAGCGCATGGTAACAAACTCTTCTGACCCGGTAGGGTGAATCGCGACCACACTATCAAAGTCCGCTTTGGTGGCGCCCATCTTCATCGCCACCGCAAAACCTTGAATCATTTCATCAACGGTAAAGCCAATACCGTGCAGACCGACCACTTTTTCTTCATCGCCTGCGCAAACCAGTTTCATCTTACAGGGTTGACGGTGCTGGGTGACGGCGGTGTACATGGCCGCAAAGCTGGAGGTATAGACTTTAATATTGTCATCGCCGTATTTGGCACGCGCCTCTGGTTCGCTCAAACCAATGGTGCCAATGGGTGGGTGACTGAATACCACGGTGGGAACCAAATCATAGTCCATTTTGGCATGCGTTTGGCCGTTAAACAGACGTTCTGAGAGCAGACGTCCAGCTTTGACGGCGACAGGCGTCAGCTCAATCCCGCCATCCATGATATCCCCGACACAGTGAATGTGTGGGACGCTGGTGGTCTGATAGGGGTCAACCTTGATGTAGCCATCGGCCGTGGTCTGCACGTCGGTGGCGCCGAGATTGATTTTATCGGTCGTCGGGTGACGGCCAATCGCCCAGATCAGGGTGTCCGTGTTGTGGGTGGTGCCGTTTTCAAAGGCCAGAGTCAGGCTACCATCACTTTCTTCAGTGACCGACACGGGGACATGTTGGGTGTGAAGAGTGGGGCCTTCTTTTTCCATTACCTCGACCAAGGTGTCGGTGACCATAGGGTCGAAGGTGCGTAATGGGCGGTCTTTACGCACAAATAAGTGGGTATCAGAGCCCAAGGCATGCAGTACGCCGGCGATTTCGACCGCAATGTAACCCGCACCGACCACGGCCACGCGTTTAGGTTGCTCGGGGAGGGCAAAGAAGCCATCGGAGTCAATCCCCAACTCTGCGCCTGGAATGTTCGGAATAGTGGGTGTGCCCCCCACGGCAATCAGAAAGTGATCGGCGGTGTAGTGCTCGCCATCCACTTCTACCGTGTTGTTATCGACAAAGCGGGCAAAACCACGAATGACATCGATATTGTTTTTACCCAGAACGTTGTCGTAAGCCTTATGAATGCGGCTAATGTAGGCTTCACGGTTATCCACTAAGGTCGACCAATTAAAGCCTTTCACGTCCACATCAAAGCCATAGTCTGATGCGTAAAGGTTAAGGGCTTCGGCAACTTGAGCGCCGTGCCACATGACTTTTTTAGGGACACAGCCTACGTTTACGCAGGTGCCACCAAGGTGCTTTGCTTCAATAAGGGCGACGTTAGCACCGTGCATCGCGGCACGGTTGGCTGAGGCAATACCGCCGCTGCCGCCACCGATACAGATGTAGTCGAAATGCTTCGCCATGTCTTTCTCCATCTTATAGGCACTGGGTGCCACTGGCATTGATATCGAGGTCAGCTTGTCGTGTTTGGCGTCGCTTGTAAAGCCACTATCTCTGACCCCTGAAGACATAGCATACCAAACCGACAGTGCGGCAGCAGTCTCAGAATCATTTTGTAACGCTCGCAATACACCCCGCTAAACGGGGAGGGATTGAAAAGCGTAGAGAGAGACGGCATATAAATAAGGTTACTTATCTGCCCGGGGCTCGCGATGCGAGCGCCTTATCAGCAAAAAGGAAGGCACTATGTCCAACCCGCTTCTTCAATTTGAGGATTTACCTCCGTTTTCCGCCATTAAGCCAGAGCATGTCAAACCAGCAGTGGAAGCCGCGATTGCTGACTGTCGCCAAGCGGTAGATGCCGCGGCGGCGACTGAGCAACCCAGCTGGGATTCGGTCAGTGTGCCTGTCACAGAGGCGGAAGATCGACTTGGCCGCATCTGGTCACCGGTGAGCCATATGAATGCGGTGGTCAATAGTCAGCCATTGCGTGAGGCGTATGAAAGCTGCCTGGCGTTACTGTCGGAATACTCCACCTGGCGTGGTCAGCACAAGGGGTTATACCAAGCATACAAAGCGATGAAAGACAGTGCTGAGTTTTCCGCCCTCGATGTGGCACAGCAAAAAGCGATTAACGATGCGCTGCAAGACTTTGAACTGTCCGGAATTGCCTTGCCAGCCGACCAGCAACACCGCTTTGGTGAGATTCAAAAGCGGTTGTCGGAGCTATCATCATCGTTTAGCAACAATGTGCTCGATGCCACCATGGGGTGGAGCAAGCTGATTAGCGATGAAAGTGACTTAGCGGGGTTACCCGAATCGGCGCGCAACGCGGCAAAAGCGCAAGCCGAGAGCAAGTCGCAACAAGGTTACTTATTTACCCTGGATATCCCTTCGTATCTGCCCGTCATGATGTACTGTGATAACCGAGCGCTGCGTCAGGAAATGTACGAAGCCTTTACCACGCGCGCCTCTGATCGCGGGCCGCAGGCGGGGCAGTGGGACAATACTGAGCTGATGAACGAGTCGCTGCGCCTCAAGCATGAGTTAGCACGTCTACTTGGCTTTAATCACTACAGTGAACTATCCCTCGCCACGAAAATGGCGGAAACCCCAGACCAGGTGATGGGCTTTTTGAATGATCTGGTCGATAAAGCGCGCCCACAAGGCGAGCGTGAATTCGCGGAAGTGAAAGCCTATGCCAAAGAAGAGTTTGGGGTTGATGCCCTCGAGCCTTGGGATATCCCTTATTACAGTGAAAAACTCAAGCAAGCACGCTACACCATCTCTGATGAAGCGCTTCGCCCTTACTTCCCTGAAGCACGTGTACTCTCCGGCTTGTTTGAAGTGATGCATCGTGTGTTTGGCATGACGATTACCGAGCGTAAAGGCATCGACACCTGGCATGAGAGCGTGCGCTTTTATGATATTCATGATAGCCAAGGCACCCTGCGCGGTAGCTTCTACCTTGACTTGTATGCGCGAGAAAACAAACGTGGCGGCGCATGGATGGATGAGTGTCGCGTTCGTCGTCGTCAAGCAGACGGTGAGCTACAAACGCCAGTGGCGTATTTAACCTGCAACTTTAACCCACCAGTGGGCGATGACCCTGCGCTGTTTACCCATGACGAAGTAGTGACCTTATTCCACGAATTTGGTCATGGCATTCACCATATGTTGACGCAAGTCGACGTAGCGGATGTGTCAGGGATCAATGGTGTGCCTTGGGATGCGGTTGAGCTGCCAAGCCAGTTTTTAGAGAACTGGTGCTGGGAGCAAGAGGCACTGAGCTTTATCTCGGGGCATTACCAAACGGGAGAAGCCTTACCGGAAGACATGCTAGAAAAAATGCTCGCCGCGAAGAACTTTAATTCGGCGATGGCGATGTTGCGCCAGCTTGAGTTCAGTTTATTCGACTTCCGTTTGTTCAGTGAGTTTGACCCAGAGGTCGGCCCGCGGATCATGGAAACACTCAGTGCGGTGCGTGAGCAGGTCTCTGTGGTTCCCGCGCCTGAGTGGAACCGTTTTCCGCACGCGTTTGGCCATATTTTTGCCGGTGGCTACAGTGCAGGCTACTACAGCTATAAATGGGCAGAAGTGCTATCGAGCGATGCTTACTCGCGCTTTGAAGAAGAAGGGATCTTTAACCGCGACACCGGCGAGGACTTCCTGAATCATATTCTCAGCCGTGGCGGCAGTGAGGCACCGAAAGATTTGTTTGTGCGCTTTAGAGGTCGCGAACCAAGCCCTGACGCCTTATTGCGTCATAGCGGGATCACCACCGCGTAGTGTCGCAGATCTTCAATAAAAAAAGCCCGCATCATCACTGGTGCGGGCTTTTTTATTCATCGCCGGTGTTAGATGCGAGTCTCGTCAGTGAGCACCACTAGGGGCAATCCAAGGCTTGATTGGCGCAAGGCCTCTTGCTCTAACTCGGCACGCAACAAGGGGCTGGCCTCGAGTAATGTGGTGTCCAAGTGGAGGGTAAGGGCATCCTCCTCGGCAGTGAGGGCTAGCATCGGTCGGACGCGACTGTCGCGTCGATGGCATAAGATCACCGCAATTCGCAGCAGGCGCAACAGACGATTGGCGCTGGTGGTAGACAGCGCGTGCTGGCCATCAATGAGCACCAGTTGCTCTCGATAGTAGCGGAGTAAGGTGGCGACTAATTGTTTCTGTGCTCGCGTAAAGCCGGGCAGATCGAGATGGGTGATCAAATACGCGGCATGATCACCATCTTGTTTAAAGCCAATGCTTAAACCAATTTCATGCACGCAGGCGGCGGCATGGAGCAAGCTTTGTGCTTCCGGCTCAGGTACCCAGGATGCCGGACATTGATTGAGCAGCTCCAAGGCGGTGTCGGCGACATTGATACCGTGTGCTTCATCCAGCTGATAGCGCGACTGGATGCTGGCAATGGTGCGGGCACGAATATCGCTATGGCGCATCGCGGTCATCATTTCATACACCAAGCCTTCTCGCAGCGCCCCACCCGCTAGAGTCATGCGTGTCACCTCTAAGCACTCGAAAATGGCGATCAGTATCGATAAGCCGCTTGGAAACACCAGCGCACGTTCTAACGTTAACCCCTCGATATCCAATGCGTCCATTTGCCCACAGGCGATGGCTTGATCGCGCAAACGAAGCAGTTTATCGAGTGTAATCACTTCATCCATGCCTTGGGTGACCATGATCTCTTGCAGTGCCTGCACGGTGCCGCTGGCACCTACGCAGCAGTCCCAACCGAGCGCACGATATTGCGCAATCAGCGGGGCTAACTCGGCTTTGGCGCCGGCAATCGCGGTATCAAACGCCGATTGATTGAGCACGCGATCGGCAAAATAGTCTTCTAAAAAGGTGACACAGCCCATATTGAGGCTTTGCAGTAAGGTAGGTTCAAATTGCTCGCCGATGATGAGCTCGGTGCTGGCACCACCGATGTCGACCACCAAGCGTTTGCCCGCTCCGCCAGAGGTATGCGCGACCCCTTGGTAGATGGTACGCGCCTCTTCTTCCCCCGAAATGATTTCAATCGGGTGGCCAAGCAGTTTGTTAGCTCGGGCTAAAAACGCATCCGCGTTGCTTGCGCGACGTAGAGCCGCCGTGGCGACGACACGGATATTGTCGGTGTTGAAATCTTGCAGGCGCTCGGCGAACAAGGCCAAGCAATCCCAGCCACGCTGCATGGCTTCGTCGCTTAGCTGTTGTTGATCGTCCATGCCTGCGGCGAGACGAACTTTTCGCTTAATTTTCGCGAGAGTTTGCACGCTGCCTGCCACTTGGCGCACCACCAGCATATGAAAGCTGTTGGAGCCTAAATCAATCGCGGCGTACAGCGACGGGGTCGATGTGGGATGTCCGTGACCACTCATGATGCGCTCTGACCTATGTGCCGTTAAACCTTATGCCGACTTTTGCGGACGGCGACGTTGGCGGTTACGGTTATTTCCGCCACCTTTGTTGTTGCTGCGACGCTGCGTATTGGGGCGCTTGGCCATTTTCTTCGGCGGCGGCAAATCTTTTAGCAGTGCACTGCGGTCAAATTCGCTGACTGGAATACTGTGTTCGATGTATTCTTCAATCGCGGGGAGATTGACGGCGTATTCTTCACACGCAAAGCTGATGGAGCTACCACTGGCGCCTGCACGCCCCGTTCGGCCAATGCGATGCACGTAGTCTTGTGCGTCGTCTGGGAGATCATAATTAAACACATGAGTCACCTGCGGAATATGCAGGCCGCGCGCCGCGACATCAGTCGCCACCAACAAATCCAGCTCACCATTAGTGAATTGTTCGAGGATTTTAACCCGTTTTTTCTGCGGCACGTCACCCGTAAGCAAGCCTACACGGTGGTTATCGGCGGCTAGATGCGCCCAAATCGATTCGCAGCGATGCTTAGTGTTGGCAAAAATAATCGCGCGTTCAGGCCAGTCTTCTTCGATCAAGGTTTGCAGCAGCGGCATTTTTTCCTTGTTCGATGGCTGGAACAATTCTTCTTTGATGCGATGGCCGGTAATTTGTTCGGGCTCGACCACCACATGCTCTGGGCTCGTCATGTGCTCGAAGGCTAGTTCTTGAACGCGATACGACAAGGTCGCCGAAAACAGCATGTTCAAGCGCTGATCGGGGGCGGGCATGCGGTTAAACAAAAAGCGGATATCTTTGATAAAACCGAGATCAAACATACGGTCGGCTTCATCGAGGACCACGGCTTGAATACCATGCAAATCAATCACTTTCTTTTTGTAAAAATCGATGATTCTACCACAGGTTCCGATTAAAATGTCGACACCCTGTTCAAGTGTTTGTTGCTGTTTGTCGTAGCCTTCGCCACCATAGGCAAGTCCTGCGCTGATCGACGTATTGGCTAATAGCGGCTCCGCATCATTATAGATCTGAATCGCTAATTCACGCGTAGGAGCTAATATGATGGCACGCGGTTGATTCTTTTTACGCGATGCAGGGGCATCGGTTGTAAGGAGGTGATGAAACGTCGCAGCCAGGAACGCCAGGGTTTTGCCTGTCCCCGTTTGCGCCTGTCCTGCAATGTCTTGGCCGGTGAGCAGGACCGGCAATGCCAAGGCTTGGATTGGGGTACATTGAGTAAACCCTTTGGCCTCCAAGCTCTTAAGAACATCGGCGTGCAAGCCGAGCTCGGCAAATTTCTGCTCTGTGATATGCGTCATTTTCATCCGGATAGAATATCAGCTTAGGCTTGCAATACGGAAGCGAATCCAGTCAAATAGTCCCATAATTTACTGGTCGCAATTTAGCCAGTAACAAAAACATGTATTGGAGTAGAAGATGAGCGACAAAATTATGCAGCTAACCGACGACAGCTTTGAAGCAGACGTTCTAAAAGCTGCAGGGCCTGTATTGGTAGATTTTTGGGCAGAATGGTGTGGACCTTGCAAAATGATCGCGCCAATCCTGGACGAAATCGCTGAAGAATACGCAGGTAAAGTCACCATCGGAAAACTGAACATTGACCAGAACGCAGGTACACCGCCTAAGTTCGGCATCCGTGGTATCCCAACGTTGCTGCTCTTTAAAGATGGCAACGTAGCAGCAACCAAGGTTGGTGCAGTGTCAAAAACTCAGTTGAAAGAGTTTCTTGACGCCAACCTCTAATGCTAAAGTAACCGTCGCTGCCTCTCAGCGGCGGTTGTTTTTCTGCTAACTAGACGATACCCCATTTAGGTGCTACCTTATTGCACGGAATTTGTACTTCTGTTCATCTCTCGAACATACCACTGGTCTCGACACGCTAACTAATTTCAGACCTCAACTTTGACAAACAAGACACTCACCACTATGAATCTTACCGAACTGAAGACTCAACCCGTCTCGACGCTGGTTGCGCTTGGCGAAAGCATGGGACTTGAAAACCTGGCTCGCTTGCGTAAACAGGACATCATTTTCTCGATCCTCAAACAGCACGCAAAAAGCGGTGAAGATATTTTCGGCAATGGCGTACTGGAAATTCTTCAAGACGGGTTTGGCTTCTTGCGCAGCGCAGACAGCTCGTATTTGGCCGGCCCGGACGACATTTATGTATCGCCAAGCCAAATTCGTCGCTTTAACCTGCGCACAGGCGATACCATCGCGGGTAAAATTCGGCCGCCAAAAGACGGCGAGCGCTACTTTGCGCTATTAAAAGTTAACCAAGTTAACAGTGACAAGCCAGACAATGCTCGCAGCAAAATCCTGTTTGAAAACTTGACCCCATTGCACGCCAGCGAGCGCATGGTGATGGAACGTGGGAATGGCTCCACCGAAGACATCACCGCCCGTGTACTCGACTTAGCCTCGCCGATTGGTAAAGGGCAACGTGGCTTGATTGTGGCACCGCCAAAAGCGGGTAAAACCATGCTGCTGCAAAACATTGCGCAAAGCATCGCGTTCAACCATCCGGATTGTGAACTGATGGTGCTCTTGATTGATGAGCGCCCAGAAGAAGTGACCGAGATGCAGCGCTTGGTGCAGGGTGAAGTGGTCGCGTCAACCTTTGACGAGCCAGCGAACCGTCACGTGCAAGTGGCTGAAATGGTTATCGAAAAAGCCAAACGCTTGGTGGAGCACAAAAAAGACGTGGTGATCTTGCTGGACTCGATTACCCGTTTGGCGCGTGCTTATAACACGGTTGTACCGTCGTCAGGCAAAGTATTGACCGGTGGTGTTGACGCCAACGCCTTGCACCGTCCTAAGCGTTTCTTTGGTGCGGCGCGTAATGTGGAAGAAGGTGGCAGCTTGACCATTATTGCCACTGCGCTGGTGGACACAGGCTCGAAGATGGACGAAGTGATTTACGAAGAGTTTAAAGGCACGGGTAATATGGAATTACACCTGTCGCGTAAGATTGCTGAAAAACGTGTTTTCCCTGCCATCGATTTCACCCGCTCTGGTACCCGTCGTGAAGAGTTGCTGACCAAGCCCGATGAACTACAAAAAATGTGGATCCTGCGCAAAATCGTCCACCCGATGGGCGAGCTGGAAGGCATGGAGTTCTTGATTGGTAAACTGGCGATGTCCAAAACCAACAATGAGTTCTTTGACGCCATGCGTCGGCAAAACTCGTAACTGATAACGCAATAATGTTAAGCACTGCGCATTCGCAGTGCTTTTTTATTGCCCCGTTGATACTGAGCTCGCACAATCATTGTCACCAAGGAAAGGTGACGCAGGACGCGTGACATCGAAGATAGGATTGCAACGGATGGCAAGACGTTTTCGCATCAAGTTATTAGGGATTGGCCTAGGTCTAGTGGGCCTTTTCTCGCTCTCTGTGTCGGCCAACGCGCCAGCGACAGAGGGCCAAATTGTGACTCAGCCTTTTATCGAGCAAGTGATAGATAAAGCGAGCACGATAGGTGCCATGCGGACTGCCTTTACCCTCCAAGCCAATGGCGAGATCAGCGCGCTTGAGTCGCACATCCGACAACTGCCGCCGCTCACCCGAGAAGCGACCTTATATCGGCTGCTTTCTTCGCCTCTGCGGCTTGATAACGACAAGTGGCGTGAGTACCTTGCTACTTTAAGTCAGCAGCAGCCGCACTTCTTATTGCGTCATCAACAAGATGGTTACTGGGTGACCACGCCAGCATTTCATTATGCCGCCGCGGCCCGCAAGCAGCTAAATCGCTATCGTCAGCAGCAATTAACCCAAGAGCTCGGCATGCTATTGAGCTATCGCCAATTAGTGATGGCCGAATGGATTGACCCCGATCAGCCCGACTATCGTCAACGCCGTGACGCCTTGGTGACCATGATTGCCGATTATGACGCCGATGGCTTAGCGTATTTGGCCGATCAGTACCTCAATGACCCGACCCTAATGTGGATGCCCGACAATGCTATTTTGGCGGCGTTGGCACAAGCCACTGAGCGTTCTGCGCTGTATGAGCGATTGTGGCGCCGAGGGACCGATCAGTATAGCCTTGCGGCCTTGCACGCGCTGCGTGAGCGGGGAACTGATCCCTTTGCACTGCGGCAAATGATGGCGGCGGCTGACAACCCCTCGCTGCGAGGACCTGCGATTCGACAACTGGCCAATTTGTCGCCGTTACCTGCACCCGTTGCCGACTTTTTGCTAACACAGCTGTCGTTGCGTCAAGGTAAAGAAGTGGCACAACTGCTGGTGGAAGCGGGCAAGGGGGATTGGTTGAGCGGATTACAAGACCAGCTCGGGCCGCTTGGTCAACAGCACATTGCATCTGCGTTACCGTCGCGCTAATGTCGAGCCTTTACCGATCCGGATACCGCTTAACTTGGTATCATAGAGGTGACCATTAACCCCTTGAGCCTGATATGAAACTTTCCGATTTGCGCGATTTTATTGACTATCTTGAAACCCAAGGCGAGCTAAAACGCATTAGCCAGCCGGTTGATCCCGATCTTGAGATGACCGAGATTTGCGACCGCACGTTACGAGCTGGTGGTCCCGCACTGTTGTTTGAAAATCCCGTGGGTTATGACATGCCGGTGCTGGCGAACCTGTTTGGTACCCCCAAGCGTGTTGCTTTGGGCATGGGGCGTCACGACGTCCTCGAGCTACGTGAAGTCGGCAAATTGCTTGCTTATCTCAAAGAGCCAGAGCCGCCCAAGGGCTTTCGTGATGCACTCGATAAACTGCCCGTTTTTCGCCAAGTGCTCAACATGCCGGCGAAAACCGTACGCCGCCCTCGTTGCCAAGAGGTGGTGCTGAGCGGCGATGAGGTCGACCTGGATACCATTCCGGTGATGCGCTGTTGGCCGGGTGATGTGGCACCCTTGCTTACCTGGGGACTGACAATCACGCGTGGCCCTAACAAAAAGCGGCAAAACCTGGGTATTTATCGCCAGCAAAAGATTGGCAAAAACAAAGTGATCATGCGTTGGTTGGCCCATCGCGGTGGTGCGTTAGATTTACATGATTGGATGCAAACCCATCCCAATGAACCTTTCCCAGTGACCGTGGCCTATGGTGCTGACCCTGCCACCATTCTAGGCGCGGTGACGCCCGTGCCGGATACCTTGTCCGAGTATGCGTTTGCCGGCTTATTACGGGGCAGTAAAACCGAAGTGGCCAAATGTATCAGCAACGACTTGGATGTACCGGCCAGTGCGGAAATTGTGATGGAAGGCTATATCGACCCTAATGAGTACGCGGATGAAGGGCCGTATGGCGATCATACCGGTTATTACAATGAGGTTGAGCGTCACCATGTGTTCACTGTGACGCATCTGACCATGCGCAAAAAACCGATTTATCACAGCACCTACACGGGGCGTCCACCGGATGAACCTGCCGTTTTAGGTGTGGCACTCAACGAGGTGTTTGTGCCGATTTTGCAAAAGCAGTTCCCAGAGATTGTCGATTTCTACCTACCGCCTGAAGGATGCTCGTATCGCATGGCGGTGGTAACCATGAAAAAACAATACCCCGGTCATGCCAAGCGGGTGATGATGGGGGTGTGGTCGTTCTTGCGCCAGTTTATGTACACCAAGTTTGTGATAGTGTGTGACGACGACGTCAACGCGCGTGATTGGAATGACGTGATCTGGGCAATAACCACGCGTATGGATCCGTCGCGCGATACCGTGATGGTGGATAATACTCCTATTGATTCGCTTGACTTTGCCTCTCCCGTGGTTGGGCTCGGCTCGAAAATGGGCCTCGATGCCACCAATAAATGGCAAGGGGAAACCGACCGTGAGTGGGGGACGCCTATTGCTAAAGATCCAGAGGTCGTCGCACGTGTCGACGCGATTTGGGATGAATTAGGGATCTTAGACTAATCCTATTGGAATGCGCTAGCATTCACCGTTAATGACACAAACACAGCCAAAGGCGGTAGTGATGCCGCCTCAAATAACCTCATCGGCTGTAGCAATAACAAACAGAGGAACAGAATGTCGATACTATGTGAAGTGACCGCCGTTGAGCCGTTGGCGTGTCACACCTACCGCATTATCCTAAAGCCGCAGCAGGCGGTGAGCTATCAGCCGGGGCAATACGTGATGGCGGTGATGGGTGAAAAAGATAAGCGCCCGTTTTCGCTGGCAAGCAGCCCATGTCGCGAAGCGGGTGCAGAGCTTGAGCTGCACGTTGGCGCGGCAGATGAAAACCCGTTTGCCTTAGAAGTGGTTGAAAAGGCCAAAGCCGCGTTAGAAAGTGGTCAAGCGGACTTTGAAATTACTGAGCCTGCCGGTGATGCTTGGCTACGTGAGAGCGAGCGTCCTTTGCTGCTGATTGCCGGTGGTACTGGTTTTTCTTACGTGCGCAGCATGGTCGATCACTGTATTAGCCAAGGTATACAGTCTCCGATCTTTATTTATTGGGGCGCCCGCACCCCTTGTCAGCTCTATGCGCATGATGAGCTGCAAGCACTGGCTGAGTCACACAGCAATATCACCTTTATGCCAGTGGTGGAGCAAGCCGAAGGCGAGTGGCGCGGCAAAGTGGGTAATGTATTGGAAGCGGTGATGGAAGATTTTGTCAGCCTCGGCGCTTATGACATCTACATCGCGGGCCGTTTTGAAATGGCGGGTGTGGCGCGTGACATGTTCTGCAAAGAGCGTGGCGTGAGCCGCGATCACCTTTACTCAGACGCGTTTGCCTTTATCTGATCGCGTCTTCTCTCTCGGATAAGTGAACAGGCAGGGATTTCCCTGCCTGTTTTGTGTTTGGGGGTGGCAGAGGCCGTGGGGCGGCCTACCGTGGGGCGGCACTCCGTTGCGCGGCAACGTGGCGTTTGACCCAGGTTTGGTTAAACCAAAGTGCAGCTAAAATCAACACTCCGCCACTGAGTAATGGCATGAGATCTGCCTCGCGATTCCAAATCAGTACATTGACCACAATGCCGGCTGGGATCAGGGCGTTGTTCATCACCGCGAGTGCCCCCGCATTAACCAGCGTCGCACCTTTATTCCAAAAGAAATACCCCAGTCCTGAGGCGATAGTGCCTAGATAAATCAATACACCCCACTGGGTGGGTGTCGTGGGCAGCTTGTTGCTGTTGCCCAGCAAGGCAAAAGCCAGCACACCCACCACTAAGGCGCCAAGATAAAACCAACCGAAGACCGCATGTTGGGGAAGGGGCGTTTGCTCTTTCTCAAGCAGGTATTTGTAACCAACTTGGCCAATCGCAAAGCACAGGTTGGCACCTTGCACCACCAAAAAGCCGATTAAAAAGTCAGGATTGACGGTCGCATAGCGGATCACCACGGCGCCAAGCACTGCAACCGCGGCAGTGACGAGATACCACGCGCTAAACTGGCGTTTTAAGGCATCGTAAATCAAGGTGACGTAAAGTGGGGTAAAGACGGTAAACAGCAGCACCTCTGGCACCGACAAAAATAAAAAGGATTGATAGAAAAAGCAGTACATAATGCCGAGTTGACATGCACCGACCAGCATCAATTTTGCGGCAAAGGCAGGGCGTACTTGGCGAGGGCGCAAAAAGGGCAAAAACACCAGTCCAGCCAATACAATGCGCATCAGCACAGAAAAATAACTGTCTACTTGGCCGGCGAGATACACGCCAATCAGGCTAAATGAAAAGGCCCACAGCAGTGTGACGCCGCTAAGATACCCCATGACTTCGGTTCCTTCGATAAAGTGGTAAAAAGGGCAGTGTACCGTTTCATCGCGGGGACGCAATCGGTTCATCTTGGTGCGGGTAGAAGATAAAGCGATGATGGCAGCAAGAAGGCGGAATCACCGCCTTCGCGGGGGAAGAAAGTGGTTCTGTTAGTCGCGGATAGGCACCATCAACAGATCCACCGGTGTTTTATTGAGTAACTGCTTGGTGGAGGAGAGCAACGAGCTCCAAAAGTCTTGGTGATGGCCGACCACGACCAGATCGATCCCCATATTTTGAATCGATTCAGTGATTTCTTCGGCAAGATCGCCACTGCTGACCAAGGTATGTGTCACTGGACTTTGCGCGTCACTGGCCAGTTGATTCAGCTTTTGCTGCGCTTCTTCAATCACACGGTTACGCGACTCGACCAAGTTAATGTCGATGAGCCCGGTGTAGAGCTCGGCGTAATTAACGTCGATATGGACTAAGGAAAGTTGGGCGTCGAGGGCACTGGCTAAGGCATCGGCTTTCTTGAGCAGGCGTTCACTGTCATCTGACAAATCGACAGCAACCAAAATATGCTTGTATGACATAGGGTTATCCTTTTTCTATCTGGCTGTCATCGCAGTTTAGCGAGCTTGCGTATAAAAAACAGTCACTGTGATCGCATTCCGATCAACAACTCGACGATGACACGAGTCATAAATTCGATACAAGACTCGGTCTCGATGCGGTTAGTCGGCGTGATCCGCTTGAAAACCAACGTGCTGCTGGTCAGAATGGCAGCTAACCCCAAATAAAGAGGATGTTTTATATGCTAGCACCTGCCATGGTTGACAGGCTCAATGAGCAGATCAATTTGGAGTTTTTCTCATCAAATCTATACTTACAAATGAGCGCTTGGTGTGAGGATCAAGGCTTCGAAGGAGCCGCGCGATTCCTGCATAAGCACGCACAAGAAGAGATGCAGCATATGCAGCGCCTTTTTACGTACGTCAGTGAGACAGGGGCGATGCCTATTTTGGGTTCGATTGACGCACCGCGTCATGAGTTCGCATCACTGGGCGAAGTGTTTCGCGAAACCTATCAACACGAGCGCTTGATTACGGAAAAAATTAACAGCTTGGCGCACGTTGCGTTTACCACACAAGATTATTCTACTTTCAATTTCTTGCAGTGGTATGTAGCGGAGCAGCATGAAGAAGAGAAGCTGTTTAAAGGCATACTCGATAAGATCGAGTTAGTCGGCGAAGATGGCAAGGCTCTGTTCTTTATTGACAAAGACTTGGCATCGATGGCGGTTGAAGAGTCTACGTCAGTGATGGACGGCTCAGCAGGGCAGTAATCTGGTTACCTCTCCCTCTGAGCGCTATCCGGCGTAGCGGAGGGAGAGGTCTATGAACGGTGATATCCTAATCGTGGCAGTTTTTACCGTCACACTGGTTAATTTCGCGCGCTACCTGTCTTCACTGCGCGCGCTCGTTGTGATGTTGCGCGACGCGAATCCGCTGCTTTATCAGCAAATTTGTCGCGGAGATAACAACTTTTTCTCACTCTCACCCCAAGGCGATATCTCGCGCCAAAAGCGCTTGTACCAGTACATTCGTAGTCAGGAGTATCTCCATCATCACGATGAAATATTCGTGAGCAAATGCAACAAAGTGCGCCATTTGTTCATCCTCAATGCTGCGTTGTCTGGTGCCTTGCTCGCGACCTTTTTTCTTGTCGCTTTTGCGGGCTGGTAAGCGGACGCCAACAATTTCGACAAAATGCTGACCTCGGTCAGCATTTTTTTTGTTAACCTGACGCCACTACTCGGATCACAGCGTAATTGAGGGAATCATGCAAAGCCTACTCCAATGGTGGCAGTCGCTTCATGAGGCAGCGGCGTGGGAATGGATCTCGGATGTTGTCACGTTAACGGGCATCAGTGCCATTGCATGGACGATTTGGCACGTACTGGTTGGGCGGCTGAAAGCCTTGGCGGAAAAGACTATCACCCGCTGGGACGACATCATTTGGCCGGCGATAGATACGCCTTTAAGTGTGTTGATTTGGTTATGGCCAGCCTCTCATTCGCTGGAAATCGTTGTCGATAACACCTTAGGCAATGTCTCACTCAGTTGGCTTACCTTGGTGCAAGATTTGGTGGTGATCTGGGTCATCATTTGGGTGCTGTTACGCCTAGTTAACAGCGGCGAGCAGGTGATGATTGAGACGAGCAAACGCGACCACACCACTATCAATACCTTGGGGAATGTCTTACGCGCCCTCTTTGTGTGCTTCGGGGTCTTGTCCTTGCTGAAAAGCCTGGGCGTTAGCGTCTCAGGTCTACTGACCGTCGGGGGTGTCGGGGGTTTAATTGTTGGTTTTGCCGCTAAGGACTTGCTGTCGAACTTCTTCGGTGGGGTGATGATTTACTTTGATCGCCCGTTTAAAGTCGGTGATTGGGTGCGCTCGCCGGATCGCAACATTGAGGGCACAGTGGAGAAAATTGGTATTCGTATGACGGTGGTGCGCACCTTTGATTTGCGCCCTTTATACGTTCCCAATTCGGTATTCAGTAACGTGGTGGTCGAGAACCCCTCGCGGATGCTCAACCGCCGCATCTATGAAACCATCGGACTACGTTACCAAGACGCCGATAAAATCAGCGCGGTGATTGACGATGTGTATGCCATGCTTGAAGCCCACCCAGACATTGAAACACGACAAACCTTGATTGTGAACTTCAATAGCTTTGGCCCACATTCGCTCGATTTCTTTATTTACACCTTCACCAAAACGGTGAACTGGCAACGTTATCACCGCGTGAAGCAGGATGTACTGCTGCAAGTGATTGGTATTATTCATCAGCACGGTGCGGATATTGCCTTCCCAACTCGTACGCTGCATATGGATCCAAGCCTGATGGCGCAGGGCGCCGATGCCATGGTGCCACCGCCCGAAGCGCAGGCGCGTTAAATCGCGCTTGCCGCTCACGTGCGGGCTGCTACAATGCCGCTCCCACAGGGTGAGCAGAGAATAAACAGGTAAGCGTGTGACTGAGTATGATGTAATTGTGATTGGCGCCGGTGCGGCAGGATTGATGTGTGCGGCACAAGCAGGCCAACGTGGCCGCCGTGTTTTGGTGGTGGATCATGCCAAAAAACCGGGCCGCAAGATCCTGATCTCAGGCGGCGGACGCTGCAATTTCACCAACTATGATGTCACCGCGAGTAACTTCCTGTGTGAAAACCCGCACTTCGTCAAATCCGCATTGGCACAATACAGCCAATGGGACTTTATTGGTCTGGTGGCCACCCATGGTGTGGCCTATCACGAGCGTGACCACGGCCAGCTGTTTTGTGATGACAGCGCCAAGGATATCGTTAACCTGCTCTTGGCCGAATGCGACCAAGCCACCATCAGTCAACGCTATCGCTGTGAAGTGCATGATATCGAACAAGAAGAAGCCGGCTTTCGCCTTAAACTCAATGGCGAGCCGGTGCGCTGCCAGTCGTTGGTGGTTGCCACGGGCGGCCTTTCGATGCCCAAGCTCGGCGCCACCCCCTTTGGTTATCAGCTTGCCGAACAATTTGGCTTAAAAGTGCTGCCCACCCGCGCCGCCTTGGTGCCGTATACCTTGCACCAAGAAGACAAAACCCGCTTTGCCGATATTTCCGGGGTGTCGGTGCCGTGTTCGATCACCACTGAATCGGGTGTGTGTTTTACCGAGAACCTGCTCTTTACCCACCGCGGCTTATCGGGACCGGCGGTGTTGCAAACCTCCTCGTTTTGGCAGCCGGGCGAAGCGGTCACTATCGATTTACTCCCTAGTGAGTCGCTAAAAGACGTGCTGGTGGCGATGCGTGATAAGCACCCCAACCAAACCTTAAAAACCTCACTGTCTCGCCTATTCCCCAAACGCCTGGTCGAGGTCTTGATTGCGCGCGATAGCTTGCCAGATAAACCGCTCAAGCAGCTCGATGACAAACAGCTCGATCAACTGCATCACTACTTTCACCAGTGGTCCATAGCCCCAAACGGCACCGAAGGTTACCGCACCGCAGAAGTGACGCTTGGTGGGGTAGATACCCACGCAATTTCCTCGAAAACCCTTGAAGCGCGAGATATCCCCGGCCTGTATTTTATCGGTGAAGTGCTTGATGTCACCGGCTGGCTCGGCGGCTATAACTTCCAATGGGCCTGGAGCTCCGGCTGGGTAGCCGGGCAGCATGTGTGATCTTGATTCTAAGTGCTCTCTAGTTGACTGTTTTTTAACTTAAAAATAGCAATCCTGTCTCAGTGTTGATACATTAGCGCGCGCTTGCCATGTCGGATAAAAATCATCCGGCGCTGTGAACCCGCGACGCGCTGGATGGGCTCGCGGTACCCTAGGGACGGGGTGACGGCTGTTCACTATTGCTACCTCGGTTATCGGGGAGTTTGGAATTAACCTGTCGTTGCTTTGAGAGCCGTTCCCATGCAGTTATCACTAAAACAAAAATTAATTGGGGCATGCTTATCTGCTGTATTGCTGATGGCCGCCTTTCTCACCTGGCTTGCTGTAAGCCAAATTCAAGCCCAAACCCAGTCGAGCATCTATAGCCGCGTCAGTGGTATCGCCGATGCAGCGACTGAATCGATCAGCGGTTGGGTGCAAATCCGTGCTGATATCACCAGTGCCTTTACCGATTACACCAGCAGTAGCCGTCGTGTGAGCTATTTGCAGCAAGCGCGTGAGGCCGGTGGGTTTGACGATATCTACTTTGGCACCCCAAAAGGCGCCATGTATCGTTCGCGTCCTGAGCGCAACCGCGATGATTATGACCCTCGCGTCCGTCCTTGGTACAAGCAAGCCGTGAGCGCAGGTAGCCCGATTATTACCACTGCTTACAGTGATGCGATTACCGGTGCGATGCTGGTGACCTTGGCCGAGCCAGTACGTCGCAATGGCGAATTAATCGGTGTGGTGGGCGCAGATGTGTTGATTGACCAGCTGATCCGTGACGTGACCCAATTAAAAGTGGGCAAAAATGCGAATGCGATGTTGCTAGGCGCCGATGGCACTTTTCTCGCTCACAAAGACAAAGCGCGCCTGCTAAAACCGTATCGCAGCCTGTCTCCTGAGCTGAATGAAAACCGCGTGCGTCAGGCGTTGGCACAGCAATCGCTGGTGGAATTGCCTGTCGATGGCGTTGATAAACTGTTTTATTTTGCCTCGGTTCCTAACACCGATTGGGTACTGGCGATTGAGCTGGATAAGCGCACCGAATACGCCAGCCAGCGTGATACCTTGTTCGACCTGATGCTGACCGCGGTGGTGATCACTTTGCTGGTGGCCGGTGCCGTGACGTGGTTGATGCACGTGTTGTTTCGTGACTTGCTCAATGTATCCGCCGCGCTAGAAGAAATTGCCTCCGGTGAAGGGGACTTAACCCAGCGCCTTGAGCCACACAGTAATGATGAAATTGGCAAACTTGCCAACAACTTCAACC
Source organism: Salinivibrio sp. VGrn1 (assembly GCF_009377995.1). NCBI lineage: Bacteria > Pseudomonadati > Pseudomonadota > Gammaproteobacteria > Vibrionales > Vibrionaceae > Salinivibrio > Salinivibrio sp. VGrn1. Next base: position 45,093 of record NZ_SATA01000005.1, read on the forward strand.
GCTTTGTCGGCAACATGCACACTATGGTGTCGCACTTACGTCAGCTGTCTGGCTCGCTCAAGCAACAAGCCGAGCTAACCGCAGCACAAGCGGAAGAGCGCTCCACCCGGATTGGTCATCAGCAAGATGAAATCAATATGGTGGCGACCGCTATCCATGAAATGGCCTCGGCGACCCAAGATATTGCCGGCAATGCCGATAATACCGCGCGCACCGCCCAAGAGACCGAAAGCGTCGCCAATGATGGCGGCCAGCAAGTGGAGCAAAGTAAGCACTCGATCACCGAGCTTGCCCGTGAAGTGGAAGCGGCGACCGGTGTGATTGGTGAGCTGGATCAGCATGCGCACAGCATCACCAGCATCTTGTCGACCATTCAAGAAGTGGCCGAGCAAACCAATCTGCTGGCATTGAATGCCGCGATTGAAGCCGCACGCGCCGGTGAGCATGGCCGTGGCTTTGCGGTGGTAGCCGATGAAGTACGGATATTGAGCCAGCGTACCCATGCTTCAACCACCGAAATTCAGCAGATGATTGATACCTTGCAGCAGGCAACCGGTCGCGCGGTGACCATGATGCAAGATAGCCAGCAACGTGCGCATGCCAGTGTGGAAGATGCCAGTGCGGCGAACGAAAGCTTGAGCCAGATTGTCGCGGCGGTGAGCCAAATTAGCGATATGGCCACCCAAATTGCTTCGGCAGCGGAAGAGCAATCGAGCGTCACCGCGGAGATCACCCGTAACTCAGAGGGCATTCGCGATGTGTCCAATGAGCTATCGACCGAAGCGGATGAAGCCGCGCGTCAAGCCGCGACGTTATCCGAGCTTTCTCATAGCCTCGAGCAAGAGATCAGCCGCTTTAAGCTGTAGCCCATAAACGACGTAAACGCCGGGCATGGCAGCGCGCTGTGCTCGGCGTTTTTTTGTTCACGCGTTTGACGTCAGCACCTTGGGGGCGGGGAGTGGTGTAGTGTGATGGTGGCGATCGGCTTCGTAGCTCTCCATAAAGTGGACAAGAAAATGGTCCAGCTGCGTGGCGGCGTTCACGTCGCCTTGGCTTCGTAGTAATGCACTCACCGCTTCACTGGTACACAGGTGTCCCGGAGGCTGGTTGCGCCTAAGCGTATATTGCGAGGCGGCAGTCGACGGCAAACTGACCCGTGGCAGACCATTGAGCCACGGGCTTTTATTGAGCATTTTTCGCGCCTGCTGCCAAGTGGCATCCAGCACCACAAACTGTAACGGCGCGCGAGGTGCATTGGTGGCGGCTAACGCCTCTGTGCAAGAAACTGACCTATCCGCGCAAGAGATAGACCGAACCGCGTCAGCGAACAGTCTATCGGCGGGGACGGCATCGTCACTGGGAAACAACAACCAAGGTGACACATCACCGCGCGCCCAGCTGTCGAGCAAGGCTTGCGGTGGTTGTTTGCGTTGCCAAATTTCGATTTTCGTGTCGGGCAGCGCCGCTTTAACCAGTTTGCCGGTGTTGGATTGGCGCGCCGCTTCGTTTTCGTGCATCACCAGCACGCATTGCAATTGGCTTTCCAGCGGCCAATAGCAGTGACAGATACAGTGATAGGTAAAACCGCATTGGCGGCAGGGCGAACGGGCCATCAGACTCTCCTCAAGGTGTCAGGTTGCTATTGTGCGCAAGTCCGACAAGGAATGCGAGCCCGCGTGCCACGGGCGCGCGCGTCTACGTTATTCTTCGCCTAATACCGCCCCTTGTTGGGTGGCATAGATGCCATCGGCAAATAATGCCGTGTCTGAGCTATCCGGTTTAGGTGCGCGAGGCGCAGTGCTGGGGTTAAGTGGATAACGCTGCCCATCAAATTGCATCACATGGTGGCCGGCCGGCGCACCACCGCCACCGACTGGCACGACCAAATCATGCCAGCCCTGGCTTTGGCTGCGTGCTAATAAAAGGGGCACATGCACCAGTGTCATGCGGCTATTAAACTGCCAGCCTTGCGCCTCGCCTTTAAACACCAGTAAGGTGCAGCCGCCACTGCCACAGCTGTCGGTCAAGACCAACAGCTCAGCTTGCCCGTCTTGATTGAGGTCGTGGGTAAGCCAGCGATAAGTGAGTGGGCCGGATTGGCCGTTATCGCTAAGATAGTCTTTGAGTGCTTGCTCAACGCGCGGGTTTCTCTCGGCGCTGCCTTTCATGCCGGTTTGGTTTGATACGTTCACGGCATCCCCGACTTTGAGCCTCAGCGTTAAACCCTCATGACCTAATGAGTAGGTGTTGCCATTAAAGGTTTCCTCGGAGGCGGTGAGGGAAAACCCGTTACGTGTATATATGCGCTCAGACACCACCATTTGCTCACCACTACGGGTAGTGAGTACTTGGACTTGGTTCTCCCCGACTGGCTGCCAAATCCCGGTTTCTTTGGTCACCGCTTCCCCTTGTGGGTGGTAGCTGGTGATGGCGCTATGATCGGGCAGCAACGTCAGTTGGGTGGTCAGTGTCGGTTGGCCGGGCGACTGGCTGGTACCTTGGTATTCTCCCGCCCAATGCTGACTGGTATCCACGGAAGGTAAGATCGCACACCCTTGGTAAGTGCCTTTCGCCGTTTTTAAACGTGCTTGCCAGCCATAGAGGGTGTTGGCGCTTTGTTGGCAGCCTTGGGCGCTAAGCGTTAAAGCGGCTTGTTGAGCACGGAATTGTGCCTGCTCTTGGCTCATGCTTTGTCCGCTGAGCGGGCGCTCTTGTGAGTCTTGCTCGCTTTCCCATGCCAGATGCCCTTGGCCGACAGCGGCTGACCAGGTGGTAGGGGTTTGGCCTTCCGCCAACAAGGTATTACGCGGTTGTGCGCATCCCTCTAATTCGCTGGTGAGCATATTTAAGCGGGTCATGGTCACCGCGGCAGGGTAGTCGGCACTGTACCCGCGGCGTGACACAGGTGTGAAATAGCCCTCAAACTCACTGTATACCGGACCGGACTGCTGCGATAAGGTCGCGCGTTGGTCAGCGGTTAAATCAAGCCAGTACTGTTTTTGACTGCCGCACGGCGTGAAGCTGGCCGTTTCTGGGCTGACAGAGATGCGACCGGTTTGCATAAAAGGTTGCGGCGTGTGAACCAAGCCGGTTGAAACCTTGTCGCTGCGATGGCCCAGCTCTACCGGACCGGAGGTGCTACCGCACCCGGCGAGGGCAAGCAAACTCATCGAGGCGATGATAAGGGGACGAAGAGATGGCACGAAAAACTCCTTGTACTGAACGAGAGTAGGCAGGCTTGCGCCCTGAATGCAGGCAGGGCAAGATTGCCGCCACCATCCGATTAAGAGCAAGCTAGCATGAGTTATTGGTTATTTAAAACAGAGCCAGATACCTTTTCGATAGACACACTAAAGCAGCAAAAGGTTTCATGCTGGGAAGGGGTGCGCAATTATCAAGCGCGTAATATGCTGCGTGATGAGGTCAAAGTGGGCGATGAGGTGCTGATTTATCATTCCTCGTGCAAACAAGTGGGTGTCGCCGGTGTGGCGACCGTGGTCCGCGCTTGTTATCCCGATCATACCCAATTTGAGCCAGATAGCGGCTACTTTGATCCGAAAGCCACACCTGAAACCCCACGTTGGTTTATGGTGGATGTGGAATATCAGCGTCATGTGCCGTTAATTGCACTGGCAGAGATGAAGCAAAATCCGGCGCTGGCCGAGATGCCGTTAGTGAAAAAAGGTAACCGACTGAGTGTGATGCCGGTTACCGCAGCGCAATGGCAGGCGATCCTGGCGATGGCGGGGGAATAGTGCATCGCCATCAGGCGCCTGTTGGCTCACGGTGTGAGCCAGGTCGCTTATAAAAGTGAGTCTAATAGGTGCGCTTTCAAATAGCGCGCCACCGCTTCATCAGCATGACTACCAATAATGGCTTTATCTGAGAGGGTGGCCTTGACGCGCGCTTGTGCGGTGGCCATTACCAAGCCTTGTCCGGCGGCACGTAGCATTTCGACATCGTTCATGCCATCGCCAAACGCGATACAGTCCGCCAAGTTGAGCTGATGACGACGTGCCACTTCCTCTAACGCGGCCCCTTTGGACACCCCATTGCCCATCACTTCCAGGCAGAATGGCGTCGAAAATGCCACGCTGATGTTCTCGCCATACTGCGACAAAAACTGATGCTCGTATTTGAGTAGGTGGTCGTGATCGTGGCGAATAAAGAAAATCTTCGCGATGTTATCGACCGGTGGGTTGTCCACATCAAACTCCTGGGCGTTAAAGCCAGAATCTTTATGATAGCGGGCGAGCTCTTCATCCATTTTGCTCAGCAGCCAGTCATTATCGCGGTATAGGTGAATGGTGACGGTCGGATCCTGCTTCACCTCGTTAATCAGGTTGGCAACAATCTCAGGGTCAACATTGTGTTGGAATACCAAGTTGTCATCACTGTCATGCACGCGTGCGCCATTGGAGGTGATCATGTATGCAGGAATGCCAACGGTTTCACGAATGCTCGCTACGTCAACATGATGACGACCCGTGGCAAACACAAAATGGATGCCTTGCTGGTGCAGTTGTTCCAACACCTGTTTGGTATAGGGCGCGATACTGTGCTCTGGGGTGAGCAGGGTACCATCGAGATCGGAAGCGACGAGTTTGTACATCATGTCCTCATTAGTTAGGCGATCACAATCACAGTATGTTTGAGTCTACTGCAACTGACGACGGTGAAAAAGGGAACCCTCTCACTGAGCGATTTCCGCTTTTAGTGTTGGCTCTGACGTTGAAAAAAATCATCAATGGCCGTGAACGCTGCCAGCCGATGTGTATCGGTTTCAAACAAGATTTCATGTCGTGAGCCTTGGAAAAACTGCCATTGACTCGGCTGATTGGCTTGCCGGCGTAAAAAATGGAACTCGGCCATCGCGGGATTAGACACAATCTGCTCGCCGCCAGCTTGGCAAATGAGTGTCGGAGTGGCCAATTGGGGGGCGATGGCTAAGCAGTGCTGGGCTGCGGCCATTCCCTCTGCAATCCAGCGAGCGCTAGGCCCGCCGATCTGCAGTTGAGGTTGGTTGATGTAGAGCTGACGAAACCAGGCATACCGTGCGCGAGAATGGGTCAGGCGGTTTTGCTCAAACGGCACATGACGATAACCAACTTGTCCGGGCCCAAACCGTGGTGGATGCTGATAGCGCGCCAGCGAACGACACAACCAAGGCGCGATACGTCCAAGCCACGGGCTGACGTGCACGCCAAACATCGGCGCGGTCATTGCAAGCCCGTCTATCGCATGGGGAAATCGATGCGCATAGAGTGCGGCGATGGCCCCGCCCATAGAGTGGGCGAGCATAAAGGTATGGTCGTACTGTCGGTGCGCCCCGATAAACTGCATGAAGGTCGCCAGATCAGTGACATAGTCGTCAAAGCGTTCGACATGACCCAGATCGCGCGGTTTGATCACGAGCCGCTCGGACAAACCTTGGCCGCGGTGATCAAAGCTGTAAACGTCATAGCCCATCTGAACGAGGTCATAAAAGATCTCTTGATACTTCATCACGCTTTCAATGCGGCCATTGACCACCACGACCGCTTGCCTATTCTGCGGACGGGTAAAGCTGCACCAGTGTAAACGCAGCCCTCCTTCCCCGTGGAAGTAGCCTTGTTCACGCTGTTGCCAAAAAGGTGTTATGTGGTGCTTAAATGCGTCGCTCAGCACTGCTTCACGAGCGAGAGAGTGCGCGTCAAAAGCCGGCTGATCATTACTGTCGGCGAGATCTGTCATCTTGGTTTACCATCACTGAGATAGGTTTACTATAACCGTCTTAAAGGATGGATGAAAATGACACTTATGGGAAAAGCGCCGCGCCAAAAAGAAAAGGCAAGCGCGAGCGCTTGCCTTAACACCGAATAACGATACGTTACTGGTTGAAGTTGTAGTAGGTTTCTGCACCAGGGCCAACGGGCAGACCGAGCACGAAAACCCATACGTAGAATAGGATGCTCCATCCCACCATAAAGATCATCGAATAAGGCAACATGGTGGCAATCAAGGTGCCTATGCCAAGGTTTTTCACATAGCGACACGCCACCGCCAGAATCAGCCCGAAGTAACTCATCATCGGGGTAATGATGTTGGTCACTGAATCGCCAATCCGGTAGGCTGATTGAATCGTCTCTGGGGCATAACCGACCAGCATCAACATAGGTACAAAGATGGGGGCGGTGATGGCCCACTGCGCCGATGCCGAGCCGACCGAGAGGTTAATCAGGCCACACATCAAGATGAAGGCAAAGAATAATGCTGGCCCTGTTAAACCGATGGTTTGCAAAAAGTCAGCGCCGCCGACCGCAATCACTTGGCCAAAATTGGTCCATTTAAAGAACGCCACAAATTGCGCCGCGAAAAACACCAGCACGATATACATGCCCATGGCGCTCATCGACTTAGACATCGAATCAATCACGTCGCGATCGTTATTGATGGTGCCGACGGTACGGCCAAACACAATACCGGGAACGGCAAAGAACACCATAATAAAGGCAACAATGCCTTTCAAAAACGGCGAGCCTGCCACTTCATTGGTCTCGGGGTGACGCAGTGGTCCCCACTCTGGGACGATGGTGAGCGCTAAAATGCCGCTGACAATCAGTACCGCAATCCCGGCATTACGAAGACCGCGTTTCTCGTCATCATTAAGCTTGCTCGCGGAGGCGGCGGCGACATCTTCAGAGGCTTGGTCGTGGTCATACTGGCCCAGCTTAGGCTCGACAATCTTATCGGTGATCCACGCACCAACAATCGCGATGAAGAAGGTAGAAACGAACATAAAGTACCAGTTCATTTCGGGCCCAACGATGTAGTCTGGGTCAATCATTTGCGCGGCTGACTCGGTGATCCCCGACAGCAAGGGGTCGACAGTTCCCAACAACAAGTTAGCAGAGTAACCGCCTGATACCCCGGCAAACGCTGCGGCAAGCCCGGCTAATGGATGACGGCCTAATGAATGGAAGATCATCGCGGCAAGCGGGATTAAAACCACGTAACCGAGCTCTGAAGCCGTATTCGAGATAATACCGGCAAAGACAATGGTAAAGGTGACGGTACGGCGCGACGCGCCCATTACCAGGCCGCGCATGGAGGCTGACAGCAGTCCTGAATGTTCTGCGACCGACACACCGAGCATGGCCACCAGCACGGTGCCGAGTGGGGCAAAGCCGGTAAAGTTTTTCACCAAGTTGGTGACGATCATTTGCAAACCTTCGGCGTTGAGCAGGCTTTGCACATAAATCATGCCATCTGCCGCACGTCCTTTTGCGCCCTCTGGGCGAGGATCGGCGACAGACACATCAAAGTAGCCAGCGACACCCGAGGCGATCAGGATAGCGACACAGAAAATCGCGAATAAGGTCACTGGATGAGGGAGCAGGTTGCCGAGCCACTCGACGGTATCGAGAAAGCGCGTAAACAGTGTGCGCTTGTGCGGCCCACCTTGTTGCTCTGTGGTACTTGAGTGCATGGGGTTGGTCTCCTTCGTTGTACTGCATTTCCCGTCTATGGGAAAAGGAGGCCGAATGTTAATTGTTTTTTAACTTAAATAGCAAGATTAAAAGCTAGTTAGTGAGCGTAAAACTCGATCTACGTGCTGCTAATAAGGCAAAAAAGAAACATATTTGACTGGATAATGACTTTAACGGACATCATTTGACGCGAAGTTGGCGTATGATGGATGCGTGCTCGATCCGGTCACTGGTTAAAAGTGTTAACAAATGCAACAGACTGAAACACAGACACATATTGATTACCTCGACATATTGCGTGTCCTCGCTGCCTTTTTCGTGGTGGCGATTCATGTACTGGGTCCGTATCGGTTTCAAATTGGTGATATTGCGCTGAGTGATTGGGTGGTCGCGGTAGGGCTAAACAGTGCAAGTCGCTGGGCGGTGCCGATTTTTATTATGATTTCGGGCTTACTGCTGCTCTCGTCGACGCGGCCTTTCCGCTTGCGCCATTTTATCCGTCGCCGCGTGGTTAAGGTGGTGGTGCCCTTTCTGGTGTGGTCGTTCGCGTTTGCGTGTCTGTCTGGACTGACGCCGGATGGTTTTTCGTGGCAGACCGTCACCCAAACATTGGGCGCGGCCCCTCAGCATGAAACTTATTATCACCTTGGCTTTTTCTACTATTACATCCCGTTGTTGCTGTGGGTGCCATTGCTACGCCCGTTAATGCCACGCTTACCGTCATGGTCAGTGGCTTTTATCGGATTAGCATGGATAAGCTTAACGGCTTGGTATTTAACCGGCGCGCATGGCTGGTGGCGGAATGATTTTATCCTCTATGGCGGCTACTTATGGTTAGGCTATTGGCTACACCAAGCGCCACGTGCGTTGTTACTGTGGTGGGCGCTGGGCTTACTGGCTTTGGGTATGACCGAGTATCACGTGTTAACCACCAGTGTTGCGCATCAGCGTTATATCACTGAGGGTTGGTTATCGTATACCACGATCAACACGGTGCTGATTAGTGCGGCACTTTTCCTTGCCGTCAAACATTGGCGAGCGAATAAAGCGACACCATCGTGGGTTGCAACCCTGAGTCGTTATAGCCTGGGGATCTACTTGATTCACCCCGTGTTTCTTTGGCCCGTCAGGGCTTACTGGCCCACTTTATCGCCCGCTCTGGTTTGGATCCCCTTGCTGACGTTATATGCCTTTGCGGGGGCGGCGCTGACCACTGCTGTATTGCAACGATATCGCGCCACCGCGTGGTTGGTGCCATAAATGATGACACTTTTGACGACAACGGCGGTCATAACTGATTGAATATAGGATGACAGGATCAGATCGCAATCATGAAGCCTGATGCCCCTAAATGGTATAAAAACCACCATACTCATAAAATGGGAGCTGGTAAGGAGAGAGACCATGGATGACGTCGCAGTCGTGATTAAACACAGTAAGCGCCTAGAAGGCTTGCTGCGTGAGCACTATCACGCCGAAGGGAAGGGGCTCCATCAGCTCATCGACAGTAGCCAAAAACGCCTGCCGCATGATGTGATCAAAAAACTGCGCTTTGTCGCCACTATTCGTAACAAGGTCGTTCATGAAGAGGGTTACGAAGTGGACGATATACGTGAATTTATATCGGTGAGTAAGTATTGTGAGTCAGAATTAGTACCGCGAAGCAACCGATTGATTTGGCGGCTTGCCGCGGGGCTTATCCTGCTGTTTACCGCGGGGGCAATTGGTTTTTACGCGCAAGTGTGGCCGCAATGGAGTGGCTAGCTAACCACAATAATCGGTTGTCACCCCACGGTTAACGTTACGATTTTTTTAAACTGGATCTTGTTCTCATCAAGGGACGCTGGACATCTCCGCCAGCCAGCCTAGACTTGGCGTCCTTGTCTTGAAAGGAATGATACTCATGTGGAGCTGGTTCGCTGTCTGTTGTTCTGGACTGCTGCATATCTCCGCAGCCTACCGGGGCCCACGTTGGCAGTTTTATCTTTTTAAACCGCTGACTATTGTGATGCTCATGGCTATAGTGGGCACTCACATTAGCGTCTCTCATTATGCGCAATGGGTCTTCGTCGCGCTATTGCTCTCTGTGGTGGGCGATGTCTTTTTAATGCTCCCCAAAGACAGGTTTGTGCAGGGGTTAACCAGTTTTTTACTCGCACACCTGGTCTATATCTTCGCGTTTTGGGCGCAATTTGACGGCCATATGGTATGGTGGCTGCCCGCCATGTTGTCTGGCCTGGGCATTATCGTCTTTCTTTTACTGCTCCCAAACTTAGGGCAGCTCGCGCTGCCTGTGGCCGTGTATATTGCCGTGATCACCCAGATGGTATGGGCGGCCGGTGAATACTGGCTCAATACTCACTCCCCCGCGGCGGCACTCGCACTGGCCGGTGCTATCTGTTTTATGGTGTCAGATACCGTGCTGGCGTTTGCGCGTTTTAAGGGCGAATTTCGTGCGGCACAAGCGATGGTGATGTCGAGTTATTTTTTAGCGCAAGCACTGATCAGTGCCTCGGTGGTGATCGCCCAAGGAGGGTGAGATGGAAAAAGTCTATCAAGCGATGAACACCTTGGAGGCGCACAGCTTAAAAGGCCTGTTATCCAGCCATCGTATTGATTGTGTATTGAAAGGCGAAGCGCTGAGTGCGGCAGTGGGCGAGTTACCCACTGATGTGCAAGGCGTAACCTTATGGGTTGCCCCAGAAAATGTCGCTCAAGCAAGGCAATTACTGCAGGCGTATGAAGAGCAAAGCGAGACACACTGGGTATGCCAGCACTGTGGAGAAGAGAACGCCGGCAGTTTTGAACTATGCTGGCAATGCCAGCATAGTCGCGAATGACACTTACATCATATGCTTGCGGCGAATATCGAGCAGCGCAAAAATCCCAAAAATCAGGATTGACCATTTTTCCCAGCGCGTCATGGTAATTTTGTCGCCAAATGCTCCTAAGAAAATCAGCATTTGTAGCCCATGCATCACCAACAAAAAGCCGGTCATGATATAGAGCGCCATGGCGGCCACCCCTGGAAACGGGTGAACGATATTGGCCAGTAAGACGATCCAAACAAAGGCGATGGCGGCTTTGGCGAGTAGAATTAGTCCTTTCATAGTGTGTCTCTTACATTTGGTCGTTGAAATATAGACGGAAGTTGACTTGTCCGGCACGTTTTTCACGATGACAGTGCCAGTTTCCTGGGACGTGATAGTCATCCAGCTCACTTTCCGCTTCAACGTAAATACATGCCCCAGGTGCGAGCCATCCGTTGTTTGCGAGCGCAGCCAAGGTGTCGTTAAGCAACCCTTGATGAAACGGGGGATCGACAAAGACCACATCGAATGGGCCGTTTTGCGGTGGCGCGGCGAGTAGAGTCAGTGCATCTGTGCTATCTACTTGCGCATTCTCTGCGCCAAGCTGATCGAGGTTATCTCGAAGTTGTTTGGCCGCTACGGGGTTTTTTTCGCAAAACTGCGTCCAAGTCGCGCCACGAGAGAGCGCCTCAAAGCCCAGTCCACCACTGCCCGCAAACACATCCAAGCAGCGTGCTCCCGGAAGATGGGGCGCCAGCCAATTAAATACGGTTTCTTTCACCCGGTCGGTAGTGGGGCGTAACCCCTGTGCGTCTTGCACGACAAGCTTACGGCCACGCCAGCGGCCAGCAATGATACGAACAGCTCCAGCCCCACGGGAAGCGTGAGCTGATGAAGATTTGCGGTTGGCGCGTTTAACCATAGATTTTTTGACCGTAAAGAAGGTGATAGACTATGCCGATTCGGTATTGAGCCGCTGATTGTATCAAGCATGCTTTAGGATTTGCCAATGGCAGAAAAAAAGAAACGTGGATTTATGTCATGGTTGGGTCTGGGTCGGAAAAAAGACCAGACACAGCCTGAACCAGAACAAGCGTCACCAACGACTGCGCCAGACGTGGCGGAAGAGACGGCAGAGTCAACCACATCGGTAGAAACACCGATTGATGAGGCGAACTCGCAACAACCGCAAGAAACCCTTGCATCTGATAGCGAAAGCGAAGTCAATACCGTGCCAGAGCCAGAGCCAGAGCCAGAGCCAGAGCCAGAGCCAGAGCCAGAGCCAGAGCCAGAGCCAGAGCCAGAGCCAGAGCCAGAGCCAGAGCCAGAGCCAGAGCCAGAGCCAGAGCCAGAGCCAGAGCCAGAATCTGCTGCGGTTCGCGAGCGTGAAAGACCGCAACGTGAAGGCTTTTTTGCCCGCCTAAAGCGTGGCCTGCAAAAAACCAAAACCAACTTAGGTTCTGGATTTTTTGGCCTGTTTAGCGGTAAGAAAATCGATGATGACTTATTCGAGGAGCTCGAAGAGCAGCTGCTTATCTCCGATGTGGGGATGGAAGCGACCACTAAAATCATCGATAACCTGACCGATAAAGCCAGTCGCCGCGAGCTGAAAGATGGCGAAGCCTTGTATGGCATTCTTAAACAAGAAATGGCGCAGATGCTGGAAAAGGTCGAGCAACCGTTGGTGCTGACTGACCAAAAGCCTTACGTGATCTTAATGGTCGGGGTCAATGGAGTGGGCAAGACGACCACCATCGGCAAATTAGCACGCCAGTTCCAAGATCAAGGTAAATCTGTGATGCTGGCTGCCGGTGATACCTTCCGTGCGGCCGCGGTCGAGCAACTGCAAGCTTGGGGCGAACGCAATCAGGTGCCTGTGATTGCCCAACACACAGGCGCAGACAGTGCCTCCGTGCTGTATGACGCGATTGAGGCGGCGAAAGCGCGCAACGTCGATGTGGTGATTGCCGATACCGCCGGGCGCTTGCAGAACAAAGCCAACTTAATGGAAGAGCTGCGCAAGATTGTGCGCGTGATGCAAAAGTTGGATGTGGGTGCCCCACATGAGGTGATGCTGACACTGGATGCCGGTACCGGGCAAAACGCCATTAGCCAAGCGAAATTGTTCAATGAAATTGCACCGATAACGGGGATTACGCTGACAAAATTAGACGGCACTGCCAAAGGCGGAGTGATTTTTGCTGTGGCAGAACAATTTAATATTCCGATTCGCTATATTGGTGTCGGTGAAGGCATTGAAGATTTACGCACCTTTAACGCCAACGACTTTATCGAGGCGCTCTTTAGCCGGGAGGAATAACCGTGATTCAGTTTCAGCAGGTAAGCAAAGCCTATCGGGGCGGTCGTCAGGCGCTGCAAAAAGTCAGCTTTGAGCTTCCCAAAGGGGATATGGCGTTGTTAACCGGCCATTCTGGCGCCGGGAAAAGTACGCTGCTGAAACTGATCTGCGCCATTGAACGTCCCAGTGATGGGCAGATTTACTTCAATGGCCATGATATTTCCCGCATTCCGCGCCAAGACATTCCGTTTCTACGGCGCCATTTAGGGATTATTTTTCAGGATCATAACCTGCTGATGGACGCGACTGTCTACGAGAATGTGGCGTTACCGCTGCGAATTGAGCAGCAGCCAGAGGGTGAAATCAAAAAACGCGTGTCTGCGGCATTAGATAAAGTGGGGCTGTTGGATAAAGCGCGTTGTTTCCCGATTCAATTATCAGGGGGCGAACAGCAGCGCGTTGGGATTGCTCGGGCGGTGGTGAATCGCCCACAAGTCCTGTTGGCGGACGAGCCAACGGGGAATCTCGATGCCGCTTTGTCAGCGCAGATTATGGAGCTGTTTCGCCTGTTCAACCAAGTGGGCGTGACCATTCTTATGGCGACCCATGACACCAGCTTGCTTGAGCAGTACCGCCACCTTAGGCGGTTTGATCTCCAGCAAGGCAGTTTGGCGGAGGTCAGTCATGGCTGAATCTTTTATGCAGACGCAAAAACGTCATGCCTCTACTGCTTGGCGGGATCTGTTTCAACGCCCGATGGGGAATCTACTCACCTTGATGGTGTTAGCGGTTGCACTTTCCTTACCCGCGACCTTCTACTTATTGGCCAAGAATGTGGTGGCAGTGAGCGCGCAGTGGCATAGCCCAGCAGAGCTCAATGTGTTCTTAACCCCCGAGCAATCGTCGCAGCAAGGTGAAGCACTGGCTAAGCAGCTGAGGGAGTGGCCCGCCATTGATAGCATTGAATACATCTCGCCTGACCAAGGTATGGCGTCGCTAAAACAGCAGCGAGGCTTTAATCAAGCGGTGAGCTTGTTAGATAATAATCCACTGCCTGCTGTGTTGGTGGTGGTGCCTGACGTGACCCCCGCAGATGGAGAAGACGCCATCTCTTTGACCGCGCGTGTGGAAGCCTTGTCCGACAAGCTTTCGGCACTGGCTGAAGTCGAGGAAGTGCGGTTAGATACTGATTGGCTGGCACGGTTGGACGCGATCAAAACACTGGCCATTACGCTTGCTTGGCTTTTTTCCGGGTTGATGTTGGCAGCTGTCGTGCTACTTGTGGGGAATACCTTGCGGTTGCAGGTACTCCATCATCGTGCACGGATCCAAGTGATGAAAATGGTAGGAGCCACCGACCGTTTTATCTTACGGCCTTATCTTTATATGGGCGCATGGTTGGGCGGACTGGCGGCGATAGTCGCGTGGTTACTCACCGGATTAAACACCTGGTTGATGGATGGGGCGGTGCGGCAATTTGCACAGCTTTATGACAGTCCCTTTACCCTTAGCGGACTCAATTGGGATGAATCTTTGCTATTGTTAATGGGCTCAATCCTACTAGGAGTGTTGGCGGCGTTGCTGGCGACGCGCCGACATTTAAAAGAAATTGAACCTGTGTAGGGTTAATACGGTCATAGACTCACAACAGACAGATAAAGGCTTGCAGTTTGCCCCTGCTTGGGTATATTTTTGCATGCTTAATCAGCAATTCGGTCTTCGACGATTCGGAAACGAGGTTTGAATGACAAAAGAGATGAACGCATTGGCACCGATTGTTCAAGATAACATCGACGGTTATCTGCAAGCGGTAAACAGCCACCCTATGCTCAGCGCTGAAGAGGAGCATTCGCTGGCCGAGCGTCTCCATTATCATGGTGATTTGGAGGCGGCGAAGTCGCTGATCCTATCTCACTTGCGTTTTGTTGTTCATATCGCCCGCGGATACACCGGATACGGTCTCCCGATGGCAGACTTGGTACAAGAAGGCAACATTGGTTTGATGAAGGCGGTGAAGCGCTTCAACCCAGAAGTTGGCGTGCGCCTCGTGTCCTTTGCTGTCCATTGGATCAAAGCTGAAATTCACGAGTACGTATTGCGTAACTGGCGTATCGTTAAAGTGGCAACCACCAAAGCGCAGCGTAAGCTTTTCTTTAACTTGCGTAAAAACAAAAAGCGCTTGGGTTGGTTTAATAACGACGAAGTGAATATGGTCGCAGAGCAACTCGGCGTGGAAGCGTCTGAGGTGCGCGAAATGGAAGCTCGGTTGGCCGCACAGGATGCGACTTTTGAAGCGCCGGCGAATGCCGACGATGAGCGCGAAAGCGGTCCAATGGCCCCTGTCTATTATCTGGAGGACAAAACCTCAGATATTGCCGCGTCGCTAGAGGCGGAAAACTGGGAGTCGCACGCAAACCGCCGATTGGCCAGTGCGCTATCCGCATTGGATGAGCGCAGTCAACATATTGTCCGTTCTCGTTGGTTAGACGACAACAAAGCCACGTTGCAAGATCTCGCGGATCATTATCACGTGTCGGCGGAGCGGATCCGTCAGCTTGAGAAGAACGCGATGAAAAAGCTTAAACAAGCAATGGGTGATGCGCTGTAAGATCGTCTTCGATCAAAGCTGAACCGGCCATGAGGCCGGTTTTTTTATGCCTGTTGTCAGGGAAAAAGAAAAGTGTTGAAGAGGTTATTCACAGCTTATCCTGGATCCTTACTACATCTAGTGGATCCGGTATGACGATCATCGCTTATCAACGCAATCCACACCTTTTTCCACAGTCGGCTAAAAAACGAACACTGTTGGCGGGGGGAAGCAGACGTGTGAGATCAAACTCAGGTACAATGCGGACTTGTTTCGAGGAGCACGTTATCCTCGTGTGACGTCAGCTGGGAATAACTTTGTGAGTGAAGGGGTAAAAGGTATGGATCAGTTTGCACACATCTCTGTGACCGATGCGTGGGAAATGCTGCGTGATGATCAGCAAAATGCAGTATTAGTGGATATTCGCGATCCACAAACGTTTCAGGTTGCGCACCCTCAAGATGCGTATCACCTAACGAACGATACCTTGGTGGCGTTTATGGATCAGGTTGACTTTGATCAGCCGGTGCTGGTGATGTGTTATCACGGGATCAGCAGCCAAGGCGCGGCGCAGTACTTGATCAATCAAGGCTTCGATGCGGTATATAGTGTCGATGGCGGGTTTGAAGCCTGGCAACGTC
The DNA here is from genome assembly GCF_009377995.1 of Salinivibrio sp. VGrn1. Lineage (NCBI taxonomy): Bacteria > Pseudomonadati > Pseudomonadota > Gammaproteobacteria > Vibrionales > Vibrionaceae > Salinivibrio > Salinivibrio sp. VGrn1. The sequence continues at coordinate 60,899 of NZ_SATA01000005.1, forward strand.
AAGCCCTTCCCACCGCGTCGGGTATCGATATTTAATAGGGGCCTCAATAGGACAGCTCATGCAAAAAATCGCGGTACTGCCAAATGCGCGCTTGGCTCAGGCGTTTGTCGATTATGCGGCAGCGCATCACGTCACTCTTGAACTCGCCCCTGAGCCGGAAACGCAGGTGGCAATTTGGTTGGTGAACGACAACGATAAAGCCTGGGTGGATAGCGAGCTGGAGCGGTTTATCGCTGACCCCATGCATAGCCGTTATCAAGCGGCGTCTTGGCAGGTGGCAGAAACCCGCCATGCCCGTTTTCACTACCCCTCTTCAGGGTTATGGCAAACGGTCAAAGATAAGTCTGGTCCGGTGACCTTGGCGGTGATGTGCGCCAGTGTGGTGTTGTTTGCGTTGATGACGCTGGGCGGGTTTGAGGTTGTCGTACGCAGCTTACTGTTTCCGGCTGATAGTGGTCAGCGCTGGCAGCTGTGGCGTCTATTCAGCCATGCGCTCCTGCATTTTTCCGCTTTGCATATTATCTTCAACTTACTCTGGTGGTGGGTGCTTGGTGGTCGCATCGAGCGCCTCGGCAGTAGCAGTAAGCTGGTTCAAATCTTTTTATTTGCCGCGCTTTTCTCGGGACTCGGTCAGTATTGGTTGGAAGGGCCTTACTTTGGTGGTCTCTCGGGCGTGGTTTACGCGCTGTTAGGCTATTTATGGTGGATGACTTGGCTGGCGCCATCGCGTGGCCTCACGGTCGAAAAGCCATATGTTGTCTTTATGCTGGCGTGGTTGGTGATTGGCTTTTTCCAGCCGATGGGCATGAACATCGCCAATATGGCGCATTTATTTGGTCTGATCATTGGCTGTTTGCTGGCGCTTTGGGATGCAAAACGCCATTCAACGGGCTGAAAGGGGTCTACACGTGGTGGGTTTATCCGCCGTTGATAGAAAAAAGAGCAGGTAACTGCTCTTTTTTTGTTCGTAAGCGCAATTTTATTGCGTCAGATCTATGTTTTTATGTTCGCTTTCACGGTTTTTGTTTTCAGTTTGAGTAATTATTCTACCCGTTGAGCGAATACGAAAATTTATTGCTCACTTCTTTGATTTTTATCCTTTTATAAATCCATCGCGTACATCTTACTGAGGACCCTCTCATGTTTGGAATCTTCCGTCCGGCTGCTCACCGGCAAAGATTGCCTCAAGCGCAGATCGGTGACACCTACACTCGACTGCGCTGGCAACTGTTTATCGGGATTTTTATCGGCTATGCCGGCTACTATCTCGTGCGTAAAAACTTTAGCTTGGCCATGCCGTATTTGATTGATGAATATGGCTTTAGCCGTGGTGATTTGGGGGTAGCGCTCGCCGCTGTGTCCATCGCTTACGGCTTATCAAAATTCTTAATGGGCAGTGTCTCTGATCGCTCAAACCCACGTTATTTCCTAAGTGCTGGGCTGCTAATGTCATCGTTGGTGATGTTCAGCTTTGGTTTCCTTCCTTGGACAACCAGCAGCATTACCATCATGTTTATCCTGCTGTTTATCAATGGTTGGGTGCAAGGTATGGGCTGGCCTGCCTGTGGGCGCACCATGGTGCACTGGTGGTCACGGAAAGAGCGTGGTGAGCTGGTGTCGGTTTGGAACGTGGCGCATAACGTCGGGGGTGGCTTAATTGGGCCGCTATTCTTGCTCGGCTTGTGGCTGTTTAATGATGACTGGCGTGCGTCTTTTTATGTACCTGCATTTTTTGCCGCATTGGTCGCGGTGTTTATCTGGTTAACGCTACGTGACACCCCACAATCGTGTGGCTTGCCACCGATTGAGGAGTATAAAGACGATTATCCAGAGAACTATGACGAGGAAGCGTTTGAAAAAGAGATGACCGCCAAAGATATCTTCGTTACCTACGTGATGAAGAACCGTTTGCTGTGGTATATCGCGATTGCCAATGCCTTTGTCTATTTGATTCGCTATGGCGTACTCGATTGGGCACCGGTTTATCTTGATGAAGCGAAAGGCTTTACCGTGGATAAATCCTCTTGGGCCTACTTCCTCTATGAATGGGCGGGGATCCCAGGCACCTTATTATGTGGCTGGATGTCTGATAAATTCTTCAAAGGGGCGCGAGCACCTGCCGGTGTGTTGTTTATGGTGCTGGTGACCGTGGCAGTGTTGGTGTACTGGTTTAACCCAGCCGGCAACCCGGGTATCGATATGGTAGCGTTGGTGGCGATTGGTTTCTTGATTTACGGGCCGGTGATGCTGATTGGCCTGTATGCATTGGAGCTGGCACCGAAAAAAGCGGCGGGCACCGCGGCCGGCCTGACCGGTTTATTCGGCTATCTGGGTGGCGCGGTTGTCGCGAACATTGCGCTTGGCTATACCGTCGACCACTTTGGCTGGGATGGTGGCTTTATGCTGCTCACCGGCGGGTGTGGGTTGGCTATCTTCTTCCTGTGTTTGGCATGGGTCGGGGAGCATCGTGTGCGTCGTGACACAGCTGTGCACGCTGTCTAAGTGATCTGTCTTGGCATCGCCTAGTGGCTATGCGTAAACTAGGAAGCCCTCGTGATCGCGGGGGCTTTTTTTGTAAGGGGAGAAGCAGTGAAGCAAAACAAACGTCATCAGCAAATCATTGATCTGGTTAAGTCACAAGGATACGTGAGCACGGAAGACTTGGTTGAGCGCTTCAATGTCAGCCCGCAAACGATTCGACGCGATCTCAATGAATTGGCGGCAGAGAACCACATTCGTCGTCATCATGGTGGCGCGACGGTGCCGTCCAGCTCAGAAAATACCGCGTATGCGACCCGTAAGGTGCTTCAGCAGCAAGAAAAAGACACCATCGCACAGGCCTTGGTCAAACATATTCCTGATGGGGCGACCTTGTTTATCGATATTGGTACCACACCCGAAGCGGTGGCACGTGCGCTACTAGACCATCATAACCTGCGCGTGGTGACCAACAACTTGAATGCGGCCGCGATCTTAATGCCAAAGCAGGACTTTACGGTGATTATTGCGGGCGGCGAGGTACGGAATCGCGATGGGGGGATTGTCGGTGAGGCAACGCTCGACTTTGTCTCTCAGTTTCGGCTCGACTTTGGCATTCTTGGCATCAGTGGTATTGATGATGATGGCTCATTACTCGACTTTGACTACCATGAAGTGCGCGTCAAAAAAGCCATTCTTGATAACAGTCGTTGTGTGATGCTGGCAGCAGACCATACCAAGTTTGGCCGCAATGCTATGGTGAATTTGGGCAATATAACCCAGCTGGATATGGTCTTTACTGACGCAACGCCACCAGCTCAGATCCGTGACATGCTGAGTGCACAGGGAAGCCACCTTGAGGTGATTAGCCACCCTGAGCCCGCCGCTAACGTCACGGCTGAGTGATTATTGATATAAGTATTTTGTGAATAACAGGTCGGTGAGCATGCGGCGATTGGTTTCGGCGAGTAGGTGCTCGTTGACTTTCTCTAAACAGGTTTTGCGAATCGTTTCTCGGCCAGACAACGACTTTATCTGGGTGGCGGTTTGCTGGTTTAGGGTTTCAATAATCACATCGCGGATCAGGGGAGAGTGATACTCCAGCTCACTGACGAGTTTGGGGTTATCGACCATCAACTCGACTTTCACCTTGATAAAACCTAATCGACGGCCTTCGGTGACATAGTTGGTGGTAATCTCAGGCTCTAAGGAAAAGTAACTGTATTTGGGGTTACCCTCACCCTCTTCTTGTGCATGGACGGCGGCACTAAGCCAGAACAACACGCTCAGTACGACCATTAATAGGGGTTGTTTTTTACTCATAGTGACCCAGTTATTCCGTTCATGGTGTGACAGGGATAGGCTGAGCGCATTCTCCAAACGCAACCAGCCTGATACAATTACCAGCCGAGTATAGCAACATTGTCCCCCTCTTAGCGGTAAGGACAGGCGAATTTTGCGCGATGTGGCACAGGAAACAATGTCGGAATTAAATCATACCTATTTAGAAGCGCTGCAAACGGCACGCTGGGAGCGACCAGATATTGCGGCGCTAAAGCGCACCGCAGAAGGCAGTTGGTTACTCGAATCACATTCGATGACAGCAAGGTTGAAGCAGCACTGTCATGACTTTGACGTGGATGTGATTGCCGTTTATCAATTAACCCCAGACAAACTGACTGACAGCGAAGTGGCGCTGATTGGCCAAGAGGCTTGTGTGGTGCGTGAAGTGGTATTAAAAGGCGATGGACTTCCTTGGTTGTGCGCGCGTACCTTGATGCCGGCCTCCACCTTAGAAGGACAAGGGGGACACTTGCATGCCTTGGGAACAGAGCCATTAGGCCAACATGTCTTTAAGCAGCGCGCCTCTCGCCGCGATGCGATTGAAACCGCCAATGTGGCGTGTCTGTCGCATCAGTTACATGCGCGTCGCTCTCGCCTTTGGCTTCACAATCGGCCAATGTTAGTGGCGGAGCTGTTTTTGCCAGACTCACCTGTGTATGGAAAGGAGATCCCGGCATGAGCGCAAAACTGGCGGCCTTTGGACAGTTAGCACGTTTAGACCGACCTATTGGCACCTTACTGCTGTTATGGCCCACTCTATGGGCTTTGTTTTTAGCCGCGGAGGGTCTACCGCCACTATCAACTTTAGCGGTCTTTGTGCTCGGTGTGTATATGATGCGCGCTGCAGGTTGCGTGATTAATGACTATGCAGATCGCCACGTCGATGGCCATGTTAAGCGTACTAAAGACAGGCCGTTACCGGCCGGACGGATCAACGAAAAAGAGGCCATTGGCTTTTTTATTGCGTTGGTATTGGGCGCTTTTTTGTTGGTGCTCACTCAAAACCGTTTGACCATTCAACTCTCTTTTGTTGGCGTTGCGCTGGCGTTTATTTATCCTTTTATGAAGCGCTACACTCATCTGCCCCAGTTAGTGTTAGGGCTGGCGTTTAGTTGGGCGATCCCGATGGCGTTTGCGGCGGCGCAAAATGCGCTGCCCCCCGTAGTTTGGCTGTTGTTTCTGGCTAACATTTGTTGGACCATCGCTTACGACACCTTGTATGCCATGGTCGACAGAGACGATGACGTTAAAATTGGCATCAAATCGACCGCTATTTTATTTGGCCGCTGGGATAAAGCGGCAGTGGGTGGCTTGCAATTATTCACCTTGGGGCTGCTGATGCTCGCTGGGCAGTGGTTAGCGCTGTCGCCAGCCTATCAGTGGAGCTTATTGGCCGCTTTTGCCTTGTTTGTTTATCAGCAATACCTTGCCAGAGAGCGCGAGCGAATGGCGTGCTTTAAAGCCTTTTTGAACAATAACTATGTCGGCCTAGTGATTTTTATTGGTGTATTGCTGGGTGTGTACGGTTAGCCCAGTTTGAAAAGAAAGATAAGAAAGGCGCTTCTTGGTAAAGCGCCTTTTTTTGATCAGGGCTGATTGGTGAACGGGCGGTTTCGCTTAGCTTTTGTCCGTCTTGTGCGTACCTAGTGGCTGATTAAGCACCGCTTGAATGGTCAATTGCACTTCCGGTGAAATTAACCCACACACCAGATCGTTGAGTGCGGCGATACGCTCGGCATTGGCTTTGGCATCATCATCTAAATAGCCTTGCTCACGGAGCGTATCGACGAAGGTGCTAAATACGCCTTTGTCAAAAAACTCAGGTGCATTAATACCGTGTAAGCGGCTCAGACGCTGTGCCAGCATTTGACTGTGTTTTTCCAAATCGCGCTTATCAATGTGTGGCTGGTGGCTGAATAAGGTGAGCGTAATCGCGTAGCGCTGCAGCGTTTCGGCAATGGTACGGCCAAGTAATTGCAGCTCACCGAGCTTGGCATTATTCATGGTCACTTTGCCATCGTCACAACACAGCAGCGACTGATCGTGCATCGCATGTAGCAAGGCATCGAAATAGCTTTCGAGTCCCGCGTCATCAAAACTCATAAAAAGTTCTGCTTTGAGCAAGGGATACAGCTGCTGTACGCAGGCGCGTAAGCCCGATTGGCTAATCGATTTGTGGGTCACTAATATTTGCGCGATCAGCGATGGCAGCGCCACCAGATGAATCACATTGTTGCGATAGTAGGTCATCAAGATCGCTTGCTGGCGATCAAGCGAAATGACTTCACCCATAGTGTCTTTTTCGACCACCAATTTGTTGAGTGATAACGCGTGATCGACCAAATCCGCCGGTGATGCTTGAGGCACACTGCTGCTTGGCGAGTAAGGCGCTTGCGTTAATAAAGCCTTATACACACCCAGTTGTGTTTCCAGTGCTTCACGGCTTAAGGCGCGCTGGCGCGAGGCGAGCAATGCAGTGGCACATAAGTTGAGGGCATTCGTGGCCGCCGCATCGTTAATGTGGGTCATCACCTTGGTGGCCAAATCGCTGACGACTGGGTTCATCCACGCCGGCTTTTGTGGCTCGATGGGATTGACGTAGTCGTGCCAATCAGGGACTTGTTCATTAAGGTGCTGATTGAGGGCAATGGGCTCGCCAAAGTTAACGTAACCGAGGCCATAATTACGCAGTTTGCGCACAATACCAAGCACCTGGCCAAAGCTTTCTTTCTCTTTGCGTTGACCTTGGAGCTCTTTGGCGTAGGTGTTGACCTCCATGACGTGCTCGTAGCCGATATAGACAGGCACCAAGGTAATGGGACGTTGTTGACCGCGCAGCATGGCTTGCAAGGTCATGGCGAGCATGCCTGTTTTTGCTGGCAGTAAGCGGCCTGTGCGAGAGCGGCCACCTTCGGCAAAGTATTCCACCGAGTAACCTCGGGCAAATAACTCGGCCAAGTACTCGCGGAAAACGGTGGAATACAGGCGGTTGCCCTTAAAGCTGCGGCGAATAAAGAAGGCACCACCACGACGGAAAAGCGGCCCAGCGGGGAAGAAGTTGAGGTTCACGCCAGCGGCAATATGCGGTGGCACCAACCCTTCTTTGTACAGCACATACGACAGCAATAAGTAGTCCATGTGTGAGCGGTGGCAGGGCACATAAACGATTTCATGACCGTCTTGTGCTAACTGACGTACTCGTTCGGCATTATTGACGTTGATGCCTTGATAGAGCTTGTTCCAAAGCCAGGTAAGAATGCGGTCACTGTAACGGATCAAGCGATAGGAAAAGTTAGCGGCGATCTCTTCCATCATATCGACCGCTTCTTTACGGACTTTCTCGACCGAAACGTCACGGCTTTGCGCTTCGTCGTGGACGACTTTGTCGATGGCCTTTGATGCCAGCAGGCGTTTGAATAGCAGAGCGCGATTAGGCAAACGAGGGCCTGAAGCCGCGAGTTTTTGCCGCGAGAAGTGGATCATCGCCACCCGCGCCAATTTATGGGCGATGGCTTGGTCGGTGCCGTGCTTGTCGGCCATGTAGCGCAGCGACACCGCTTGGCTAAGTCGCACCATGCCATCACGGCCACGGGTAAGAATGGTCCACAGCTTCTCGGGGCCATTCATCGCGCGCAGAATGGCTTGATGGCGCTGGGTCTCATTGCCCGGATCGCGCTGCCAAAGCACCGAGGCAGGCACAAGTTGAATATCTAACTCGCTGTCTTGCCGGTGTAAGTGGAGTAAGTCTTTAAAATGCGCGAGCGAGCGCGCAGGCAGATCGTCATCACCGGAAAACACCTTGCGTCCGTGACTAATAAACACGTAGCGCGGCAAGGTGACATCGCCAATGGTCAAGGGCGTTAACGGATCGGGAAGCCCTTGACGCAGACAGGTACGCCGTAAGGTTAATAAATCCGAATGAGACCGAAACGGCAACACATACACGATGGGCCGTGCGAGTGACAGATTAAGCTGTTCGACCGGTTCAGAGGGAATGCATTGGGTTTTTACCCAGGCAGAAAGCGGCAAATTCAATAGCTTGTAATAAATCTTTTGCCAGAGCGCCATGATTGTCAGTGCCTCAAATTCAAAATCCGCGCCAAGGATAGCAGAAAAGTGCCGCGAACTTGCAAACAAAGGTCGAGATTGACCGCGCTGCTGCGCGTCATCGGCGGCGTTCACGAGAATGAGATCCGCTTCTCGTGGGCATAATTAGTGCTTTTCAAGCTGCAGTTTACTGGATATACTCACAGTTAACTGTATAAAAAGACAGGTAAGAGCATGAAGCCGTTAACCGCGAGACAGCAACAGATCTTCGATTTGATTAAAGCACACATTGAAGAGACAGGAATGCCCCCCACCCGCGCCGAGATCGCCCGTCAATTGGGGTTTCGTTCGGCGAATGCCGCTGAGGAGCATTTAAAAGCCTTGGCCCGAAAAGGGGTACTGGAGATTATCCCAGGCGCCTCGCGTGGTATTCGTTTGATCAGTGAAGAAGAAGTGGTGACGCCGGAAGAGCAAGGGCTGCCCTTAATTGGTCGTGTCGCCGCCGGGGAGCCGATACTGGCGCAAGAGCACGTGGAAAGCCACTATCAGGTTGATCCTGCGCTATTCAAGCCTAATGCTGACTTCCTGCTTCGTGTGAATGGCATGAGCATGAAAGACATTGGTATCCTCGATGGTGATTTGCTCGCCGTCCACAAAACGCAAGATGTGCACAACGGCCAAGTGGTGGTTGCCCGTGTTGATGACGATGTGACGGTCAAACGGCTTGAGAAAAAAGGCGCACAAGTGGTCCTTCATGCTGAAAACGATGAGTTTATGCCTATTTCGGTGGACTTAGCCGCCCAGTCGCTGACGATTGAAGGCGTCGCTGTGGGGGTGATCCGTAATACCGACTGGATGTGATCCTGGCCTGGGCGGGCGAGAGCGTCCGCCATTAAAGCGCGGTTAAAAAAACACCTTTGCATTCTTGCTAAGTTAAACGATAATTATTATCATCAGTGATTATCGTGTGTGGAGGTGTCCGTGCGTACTCAACAGCATTCTGTTCCCAGTAAGCTATTTAAGCCAATGTGGCTGCGCAGTCGTGAGAGCCTGACTGACGACGGGGTGATCTATGATCCTATGGCTGCCGCGGCCTGTCAGGGGTGCGTGTTGCAGCCCGAATGCGATTGGCGCAACCTCGATCAAACCCAGCTGCTTTATGCCACACTCACTAGCCAATGTGATGCTATCGTCAAACAGTTTTTGGCCCAGCATCCCACTGCGTGGATTATTAACGTGGGTGGCGGATTAGATACCCGCTTTTATCGATTGGATAACGGCCGCTGTCGCTGGTTGGAAGTGGACGTGGACGAAACCCTGCTCTGGCGTGAGCGCCTCTTTCATACCAGTGAGCGGTTTCGGATGGTGCAAGGCTCGGTCAAGCAGCTTGACTGGTTGGCGCAGTTGGCGGTGCCGGCCGGTCACCCGACGATGCTGATTTGCGATCAAGCCTTGTTAGAATGCACTAACCAAGACATTTCTGCTTTTTGCCACCATATTAGCCGTTATTTCCCCCAACTTGAGGCTTGCTTGGTCTTGGCGGGGGACAAATGTCATACTCGCATGGGCCAAAAGCTCGGCTGTGAGCGCTACCAACACGGGTTCACCGACCCCAGAATGGCGATTATTAATGCGTTACCTTGGGCGTGTCGCGTGGAAGAAAAATCCCCGCTCGATAAGCCGTGTCCGCGTTGGCGACTGTGGCAGCGTGCGCTGGCGGCGATGCCGCGTTACCGTCTGCGTTTTACCCCGGTGGTTCTGCACCTAGAACTGTAGTGCGGCGTGGTTCGCCGCCTGCCGCGCCTGCGTGATGTATCAGTATGTGCTTGGCATCACGATCTTTTTCTGCTGTTTTTTTGTCCTTTAGGCAAACCTCTCCTAAATTGAATGTAAATAAAACGTTAATGAATGTGACCGGCTGTATCGCGTTTTTTCCTTAACGACGGCTTGCTGATATCGCCACTCTGACTGCTATCACGGCGTGAGACGTTGGTATGTGGCCATAGGCAGCGAGGCTTTGCATTGATGCCGTGAGGCAGGAGGGAGCCGTGCTGAGGCACCAACGACGAATCCTAGCATTGGGAATGGCTTTGCTCAGTGGCCCAGCGCTGGCCGCCGAGCGTGAAGGCTGGAACCTCACCCAAGGGGTGACGGCCATCAGTCAGCAGGTGTATGACCTGCATATGACCATCTTTTACATCTGCGTGGCGATTGGCGTGCTGGTATTCGGGGTGATGTTTTGGGCCATCATCCGCCACCGCAAATCCAAAGGCGCAAAGCCTGCCTCGTTTCATGAAAGCACCAAAGTAGAAATTGCGTGGACGCTCGTGCCGTTTTTGATTTTGGTGGGCATGGCAATTCCGGCCACCCAGGTGTTACTTGATATGGAAGATACCAGCGAGCCGGCACTCACGGTGCAGGTAACGGGCTCACAATGGAAGTGGCATTACCGCTATTTTGACCATGACGTTGCCTTCTTTTCACTGCTTGCCTCAAGTCCTGAACAAATCCGCAATGAGAGACAAAAGCGGGACACCTATTTGCTCGAGGTCGACCAGCCGCTGGTGTTGCCAGTTGGGCGTAAGGTGCGATTTTTGATTACTTCGCAAGATGTGATTCATTCGTGGTGGGTGCCTGCCTTTGCGGTGAAAAAAGATGCTAACCCCGGCTTTATCAATGAGGCGTGGACCAAAATTGATAAGCCCGGCATTTATCGCGGCCAATGTGCAGAGCTGTGCGGGAAAGACCACGGCTTTATGCCGATTGTGGTGATCGCCAAGCCCCAAGCGGAATTTGATGCTTGGGTGCAAGAAACCGCCTTAGCACAGCAAAAAGCGCGTGAAGAAGAGCAACGCTTGCTGGACATGGAAATGCCGATGGATGAGCTGATGGCGCTCGGCAAACAAGTGTATGACAGTCGTTGTGGCATGTGTCACCAAAGCGAAGGGCAAGGGATGCCGGGCGTGTTCCCCGCGTTGGCCGGCGCTGAGATTGCTACTCAACCGGATAGATTGGTCGACCATATCGATATTGTCGTCAACGGTAAAGCGGGCACTGCCATGCAAGCGTTTGGCCCGCAATTGTCGCTCAAAGAATTGGCAGCGGTGGTGACCTATGAGCGTAATGCGTGGGGCAATGACACTGGTGAGACCGTACAAGCTGCGCAAATTAACGCGGTGAAGTCAGGTGAAGATCTTTAGGAGCGCGTGATGACAGATACTACCCCAGATAACCTGCATGACGATCATCACCACAAACCACGTGGGATCATGCGTTGGGTGTTGACCACCAACCACAAAGACATTGGCTCCATGTACCTGATTTTCAGCTTCACCATGTTTTTACTGGGTGGGGCAATGGCGATGGTGATCCGCGCCGAGCTTTTCCAGCCCGGGCTACAATTGGTTGAGCCTAACTTTTTCAACCAAATGACCACAGTGCATGGCCTGATCATGGTGTTTGGCGCGGTGATGCCCGCGTTTACCGGTTTGGCTAACTGGATGGTGCCGATGATGATTGGGGCGCCGGACATGGCGCTGCCACGGATGAATAACTGGAGCTTTTGGATCCTGCCGTTCGCATTCTTGCTACTCATTGGATCCTTGTTTATGGAAGGCGGCGGCCCTAACTTTGGCTGGACGTTTTACGCGCCGCTGTCGACCACCTATAGCCCAGACAGTACCGGCTTGTTTGTCTTCGCTCTGCATATCATGGGGATCAGCTCGATCATGGGCGCCATCAATGTGATTGTCACCATCACCAATATGCGTGCGCCGGGCATGACCTACATGAAAATGCCGCTGTTTGTCTGGACGTGGCTGATCACCGCCTTTTTGCTCATTGCAGTGATGCCGGTATTGGCTGGCGCGGCCACCATGGTGCTTACCGATAAGTACTTTGGTACCAGCTTTTTCGATGCCGCGGGGGGCGGCGATCCAGTTTTGTTTCAGCATATTTTCTGGTTCTTTGGTCACCCCGAGGTCTACATCATGATTTTGCCAAGCTTTGGCATTATCTCGGCCATTGTCCCTGCGTTTTCACGCAAGCGCCTGTTCGGTTATAGCTCGATGGTGTATGCCACCGCCTCGATTGCGGGGTTGAGCTTTTTGGTGTGGGCGCACCATATGTTCACCACCGGGATGCCGGTGTTTGCCGAATTATTTTTCATGTTCTGCACCATGCTGATATCGGTGCCCACTGGGGTGAAGGTCTTTAACTGGGTGGCGACCATGTGGCGGGGATCCTTGACCTTTGAAGTGCCCATGTTGTTTGCGATTGCCTTTATTGTCTTGTTCACCATCGGTGGGTTTTCGGGCTTGATGCTGGCGATCACGCCGGTCGATTTTCAGTATCACGACACCTATTTTGTGGTGGCGCATTTCCACTATGTGCTGGTTTCGGGGGCGGTGTTCTCGATTATGGCCGCCGCTTACTACTGGCTCCCCAAGTGGACGGGTCATATGTTTAATGAAACCTTGGCCAAGTGGCACTTTTGGTGTTCGGTGATTTCGGTGAATGTGCTTTTCTTCCCCATGCACTTTCTGGGACTGGCGGGGATGCCACGCCGGATCCCTGATTATGCCCTGCAGTTTGCCGATGTGAATGCGATTGTCAGTATCGGTGGCTTTGCCTTTGGTTTATCGCAACTCATCTTCTTGGTGGTGGTGATTCAATGCGCACGGGGTGGCGCACCAGCGGCCGCTAAACCGTGGGAAGGTGCCGAAGGGCTGGAGTGGACTGTACCTTCACCGGCACCGTATCACACCTTTGAGACACCGCCTGATCTCAAGGAGGTGCGAGATGGCCACTAAATCAACCCGCTCCGCTCGCCGATTACTGCTACTCGCAGTGGTGATGTTTGGCTTTGCCTTTGCCTTAGTGCCTTTGTATGACGTGTTCTGTGAGGTGACGGGGATTAATGGTAAAACCGATACCGAGGCGGCCGCATCCAGCGCAGGCATTGACCAAGACCGCTTGGTGACCATTGAGTTTATCGCCTATATCAACCCCGGCATGCGTTGGACGTTTGAGCCCCAAGTCAACCAGATGCAAGTGCACCCTGGTGCGACTCACACGATTAATTATCTCGCAACCAATAACGCGCGCTACGACACCATTGGCCAAGCCGTGCCTTCGGTCTCGCCGGGTCTAGCGGCGCAGTACTTGAACAAAATTGAATGTTTTTGCTTTAACCGTCAGCCATTGCCACGTGGGGAGGATGCCTCTTTACCGCTGATCTTTTACGTGGATCCTGAGTTGCCGGATGACATTAACCACTTAACGCTGGCTTACACCTTGTTTGATGTGACCGCCAGCGCCGAGGAATAAGGAGGCGCTCATGGCGACGCCTGAACGTTATTATGTCCCAGCGGCGAGTATTTGGCCGATTGTCGGTGCCGTGGCGCTGTTTTTAATCGCTGCTGGCGCGGGGGCGACCGTGGGTGGTTTATTTGGTGGCAGTGGCCCTTGGCTGTTGCTGGCAGGCACCGTGCTTATTTTGATTATGCTCACCGGCTGGTTTCGCGACGTGATCCGCGAATCCATGCAAGGGCTGTACTCGGCGCAAATGGACCGCTCTTTTCGCCAAGGAATGAGCTGGTTTATTTTCTCTGAGGTGATGTTTTTTGGTGCCTTCTTCGGCGCGCTCTTTTATGCCCGTTTTATCGCTGTCCCTTGGCTCGGTGGTGCGAGCAATAACGCGATGACCGCGGCGGTGTTGTGGCCGGATTTTGTCGCTCAGTGGCCACTTACGTTGACCCCGGGCGGAATTGAAACCACTGCGATGCCGGCAATGGGACTGCCCTTGCTTAACACACTTATCCTACTGACCTCATCGGTCACGCTCCATATTGCCCATACCGCGATTGAAAAAAATCAGCGCGAGCGACTGAAAGGCTTTTTACTGGTCACGGTATTGCTTGGGGCGCTGTTTATGTTCTTTCAAGGTGAAGAGTATGTGCACGCCTATCAAGAAATGAATCTGCGTCTCGATTCCGGGGTGTATGGCAACACCTTTTATTTATTAACTGGCTTTCATGGCCTACACGTTACATTAGGTACCATCATGCTGTTGGTGGTGTGGCTGCGTGTGATGCGGGGGCATTTTAGCCCTGAGCATCACTTTGGCTTTCAAGCTAGCGCCTGGTATTGGCACTTTGTCGATGTGGTCTGGCTATGCTTGTTTGTCTTTGTGTATATCTTGTAGCTCAGTAAGGACGTGGGTTAGGGGCTATCCAGCCCATGGAGAGCGCAATCAGCAATAATACGAAGACAACCACGGAAAACAGCACACGCCGACCGAGATAACGCGATAAAGGCACGGAACTATCGCCTTTTAGGAGTACCGGCAAGGCACGAAAGAGATTAAACAGAATAAAAACCAGTAAACAAATCAGAATAGCTTTGACCAACATAAGCGCTCCTTAGCGCAATAGGTAATCATGAAACAAGGACGGCGAATGGGGTTTCTGATATTGACTGTGGTTGTGGTCTTGCTGCTCGTCAAGTTAAGCCATTGGCAATGGACGCGTGGCGAGCAAAAAGCCCAACATCTGGCACAGTTTGAGGCCAATCAAGCACCGGAATCGCTCTCAGGCTCGGTGCAAAAAGGGCAATACCTGGCGATTGATGGCCAGTTTCGTCCCGAGTTTGCCGTGTGGCTCGACAATCAGGCTCACCAAGGTCGCGTAGGCTACCGCCTTTTTCTTCCCTTCATTCCAAGCCAGCAGCCATCGCAATGGTGGCTAGTGGAGTTGGGCTGGATGGCCGCGCCTGCGCTGCGCCGCTTGCCACCCGTGCCAGAGTTGGCATCGCGCTACCAGCTGTCTGGTTTCGTTGACACACCGTCTAAGCGGGTGGTACTCAAAAAAGAAACGGCATCGCATGATTGGCCCGCTCGGAGGCAGCGCATTGACTTACAAGCCTTGAAGGCCCAATTGCCAACGCTGAATACGCAGTGGCTGATACGGACAGAAAAACTGGTGGATGTGACCACGCCGAGAACAGATGCCTTGGCGCAAGCTGGAGTGACGCCAGTGTGGCAGCCGGTGGTGATGCCGCCAGCAAAACATTATGGCTATGCTTTGCAATGGGCATTGATGGCGCTCGCGGTCAGTATTGGCGCAGGTATTTGGTGGTACAAAACAAAACAGAGGGAAGCGATGTGAAAGGACGCATGACGCTGGTGGCATTGATTGGCATTTTTGTCCTGCCCGTGGTGGTGGCGAAATTGGTGCTGGAGAAAAGCTGGTATGAAAAAGGGGTCACCAATTACGGACAGTTTCTCTCTGAGCCAGCGACCCTAAATTGGTTACCCGAACAAGGCCAGTGGCGGTTGATTTATCGGGTGCCAGAGCAATGTGATTCTGTGTGTGAACAAGCGCTGTTTCAGTTAACACAAATTCCCATTGCGGTGGGCAAAGAGCGAGACCGGGTCAGTAGCGTGGCACTGACGAGCACCGCCCAGAAAGCGCCGGAGGTACTGACACGGCAAACCCTGACGACGGAGCAGGCGCAGGCATGGCAGCAGCAAGCGTTTGATAAAAATACCATTTATCTTAGCGACCCGATGAACAATGTGGTGCTGGCCTATCCAGTCAGTGACGACAAAACGAAGTGGGTGGCGCAAGGCAAAGGCTTATTGCGCGATCTCAAACGGCTTCTCAAGTTGTCTAAGGTAGGCTGATTATGGCAACGCGTCGCTACCAACTCGCCGTCTTATCGACACTGATGCTGGCCGTGCTGGTGGTTGGACTCGGCGCGTATACCCGCCTGACTGAAGCGGGGCTGGGCTGCCCAGACTGGCCCGGCTGCTATGGCCATTTAGGAGTGCCGGCCAGTGACAGCGCGCAATCGGTCGCCATGTCGCGCTTCCCAGATGCGCCGCTCGATATCAATAAAGCGTGGAATGAAATGCTGCACCGCTACGTGGCCGGCACCCTAGGGCTGGCGATTTTTGCGTTGGCGGGGATTAGCTGGCGACGTCCTGACTATCAGGCGTTGCGACCGCTGACCACCTTGCTCAGTGTGGTGGTCATCGCGCAAGCCGCCCTAGGGATGTGGACGGTGACCCTAAGTTTAATGCCGGTGGTGGTAATGGCGCACTTACTCGGTGGTTTCACCACGGTATGCTTGCTGGTTTGGCTGGCGGTGGCAACAGGCGCGCTCCGATTGCCGGCAATTGCGGTGTCGTCTTCCGCACGTCGTGTGGGCACCTTGGCCTTGGTGGCGGTGATTATACAAATCGGACTCGGCGGCTGGACCTCCGCCAACTATGCCGCCACTGTATGCACTCAGCTTCCTATCTGTGAAAGCCCTTGGTGGCAGCTTTTCACCCCTTCCGCTTTTCATCCTGTCAGTCCTCTTAGCGATACCTATCAGTTTGGGGTGCTGAACCATGCCGAGCGGGTGACCATTCATGCCACGCACCGTCTGGGCGCCATGGTGGTCACCGCGTTAGTGCTCGCTTGGGTATGGGGGCTGTGGCGTGCTGGGGCGCGTGCGCTGGCAATGAGTGTCAGCGCCGTGTTGGCGATTCAAATTACGCTGGGCGTGACCAATGTGGTCGCGCTACTGCCGCTGAGTGTGGCGGTGGCGCATAACCTCGGTGGATTGTCGCTATTGGCCACATTGCTCCTCACCCGATTTTTATGTCTTTCAGCGTCGACCCGACAAGGAGCCCGTGATGGCACAGTTTCAACGTACCGCTAGTGTTTCGACACCTGCTGGCGCCAATTGGCGTGATTATTACGAGCTGACCAAACCGCGTGTGGTTGCCATGTTGCTTCTCACCGCGTTGGTGGGCATGTGTTTGGCAACCCCAGGTTGGCCACCTTGGGCGGCCGTGCTGGTGGGATTATTTGGCATTGGTGCGCAAGCCAGTGCGGCGGCGGTGTTTAATCACGTTATCGATTGGAAAATTGATACGAAAATGCAGCGCACTCGCCATCGTCCCGTTGCTGAGGGGCGAGTCAGTCAAGGTGCCGCGTTGGCCTTTGCCGTGGTGCTGATGGTGATGGGATTCATTGCCTGTTGGTGGCTGAACCCGCTTACCGCCTGGTTAACGTTTGCCAGCCTGGTCGGGTATGCGTTGGTGTATACCCAGTGGCTTAAACCTGCGACCCCGCAAAATATCGTGATTGGCGGTTTGGCCGGTGCGATGCCGCCATTGCTTGGCTGGACCGCGGTGACCGGAGAGATCCACGCGCACGCGCTGCTGTTGGTGATGATCATATTTACTTGGACGCCGCCTCACTTTTGGGCGTTAGCAATACATCGCCGCCATGACTATGCCAAAGCCGATGTGCCGATGCTGCCTGTCACTCACGGGGTAGGGTTTACCCAAACCATGGTCTTGCTTTACACCCTACTGCTGGTCATCGTGGGCATTTTACCTTGGCTGACCGGGATGAGTGGTTGGCTGTATCTGGTGGGGGCGACCACCTTAAATCTGGTCTTTGTCGGCTACGCTTGGCGACTGAAAACCCAGTCGCAAAAAGGCATCGCGTGGCAGACCTTTAAGTTCTCGATATGGCATATCTTCGCGACCTTTGTGGTGCTGCTTGCCGACCACGCGTTGCGCTATTGAGAGGCTACTTTAGCCCTTGCGCCGACAACACGGTGGCTTTGTCGGCGACAAACGAGACTTTGATATGTTTACCATCGCCGCCCCATACACAGTGTGTTAAGCCCATGGTGTCGTCGCATTGGCTAGGCTCGCCAATGTGGCTCACAACCACGTCATAGCTCATGCCGACTTCAAGTTGATCATAGTTTTGCTTGGTGACTTTCGAGCAGCTCGCGAGTAATACCACCAACACACAAGCAAAAAATACACGCATAACCCTTCCTTATTCATTCAGTGATGAGGGCAGTTGACGCAGTGTAACTGGCGCAGTGAGGCTGCCGCTCGTCGATGAGATTGCTGCAATGGTACACTGCTGCACCCATCAGGGCTACCCAAGGATGTGAGCGCTTGTCGATGCAATCATGTTCTTTATCAAAAATAGATTATGTCCCCCACTCAGTGTGGGTTCTTTAAGATTCAAAACGAGGCAGTATGTGGCAGTCTTTAACCCAGCGTGAGCTTCACTGGCGGGTCTTATCGCTGGCTTTACCCATGGTGATCTCCAATATCACTGTTCCCTTGCTAGGGTTAGTCGATGCTGCGGTGATCGGCCATTTAGACCATGCATGGTATTTAGGTGGTGTGGCGGTTGGCAGCACCATGATAAATGTCACCTTTTGGCTGTTGGGCTTTTTGCGTATGGCGACCACCGGGTTTACCGCGCAAGCCTATGGCGCCAATGATAACCGTGAGCTGGCGGCCACCTTTGTGCGTGGGGCGACCTTGGCGGGCCTGTTGGCTGCGCTATTAATCGCACTGCATGTGCCTATTTTAGAGGGGGTGATGCACGTTAGTGATGCCAGCGCTGAGGTGAAACATTACGCGAGCCAGTATTTCTCCATTCGGATCTTTAGTGCGCCGGCGACCTTGATGAACTTGGTGATCATGGGCTGGCTACTGGGGGCGCAAAATGCACGTCAGCCGATGTGGCTGCTGATTGTGGTTAATAGTGCCAATATTATCCTTGATTTGCTGTTTGTGGTGGGTCTCGATATGAAAGTCGAGGGGGCCGCGGCGGCGAGTGTGGTTGCCGATTATCTCGGCCTCATGCTGGGGCTCTATTTTGTTAAAGGCATCTGGCAATCTCGCCAGTTACCGACCGTTCGGTCGGTGTTTGAGCGCGGGCTGACTGGGATGAGCCGTTTGCTAAAGCTTAATCGAGACATCTTTTTGCGCAGCCTTAGTTTGCAGTTGGCGTTTACTTTTATGACCTTCCAAGGGGCTACGCTTGGTGACGAGATTGTGGCCGCCAATGCGGTATTGATGAGCTTTCTGATGCTGATTTCCTTTGCGATGGACGGCTTTGCTTATGCGATGGAGGCGATGGTGGGTAAAGCGGTTGGCGCGCAGAGTAAGTCTGCGTTGTTGGTGTCACTGATAGGCAGCACTTTTTGGTCGTTGGTGATTTGCTTGGCGATCACGCTGGCGTTTGGCGTGGCAGGCCATCACATCATTGCGCTGATTTCCGATATTGAGGCGGTGCGTGACCAAGCGGCACGCTATTTACCTTGGCTAGTAGCTATGCCTTTGGTGTCGATGTGGTGCTTTTTGCTCGACGGTATCTTTATCGGGGCCACGCGGGGTAAAGACATGCGCAATGGGATGTTTGTCGCCACTGCAGGTTTTTTTGCTGCCTGGTGGTTAGCGCAAGGGTGGGGCAATCACGCCCTGTGGTTAGCGATGCTTACTTTTATGGCGCTACGAGGGCTCAGTCTCGCGGTGTGCTTTGTTTACCATTGGCGACGAGACAGCTTTTTTGATGTCACCCACTGAGTCCTATCAACCAAAAAAACAGGCCAGTTGGCCTGTTTTTGCGATGGAGGGGACAGCGTCTTAGTAGTAAGAGTGATCGCCACGGGCATGCTCGGTGACATCACGCACGCCGTTTAACTCACCGCTGAATTCGGCCAGCAACTGCTTTTCGATCCCTTCTTTTAAGGTCACGTCTACCATTGAGCAGCCATTACAACCGCCACCGAATTGCAAAATCGCCACCGCGTCATCGGTGATTTCAATCAAGTTCACATGGCCGCCATGGCTGGCAAGCTGTGGGTTAACTTGGCTTTGAATCACGTAATCAACCCGCTCCATCAAGGGGGCATCGGAGGCGACTTTACGCATTTTCGCATTCGGTGCTTTCAGCGTCAGCTGTGAACCCATTTTATCGGTGACAAAGTCGATTTCCGCTTCGTCTAGAAATGGCAGGCTCATCTCATCGATAAAGGCAGAAAAGCCGTTGAACTTAAGTTCGGTATCGCTGCTTTCTATCGCTTCGGGTGGGCAATAAGAAACACCGCACTCGGCGTTTGGCGTGCCTGGGTTAACCACAAACACGCGAATATTGGTGCCCTCGGGCTGCTGCTCAAGCAGCTTCACAAAGTGGCTTTGTGCATTTTCTGAAATATTGACTTCTGACACGACAAATACCTGACTAATCCAGTGTGTTTTATACAGTGTACTCCGGTTTGCGTTGGCTATCACCCCTTGAAGCATGTGGCTACTTTATGAGCATGGATAGCACGCTTTCCGTTAGGGTAGATCGGTACGTGCTAAACAGTAAATATCGATCGTTTCTGCTCCCGCACGGCGTAATAATCGGCACAGTTGTGACACCGTTTGTCCAGTCGTGACCACATCATCAACAATCGCCACATGCGAACTTGGCAGCTCGCCCCTGATCGCAAACGCATGTTTCAGATTAGAGAGCCGCGCCTGTCGGCTTAAACCTTGTTGTGGCGCAGTATGGCGATGTCGGACTAACACGTTATCGACAACTTGAGTATCAAGGTGGTCGGCCAGCGCCCAAGCTAAATGCACACTTTGATTAAAGCCGCGTTGCCAGCGACGCCGCCAATGGAGAGGGACAGGAAGCAGCACGGGAGCGGGGTGAAGGATACGCTCGCTTAACTGACGTGCAAAGGGCAAGGCCAACTCGAAGGCCTGCTGGTATTTGAATGCATGGACAAGTTGCGGCAAGGGATCATGGTAAGCGCTGATGGCAAACAGGTGATCCCACGCCGGTGGGTGGCTCAGGCAGGCACCGCATCGCGCTTGGGAGTCGGTCACCGGCAAACCGCAACACTGGCAAAGATGATATTGATAGTGGGCGTCCCAGCATGCGTCGCAACACAAAGCCTGTGTGGCCCCCACCGACGTGGTCGCCAGTGATAAGTGGCAAACAGGGCATTGCAAGGGCAAGATCTTGCCTCTCCAATGGGTCAGCCAACGCGTCAAGCGCCGTGGGTTGATTGCTGGTATCATAGGCACCTTGATTGAAAAGCAACCAAGGCAGTGTAAAGCATGGCGTTATGTGATTGGCAATCTTATGGTCAAGGCCCCGATCTGGTTCTCATTCACGGCTGGGGGATGAACAGTGCTGTTTGGTCGCTGTTACTGCCTTACCTGACCGCGCATTACCGTGTTCACTGTGTTGACCTACCAGGTTTCGGCCTCAGCGCCCACCAACCGGATCTTAATATAGAGAAACTGGCACAAGTGTTGCTTAAAGAATCACCAGCGCATGCAACTTGGATCGGTTGGTCGCTGGGCGGGTTAGTCGCCACACAGGCGGCATACTTATCGCCACAGCGTATGAGTGGTTTAGTCACCGTGGCCAGTTCACCCAAGTTTGTTGCAGAGCCAGGATGGCGCGGAATCAAGCCGGCAGTATTGACCGACTTTGCCGACCAACTTGAGCGTGATTTTTCGCAAACGGTGGAGCGCTTCATGGCGCTGCAAGCCATGGGATCACCCACGGCGAGAAAAGATGTGAAAGCGCTCAAACAAGCGGTGTTTTCGCGGCCGGCGCCCGACCCTCGTGCTTTGGCAGATGGATTGTCGATGCTGGCAAACACGGATCTGCGCCAGCAGTGTGAGGCGATTTCCGTGCCGTGGCTGCGGTTATACGGGCGGCTAGACGGTTTGGTGCCTGCGTCGGTGGCGGAAGCGGTGTCTGCGTTAGCGCCTCATTCGCAATGTGCGGTATTGGCACACAGTGCTCATGCCCCCTTTGTGACGGAGCCTGACGAAGTGGTGGACAAGCTACTTGCCTTTTTAGGCACAAACTTGCCGCCCAAATAGTGTGCGCGGATCGTTTTTTGGTAGAATTGACTAAATCCTGTCATGGTTCTGCCGATAAGTTAACTATGTCACTTGCTCTGACATTAGGAGAGACCATAATGAACGTAGGTAACGTTGGGCAGTCTCAGGCGTATCATCAACAAACGATGAAGCCAAAAGCGCCGACACAACCGCAACAAAATGCGGACAACGCGGCCAAAGACACGAAAACAGCCAAGGCGGCTGAGACGCTTTCCGCTGCCGAGGCAGCAAAAGAAAGCAAAGATGTGAAAGCAGCGAAAAACGCTGAAGGTGTTAAAAAGCCAGAAGAGAAATCATCGGTTGAATCCTTTACCTATGGTGCGTTGGGCATGGACCACCCGGACAAAGTGAAAGAAAACGATGATGCGGCCTATGGTGCGGGACAATTTTTGTCTGCGCTGGGCACAATAGGTACCATACTTGCGGTTGTCGTCTAAACTATAAGGAGACGAGGCCGCACTGACAATTAGGCCTTCAGCTGATGTTGGGAGGTAGCATCAGATGAATATATCGCCAGCAAGCGTCAGTATCCCAACTGTCGCGCCATCGGTGAACCCGCCAACTGAACAAGTTGCGCGGGATAATCGCATGCGCGAAAAAATTGTCCCTACCAAGCAAGCCCCAGAGCCAGAACACGGCAAAGCGGCGACCGATCAAGGTAAGCAGCTCGGCCGCTCATCCTGGGATCCGTCACAGCACCCTAATTATTCGCTCGACTACAGTCGCGAGTCCTTGTCCGACGCTGATTACGACGGCGCTAATATTGCTGGGCGTGTTGATGCCATGGCACGTAATGAGCCTGGAGAGCAAGCACGCAAAGACAACGGCTACCCCTTGGGGTTGAAAATGCCGGAAGAGGTGCTGGAGAAAGTTGAAGAGCTGAAAAGGTTCGAGCAAACGCGTGCGGTGGTTGCCATGCGTTATCAGCAAGCAACCGTGGCGAACATGCCCTCAGAAGTGCTGATTGTGATATAAGTGGTGTCCATGATGCCACGATGAAAAAGCCCCACGATGTTGCGTGGGGCTTTTTGGTTAGGAGCGCTTGGCGCGGGCAAAGGCATCGGCCATGCTGCCCATTGCGGCGGGTTTGTCCTGGCGCTTTTTCGGACTTTTGTCACGCGGTTTAGGGGCGGCTGCTGAGGGTTCGCTGGCGGCTGGGGTATCGTCGAGGCGCATCGATAACCCAATTCGCTTGCGCGGCGCATCCACCTCCATGACTTTCACTTTCACCACGTCACCGGCTTTGACCACGTCGCGTGGATCGCTAATAAAGCGGTTTGATAGCGCGGAGATGTGTACGAGGCCGTCTTGGTGAACGCCGATATCGACGAACGCACCAAAGTGCGTGACATTCGTGACCACGCCTTCGAGTTGCATACCTGGTTTTAAGTCACTGATTTGATTGACGCCCTCGGCAAAGGTTGCGGTTTTAAACTCAGGGCGCGGATCGCGGCCGGGTTTGGCCAGCTCGTTCAATACATCGGTGACGGTGATTTGGCCAAAGGTGTCATCCGCGTAGTCACTGGCGGTTAAGCTTTGTAATAAGCCCGTGTTACCCACTAAGGCATCGATGGCCTTGCCAGTCTTTTGGGCGATATGTTTGACCAATGGATAGGTCTCTGGGTGGACACCCGAGCGGTCAAGCGGGTTGGCGCCATCCATTACCCGTAAAAAGCCAGCGCATTGCTCATAGGCTTTGGGGCCAAGACGCGGCACCTTCAGCAAGGTTTTACGATCGCCAAATCGACCATTTTCATCGCGAAAGGCAACAATGTTTTGCGCCATGGTTTGGCTAAGGCCTGCCACCCGGGTGAGCAGTGGTGCGGACGCGATATTTAAATCAACCCCTACGGCGTTCACACAGTCTTCCACCACGGCATCGAGCTTTTTGGCAAGCTGACTTTGAGAGACATCGTGCTGATACTGACCGACGCCAATCGATTTAGGATCAATTTTAACCAGCTCGGCGAGGGGGTCTTGCAAGCGACGGGCAATGGAAACCGCGCCACGTAGTGAGACATCGAGATCGGGAAACTCATTGGCTGCCAGCTCTGACGCCGAATAAACCGAGGCACCGGCTTCACTGACCATCACGGTTTGAATGCTTAAGTCGGCTTGCTTGAGCATGGTGGTGACAAAGTGTTCCGTTTCACGTGAGGCGGTACCATTGCCGACGGCAATCAAGTTCACGCCATGGCGATCAATAAAACGGCGCAGGGTTTTGCTTGCCCCTTCAATATCGTGTTTAGGCGCGGTGGGATAAATCGTGGCGGTGTCGAGCAGTTTGCCCGTGCCATCCACCACCGCCACTTTACAGCCGGTACGTAGGCCTGGGTCTATCCCCATGGTGCAGCGAGGGCCAGCCGGTGCAGCCATCAATACATCTTTTAAGTTCGCCGCAAACACATCAATGGCATCATTTTCCGCGCGCTCTTTCAGATTGGCCATGAACTCGGTCTCGAGGTGCATCAAGATTTTTACCCGCCACGCAAAGGCAATCACCTGCTTGCGCCAACGGTCAGCCGGTGCGGTGCCTAAAGACAGCTGGTAATGCTGAGCAATCATGGTCTCGCACACGCTTTGCTTGCTGTCTGGTGCTTGGTCGGGATCAGCAACCAGTGCCAGCTGTAGCACGCCTTCATTGCGACCACGAAGCATGGCTAAGGCACGATGAGACGGTACTTTGGCGATTGGCTCTTGGTGAGCAAAGTAGTCTTTGAACTTGGCACCGGCTTCTTCCTGGCCAGCAACCACGGTGGCGCGCAGCACCGCGTATTGCTTAAGGTATTGGCGCAGCGTCTCTAATAAGCTCGCATCTTCGGCAAGGCGCTCCATCATAATGGCGCGGGCCCCCTCGAGTGCCGCTTTGGTGTCGGCGACGCCCTTTTCAGCATGGATGTATTGCTCAGCAAGTGTGTCAGGGTTGTGTGAGGCGTCTTGCCATAAGGCCTCAGCCAAGGGTGCTAGGCCGGCCTCAATCGCAATTTGGCCTTTGGTTCGGCGCTTGGGTTTGTAAGGCAGATAGAGATCTTCTAAGCGGTTTTTACTCTCGGCAGCGAGAATATCGCGGCGCAAGCTCTCGGTCAGTTTGCCTTGCTCGTCAATCGATTTGAGGATGGTGTCGCGCCGGGTATCCAATTCGCGCAGATAGACCAATCGCGTTTCTAGGGTACGCAACTGCGAGTCATCCAGGCCCTGAGTCGCTTCTTTACGATAGCGAGCGATAAAAGGGACAGTGTTACCATCGTCAAGCAGCTCAACCGCTGTCTTAACTTGACCTGGTGCGACATTGAGTTCGTGCGCCAGGGTTTGTGTAATGGATGTGTGCATGTGTTTCCTTTTCTCTACAAGCACGGCAGGGGATACCCTGCCAAGGGATAGCATTTTTGACCGCGATGGAGGCGAAGGTTCCCTCCGTGATTACTGAGCGTCGGTGTCATTGGGCTTTGGGTAGGTAATGGTATTCACAAACCACTGCTTTTCACCTTCAGGGGTTGAGACCACCACTTCGTCATCAACGGCTTTTTTTAATAGCGCCCGCGCCATGGGGGCATCGATAGAAATGTAATCTTTGCGTTCATAAATCTCATCAGGGCCTACGATTCGAAATTGCTTGGTGTCGCCGGCTTCGTTTTCAATTTCCACCCAGGCGCCAAAAAAGACCCGTCCTTCTTGCTCGGGCGCGTAATCAACAATAGTTAAGTCATTGAGGCGTTTGCGCAGATAGCGAACACGGCGGTCTATTTGGCGTAACAAACGTTTGTTGTAGGTGTAGTCGGCATTTTCTGAGCGATCACCCAAACTGGCGGCCCAGCTGACAATTTTGGTCACTTCTGGGCGCCGTTCGTGCCACAGGTAATCGTGCTCGGCTTTGAGCGCGTTAAACCCTTCTCGGGTCACCAATTTGGTTTTCACGTTACCTCTCCTTTCGCTAGCCATTCGGCGTCGCGCGATATAACCTTGTCCAGGAAAGTACAAGAAGCGGGCAAACTTGTCGAGGCAACACTCGGTAACAATTTACCCCTCGCTTGGCGGCAGACAAACACGCGGTCTGAAAGAGAACTGTGGCAAAATTCAGTATGATATAAGTGACGGTCAATCCATGGCCGGGCAACGATCAGCATTGAGGGCTTAGCATGCAAGAGAACTATAAAATTCTAGTGGTGGATGATGATATGCGTCTGCGCTCGCTACTGGAACGCTACCTGACCGAGCAAGGTTTTCAGGTGCGTAGTGTGGCCAATGCCGAGCAAATGGATCGCTTACTCGCGCGTGAAGCCTTTCACCTGATGGTACTGGATCTGATGTTGCCGGGTGAAGATGGCCTGTCTGTGTGTCGCCGTTTGCGTCAAGCGAATAACCAGTTGCCGATTTTGATGCTGACCGCCAAGGGCGATGAGATTGACCGCATTGTTGGCTTAGAGGTGGGTGCCGATGATTACTTGCCCAAGCCTTTTAACCCGCGTGAACTATTGGCGCGGGTACGGGCGGTATTGCGCCGGCAGACCATTGAAGCGCCAGGCGCGCCGAGTGCAGACTCAACCACGGTGACCTTTGGCGAGTTTCGCCTCAACTTGGGCACGCGAGAAATGTTTCGCAATGATGAGCCCATGACGCTTACATCTGGCGAGTTCGCGGTGCTTAAGGCCTTGGTCACCAATGCGCGAGAGCCTTTGTCACGAGACAAGTTGATGAACATGGCGCGTGGCCGTGAGTATTCGGCGATGGAGCGCTCGATTGATGTACAAATCTCGCGTTTGCGTCGGATGATAGAAGAAGACCCGAGTAAACCGCGTTACATTCAAACCGTATGGGGGCTCGGCTACGTATTCGTGCCGGATGGAGAGGTATAGCGATGCGGATGTCACCGCGGACTAACTTTGCACGTACCTTGTTTATCTTGGCTGGCTTATTAATTGCCAGCCAAGTTTTTTCTTATCTAACCATCGTTAATTATGCCTTGCTGCCCAGTTTGCAGCAGTTCAACAAGATCCTCGCTTTTGAAGTACGCTTGATGCTGGAAGAAGACTGGTATCTTAAGGATGGTGAAGTCCTTCACCTGGGTGAACCCGTGCGGCGGCAATTGTTGGAGCAGATTGGGGTCACCTTGCATGCGCCCAACAGTGAGCCTGCGGCGGCGTTTAAAGACGCCATGGAAATTGATTATTTAAGCGAGCATATCAGCGAGGAATTGGGCACCCAAACCGAAGTGCGCTTGGTCAGTGGTGAAGACAGTTACGTGCTGTGGCTGAAGTTTGACCAGATTGACGATTTTTTAATGCGGATCCCGCTATCGGAACTGCATCAAGACGACTTTGCGCCTTTATTTCAATACAGCTTAGTGATTGCCCTGTTGGTGATTGCGGGCGGGTGGCTATTTATCAAGATGCAAAACCGTCCGCTTGTGGCACTTGAGCGCGCGGCGTTAGATGTGGCAGATGGCCGTTTTCCCGATCCTGTCCCACCACGAGGGGCATCAGAAATTCAGGCGGTGACGGTCGCGTTTAATAAAATGTCAGCCGGTATACGCAAGTTGGAAGAAGATCGCGCCTTGCTGATGGCGGGCGTCAGCCATGATTTGCGCACGCCACTGACGCGCATTCGCCTTGCCACTGAAATGATGTCATCGGATGACGCCTATCTGGCCGATAGCATTACCGAGGACACCGAAGAGTGTAATGAAATCATCAACCAGTTTATGGACTACTTGCGCGCTGTGCAGCAGCAAGACCCTGATCCTGTCGACTTGGCGAGTATTTGCCGCGATGTGGCGAGTAATCAGCAACAAATGGGGGTCGATATTGATCTCGACTTAGGGGCATTGCACGGAGAGCTATTTGCTAATTCGGTAGCGTTAAAGCGTGCGGTGACTAACTTGGTGGTTAATGCGGTGCGATACGGTCATGGCTGGGTCCGTCTCGGTTGTGGCAGCAATGCCGATCACACCTATCAGTGGGTGGAAGTGGAAGACAATGGCCCAGGGATCGATGCCAACTTAGAAAACTCGCTATTTCAACCCTTTACACGCGGCGACACCGCACGCGGTAGTGAAGGGACAGGCTTAGGGCTGGCTATCGTCAAACGCATTGTGGAACAGCTCCATGGTGATATTCGTCTTTCTTCACGAACCGAAGGTGGGCTGAGAATTCAAATGACGTTTCCCGTGGGCAATAAAAAATAACCCCTCGTGTGCGTGTGACCACGTTTTTAGCGGCGGAAGTCGCGGAATGCGGGCGTTAGGCCATACTGTCATAGAGATTCAATACACTGGGAAAAGGCTATGCGTTTATCGCTAGACAGTCAGGATCCGACGCCTAAATTTCAGCAGCTTATTGACCAAATTCAACGGCAAATTGCCAGTGGTACACTTTATCCGGGGGCGCGCCTCCCCTCGGTGCGGCAATTGGCCAAAACACTGGCGATGAACCCAATGACGGTATCGCGCAGCTATCAGCAATTGGTTGAAGACGGGTGGCTAGAGCGCTTGCCCGGCGTGGGTATGCAGGTCAGTGATGCCATGCGTCCTGCTGAGCCAGAGCAACGTCTGCAATATGTTGAAGCAACGCTGGCGCAATTTATTCATGCGACCAGCGAAGCAGGCTACAGTAAGTCAGAAGCCATGGCGCTGATCATGACCCATTGGGAGCGTTATAGCGGTGATCAGGCGTTGGAGTAATGGGTTTTATGCCCCAGCCAGCGGCGAATAATCGCATCCGCATGTTGTGGGTAATGTTGATGGATATGGGTCGCCAGTTTTTGTACTTCAGGGATCAGCGCTTGGTCTCTCACCAAGTCGGCGATTTTAAATTCGGCCAAGCCCGTTTGCCGAGTCCCCAATAGTTCACCCGGCCCGCGGATTTCGAGATCGCGCTGGGCGATAACAAAGCCATCATTACTGTCGCGCAGTACCCCCAGCCGCTGACTCGCGGTTTTAGATAAGGGTGCATGATACAGCAGCACACAATGACTGGCGACTGCGCCTCGGCCGACACGGCCACGTAACTGGTGCAACTGTGCGAGCCCCAGCCGTTCTGGGTTTTCAATGATCATTAAACTGGCATTGGGCACATCGACCCCCACTTCAATCACAGTGGTCGCTACCAATAACTGCAGTTCGCCTTGCTTAAAAGCGTCCATCACCGCTTGCTTGTCCGTCGCTTTCATTCGCCCGTGAACCAAACCAATTTCCAGGTTGGGTAGGGCGTCTTTGAGTGCGGTGGCCGTGTCTTCGGCGGCTTGCGCTTCTAAGGCGTCGGACTCTTCAATCAAGGTGCATACCCAATACGCTTGTCGACCGGCGGCACAGGCGGCACTGACGCGGGCGATGATATCGTCACGGCGGGTGTCGGGGACGGCAACGGTTTGAATGGGGGTACGACCTGGGGGTAACTCATCAATCACTGAGGTTTCTAAATCGGCATAGGCGGTCATCGCCAAGGTACGAGGAATGGGGGTCGCGGTCATGATCAACTGGTGTGGATGCGCACCTTGTTGCTCGCCTTTTTCACGCAGCGCAAGACGCTGATGAACGCCAAAGCGGTGTTGCTCATCAATAATCACCAGTGCTAAGCGGTGGAACCGGACACTGGCTTGAAATAACGCATGAGTACCGACCACCATTTGTGTTTTGCCATCGGCAACTTGTGCCAGGGTGTCTTCGCGTGCTTTTCCTTTTAACTTGCCAGCCAGCCAACCAACCTGAATCCCCAATGGCTCAAGCCACTGGGAAAAGTTGGTGGCGTGTTGCTCGGCCAAGAGCTCGGTCGGTGCCATCAATGCCACTTGATGGCCTTGCTCAATCGCTTGCAAGGCAGCGAGGACGGCCACCAAGGTCTTACCCGCGCCGACATCCCCTTGCACGAGGCGCATCATTGGAAATGGTTTGGCCAAATCGGCACTGATCTCGCTCACCACTCGGGTTTGTGCGCCGGTGGGAGTGAAAGGCAGGTTATCTAAAAGACGCTGTCCCAGTGACTGACTGGGCGCGAGTGCAAACCCTTTCACTTGCTGTGCCTGGTGGCGCACAGACAGCATCGACAGGTGCTGGGCAAGGAGCTCTTCAATGATTAAGCGCCGCTGGGCGGGATGTTGACCGGTTAATAGATCCTCTAGCGCGGTATCTGGCGGCGGGCGATGTAATAGGTGCAACGCCTCGCGCAATGAGAGTTGTCGATCGTACAAGCCCTCGGGCAGCAGCTCGTCGACGCCACTTTTATCCAGCAACGCCAGCGCTTGATCGGTCAGGCTGCGCAGGGTCGCTTGGCGCAGCCCCTCCGTGGTGGGATACACGGGGGTCAGGGTTTCTTCCATCACCAATTCGGTGGGCTCAGAAAACACCTGATACTCGGGGTGAATGATCTCCAGCCCGTGCTTTCCGCGTTTGAGTTCGCCGTAGGCTTTCACTTGCTTGCCGACCGCTAAACTGTTTTTCATCGCGGCATTAAAATTGAAAAACCGTAGTGTTAACGCGCCGCTGCCATCTTGCACCCGGACGGTGAGCATCCGGCGGCGACCAAATACGGTATCGTTGTGGGTGATCTCACCTTCGATAGTCGCATGTTGGCCAGGTAAGAGGCTAGCGACCGGCCAGACACGGGTGCGATCTTCATAGCGATAAGGCAGGTGAAACAACACGTCCTGCACTGTATGCAGGCCAACTTTTGCCAGTTTTTCTGCCATCTTGTTGCCAACACCGCTTAAGGTATCGACAGTAACGGCACTCAGCATGGAAGATCGCATCCGTTTCTCTATTTGGTTAGCGCTGGCTATTGTACATGACTACCGTGCGTGTTTAGCCGCTTGCATCTGTGCCCACCACGCCTCGTCCGCCACGATTTGACCATGTTCATCTAAAGGCGGATAAGGCAAACCTTTTTGTTTTGCCACCCGGGCAAGTACCGGATGG
This sequence comes from Salinivibrio sp. VGrn1, assembly GCF_009377995.1. Lineage (NCBI taxonomy): Bacteria > Pseudomonadati > Pseudomonadota > Gammaproteobacteria > Vibrionales > Vibrionaceae > Salinivibrio > Salinivibrio sp. VGrn1. The sequence goes on from NZ_SATA01000005.1 coordinate 91,399, forward strand.
CCGCGCTCGAACAAAATGTGGTGGACCTCGTGTTCGGGTAAGCGGGTTTTATCCTGTTGATACATGCCAGCCGCTTGGCGCTGGCGCTGTGCTTCGTACAAAATCAAGGCACTGGCGACTGACACATTAAGTGACTGTACCATACCCACCATAGGAATGAGGATGTCTTGGTCTGCTTTATCCAGTGCTTCGCGACTGATGCCTTGTTTTTCTTGCCCCAGCACGATGGCAGTCGGACGGGTGTAGTCAATCTCGCGAAAATCGACCGCGGTATCCGATAAGTTGGTGACTAACACCTGCATCCCTTGGGCTTGCATGGTATCAAACGCTTCTTCCGTGGTGTTGTGAGTCACCACATCTATCCAGTTGCGTGAACCGGCCGATGTGCCCCCGAGGGTGCGCATCTTGGTGCCTTCTGGCCACACGGCATGCATGCGATGAATCCCCACAGCGTCGGCAGTGCGAATGATAGCGGAAATATTATTGGGTTTATGAACTTGCTCCATGCAGACAGTGAGATCAGGCTGGCGTTGGGCCAAGACCTGATGAATGCGTTCAAAGCGTTCAGGGGTCATGATTCAATTCCGTAAATGGCAGACGAAAAACAAATGCGCCCGCCAAAAAGGACGGGCGACGGGCAATAGTGTATTGAGGCGATCAGTTTTTCTGGCGGCTAACCTTCACCACGTTAGGCATCACCCGCAGGCGGCGCATGATATTGGCTAGGTGCACTCTGTCTTTGGTCGTTAGGCGAACAAAGATAGTGTACAAGCGGCCATCGCGCTCTTCGGTGGTTAGCCCTTGGATATTGGAGCCGGTTGATGCAATGGTATTGGTTAAATCTGCCAGCGCCCCTTGATGGTTTTGCATATCCACACGCACCCGTGTGCTGAACTCTTGTTCAAAATCATCCGCCCACTCGACGGGCATATATTTGTCCGGCTCTTGGCGGTGACCACGGATGTTGGCACAGGTCTCACGGTGGATAACCAAGCCTTTACCTGGGCTGACATGGGCAATGATCGGGTCACCTGGGATTGGACGACAGCAATTGGCATAGGTGACCAAGATACCATCGGCACCACGGATAGGCATTTTGCCCTCGGTGGGGGCCGCCGGGTCTTGATCTAGCAAGCGACGTGCGATCACCACGCTCATGAGTTCGCCAAGGCCAATCGACGCGAGTAAGTCGTCGCTGGTTTTCAGCTTTAAGTCACTCAGTACTGCCTCAACCCGTTCAGGGTTGATATCCGGCAGGTTTTGCTCTCCAAGCGCATGATTGAGCAGACGACGCCCTAAGGTCACCGACTCTTCACGGCGCATGGTTTTCAGCACTTGACGAATTTTCGTCCGGGCCCGTGCAGTCACCACATAGTTAAGCCAAGCCGCGTTGGGGCGCGCGCCGGGTGCGGTGATAATCTCTACTGTTTGACCATTTTTGAGCGGCTGACTTAGCGGGTAAGGTTGACGGTTAACCCGCGCCCCGACACAGGTATTGCCCACATCGGTATGGACGGCATAGGCAAAGTCGACCGCGGTGGCATCGACAGGGAGCTCGACAATCCGCCCTTTGGGGGTAAAGACGTACAGCTCATCGGGGAAGAGATCCGACTTGACGCTCTCAATAAATTCAAACGAGCTACCGGCGCTTTGTTGGAGCTCAATAATGTTTTGCATCCAGCGCTGCGCCCGTTTCTGTGCGGTGGTGCCAGAGGGCCTGTCGGCACCGCTTTTATACGCCCAGTGTGCCGCGACCCCTTTGTCGGCCATTTGATCCATGTCTTCGGTACGAATTTGTACTTCCACCGGGACACCATGTGGGCCAATCATCGAGGTGTGCAGTGATTGATACCCGTTGGCTTTAGGCACCGCGATATAGTCTTTGAGCCGGCCTGGGCGTGGCTTATACAAGTTATGCATTTGCCCTAGCACGCGATAGCAGGTATCAAGATCACCCACAATCACTCGAAACGCGTATAAATCCATGATGGTATGGAAACGCTGCTCTTTATTCTTCATCTTGTTATAGATGGAGTAGAGGTTTTTCTCTCGGCCCAGCACACGGGCGTTAATCCCGGCATCTTCCAAACGACCTTCAATTTCCGCATGGATTTTTTGGATCATCTCTTTGCGGTTCCCCCGCGCTTGCGCGATCACCTTTTTAAGGACGCGGTAGCGATTAGGGTACAAGGCCTCAAAGCCGAGCTCTTCAAGCTCCACTTTTATATTATGGATACCCAAGCGGTGGGCGAGAGGGGCGAAGATTTCTAGCGTTTCACGGGCAATACGGCGTTTTTTGTCTGGGCGGAGGGCGCCCAAGGTACGCATATTGTGGGTGCGGTCACTCAGTTTTATCAGGATCACGCGAATGTCATGGGCCATCGCCATGACCATTTTGCGAAAGTTCTCGGCTTGGGCTTCTTTACGGTCGCGAAATTTAAGCTTATCAAGCTTAGAGACGCCGTCGACCAAGTCAGCCACCACATCACCAAAGCGTTGCTGCAGATCGTCTTTGGTCACCTCAGTGTCCTCAATGACATCATGCAGCAATGCCGCCATCAGGGTTTCACAGTCCAAGCGCATTTCCGCCAAGATCCGTGCCACCGCGATGGGGTGAATGATATAAGGTTCGCCGGTTGAGCGAGTTTGCCCGTCGTGGGCATCCCTGGCTACTAGGTAGGCTTGCCGAAGCGCTTCAAGCTGTGACTCCGGCAAATACTGGCTAGCAACTTCTTTCAGGCTATCAAATAGATACAAACGGCCTGTCCCTGATAAATGCAGCGTTTAACGTTGACCCGAAATGGTGCTTACCGCGGCCATTTCAGCGGCTTCTTGCTCTTGCTTTTCCTGACGCTCACGCGCGTCGAGGACTTCTTTGTTGATCAGTCCTTCTTCAACTTCACGCAAAGAGATCACTGTGTACTTGTCGTTTTCTTCTGCGACGAGGGCATCTTTGCCACCCGTTTGCATTTGACGGGCGCGGCGAGCCGCAACCAGAACGAGATCGAAGCGGTTACCAATTTTTTCAACGGCGTCTTGAACAGTTACGCGTGCCATGAAGTACTCCAGCTATGTCATCAATAGGTCATTCAAAATGACCGAAAAGTATACAAAAGGCCGCGACCTATTGCCAGCGTTGGCTGGGGCAATGGCCACGTCTCAATGTGGTGGTTAGTCAGCCAACAGTTCGTCGATCATTGCATGATACTTGCTGGCTTGTTTGGCTTGTGCCATCCGCTCGGCACGGATGATGGCCTTAATATCCATCAATGCGACATCAAAGTCATCATTAATAATCAGGTAATCATAATCAGCATAGTGAGAGATCTCGGAGCGTGCTTCCTGCATGCGTTGCGCAATCACTTCCTCACTGTCTTGGCCACGTGTCGTGAGGCGTCTTTCTAACTCTTCACGGCTTGGTGGCAAAATGAAAATACTCTTGCTGTTCGGCATTTGCTGACGAATTTGCTCAGCGCCTTGCCAATCGATATCGAGAAAAATATCGACACCATTATTAAGCATTTTTTCAATCCATACGCGCGAGGTGCCGTAATAATTGCCAAACACTTGTGCGTGCTCTAAGAACGCTTCCTGTGCAATCAGTGACTGAAATTCTTCCTCGGAGACAAAATGATAATGCACACCGTTTTCTTCACCAGGACGCATAGCGCGCGTCGTGTGAGACACAGACACTTTCATGTCATAGCGAGGGTTATCATTCAGCAGCGCTGAAATCAGACTAGATTTGCCCGCGCCACTTGGGGCGGAAACAATGTAAAGCGTACCTTGGCTCATGGATTGATCACTTTCACTGGCTGACGCCCATCCGCAGTATAGCGTATACGTACAGGCGTCGATCGACGAATAGATAGTTGTTCCCCGTGGGAGGCGCGCAGGGTAGCACGAACCGGCGGGGATTTGAACGCTAGAGCGTGAAGTTACTGACTCGATACACGCGTGCGCGATTGCCGGTGTGACACAAACTGTGCGCTGAGTCGATAAAGCATGGCTCTATCTAGAACATGCTTGCATATACGCAATTATTAATGATAATTGTTAGCGTTTGTATTTAGTGGTCGATTAGATGTAGGGAGCACATTCAATGATAGGGAGTCAGCAGGCGTTACATCAGGGTGTTACCTCGCTGTATGTGTCACATCAGCGCTGGCTTTCGGGCTTTATTCAGCGACGAATGGGTTGCCCGTCAACGTCGGCAGATTTAGTTCAAGACACCTATTTGCGTTTGCTTAACTCTGGCCGTTTGCCTGATACAGACAGTGCGCGTGCTTACCTTACCCATATCGCCAAAGGCTTGATCATCGATTGGTATCGCCGTCGTCGCGTTGAGCAAGCTTACTTAGACTATCTGCAAGCGCAGCCAGAACTCATGGCCAGCTCGCCCGAGCAACACCAACAAACCATGGAAGCCTTGGTGGCGGTTGATGCGTTATTAGGGCATTTACCGGTCAAGGTGCGGCAGGCTTTGCTGATGCGCCAGCTCGAGGGAATGAGCTATAAAGACATCGCAAAGGCGCTTTCTGTCTCGGTTTCCTCGGTAGAGAAATATGTTGCCAAGGCACTGGCTGCCTGTGTACTCGCCGCGCAAGAGTGATTCATGATGTCGTCTTTATCACCTCATGTGGTTGAGCAAGCGGCACAATGGATGGCCCGTATGTGGGCGGACGATGTGTCTGAGCAGGATAAACAAGCGCTATCACAGTGGCGACGTGCTCACCCTCATCATGAAAAGGCATGGCAAGCGCTGGAAGGTGTGCAATCCCAGCTTCAGGATGTCTCGGGACATCATTCGGTCTTATTGCGACAAAGTGGCTTGTCGCGCCGGCGGTTTTTGGTGCTCGGTGGCATTGGTATTGGCGCAGGGTGCTTATTGGCATGGCGCTCCAATGCGCAGCGTTACGAACAGGGCGTTGCCTTGGCAAGCCGAGTCGGGGAACTTAAGCAGTTCACCTTGCCGGATCAGAGTCGTATCGCGCTAAACACAGATTCGCGGGTGTGGGTCGATTATCAAGGCGGGAAAAAACAGATTTTCCTTGAGCGCGGTGAAGTGATGCTCGAGGCGGCATCGCCTTTATCGGTTCTCACCGCCCATGGTCAGGTGTGGGTTGAGGAGCAAGGCCAGCTTGCTGTGCGCCAGTTTGCGCGCTTCAGTGCCATACAATTGTTATCGACCAACGCGCGTATTCAGCCGTATCAGGGTCAACTGCGTCACATTCCCGCCGGGCATTCGGTGCAATGCACAGCCAATAAGGTGCAGCATCTTGCACCTTTAGAAACTCACGCGGTGAGTTGGTTGGAGCAAAAACTTGTGGCTGAACGCATGCCGCTTTCGGCGCTGGTTGAAGAGCTCTCACGGTATTTCTCAGGCTGGTTGCGCTTAGATGCACAACTGAATGATCTAACCGTGACGGGGGTATTTTCCACCCGTAATATCCAGCAAACGCTGGCGAATTTAGAAACCATTCTGCCTATTGCCCTGCGCTTTCGTACTGCGCTCTGGGTGCAAATTATTCCAGCCCAATAAAAAATGACACTCATCTTTACGGATCTCACGCCTTCGTTCGGTGTATCGGTTAGTTCATTCACTTAAGTGGAGCCGTATTGTGAAACTGCAGTCATCGATATTGTGTCTATCGTTAACCTTGGGCGTGCCTTTTTATTCCCCCGTTTATGCCCAAACAGACACGGTAAATACCTACCAGATTCCCGCCGGAGAGCTTGATGCGGTATTAAAAGCCTTTGCGCTGGCATCGGGTATCGAATTTCATCTGGATGCGCGTTTGTCCGAAGGTTTTTACAGTGCGGGGCTCGACGGACAGTTTACTCCAGAGCAAGGCCTCAACACCCTGCTGACCAGTACGGGGTTGACGGCACACCGACAAGCCGATGGCAGCTATCAAATTACCGACAGCACAGAGTCGCTGACGCTCGATACCCTAGATGTGTCGTTTTCGGAAGGGGAGATTAGTCGCGATGAAGCGGGTAAATATGCTGTTTACGATGACAACCGGTCAACGGTGTACGCGGGCAAAAAAGAGGTTGAGCGATATAAAGGTAAAGATGCGGCTGATCTCTTTAAAGGTATGCCCAATGTGTACAGTGGCGATGCGCGCAACGGCGGAGGCATTGACCCAAATATTCGTGGTGTCCAAGGGCCGGGTCGTGTGCCTGTTCTCATTGATGGTACAGAGCAAGGGCTGACTGTCTGGCGTGGCTATCGCGGTGTCTCGAATCGCAGCTATATTGATCCCAACTTAATTGGTGGTGTGCAGGTCATCAAAGGCCCCAATACTGTGGCGAATGTCAAAACATCCACAGGCGGCGCGGTGGTCGTCAATACCCTCTCTGCGCAAGATATTTTGCTGCCGGGAAAAGACTTTGGCGGTGAGTTCTTGATTGAAGGTAGCAACAATGCGGTTGCGCCCACGTTAGGGACCTTATACACAGGGCAAGACTATCGAGAAGTCGACGGGTTTCCGTCCACGCCGCAATACCCTTACGCCGATCCTTCGCTTTGGCAGCCGATGAGCCACAACAAGAACAACAATCCTTTCTCGGGGGATGACTACGCTTACCGTCTTGCGCTGGCGAAACGGGGCGAAAGCATGGAATGGTTAGCTGCTTACGCTTATCGCTATAAAGGCAATTATTATGGGGGCAAACATGATAGTGGTTTTTATAAAAGCGGCGATTCGAAAGAAGCCTATATGACCAAGATCGATCCAGAGACCTTGGCGCTGCGCCATCTGCCGGGCGCGGAAATTCCCAATACGTCCAGCGAAACCGAATCTGTGTTGCTGAAAAGTACATTCCTTTTCGAGGGCGCGCAGCAATTGAGCCTTGGTGCGCGCTACACCGATGCCGAGTATGGTGAAATCATGGCGAGCCGCTCTGGCGACTTAGTCGATGGCAATAAAATGGCGCAATGGCCACTTAGCCAAGTACGAGCGCAAGCTTATAACCTTGATTATCATTGGTCGCCAAAGGACCCTTGGATTGATTTAACGGCCAAGTTATGGACCACCTACACCGTCAGTGATACCAATACCCGAGGTGGGTTTCCTAACTATGCCAATAACCATGACCTGTTACCGGGCTACAGCACCCTGTTGCGCAATACTGCTGCGTCCAATGCAAAAGATAGCCGTATTGGCCTGAATATCAGCAATACCATGGCGTTCAGTGACACCTTATCTATGACTGCCGCAGGACGATACCAATACCGAGAGCAACGTTCTGATGATACTTATGATGCGAACAAAGCCGATGGTTGGGTGCACTTTCCACAAGAAGGGACCTATCAAGAATTTGATGCCAGCTTACAAGCCACTTGGCAGCCACATACCCAATGGACGCTTAACGCTGGTGTGAAGTTTCAAGGCTTTGATGTTAAAGATGACTTCCTTGCAGCGCGCCAAGCCGAAGGGGGCGATACCCTGTTCATGCAGCAGGCTGTCTCACCGGGGCTTGAAGCCAGCTATAAAGTGCGAGTGTTCCTGAGTGAGGCTGAAATTCAGGCGATACTGGACAGTTATCGTAGAATGCTGGAGGATTTTGGGTTCCCTGAGAGCCAGATATTGGCTGATCTTGCTGAAGAAGAAGCCAAGCTGCGCGAAGAAGGTCAAATTGAAGAGCGCACACAAGCTTGGTTACATGATGGAAACGGTAAATATAGCCGTGCGCAAAACCCCTGTGACCCCGCTAATGGACTATTACCAGACAACTACATTGAAGGGACGTGTCGTGCGACCAATCAATTGAATACCAAAGTGAACATGCGTCCCAAAACACACGATCACGGGCAGGGTTGGTCACCGTTTGCCTCCGTGGCATTTTCTCCCACGCCGCAAGACCGTATTTACTATCGCTACAGCCAAATGTTGCGCTTTCCAAGCCTCTTTGAAAGCACACTTAGCTTTTCCGCGTTAAATAATGCGTATACCAGCCTCAAACCCGAAGCAACCGTGAATCACGAGTTAGGCTACATTCATCATTTTACTCACGGTGATCTGAAACTGGCTTACTTTCACCACCTCACTGAAAACGTGATCGAGCGAGATGACATGCTGCGCTTTAGCAATATTGATTCGCAGACGCTGGCAGGATTGGAGCTGCAAGCGAACTACGATGATGGTGATTGGTTTGCCGATTTAAATGGCGCTTACATGCTCACCAATAAAGTCTGTGATGAGAGCTCCGTCGTCACACGTTATCGCCCCGACGAGCCAGAATATTACCGCAATTGTCTGTTTGGCGGTTTTCCTGGTGGATATTTAGAATCGCAAGTCCCCCCAGCGTGGTCGACGTCACTGCAACTGGGCCATCGCTTTTTCAATCGTCAGTTAGAAGCTGGGATCAAAGGCGCGTACCTTGCTAAAGCCAAGTCAGATGAGGTGGTCCAGCGCGACGATACCTTAACGTTTGATGCATTTGCCAATTATCAGCTATCACGCCACATCGCGCTTGAAGTCGTAGGGACCAATTTAACCGATGTCTACCACATTGACCCACTGGTGCGTTCCAGTGTACCGGCGCCAGGGCGCACTATTAAATTGATGCTAAAAGCAAAATTTTAACGACGCGGTTACGGGTTTGCCTGAACTAAACGGTAAAGAGGATGAAGCAAATAATTTGCTGGACGTTGAAATCATTTACCTAGGAGTCACATTATGCCTTACAAAACCGTCGTGATAGCACTAAGTGCCATTTTAACTACCACATCTGCTTTGGCTGATATTGTTGGCACACAAAGCGATGACGCCAACATTGAAGTCGGCACATCCAATGTGCCTTTTGGCCCCCATACAATGGGTAAGGCGGGGATTGGTAATGACAACCGTATCTCCTCGAAATTCAAAGTGGACTTTGAAGGGTTGACCCGTGCCAGCAGTACCCAAAAGCAAGGCGACATTTACACCAATGGCACATCACATGCCGGGGATGCGGGAGTGTTTAACTTTGCGCAGGCCGGTGCGGGCGACGTGTGGTTTGGTGAATGGTCGCAAGACTTTGCCGGTAATGGTCAAGATCGCAGTGTGTATTATGCGGGCGATAACACCCAAACGAGTCTGCCCACGTCGGGCACGGCATCTTATGCAGTGACTGGCTTGAACCGCTTTACTGGCAATAATGCGTTGACTGGTGAGTTTAACGCAGACTTTTCCGCTAAAACTGTTCGTGGCACCATCAGCAATGCTGCGATGAAACTAAGCATTGATGCAGGTATTGATGCGAAAACTGCGGCGTTTGAGGGTAAAGCGGTTGCTTTACATGGAGGTCAAGGGGTTAAAGGTGCTACACAAGGCCATTTCTTTGGTACAGACGCCGCAGCCCTTGCTGGGATTGCAACCTTTGCCGACCGCGATCTAAATACCGCCTTTGGTGGCACCAAAAAATAGCGTTTATTTTTTATGATGCAGAGGCGATGTGCCTCTGCTTTTTATTTGCGGGTGTTGCATGCGGTTTTATTTACTCGTCGGCGTTATTAGCTTGATGATCACGCCCACATTGGTATTCAGTAGCCAATCCGAAACAGACCTTCGTATTGAACAGCGTCAGAGACAACAACAAAAACAATCGGAAGACAAAGCGCTGGCAGAGGCCGATTTAGCACTGCCCAGCACACCATCATGGCATGTTCCTTTGGAAACATTGGATGTGAATGCATTGGGAAGAGCGCTCTACCAAGCGATACAGCAACACGCTTGGGATAGGGTGGCTGAAGGACTGCCTTACTATCAAACATTACCCGGCCACGATGCGATGTTAATCCTTTATGCCAAGGGGGGCTTAGCCCGACAGGCAGGAAACCTCGCCCAAGCCGAGCATTTCTATCAAGCTCTACTTAAGCTTAAGCCTGATTTTTTACTGGCGCAGTTATCATTAGCGCGCGTGTTATTTGAAGATTATCAAAGCCGGGAGGCTAAACAGTACTTTGAGGCTATCGCGACAAGCATTGCTGGTATGCCTCACGCAGCTGGTGTTCAGCGAACCGTCTCGGCCTATTTACAAGCACTGTCTTTGCGTCAGTCATGGCAAGGCTCGTTGGCGATTGGGCCTGAGTATCACACCAATATCAATAAAACGTCTCACAGTGAAACCTGTTTGCTATCGGTGGCTACAGGGTGTGCTTACGTACGAAAAACGCCGGACGCGATTGCCAGTTATGGCTGGGGAGCCACGCTCTCGGCAGCAAAAACATGGGCTGTATCTGGTCATCATCATGGCTTTATCCGTGGTATGGCATATGGTGCGGATTACGATAAAAACGATACCTATAACCAGTGGGACACCCAGTGGCTGATTGGGTATCGGTATCAAAATGCGGCGAATCAACTCTCAATAGGCCCCTTATTGGAAGGCACTTGGCAAGGAGGCTCTTGGATCTCCCATAGCTTTGGCGTCAACCTTGACTACTTACGTATCCTTACTCCTGCATCGACGTTTAAGGGAACGGTTGTCAGCAAAGATATCCGTTATCAAGGCGCACAGCTGAAGGCGCTGTCGGGGCAGGAAACCTATTTGTCCGCAACATGGTTCTCTCAGCTTCATCCCAACTGGTTAGCTTTTATCGGTGCAAACTACACGGATAGCCAAAGTGAGGATACTGTCTTTGACTGGCACAGCCTAGGAGGACGAGTCGGAGTGAGTTTTCAGCCGACGCCCGAACTCGATGGCCTGTTTAGTTATGCCTATCAAGATCGTAACTATCAAGAATACAACGCCATGTTGGGGGATAAGCGGCATGATATTCAACATACGCTGGTATTGAGTTTGCGCCTGCCTACGCTAACTGTGGCGGGTTTTTCTCCGGTGATCACAGGCCAGTATCATCAAACACGAAGCAATGTTGATTGGCTCTATAGCCATGATTACACGCGCATCCAAGTCCAGTTTGAAAAACAATTTTAAAAATTTTTACGGGTTTTCGTTATTCGTTCGGTATAGCGGGTAGATAACCGATATGGCGTATTACGCATGGATAATAAGGACTCAAAATGAAGCGATATTGGATAGGACTGGGGCTGTGGCTCTTGGTCATCACGGTGCATGTGCAGGCGAGTGAATCCACGGCACCTGCGGAGAGCGGGTCAGTGGTGACCGCTTCAGGCTCGCAGGCCACCCATTTGTCCGTTGATGCACTGTCTCCGCTCGGTATGTATCAGGCTGCGGATCCTATCGTTAAAGCGGTCATGCTGATATTGCTGGCGGCTTCCGGCGTGACATGGGCTGTACTCGTCACTAAGCAGTGGCAACTCGGTCGTGCACGTCGCCGCTTAGCGCCACTGGTGTCACTTTGCGCTCACGCTGAAAGCTTTGCGGCGGCCAAAGCGGCGGCATCATGTCATCAGGGCACTGGGCTGGCGTTTCTTAGTGCGGCGCAAACCGAGCTTGCCCTATCCGAACAAGTAGATGCAGTCAGTCAAGGCGTTAAAGAGCGGGTACAAGCACGGTTGGAGCGGGTACAGGTGGCACAGGCTAGCATGATGAATCGCGGCACAGGAGTGCTGGCATCGATCGGGTCCGTCGCTCCCTTTGTGGGACTGTTTGGTACTGTGTGGGGGATCATGAATGCGTTTATTGGCATTGCGCATACGCAAACGACTAATTTAGCCGTGGTGGCGCCCGGGATTGCTGAAGCCCTGCTGGCAACCGCTCTTGGCTTGGTCGCGGCTATCCCAGCTGTGATTGTGTACAACTATTTTACCCGTGCATTGGCTGCGTATCGTGCTCAAATGGGGGATTTAGCGGTGGCTATTTTGGTACTGGTGAGCCGCGATCTCGACAGTGAGCGCAATGCGCAAACTGAACTTGCGTGGCGACAGGCAGGGTAGAGAGATGAGCTTTCAATTTTCCTCGTCAGACCATGAACTACAAGAAAACCATGAGATTAATGTGACACCATTTATCGATGTGATGTTGGTGTTACTGATCATTTTTATGGTTGCGGCCCCGCTTGCAACCGTCAGCGTGCCGGTGGATTTACCCACCTCTTCGGCGAAGCCGAATGCATCGCCCAGTCAGCCTGTGTATTTGTCTGTAGGCTCTGGACAAATGCTGCAAGTTGATGAGCATCCTGCGTTCTCCCTTGAGGAAGCCAGTCAGAAGTTGCCTCAATGGGTGGCGAACAAACAAACCCGTTTATATTTGCGGGCCGATAAAACCTTGCCTTATCAGTCACTGTTGGAAGTCATTAATACGCTTAGTCAAGCGGGTTATCAGCAAGTCGGTCTGGTGGGCATTGCGCAGTCAGCATCGCGTTCCTCATGACGGTATTGGCTGGGTTGCCGCAAGGCTTTGAGTTAGACCGCACGCGAAAAGGCTGGTTAGTGGGGGCGGCAGTGAGCGTCAGTCTCCACCTTGGGGTGGCGATCGCGTACTTTTGGACACCGGCGCGCACGCTCGCACCGCCTCCCGCCGCGATGCCGATTGCCATTTCTGTCATCGCACCAGAGGTGTCAGCCCCAAAGGTGGAACAGCACGATGTGAAAGAGGGCAAACTGCAACGCGCCAGTCAGCCTGCTCATGCATCTGAGACGGTGCCGGAAAAAGTGATGTCGACGCCAAACGCGACGCCTGTGGTTCAAGATGAGAAAAACGCGCAAGTGCAAAAACAGCCGCAGTCTGTCCCACGTCCTGCCGAGGAGCAGCCTAAAGCGATAGAGACGAAAAAAACGGTTGAGACACACAAGGTGCAAACGACTGAGCCTCGCCCCAAACCAAAGGAAAGCCCCAAAACGTCACGTGCATCGTCGGTCGCGCAAGAGGCGAGCGCGCCGAAACATGTTGATGCGCCAACACACAGTGAAAAAGTGACAGGCCCAGCGCAAGGACAGCTAACCGTAAAGGGAAAGGTTGCGAAGTTGAATTGGCAGCGACGGGTTCACGCGCACTTGGCTTACTATAAGCGCTATCCTCGATTTGCTCGGAGACTCAAACAGCAAGGCTCGCCTCGGGTAACCTTTACCGTCAATCGCCAAGGCGAGGTGCAATCGGTCAAACTCCAAACCTCGAGCCGCTTTGAGAGTTTGGACGAAGAAGCTAAGGCGCTGGTACAGCGTGCGTCCCCGTTGCCGACGCCGCCAGATGCCTTGCCGGGCTCGACAATAACGGTTACTGTCCCTATTCGTTTTTCACTTTAAAAAGAAGAGGATATCTTTTGTCCGCGAGCATGGATGACAAAGGTTCACTCTCGATTGCTAACCTGTTAGGCTGCTCCCGAAACTCGCTTCGGGGTTGATTTCTATCGAGTCGCCCCGATGTGAAGCTGTATTCCACTCAATGCCCGTTTGGGCCCCAAAAAGAGAGAAGATATCACCAAAAAAACGAACGACATGAAGGAGGTGTCAATAATGGAAGGTACTCCCGATTTGTATCCCTCACGCGTCAATGGACAAGAAACGCTTTCCCCACGTCTAGACCCTGTTGTGTACGGTAGTGTGCAACCAGAGGTACCGCATAGCTTGAGCCAAGGTGATCTGGATGCGTTTGCGCATCAAGGCTTTCTGGTGATGGATAATTACATGCCGGAAATGGTGGCACCGCTTAAACGTGAAATCACCCGTTTACGCGATGATATGGCCGGCTATGAAGAGCTATATACCGAGCCGGATAGTGACGATCTGCGCACCATTTTTAAACCTTTTGCCTACAGTGATTTGATTGATCGCTTCTCACGCGATCCGCGCATTCTCAATAAAGTGCGGCAAATTTTGGGCTCGGACGCATATTTGATGCAATCGCGCGTCAATATTAAGCCTGCGTTTAAAGGCAAGTCGTTTCCTTGGCATTCTGACTTCGAGACTTGGCACGTTGAGGATGGAATGCCACGGATGCGAGCCGTGACCGTATGGCTGATGCTAACCGACAACACCGAGCACAATGGGCCTTTGTATGTGATCCCCGGCTCACACCATCACTATGCGTCTTGTGAAGGCAACACCGGCGAAAAAAACTATCAGCAATCGCTGAAAAAACAAATGCTGGGTGTGCCCAAGCCAGAGACCATGGAGGCATTGTTAGAAGACAATGGCATTGCCTCGGTAACGGGACAAGCCGGTACCTTGGTGTTCCATGATTGTAACTTGATGCATGGTTCACCCGATAATATCGCCAACGACCCACGCTCAATTTTAATGTTTGTCTATAACAGTGTGGAGAATAAACCGGTGACGCCCTTTAGTGGGTTGTCACCGCGCCCCCACTATTTATCCAATCCCGACCAACGCCCCCTGCAGGCGGTTGAGTCACTCTGGCCGCTAGCTTCCTAGCCCGACTAACGCCCACGTAGTTGTGGGCGTTTTTATTTTTTCTCTTTAAATCAGGGTTTTGCTATGCTGTCTCGATAATTGAACAAGCGTTTAATTATCTCGCCAATTTCAACGACATTAAGGAGTTTCCGTTGAACACATCATTAAAAGCGACCTTGAGCGTGACGGCCACTGCCCTGAGTGTGGCCAGTGCCTTATCTTACCCTTCTTTTGCCCAAGCCAGTGACAGTGCGCTTGGCGAACAACTTGGCATTGCTGATCACGCCGTGATTGCCCACCGTGGTGATTCTTACAATGCACCAGAATCAACCTTGCCGGCCTACCAACTTGCGTGTGAAGTGGGGGCCGATTATCTCGAGCTTGATCTGCAACGCACTAAAGACGGCAAACTGATTGCGGTGCATGACGACAACCTTAAGCGCAACACTAATATTGAGACAGTTTATCCTGAGCGTGCCGACGACCCGGTCAATACCTTTACTTGGGCAGAGCTGGAAAAGCTGGATGCGGGCAGCTGGTTTAATCAGTCATACCCAGAGCGTGCGCGTGAGAGCTTCCGCGGCTTGAAGCTAGTGACGCTGGATCAGGTACGTGAAATCGCTGAAGACTGTGCCCATCAGCCAGGACTTTATATCGAAACCAAGGTGCCGGAGTTTTTCCCAGGGATTGAGCAGGATTTGAAGCAAGACTTGACCGAGCATGGTTGGTTAGATGACGACGCCAAAGGCAAAGTGATCCTGCAGACTTTTAATAAATCGAGCCTTGAAGCATTGCAAGATGTGATGCCAAACGTGCCAAAAATCTTGCTGCTATGGGCAGGCGATGGCTACATTCCGACCAAAGACAGCGCGCCGAAAGCGGATGATGAGTCCTACGCTCAGTACTATGCGCGCCAAGAAGTGGCCTCGAAAGCCGACTACGCAGAGTGGTTGGATTATGCCAAGGAGCACGGTGCCATCGGTGTAGGCCCGTCGGGCACGCAAGCCAACTTCGATGATGCCTGGTCAAGCCAATTTAGCTATATGGACCTGGCGAAGACCTGGATGGTGGACATGAGCCATGAAAAAGGCTTATTGATGCACATGTACACCTTGGACGATCGCGAAGATTTGATTCGTTACCGTGAGCGTGGCGTGGATGGCTTCTTTACCAACCGTCCTAACGTGGCGGTTAAAGCCTTAACCGACAGTGACGGTAAAGACATTGAAGCGACCTTAACGCAACTGGGTTATTAACCCCGCGCGTTAACCGTTTTTATCCTTTGAGCCCGCCTTATATTTGGTGGGCTTTTTAGTTGGGGGCGAACGCTGGAGGGTTTGATGATCGGCTTAGTTCGCTAAGCAGACCCTCCGCGCCATGGATGGCGCGGCGGAGCCTCCAGGGAAGGATTGACGGCGTGTCTGTGTGCGAACTGAGCCGATGCCCCAAGGTTGACGTTTTGGCTCTCTATTCGCTCGCCATCAGTTTGGCCAGCGTACGTCGGTACATGGCATAAGCCACGGCGCCTGCGAGTAGGTTGCCGATTAAGGCACCGGCAAACAGGCCAAATAGCTCGCCGATTTGTGCGCCTAACCAGAGGCAGGGCAGGAAAAACGCAAATAGGCGGAGCGCAGAAATGGTTAGGGCGGTGTATGAGCGACCTAATGCATTGGTAATGGACACCATCAACATACACACCCCCAGAGCGCCAAGACTAAACGGCACTAGCGTGAGGTGGGTGTACAAGATATCGGTGACTTGTCGATCGCTGGTCATCAAGTCCGCCAAGGGAGCGGCAGCAAGCCAGGTCACCACGGCAATCAGCAATTGAAAGCCGAGAATAAACTGACACGCTAACTTAACCAAATGGCGCACTTCGGTCAGATCGCCTTTACCCAGCAAACGACCCACCATGGGGGGCATCGACATGGTTAATGCCAGCACCGAGACAATGGCAAAGAACTCAAAGCGTGAACCCAATGCCCAGGCGGCCACTGCCGCTGAGCCAAAGCTGGCGAGCAGCTTGGTGGCCAGCATAGATGACACCGGCGGCAGCAGCTGGCTGATCATCGCCGGTCCCATAATGTGGCCAATCGAACCCACACTTTGTTTGATGTCTAAGTCCTGCCAGTCAAACGAAACCCAGCCTTTGCCGAACACGCGAGGCGCGACAATGGCAATGCCAGCGCCAAACGCAATCAAGGTTGCCACGGCCGCGCCATTAATGCCCCAATCGAGCCAAAAGATAAACACCGGGTCGAGCGCAAGGTTTAATAAGCTGGTGACCACCATCATGGAGCCCGGCAACATGGTGTTGCCATTAGCACGTGCTAGGCTGTAAAAGAAGTAAAGCACCGCGCCTGTCCAGGCACTGATCAACCAAATTTGCCAGTAGCTATCAATCACCGGAAATACCTTGTCTGGCGCATCGAGCAACATCAAGATCGGGTGGCGTAAGGCATAGAGCAAGCCGGCAAACAATGCCACGCCTGTGGTGCCGATAAATAAAATTAAACCGCCTAGTTGTTTGGCATAGCGACACTGATCGGCCCCGAGCGCGCGCGAGATCACCGCCGTGGTCGCAATCCCGAGTCCGACTTGAATGCCGATAATGATCATCTGAATGGGCAAGGTGAAGCCTTGTGCCGCGAGGGGGAGCACGCCCAACTGACCAATGAAGGCACTATCGACAAGTTGAAAACTCATCAGTGACAGTACGCCAAACAGCATGGGTAGGGTGGTCGAGAACAAGCGTTTTGCGCGAGAAGCAGACTCCATCAGGCACTCTTTACATTAATAGGGTGAAAAAAGCCGAGCAGGAAGAGGCTCGGCATCACTCGACCAATTGTAGAGGATTGCTAAAAATTACCAACCCCTAATAAATGCGGGTATTCAGTGTCAGTGAGCCTGACCCTAGCGATGCGATGGACGTTCAGGGGGCGACTGCACACAATCATTGGGGTTAGTGATTCATGCTGGTAGTTCTGGTTTATAGTGAAACAAGTCACTATCACTGTTGCACTGATCCTGATGAATGAATATGAGATTGAGGATGGAGCGGGAGGATGGTTGTCTGTTTATCAAGGCAGGCACTGTGGTGGGTTTTCGGTGCGTGCAATCACAAGAAGATACAAGGTTTCGGTGAAATGTCATTTTTATTGCATTTTAAACCAAACCTTTTTAACTATTGATTGAAATATTTATTGCTTTTAGCGATAAGCAAGCTAGCACAACACAGTAATTAGTGCCGGAATAACGTCATTGTTTTGTCGCAAAAAATGACTTTTGACAGCGTGTTATCGTTGATCGTGACCAAAATTCAAGATAAATATAGACCACTTTATATAAGTGTGTAATACGTATTGTTGCTTTCAGTGCTTAGGATGGCCAAGAGAACGCAACGGCAGGCGCAGTGCTCTGCAAAAATATCAGACAGTGGACAGGGAGTAGTGGACTATGCTGTCGTACTTTTTACGCCGGTTACTGTTGGTGATCCCGACGTTTCTCGGCATTACCATTTTGATTTTCGGTATAACCCGCCTAGTACCAGGTGGGCCGGTTGAACGGATGATGACGCAAATGCAGGCTCAAGCCGATGGTGGCTCGAGCTTGCAGCGTGCTGGCGATAGCTCAGCGTTATCAGACGATCAGATTGCCGAACTCAAGGCATTTTACGGCCTCGATAAACCCGTGCTCGAGGCCTACGTGGATTGGCTCGGCAAACTGGCCAATTTGGACTTGGGCGAGTCGACCCGCTACTACGAGCCGGTCACCGACATGATTGCCGAGCGTCTGCCCGTCTCTTTGTTTTATGGCGGGATGACCTTCTTCATCAGTTATTTCATTTCTCTTCCGCTTGGTTATTACAAAGCCCTCAAACACGGCTCGGTGTTTGATTCGTCCTCCTCTGTGCTGATATTTATTGGTTTTGCCTTACCCGGCTATGTGGTCGGGGTATTGCTGATCACCTTATTTAGCTATCACCTCGAATGGTTTCCGATGGGGGGCTTTGTGGGGGACGCTTACTACGATGCCACCAGTTTTTGGGAACGCGCCAAAGATGTGATGTGGCATGCGGTACTGCCGCTGATTTGTTATCTGATTGGCGATTTTGCCACCCTGACCATGACGATGAAAAACAACCTGATGGAAAACTTGTCGGCGGACTATATCCGTACGGCTATCGCCAAAGGGTTACCGTTCCGCTCGGCGGTGCGCAAACACGCGCTGCGCAACAGCTTAATTCCGATTGCCAGCCATTTTGGCAACTCCTTGTTGTTCTTTATGACTGGTGCGTTTTTGATTGAAGTGATTTTCAACATCAATGGCATTGGCTTACTTGGCTATGAGTCGATTATGGAGCGCGATTATCCGGTGGTGATGGGCATTGTCGCCATCAATGCGCTATTACTGCTGGCCGGCAATATTATCTCCGATATCTGTGTTGCCTTGGTTGACCCTCGCGTGAAGTTTGGATCTTGATATGTTGACGTTTAGCCCTTTGACTCAAAAGAAAATCCGCAGCTTTAAGCAAATTAAACGCGGTTACTGGTCGTTTATCATCTTGACCACCATGTTGGTGTTATCGCTGTTTGCCGAGCTTTTTATCAACAGTAAAGCGTTAATGGTCAAATACGACGGTGAATATTATTTCCCGGTACTGAGTGATGTGTACTTGGCGAGCGACTTTGGTCAAGTGGGCACCAGCGAAGCCAACTATCGTCAACTTGCCAAAGCCTTTGAGGCACAAGGCGGTGACAATTATGTGGTGATGCCCCTAGTGCCGTGGAACCCGCTTGAGCAAGATTTCAGCGGTGACTTCCCACCGACCATGCCGAGCGCTGAGCATCAGCATTACCTTGGCACCGATGAGATTGGTCGCGACATCCTCGCTCGCTTGGTGTATGGCTTTCGTATCGCCATGGGCTTTGCGTTGCTCACCATGGCCGCTTCCTATGCGATTGGCACGGCTGTCGGCTGTGCGATGGGCTTTTGGGGCGGCAAGTTTGACCTTTTCTTCCAACGCTTTATCGAAATCTGGTCGATGGTGCCTTTTTTGTACGTGATCATGATTTTGGTCTCGATTCTCCAGCCCACTTTTGCTCTGTTTGTGGGGATTAACGTGTTGTTTGGCTGGATGGCGATTACTTGGTATATGCGCACCATGACCTATAAAGAGTCAGCGCGTGATTATGTGATGGCCGCGCGTGCACTCGGTGCCTCGACCAGCCGGATCTTATTCCGTCATATTTTGCCCAATACCATGGTGATGATTGTGACTTTGGCGCCCTTTACCATCGCACTCAATATTACCGCGCTAACGGCGCTGGATTATCTCGGCCTAGGACTGATGCCGCCGACGCCAAGTTGGGGCGAGCTGTTGCAGCAAGGCAAATCAAATTTGGACGCGCCATGGATTGTTGCGTCCGTGGTGACCTCACTGGTGGTGGTATTGGTGATGGTGACTTTCATTGGTGAAGCGGTGCGCGCTGCTTTCGACCCGAAAAAATTCACCCGTTACGACTAACGTTAAACACAATGTGCAATGTTTGAATCACGATAAGGAAATCACGATGAAAAAACTGATCCTTGCGACCTCAATCTCAATGTTTAGCCTGACTGGCTGGGCGGCGGATTTGCCTGAAAACCTCAATTGGCAAACCAACTGGGATGCGCCTAAAATCGGCTCTCCCGACGCCAAACGTGGCGGCGTTTTGCGCTCACACTTAAGCTCCTTTCCCCAGACGCTGCGCACGGTTGGCCCAGACTCCAACTCAGGCCTGCGCAGTTATTTTCTCGATGAAATGCCTTCATTGGTAAAGCGCCACCCAGACACCTTGGAATGGATCCCGGATTTGGCCAACGAGTGGGCCTATGGCGACGACCATAAAACCATCTACTTTAAACTGAACCCAGAGGCGACCTGGTCGGATGGCGAGCCCGTCACCGCTGATGATTTTGTCTTTATGATGCAGTTCTACCGCTCGAAAGACATTGTTGCCCCTTGGTACAACGACTACTACACCAACACCATTGGTGGGGTAGAGAAAATTGACCAACACACCATTACGATCTCGACCGCGATAGAGAAAAGTGACGAAGATCTGATGTATACCCTGGGTAGCTTGGTCCCACGTCCCGCGCACTTTTACGCCAATCCGCGCAAAGATGAAAACCACGATGGCATTGCCGACGACTTTGTACGCCGCTACAACTTCAAACCGACCCCCACCGTGGGCCCGTACGAGTTAGCGCGGGTGCAAAAAGGCCGCAGCGTTACCTTTGAGCACGTGGATGACTGGTGGGGCTACACCAACCCCTATTATCAGCACCGCTATAACGTCGACAAAATTCGTCTGCGGGTGATCCGAGATAACGACATCGCCATGAAGCACTTTGAAAAAGGCAACTTGGATGTGTTCGACTTGCTATTACCGGATGTGTGGCACGACAAAACCCAATCTGAACCTTATAAAAAAGGCTATATCACCAAATTCTGGGGCCACAACGAATTACCGGTTGGCGCGGGGGGGTTATGGATGAATACCGCCATGCCGCTGCTGGATGACATCAATGTGCGCAAAGGCATCATCTATGCCACGGACTTTGATGGCATGATTGAAAACATTACCCGTGGTGACTACTCACGCAAGCCCCATGCAATGGGGCATGGTCATGGTGAGTACGATAACGATGGTGCGACGCCACCACCGTTTGACCCTGAAAAAGCGATCAGCTATTTCGAAAAAGCCGGCTTTGACCAAGTGGGCCCTGATGGCATTCGTGTTAACGACAAAGGCGAGCGTTTAAGCTTTGCGATTACTTATGGGTATCAGCATCACACGCCGCGTATTGCCTATTTGAAAGAGCAAGCGAAGCAAGCGGGGTTGGACTTTACCATTCATCTGGTTGATGGCTCATCGGCGTTTAAATACGTGCTGGAGAAAAAGCATCAGCTAGCGTTTCTTAATATGGGCACCTCAGAAATCCCGGCCTATTGGGAGTACTTCCACTCGGATAACGCCAATAAAAAGCAAACCAACAACCACACCAATTATAGCTCCCCGGCGCTGGATAAGTTGATCATGGCGTACAAGACCGAATTCGACATGGCGAAGAAATACCAGCTGTCGCACCAGATCCGCGCTAAGATCTCAGAAGCTAGTGTGATTGTGCCCGGGTACATGGTGCCCTATGTGCGTCAAGGTTTTTGGCGTTATGTGCAAATCCCAGATAACGCAATGACCAAGCGCACCGAGAAGATGGTGACCAGCGGCCGCGTGATGGGCTTTGGCACCTTCTGGATCGATGAAGAGATGAAAGACGCCACCGAAGAGGCCATGGACGATGATAAAGCCTTTGAGCCGGTGACCATCATTGATGACAGATACAAGCTGTAGAGGCGCTTATGACCCAGGATGTCATTCTTTCGGTTAAGGATTTGACCGTTAATTTTACCACTGACGATGGCCCCCGTGAGGTACTTCACGGGGTGAGCTTTGAAGTAAAAGCCGGGCGCACGCTCGGCTTGGTGGGCGAGTCGGGCAGTGGCAAAAGTGTCACGGCAATGTCGATCATGGGCTTGCTCCCTAAGCCTTACGGACAGGTGACCGGCGGCGAGATTCTGTATCGCGGGACAGACTTGGTGACCTTGCCCGCCAAAGAGCGCTATGCAATGCGCGGTAATCGGATCTCGATTATCTTTCAAGACCCAATGACGGCGCTGAACCCTGTGCACACCATTGGTCGGCAAATCAATGAAGTCTTGACGCTACACCGCCCAGAGCTCGACAAAAAAGCACGTGCGGCGTGTGCGCTCGATATGCTGGCTAAGGTGAAAATCCCGATGCCAGAAAAGCGACTGAACGAGTATCCGCATAACCTATCCGGCGGGATGCGTCAGCGGGTAATGATCGCGATGGCACTGGCCTGTAAGCCTGACATCTTGATTTGTGATGAGCCAACCACCGCCCTAGATGTGACGGTGCAGGCCTCGATTTTGGACTTGATCAACGAGCTGCAAGAAGAAACCGGCATGGCGGTGATTTTTATCACTCACGATCTGGGGGTGGTCGCAGAGGTGTGTGACGATGTGGCGGTGATGTACGACGGCCAAATTCGCGAACGCGCTGATATCTTTACCTTGTTTGATCATCCAGCCCATCCGTATACCAAGCGGTTGTTGGGATTAATGCCGGGGCGTCACCATCAGCCCAAACAGATGATTGATATTCGGCCGCTGGAAGAGTTTGATGCCGCGCCATCATCCACGTAGTTGCAGGAGAACGCGATGAGCAAGGAAGTCCTCAGAGTAGAAAATCTGAAGCAGTATTTTGTCTCGGGCAAGGGCCTGCTTCGTCAAGGCTACACCATTAAAGCCGTCGATGGCGTATCGCTCTCGGTATCCCAAGGCGAAACGCTCGGGCTAGTGGGCGAGTCGGGGTGTGGCAAAAGCACCCTTGGCCGTACCATGCTTAAGCTGTTTGAGCCGACCGAAGGGAAAATTTTCTTTGAAGGTAAAGACATCACGCATTTATCGCCACGTCAGATGCGGCCACTGCGTAAAGACATGCAGATTGTCTTTCAAGACCCGCTCGAGTCGCTCAACCAGCGCCATACCATTGGTGGGATCTTAGAAGAGCCCTTTATTATTCACAATATTGGCACCGCGAAAGAGCGTCGCCAATGGGTACTTGAGCTATTAGATAAAGTCGGCTTGCCCCACGATGCGGTTAACCGCTATCCGCATGAGTTCTCGGGCGGCCAGCGCCAGCGGATTGGTATTGCGCGAGCGATTGCCCTTAAACCGAAACTGCTTATTTGTGACGAATCTGTCTCCGCCTTGGATGTGTCGGTGCAGGCACAAATTCTTAATCTGTTGCTGAAGTTACAGCAACAGATGAACTTGGCGATGATTTTTATCTCCCACGACTTATCGGTGGTTCGCCATATCTCCGATAAGGTGGCAGTGATGTACTTTGGTCATGTGGTGGAAGAGGGTCTGACCGAAACCGTCTACCATCAGCCGCAGCATGAGTACACCCAAAAGCTACTCTCCGCGATCCCAATCACCCATCCCAAATATCGCAAACACAAACGCCGCGCTGAGCAGCCGGCCGCTGACGCGGATATTCAGCACGAGTCGGTGGGCGAAAAAAAGCCTGAAACCACCCGCTAGCACCGTTTCCCACCCTGTTTCAGGGTGGGCATCGGTTCATGCTTACGCTTTTTACCGAGGACGCTAGCACGACAACCGCCAATGTGGTGTGCCTCACACTTCTTCCTCTTTGCTTTATCCTTGTGACAGATTAATCAATAACTGTGAGTGCGATCTCTGTTCATGCATCAGTGTTACCGGTAACTTTACGACGTAGAACGTTGGTAACATAACTATTACATCCAGTGTTTCGACCAATCGCATTCCAGGACTTTGGAATAAGTGGAAATAAAACAAGGACATCCTACTATGAAAGCAATAACGAAAACCCTGCTCGCTGCCTCTATCTCTGGCTTGTTCTCTGTGTCAGCGATGGCGGCGGATTTTAATCTGAAAATCCAATCCTCTGATCCCTCTGGTGATCTCAACTTTAAGGTTCAGCAGCGCTGGGCGGATCGTGTTGAGACCATGTCTGATGGCCAAATCAATATCGATTTATTGCCTGTCGGCTCTGTGGTGAAACACACCGAGACTCTTGGGGCGATAAAAATGGGGGTCCTGGACGGCCATGTCACCGCCACGGGCTACTTTTCGGGCAAAGATCCGGCCTTTGGCTTGATTGGTAATATGGTCGGTGCCTGGTCCGATACCACCCAGCTGCTGCAATACATGAATTACGGTGGCGGGAATGAGCTGATGACTGAGCTTTACGCTCCGTACGGCGTGCAGTTTGTAGGCGCATCGACCACAGGCGTTGAGTCGTTTATTTCCAAAAAACCGATTGATGGCGTGGCTGATCTGAAAGGGCTCAAACTGCGTGCCCCGGAAGGCTTGGTGCAGCAAGTGTTTGCCGCCGCTGGCGCCACACCGGTTAACTTGCCGGGCTCGGAAGTCTTTACCGGTCTGAGTAAAGGGGTGATTGATGCGGCCGATTACACCGTGTTTTCCACCAACCAAAAAGCGGGCATGAATGATATTGCACCGCACCCAGTGCAACCAGGCTTCCACTCGCTGCCACTGATTGATATCTCTATTGCGCAGAAAAAATGGGACAAGATGCCGGAAGACTTGCAGACCATTTTGAAAACCTCTGTTCGTGACTTTTCTTACGACATGACCACCCAACTGAAAATGGCAGATATGGCAGCCGTGAAAGAGGCCAAAGCCAACCCAGAGATCACTATCCACGATTGGTCTGACGAAGAGCGCAAGAAGTTTCGTGAAATTGCCAAAACCCAATGGAAAGTGTTTGCCGAGCGCTCACCGAATGCGCAAAAAGTGTATGACTCAGTGACCGAGTTCTTAGAAACCAATGGCTTGTTGTAAGCATTCATCCTTGTCTTGTCAGTGATAGGAGGGCATCGCCCTCCTGATTGTGGACCTATTTTATGACTGAACAAACACCTCATACCCCGCCCGAGCCCGACGAGCACCCAAGAAACGTACTCGATAGAGCGATCATTAAGGTGAGCCACCTATTAAGTTGGTTGTTTATCGCCACCGTCTTTATCTCTTTTTATGAAGTGGTGATGCGCTACCTGTTTGATTCGCCCACCACCTGGGTGCATGAAACGGCCTCATTTATCGGCGGCTCTTTGTTCATTATCGGTGGGATTTATGCCTTCGCGGCCAATCGCCATGTGCGTGTCGTCCTGGTTTACGACGCGGTGTCGTCACAAACGCGCAAATACCTCAACCTAGTTCATCACCTCGTGGGGCTCGCGTTTGCCAGTATGCTGGCTTATTCATCCTACTCACTTGCCAAGGAAGCTTGGTTTGCACCTTGGGGCGAATTACGGCTTGAGACCTCGGGGTCTGTGCTTAATGCGCCCTATCCGGCGCTGCTTAAAGGGCTGATTTTTATCGCGCTGTGTATTCTCGTGATCCAGTTTGTATTGCATCTCATCCAAGAACTGATGGGACTGAGGAACAAAGACGATGTTTGATTTATCTTCGATTGGACTGGCATGGGGAAGCCTGCTCATGCTGGTGATGCTGATTGGACTGCTGCTCACTGGGATGCAATTGGCGTTTGTGTCTGGGTTTGTGGCGATCTTTTTTACCCTCTTTTGGTTTGGCCCCGAGGCGATGCCATTAATTGCCAGCCGTACCTACAGTTTTGCCTCTGGTTACGTCTTTTTAGCCGTGCCGATGTTCGTGTTGATGGCAGCACTGCTTGACCGTTCAGGCATTGCCAAAGATCTTTTCGATGCCATGAAGTCCCTAGGGCGCAAGGTGAGAGGCGGGGTCGCGGTACAAACCATTTTAGTCGCGGTGTTGCTGGCTTCTATGTCTGGCGTGATTGGCGGTGAAACCGTGTTATTGGGGATCTTGGCGTTACCGCAAATGCTCCGCCTTGGTTATGATCGCAAACTGGCGATCGGGACCACCTGTGCCGGGGGCGCGCTCGGGACCATGCTGCCGCCCAGTATCGTACTGATTATTTACGGCATGACCGCCAGTGTATCGATTGGCGATTTGTTCAAGGCATCCTTTCTCCCCGCCTTTATTCTTGCCGCCTGTTACATCGCTTATGTGTTGGTTCGCTGTAAGTTAAACCCATCTCTGGCACCGATCCCAAGCGACAGCGGCGAAGAAGAGGAGCCGCAAGTGAGCTACTTTAAGGCGCTGTTTTTCCCGCTTTTCTCGGTAGCGGTGGTGCTTGGCAGTATTTACACCGGGGTGGCCTCGGTCACTGAAGCCTCGGCGCTTGGTGTGGTGGGGATCATGCTGTCTGCGATTGTCCGTGGTGAGATGAACCTTTCGATGCTCAAAGAGAGCGCGATTGCCACTATGCGCACTTGCGGGATGATCATGTGGATTGGCATTGGTGCCAGCGCCCTGGTGGGAATCTACAACCTGATGGGCGGGATTGATTTTGTTGAACAAGTGATCCTGAGCCTAAGTGGCGGCAGTGCGATAGGTACCTTGCTTATCATGATGGTGATCTTACTCGTCTTAGGGATGTTTCTAGACTGGGTCGGGGTGGCGCTGTTAACCATGCCGATTTTTGTGCCCATCATCACCGGGCTTGGTTTTGACCCCATTTGGTTCGGGGTGGTGTTCTGCCTCAACATGCAGGTGTCGTTCCTTTCGCCACCATTTGGACCCGCTGCCTTCTACCTTAAATCGGTCGCCCCGAAAGACATTAGTCTTGGTGAGATTTTTACCTCACTCCTGCCTTTTATCGCCCTGCAAGTGTTCGTGCTGTCATTGGTGATTATCTTCCCTGAGTTGGCAATGTGGTGGCAATGATCATGGTATTAAAACAGCAATATCGAGTTATCAAGATGTTATCGCTGGCTTGTGGCCTGGCTAAGGGTTGTGGTGTGTAATGAAAGTAAAAAAACTATTAATCATGGGGGTTTCAGGGTGCGGCAAAAGCCTGATTGGCAGTGAAATTGCCCGTGCACTCGACCTGCCTTTTTATGACGGTGACGATTATCATCCCGCTGACAATGTAGAAAAAATGCGGCAAGGGATCCCACTGACTGATGCTGACCGTAGTGGCTGGTTGCGCACCTTGAACCGTCTGTACACCGACAACGAAGCGGCGGTGATTGCCTGCTCAGCATTAAAACCGGAGTACCGTGACGTTCTGCGACAAAACAACCCAGAGTTAGTGATTGTCTACCTGCAAGGGGATTACGCCACGATTTGGTCACGGCTACAAAATCGGGCTAACCACTATTTTCATGGTGAAGCCATGCTGCGTAGCCAATTTGACGCCTTGGTCGAGCCCAGTGCTGAAGAGGCTTTGTTTGTCGATATCTCTTACCCCGTCGACACCGTGGTCGCGCACGCGTTGCAACAAATAAAGGAGATGGAGTCATGATGCCATCACAGATAAGTCTGGTTGGATTAGGTGTGATGGGGAAAAGCCTGGCTTTAAACCTTGTCGATCATGGCTTTAATGTCGCAGGCTTTGATATTAACCCGCATCACCGGCAAGCGGCGCGCGAGGCCGCGTTACCCCTGAATCAGGCGTCGGGAAAAGGCCAGCTAACGGTGGTCGATTCGCTATCTCAGCTGCTGGCCAGTTTGCAAACGCCGCGTGTTATCGCCTTGTCGGTGCCCGCCGGCGAGGTTGTTGATCGGGTGATCGATGAGTTGTTGGCGGCGGGTCTTGCACCTGACGATATTGTTATCGATACCGGCAACAGCCTGTGGACAGATAGTGAGCGGCGCGCCCGCGACTACCAAGGGCAGTTGCGCTTTTTTAACACCGCCATCTCCGGTGGGGAAGTGGGCGCGCGTACCGGCCCCTCGCTGATGGCCAGTGGCGATGCGTCAGCGTGGGCGCAGGTTAAACCCATGTGGTTGGCGATTGCGGCAAAAGTGGATCACGCCGGTCAGCCTGTGGGCCAGTTTGAGCTGGGGGAGCCGTGTGCCGCTTACTTGGGCGGTGCGGGTGTGGGTCATTATGTCAAGATGGTACATAACGGCATTGAATATGCGGACATGCAGTTAATTGCGGAAGCGTATCATTTTATGTCGCAAGCACTAGGACTGTCGGCGGTAGAAATTGGCCAATGTTTTGCTCGTTGGAACCAAGGGCCGCTCAATAGCTACTTGATGGCAATCAGCGCCGAGATCTTACAAACCCCAGACCCTATCACAGGTAAGCCGTTCGTCGAGGTGGTGCTGGATAAAGCTGGCCAAAAGGGAACAGGCATGTGGACGGCAGTGAATGCGCTGCAAACTGGTGTCGCGGCCCCGACCATTGCCCAGGCGGTGTTTGCACGCGCCCAAAGTGGCTTAAAAGCGGTGCGAGTGGCGGCAGCGAAAACTCGTACCAACTCAGCGGCTGTTGCGTATGATGATATTGATACGCAGCTTGAAAACCTACACGACGCCCTGTATTGCGCCAAACTATCGGTGTATGCCCAAGGGTTTGATCTGATCAACTCCACCGCGCAGCAACAAGGCTGGACACTGGATTTTGCGCAAATTGCCAAGATTTGGCGCGCAGGGTGCATTATCCGCGCGCAATGTTTAAGCGAGATTGCCAGCGCGTATCAACAGACGCCAGATGTCGCTAACTTGCTTCTTGTCGCGCCCTTTGCCGAGGCGGTGAGTCGCCAAGCTTCCGGCTGGCGTGCGACCGTTGCCAGTGCCGCGCAAGCGGCGGTGCCTATTCCCGCGATGGCGGCGTCATTGAGCTATTTTGATGCTCTTCATAGCGAGGTGTTACCCGCTAACTTGCTTCAGGCTCAGCGCGACTATTTTGGCGCCCATGGTTATGCACGTGTCGATGATGATGGATCACGCCAGTACCATTTGACTTGGAGTGACCAGCCAAAGCGACAACAAACACGATAAGCCAACGCGCGCTGTGATGGGCGCGCCTTTTTGTTACACGTAACAACAAAAAGGGCCAAAGAGTGGGTATGATGGAGCCAAAACAAGACTGCATCAACGAAAGACCCAGATGGCGAATAAGAAAAAGCGACCGACATTACAAGACATTGCCGATCGAGTCGGCGTCACCAAAATGACAGTAAGCCGCTGTTTACGCGACCCGGCGATGGTCTCGGACGCCGCCCGTGAAAAAATCCAATTGGCGGTAGAGGAACTGGGTTACATTCCCAATCGTGCCCCCGATATTCTCTCCAATGCAAAATCCCATGCAATTGGCGTACTGGTGCCTTCCCTGACCAACCAAGTCTTTGCCGAAGTGATCCGCGGGATTGAATCCGTCACCTCACCAGAGGGCTATCAAACCATGATTGCCCACTACAGCTACAGCGCCGCGCTCGAAGAGCAGAGCATTGAGTCTTTGCTCTCGTATAACGTCGATGCGATCATTTTGTCCGAAAATGTGCATACCGATAGAGCGCGTAAAATGCTGCAAACCGCCTCGATTCCGGTGATTGAAATAATGGATAGCGTATCTCCACGCCTCGAGCAAGCGGTCGGTTTTGACAACACTAAAGCCTCGCGCGATATGACTAAGGCCCTGATTGAAAAAGGCCGCCAATGCATCGCGTATTTTGCCGCCCGTATGGATGAACGCACGCGCCTAAAGCTTGAGGGCTATCATCAAGCGATTGCTCAAACCCAGCAAACGCCGATCAGCCTGCAGACTGAAGACGCCTCATCATTTACCTTAGGGGCCAAGTTACTCGGTCAGCTGCTTGAATTACATCCCGAGGTGGATGGCATTGTTTGCACCAACGATGACTTGGCGATTGGCGCTTTATATGAGTGCCAACGACGCGGGTTCAAGGTGCCGGAACACATTGCGATTGCCGGTTTTCACGGCCACGACATCAGCCAAGCCATGCTCCCCAAATTGGCGACAGTGATTACCCCCCGAGAAGAAATCGGCCGCGTCGCCGCCACCGAGCTTATCGCCCGACTCCGCGGCGCCGACACCTGGCCGAGCCACATCGATCTTGGCTACCGCATCGAACACGGGGAGAGTATTTGAGGCAGGGATCATGACACAGCGATGAGGCGTTGTCTGCGAACGCGTTAACCGCTATTTATCGCTAGCGTGAGTATGGCTGCCAGCAAACGTACGAGCAAGCAAATCAGACTTGCCCCAGTGGCGATGATGCGGCATCACGCTATTTGCATCAGCTGCACGATTATTCTGCGTTCTTTTAATTGCGGTTTAAGCGCTTTGTAGCAGCCAATAGCCGTCGTGAAGCGTTGTTCGCAAAAAATATCGTTGAGTTTTGATTGGTTGAGAGTCTTTATGTCCGCCTATAGGTCTACACATTGTTACCTATGAAGTCACTTTGTGTAGACCTCAGACGAGAGTGTGACTTAACTCTTTGTTACTATTGTTTGAAAAGTATAGAAAAGTGATCTTTTCATAGTGCCTACAATCCGTGGTTTGTAAGGTGAAACTGGCTTACCGCGTGGAAGGAAAAAATGCAGCAGGTCGGAATTTATGAGCAGCTGGTAACGCAGCTTATTGAGAGCCGTATTGATCGAGAACGATTCTATGTGGGTGAGCGAGAGCTTACCAGCAACGAGGCGTCCGTTTGGTTGTCTCGCTTTTTATCGCATGTTTTACATCATGTGCTCGACGCGGTGCCCGCCAGTGACGATCGCCTAGCTCAGCAGATTTCGCTATCCAACCAATTCTTGCTGTGGCTGAAAACCCAGATCCACGATAAAGACATTATCGACGATAATCTGCTCGCGAGTCAGGGGAAAATACTGACGGCCCTTTATGAGTTTGAAAACCCGATAGCATCTGATTTACCGCGTTATGTGCAAGATGTTTTCCCGCTAACCGGCTTAACGCAAAGTGAGCTTTTTTGTGGCAGTAATGCGGGCCTTTCATTGGAGTCAGAGCTGAAAAGAGAGATTTTATCCGCAGACAAAATCTATTGGTTGGTGTCATTCATCAAATGGGCAGGGATAAGAATTTTCCGCAAAGAGCTGGAAGCCTTTACCCGTAGTGGACGCGAGTTAAAAGTTATCACTACGTCATACATGGGCGCGACAGATGCGAAAGCGGTGGAGTACTTAGCCAGCTTACCCAATACCGAGGTGAAGTTAAGCTACAATACTGAGCGCGAGCGCCTTCACGCAAAAAGCTATTTGTTTTTACGCGAGACCGGCTATCACACCGGTTATATCGGATCGTCAAACCTCTCTCATTCTGCACTGACGAATGGTTTGGAGTGGAACCTAAAAATTACCTCGCAAGAAATTCCCCACATTATCAATAAATCACTCAGCACCTTTGAAACGTATTGGGCGTCGCATGAATTTGAGCGGTTTGATGGAGATGTAAAAAGTACCGAAAAACTGAATCAAGCCCTTCGGCAGCAGCGCGGTGGCGAAGAAGATGGCGCTACGTTTTTCTTCGACCTGACCCCTTTTCCTCACCAGCGTGAAATCCTGGAGCAGCTGACGGTTGAGCGCCAGACGCATCAACGTTTTCGCAATTTAGTGGTGGCGGCAACAGGCACTGGTAAGACACTGACTCGCATAACGCTATAGGCGATACAAAACAACCCGACATGTAGAGCCGAGCTGTCTTTATATAACAGATAGTTGAGCGCCGCGAACCGCTATTTATCACTCAATATTCTGGATCTGCTCAAAGAATAAAAATTAAAAGCCTTTAAAAACAATCAATTAATACTATTTTTGAATTATTATACCCACAACTACCCACTATACTACCCATTGATAGAAATTTCATATCTGAGTAGCTTCTTTGTTCACTACCCATGATTATAAACTGGGATAAGTGGGAAACTGGGAATTCCTAAGCCTTTTCCTGTCACCTCGTCTCACCCGAAGAAAACCTACCCGCAAGTCTAGCAATAGCGGTGCTCCCAGCTCACATCTGCTGATATATTGAAGTTTGTGATAACAGAACAAAGTGTTGATTTAATTAACTATTTTTTGATTTTACTCTTGCGTGTTTGAAGATTCGTGCCAGTATTTTAGAAAATGCAGGAGTTCAAAATGACTAAATTGAAGACCATTTTTTTTGCTGCAACCACAGCCGCGCTGGCGGGTTGCGCAGCTACGCCTCGGAAGTATGACGACGAATCATCCCGTGCACTGAACCTGGCCCGAGCAGGCGGTGTCTATGATCAAGATCTGCGGGACTCATCAGATGGTACTCGCTCTTACCGCAAAGGCTTGTTCACAACGTTTTTAGATGTCGCCAGCTTGGCGACTTCATTTGATGCCCCACTTCGACATTTGTCTGGAACTCAGACTTTTATGTTCAACGCGACTGACATTATGGCGACGCCGGATAATCCTTCGGCGCGCCCCAGTCTTATTGGCTGGATGCCGGGATCACTGGCGGCGAATGAGGATGACGCCTATAAGCACTATGTTGCCGTCGTAGATAAGGCCATCACTCAAGCAGCCGAATCGATGGCAATTACGGCAACGAAACTCACAGACGTGAAGACGCCGGAGATTGACGGGCACCCTCTCATGCTGTGGTCGGTAACAGCCGAGCGATATGGCTGTGCCGATAGCAACTGCATCATCGCCTACAACATCCAACAACCGAATCACTGGAAGACTCCAAGCTATGTCACTGGGAGAGAAGCTGCCAGTTATAATATCGCTGCCAACCATCCCGAGGAATATTCTCGGCTGATATTTCGGCAGTCCGGTGACGAACGCACCTTTCCAGTAGGTGAGTTTTATAGTGCTGTCAGCGCCGACATGCCTCCCTGGATAGTGATGTACTTTCCACCAAAGCATGTGGTGAAGAATGGCCAATCTCTCCCATATCCAGTGTTGTATGAGCAAGGAGAACAACTGCTGTTTAAGGAGCCTGCATTATGAAAAGTGAATATCAGGATCTAGACAATATTGTTTTGGCGATGGATGAAGTCCAAACGGATCCCATAATTCTTACTTACCTGATCAGTCATCTATTGACGAGAAATTCGGTGTTTCATCAGCCTAGAGTTGGATGTGTCAAATGCAAGAGCACGGGAGAATTAGTCTATCCCCATAGCTGGATTGAGCTTCCAGGTGGTTGGACTGTTGATCTTAGACTGAATCAGGCTTTCAACACGTTCGACCGTTATCCGCAAGGCATTTTCGAGCCATCATCCTACCGGAACCTTCAGTATTTCGGTATGCCCCTTACCGTGCCCGAATTCGAACCATCTGAATTCGATGAAATGACTGATTTTATGTTTTCCAAGTTATTCAGTGTGCAAGGACTGGATACTCGAGTGAGCGGAGGTTGCTATGACTGCATTTGAGTGGGGAATGCTTGGGCTATTCCTATTTTTTAGTTTGGTCACCTTCTGGTGTCTTTACAGCTATAGGGCCAACCAGAAATTGTCAGGCCAAGGCAAACCTCAAGCTGAAGAGTGGGAGGGAAAACATGAGTCAAAATCTCAAAAATGATTTAGTAAATATAATGTTGCTTGGTGTTCTGCTATTCGGATTGATGGTAAGCGGTCAATAAACCCCACATACCCATAAGACACGGGCTTTGCCATAGTACCTTTTTAAGCGGAGGTACCATGAAACAAGCACAAAAACGCGCGCACTGGGCGGCGATCATTGAACAACAAAAGCAAAGCACAGTATCCATCAAGCAGTTTTGCCAAGACAATGCTATTCCCTATCAAACTTTCTATTATTGGTCGAAGCGATTACGTGAGCACGAGCAAGCGCAAACCGTGCAGCCGGTCGTGGTCGAGGCATCCGGTCACTTACCTGGGGCGTCCGTCGTGCTTGTCTTTGCCAATGGCATTCGCGCCGAGTTACCCGCCACGCTCAACGCGGCGCAAATCAAACACTGGGTGGATGCACTGCAATGACCCCTTCTGGCAAGGTATTCTTGGTCTCTGGCGTCACCGATATGCGCAAGTCGATTGACGGTCTATCATTGATCGTGGCCGAGCAGCTTGAGATGGATCCCTTTAGTGAAGCCTGGTTTATCTTCTGTAATCGTGGTCGCGATAAGCTCAAAATCTTATTCTGGGATACCAATGGGTTTTGGCTGTATTACCGCCGCCTAGAAAAGGGCACCTTCAAGTGGCCTCGCCCAAGCCCTGACGGCGTGATTACCCTGAGTAAACCTGTAGTGGCATAGTGAATTTACCGACCACCCAGTGGTGATTTATGATTATCAACTCAGTCGAGCCGGCGCGTGTGTGCGTGAGTTCCTGGGCGATTATCAGGGTTATCTTCTGTCCGATGGTTACAGTGCTTACGACACGGTAGACGGTGTGACGCAAGCAGCGTGTATGGCCCATGTTCGCCGTAAATTTACCGATGCGCAAAAGGCGTCGCCCTCGAAAAAAGCCGGCAAGCCAGAAAAAGCGCTGACCTTCATCAGCAAGCTTTACGGCATCGAGCGACGCGGGAAACACTTATCGGCCGAGGCTCGGCAACAACTCAGACAGCAAGAAAGTCTGCCTCTGTTAAATGACTTTAAACGCTGGCTTGATAGTATGCATGTGTTACCCAAAGGCGCCTTAGGCCAGGCCATCACGTATGCGAAAAATCAGTGGCCCAAGCTGCTGACCTATCTGGAAGATGGGCGTATTAGCATCGACAACAATGTGACAGAGCGAGACATCCGCCCGTTCGCCACGGGTCGAAAGAACTGGATGTTCTCGACATCTGTCGGTGGAGCAAAAGCGAGTGCTAATCTGTATAGCTTGGTAATGACATGCCGTGCCAATGACATCAATCCCTATTATTACTTCCGGTACCTGTTCGCTGAATTACCTAAGCGCTCGCCATCGGATGATATGTCAGATCTGATGCCATGGTGTGTGGAACTCAGTGATGTGTAGGCGTTCACCGGTTTATTGACCGCTTACGGAATTCCTGAGCCTTTTCCGGTTTCCTGTCACCTCGTCTCACCCGAAGAAAACCTACCCGCAAGTCTAGCAAGAGCGGTGCTCCCAGCTCACATATGCTGATATATTGGAGTTTGTTCCAACAGTACAAAGTATTGATTTAAATAACTATTTTTTGATTTTACTCTTGCGTGTTTGAAAATTCGTGCCAGTATTTTAGAAAACGCAGGAGTTCAAAATGACTAAATTGAAGACCATTTTTTTTGCTGCAACCACAGCCGCGCTGGCGGGTTGCGCAGCTACGCCTCGGAAGTATGACGACGAATCATCCCGTGCACTGAACCTGGCCCGTGCCGGTGGCGTTTACGATCAGGATCTGCGGCTCAGACAGTGGCTGGGCGATGAGGACGACCTCCCTCATGGCGTATTCCAGCAATCCAACTATCCGCGAGTTCGATATCAAGGCACTGCGTGGATGATTTCAAGCCTGGACACGGAGGATTTGAGGGCGATGACAAATGATGCTTATAGCAAGGTGAAACTTCCATGGCTGGCCGGGTAAGCCGCTGCGGCCTGACGCCGGGTAAAACTTGTATTTTCTCAGGTTCTGGTATCTTCGAAGTAAAGAGTTATCGGGGACTGAAACCATGGTGAGGGTGACAAAAATAGTAGCAGTGGGGCTCGCCGGGATCGGCGTTGTGGAGCTCGCCTTAAGGGGTACCGATGCAGCGCTTTACGCATGGTATCTATTGTTCGTGCTCTGGGTGGTCGCACTGTTCATTCGCTTCGCATTGGCCGTAGTCGATGCTTACAAGACGGTTTTCGCCAAGGGACCCGATGGGGAAATGACGATTCCTGAATTTGAGAAAAAGATGGCGTCGTTTAGTCGAGGCGGTGGTAGGGAAGAAAATGGTCCAAGTAGCACGACAACCTCCAGCACCGGGAGTCAAGAAGGCGCAGGCGATCTGTTCGATGACTTCAGAGTCAATCCGATCTTCCGGGAAGACGATCCGTTCGGGGAGTTTTTCGACTCTTGAGGTGGTTCCTGATGGGTACACATCAGGAGAACCAACAATGCAGGCCGTTCAACATGATAAGGAACCATTTAAAACAGACCGGCCAGGCGGAACCACTTATAACAGACTGAGGAGGCCTTAATGTTTATACGCGCCTATTTGAGAGCATCGACCCAGGAACAAAATGCCGCGAGGGCCAAAGCATCGCTAATCCAGTTTGCCGAGCAACACGATCAGCGCATTGCTGCCTTTTATACCGAGAACGTCTCCGGTGCCACGCTGCATCGCCCCGAACTGATGCGACTGATCGCCGAATCTGGTGAGGGTGACATTGTGCTGGTAGAACAGATAGACCGGCTTGCCCGTCTGAAAAAGCAGGACTGGGACACGCTCAAACAGAAGCTGGCAGCCAAGCGATTGGCGATTGTCTCGCCAGAACTGCCCACGAGTTGGCTTGCACTGGACAAGAAGGATGACTCCGGCTTTACCGATTCCATATTGCAGGCTGTCAACAGCATGATGCTCGACATGCTGGCAGCGGTAGCTCGCAAAGATTACGAGGATAGGCGTCGACGCCAGAACCAAGGGATCAACAAGGCTCGCAGCGAGGGTAAGTATCAGGGGCGTCAACCTGATCTGAAGAAGCGACAACACATCGCCAGTTTACTGCGCTCCGGTCATAGCTATAGTGAAATCCAGGACATCCTGGGTTGTTCGCGCCATCTGATTGCCTCTGTCGCAAAGGAACAAAGGGAGTCAGATGCAGCATAGGCTGAAATTTGCACTCAAAGAACGAAAACAGGAGAACTCACATGATCGATATGTCCGTCACACTCATTGCTTTCCTCGGCTTTGTTGCCGTTATCCTGGCGATCTGCGGCATCACATATCTGAATGCTGACAAGCTGGAAGCATTTCTCAACCGGAAGCTTAAAACTCGCCGCCCGGTCGATAAAAATTCCAGATAATTTGGGGTAAACGGCTACTTTTGCCCAAATTGGTAAATTAGGGAGCCGTGGGTTTGTCTGCACTACCAGTAGCATTTCTCTTGAACATCAACCAACACAGGAGAGAGCTAATGAACAAACCCAAAACTATCCAGGAAATTACTGAGCAGTGGCATGAGATGGCGCGTGCCAAGGAATTTGATCATTACCAGGGGCGGCGAATGGCGCTTGATCACTGTCGACAGTACTTACAATCGCTATTCAAAAGCTTGGATATGGAGCGAGCGCGTCTACGCTATCTCGCTCAGCGACTGTCGGACCATTTTTGGGCACACAATGAGGCTCATCGAACCAAGGAAACGAGAGGCTACCCTGGCCATCACGGCTGCCGGGTAAGAATGCTGCGTGGTAGTTTAGAAATGCATTGGTACTACAACACCTTTGTACGGGTGAAAAACGGTAAGGGACATGCAGTTTTCAGTGAACATATCCGCCGAGCCCTGAAGCACCGCTATTCAAAGCCCGCCTTTAACCGAGCACACGATTGGGAAAGGCCGATCATTGAGGAGACCGAAGCCGGATTTGAGATGGTGCGTATCATAAATGCAAACCTCACTCACATGCGACGTCTCGTCAGAGCAAACCTAAAGCAGTTGGATCGCTTGGAGGCGCATTTAGATAGCCTTCAGCCTCCGGAATCCTAAACAAAAGCCGTTCAGGCCCGTCCCCTTCCGGCGGGCTTTACGCACCCATTTTTTCCATCTGGAAAGGAGTCAACACTTTCACATGTGAAAGCTCTAAAGGACGAATCAAAATGATTGCATGATATAGGTTTGTGTAATAAGGTGGCTAACATTCTCGAATAGAAAGTTTAGTCAAAAAAGGTGCGAACGTGCCTGGAAACGCCGCCTTAAAGCTTAAAAATCACTCACACGCCCAGCGCGAGCGCTTGGCGTTCATTGATTTCTGCCTGCAATACCATGGCTCAGTGGGCCGTAGTGAGCTGATGGCGCACTTCGGCACCGCAGTCGCCTCCAGCACCCGGGACTTCACACTCTACCGTGAGCTAGCCCACGAGAACTTGATCCTCCGTCACGAAAACAAGCGCTACTACCGTACCGACAACTATCAGCCTCTGTTCTACCATGAGCCCCATGCCGCCTTGAAAACCCTGGCTCACGGCTTTGGCGACGGGTTATCGATGACTCCTGGCCAGTCTGGTTTCTGTGAGGATGCACCAGATTTGATCGCGCCACCACAGGATGTGCTGGCGACAGTGAGCCGGGCCATCAGCCAACAACAGGCTGTGCGGATGATCTACCAGTCCCTCAGTTCAGGCGCTAGCGAGCGTGTGGTTGTGCCGCACAGCATCGTCAACAACGGCCAGCGTTGGCACATGCGCGGCTACTGCCGAAAACGCGATGCGTTCCGAGATTTTGTCTGCAATCGCATCACCAGTGTGAGTATCGCCAAAGCGGATATCGCAGAGCATGAGCATCAAATGTCGGATGCCGAATGGAATGAGCAACTGACCTTAGAGCTCATCCCGCACCCGTGCCACAGCCATCCGGAGGCTATTGCGCTGGATTTTAACATGTCCCGGCAGAACAACCAGCCGGTCTGGCAGCTCAGCGTCCGTGCCGCTCGTGCTGGTTACCTGC
This sequence comes from Salinivibrio sp. VGrn1, assembly GCF_009377995.1. Classification (NCBI taxonomy): domain Bacteria; kingdom Pseudomonadati; phylum Pseudomonadota; class Gammaproteobacteria; order Vibrionales; family Vibrionaceae; genus Salinivibrio; species Salinivibrio sp. VGrn1. Next base: position 129,717 of record NZ_SATA01000005.1, read on the forward strand.
TACGCCATTGGAACGTGGACTGTAGCCCCGATCATCGGTTGCCAGAGCAGGAATATCACCTGTGGCTGCGTAATCACAACATTCTTGAACACTGCGCTAACGCTGTCCTGGCTCCTGGCTATATCGACACGCATGGCAAGGCAGCGCCAAGTCGTTAACAACAGATATTAAATAGCGAGAACAGCATGCAACAAAACCATCATCAAAATCTTGTCGGCTTCATCTGGAACATCGCTAACAAGCTCCGAGGCCCGTATCGGCCACCCCAGTACCGGCGGGTAATGCTACCAATGATCGTCTTGCGTCGTTTTGACTTGGTATTGGCGGAAAACCAGAAAAAAGTACTGGCTGAGAAGGAACGCCTGGAAGCGCGTGGCATAACCGGCCCGGCACTGGAAAAGGCGCTTTCACGTATTGCCACCAGTGGCCGCAAACAGGAACTGTTCAATACCAGCGGCTTCACCTTCGATAAGCTGCTGGCCGATCCGCCTAACATTGCGGGCAACATGATTGCCTACATCCAAGGTTTCTCACCCCGCGCTCGGGACATCTTTGACAAGTTCGATTTCGAGGCGGAAATCGCCAAACTGGACGAGGCCAACCGCCTTTTTCTGATTCTCACAGAATTCTGTAGAAACGAAATTGATCTCTCACCTAAGGCCCTCAGCAACCTACAGATGGGCTATTTGTTTGAAGAGCTGGTCAGAAAGTTTAACGAACAGGCTAACGAAGAGGCCGGGGACCACTTTACCCCCCGCGAAGTCATCCGATTGATGGTGCAGCTGCTGTTTACCGATGAAGAAGGTGTCTTCGCGCCAGGCATTTACCGCAGCATTTACGACCCAACTGCAGGTACCGGTGGCATGCTCTCGGAAGCGGAAAAATACATTTGTGGCGATGGTACACACAACGGCTTAAACCCAGATGCCCACATCGAGCTTTTTGGCCAGGAGTACAACCCGGAATCCTACGCCATTTGTTGCTCAGACCTCCTGATCAAAGACGAACCCATCGACAACCTCATCTATGGGGACACGCTGGGCATGAAAGACGCCAAGAACAAAAACAATGGCTTCGTACCTTACGATGGCCACCAGGAGAATAAGTTCCACTACATGCTTTCCAACCCACCTTTTGGGGTGGAGTGGAAGCCAGAAGAAGGTTTTGTGCGTGAAGAATATAAGAATCAGGGGTTTTCTGGCCGCTTTGGTGCCGGTCTACCCCGCATCAATGACGGCTCGCTGCTGTTTCTGCAGCACATGATCGCCAAGATGCACAACCCGCCGAAAATAGTGGGTGATATCAATGAAGGTGGCGACGGCTCCAAGATTGCCGTGGTCTTTAACGGCTCCCCCTTGTTTACGGGCGATGCCGGTAGCGGAGAAAGCAATATTCGCCGCTGGATTATCGAAAACGACCTGCTTGATGCCATCGTGGCCCTGCCAGATCAGATGTTCTACAACACCGGCATTTACACCTACATCTGGATTGTCAGTAACCGAAAGCCAGAATACCGCCGTGGGAAAGTGCAACTAATCGACGGCACCCGTCATTACAAAAAGATGGACAAAAGTCTGGGTAACAAGCGAAACGAGCTGGCCGAGGAGCATATCCGCGAGCTGGTGCGCCTCTACGCCGAATATCAGCATGAGGCGACCTCTGTAGCGCCGGTACATACCAAAGGGTCATCAAAACCAACCGGAACCGAAACCCGTACCGCCAGCAAGATCTTTAATAACCACGAGTTTGGCTATCTGAAGATCACAGTGGAACGCCCTTTACGGCTGAATTTCCAAGCTAGTCCTGAGCGCATTGTTCGACTCGACGAGAAGATGGCTTTTGCCAACCTGGCTACCAGTAAAAAGCGTAAAAACCCAGCGGTCTATCAGGCGGAAATTGAGGCGGGCAAACAGACTCAAGCTGCCATCAAGGACCTGCTGGAAGAACTGGATGGCAACATCCTTTATCGGAACCGAGACGAGTTCGAAACTGTATTGAATAAGGCTTTGAAAAAAGCCGATCTCAAGGTGGGAGCTCCAGCCAAGAAGGCGATATTGGCCGCGCTGTCAGAACGAGATCCGCAAGCCGACATTTGCCGTGATAAGAAAGGCAATCCAGAGGCTGATCCAGAACTGCGTGATACCGAAAATGTGCAGCTACCTGCTGATATCAGCCTGCCCTTGCCGCTGAAATACGACAACGAAACCGGTCATGACAAGCTGCTTGCGTTGGTAAAGGACCATTGTGAGGCCTACCTCGCTGCGGAGGTTTTGCCGCATGTACCTGATGCCTGGATTGACCATAGCAAAACCAAAGTGGGTTACGAGATTCCGCTGAATCGCCATTTCTATGTCTATGAGCCACCACGTCCACTGGAAGAAATCGCTGGTGAGATTAGTCAGTTGGAAAAGGAAATCGTCGCTATGTTGGCGGAGGTGGTTTGATAATGAAGCAAGTAGGATACCCAAGCTATAAAACGACAAAATCTCCGTGGCTTGCATTTATACCGGAACATTGGGAAGAGAAGCGTCTCAAAGATGTCGCCACATACAATGACGAGAGTTTGGATGAAAAAACCGATCCAGACTTTGAAATTGAGTATGTCGATATCTCCAGTGTGTCATTGACACATGGTATCGAAAAAACCGAATTATTAGCTTTTGAGAAAGCGCCATCCCGTGCGCGTCGCAAAGTCAGACATGGCGATGTCATAGTTTCGACTGTACGCACATATCTCAAAGCAATTGCTCCTATAAAGAACCCTCCTCTCAATATGGTTGTCTCGACGGGATTTGCAGTAATTCGCCCTCGTCCGAGTTTAGATGCCCGATTTGCTGGTTACATGTTGCAGTCCAATGGATTCGTCGGCGACGTTGTCGCTAACTCGGTTGGAGTGAGTTATCCAGCGATCAATGCGAGTGACCTAGCTCGTTTACCATTTGCAGAACCACCATTGCCTGAACAAATAAGAATATCAGACTTCCTTGACCACAAAACTGCTCAGATTGATGCACTGATTGCCAAAAAGCAGTCTCTATTGAACAAGCTGGCTGAGCAACGCACGGCTTTAATCAGTCAGGCAGTTACCAAAGGGCTTGATCCCTCGGTATCTATGAAAGACTCAGGGGTTGATTGGTTGGGAGAGATTCCTGCGCACTGGAGTTATAAAAGACTAAAGTTTTTGGTTGCTGTGCAAGGTGGAGGCACTCCAAATACAGGCAAGCCTGAGTATTGGAATGGTGATATCCCTTGGGTTTCACCAAAAGATATGAAATACGATTTCATCGATACAACAGAGGATTACCTGACCCAGAAAGGCGTTGAAGAAAGTGCCACTAGGTTGATTAATTCGAATGCAGTATTGATTGTAGTTCGCTCAGGAATATTACGACACACGATTCCAGTCGCAAGAAATACGTGCGTGGTCTCGCTTAATCAAGACATGAAAGCTCTAACAACCAATACAGAACTTAATCCAGGTTATTTGCACTGGTTTATTAACGGGCTGCAAAAAGGTCTCTTACCTTTATGGAGTAAGCCAGGCTGCACAGTAGAAAGTATAGAATTAAACTATTTGCTGAACACCCATATCCCTCTACCGCCTCATGACGAACAACAGCAAATAGAGGATTATGTTGCCGATATTCGTGACGACTTCAATAATCGTATGGCGAAAGTTGAAAAAGTTATTCAAAAACTAAATGAATACCGCTCAGCCCTGATTACTAACGCCGTCACCGGCAAAATCGACGTGCGGGGCTTCTGCATACCCACTTCCGCTGAGCAAAAGGAGGTTGCCCATGGCTGATACACTGTCCACCAATACCCACCATGAAAGCTTTGAAGGCATCCGCAGAGAGGATGAGCATTGTAACGACGTCGCAGAGCATTTTGTCGATGTGCGCAAAATGGTTGGTATCGGCCGCGTCTTTAAGTTAAAGGAAACACTACATCTTTAGCTTAGCACCGGGTAAGTTAAGGCAATAGGATAGTAATAATATGCCAGATAACAACGCCAATAACACTGAAGAGCTGGCTTCAACGACATACGAAGGCTGAATAATGACTGATAAACAACAGCTACCTTTGTTCGAACAGGATCCCTCTGCTGGTTCAGATAATGAAGCAAAGCCTTCTGAAAAAGACCAGGCTGAAAGTATCTTCAGTAAATACATTGTGTACGTGGATGAAAGCGGTGACCATGGTATGGAAACCATTGATCCACAGTACCCCCTGTTTGTTCTGGCTTTCTGTGTGTTCCAAAAGCGACATTACAGTGAGCAGGTTGTCTCGGCACTGGAAAAGTTCAAGTTCAATCATTTTGGGCATGATCAGGTGGTATTGCATGAAAATGAAATTCGTAAGGAAAAAGGGCAGTTCAATATTTTTCGCAGCCGGGAACAGAAGCACCAGTTCCTACATGAACTGACTGAAATAATTGAGCACAGCAACTTCATTCTTATTAGTTGCGTCATTGATAAACGGCGCCTTAAAAAGCAGGATTCCGCGGAAGGAAACCCCTACCACATCGCCCTCGGCTTTTGTCTTGAAAAACTCTATGAGTTCCTGCTGGAAAAGGAACAGCAAACATTGCTAACCCATGTCGTGGTCGAACGGCGCGGCCCCAGGGAAGATGACGAGCTGGAACTCGAATTTCGGCGGATTTGTGATCGCAACAACACGAGAGGTATCCCATTGCCTTTTGATGTCTTGTTTGCTGATAAGAAAGTGATGTCGTCTGGGCTACAGCTTGCTGATTTGGTCGCCCGCCCTATAGGAATTAGCATTTTAAGACCCGAACAGATGAACAGAGCATTCGATGTACTCAAATATAAGTTTTACTGCGACGGAGGAAGGCATTGTGTTGGAGAAGGATATGAAGACATGGGCTTGATGATTTATCCGCCTCCAAAAAGCGAAAAGCCCCGATGAAACTCACCGAGGCCTAAACGCCGACCGGGCACCCCCAATCCATTTGAGTAGAATTATAGTCAGGGATTTACCCAAGATGCAACAGGAATTCATAAAATGCACAAAGAAATCGACTTTGAAAACGCCATCGAGCAGGCGCTGATCACCCAGGGTGGCTATCAAAAGGGAGATCCTACCAGTTTCGATGCTGAAACCGCCTTGTTCCCGGCGGATGTCGTAAGCTTTGTGCAAAAGACACAACCCAAGATCTGGGATCGGTTGAACAACCTGGATGCGAGCAAGGCCGAGAGCATGCTCCTTGATGCCCTAACTAAGGAACTGGCCACAAAAGGCGCCCTGACCGTGCTGCGCGAGGGCTTCAAGTGCGTCGGCAAGTCGGTGAAGCTGGCTTATTTTGCTCCCAATACCAGTATTGATACCGGCGCGGCTGAACGATACGCCGCGAACAGGCTTACCGTGGTTCGTCAGGTACATACTAAGACGGGCGCAATTCCTGACATGGTACTGGCTGTGAATGGTCTCCCAGTTGCCACACTGGAGCTGAAAAATGCCATGTCGGCGACCGGGTGGACCGTTGAAAATGCCAAGTCCCAGTACCGTTTCGAACGAAACCCTAAAGACCCGCTGTTCGCCTTCAAGAATCGCTGCCTGGTGCATTTTGCAGTAGATACCGAGCAAGCGTTTATGACGACCCACCTGGAGGGTAAGGATACCTTTTTCCTACCCTTCAACCGGGGTTTTAATCACGGCGCTGGCAATCCGCCCATGGAAGGTGATGTTCGTACCGCTTACCTCTGGGAAGAGGTGCTGGAGAGGGACAGCCTGATGGATATCCTCGCCCGTTTTCTGCACCTTCAGGTAGAGGAGAAAACGGTCGTGACCGAAAAGGGTATCAAGCGCCACCGCAAGGAAACGCTGATTTTCCCCCGGTATCACCAACTGGATGCCGTAAGGTCTCTGACCCAGCACGCAAAAGCCAAGGGCTCCGGCCATAACTATCTCGTACAGCACTCTGCGGGTTCCGGTAAATCCAACTCCATTGCCTGGTTGGCCCATCGCTTGTCCAGTCTGCACGATGCTAATAACGAGAAAGTATTCCATTCTGTGGTGGTGATTACTGACCGCCGGGTACTCGACCAGCAATTGCAGAACACCATCTTCCAGTTCGAGCACAAGTTGGGCGTTGTACAGAAGATCGACGAGAATACTCAGCAACTGGCCAAGGCACTGGCTGACGGCGTGCCTATCATCATCTCGACGATCCAGAAATTCCCCTTCATCAGTCAGGCCATCCGCACGCTGGAGCAAAAAGGCAAAGGCATCTCAATTTCGACGGAAGGCAAACGCTTCGCGGTGATTGTGGATGAGGCACACAGCTCGCAGAGTGGTGAAACCGCTATGGAGCTGCGGAAAATCCTCAACAAGGATGGCATCGAGTCAGCCATCGCTGAGCAGTTGCTGGACATGGAGGATGAGAGCCTTAGCGAAGAGGCGAAAAAGGAGCTCATCCGGGAGCAGCTCAAACGTGCCAAACAGCCCAACCTGAGCTTTTTCGCGTTCACCGCTACCCCCAAGTTTAAGACCATGGCTGTATTCAACGAGCCGGGACGAAACGGAGAAGCTCCGTTCCATCACTACAGTATGCGGCAGGCCATTGAGGAGGGCTTTATTCATGACGTTTTGGCCCACTACTCCTGCTACAAGCGTTATTACAAGCTGATCCAGAAGGTGGAGGATGATCCTGAAGTACCTCGTCGCAAAGCTGCGCGGGCGCTGGCTCGTTTTGTTTCCTTTCACGATTATGAGATAGCGCAGAAGGTTGAGGTGATCGTTGAACACTTCCGCACTCATACCCGTCACAAGATCGGTGGCCGTGCAAAGGCCATGGTAGTGACCAGCTCTCGTGAACATGCGGTGCGCTACAAGCTGGGCTTCGACAAGTACATCAAATCTAAAGGCTATACGGATGTGAAGTCCCTTGTAGCCTTCTCGGGAGAGATCGCGCTCAAGGAATATGCTGACAAGACATTTACCGAAGTCGGTATGAACGAGGGCATTAAGGAGTCTGAGCTACCGGATAAATTCAACACCGAGGAATACCAGGTATTGTTGGTTGCTGAAAAATACCAAACCGGCTTTGACGAGCCACTGCTTCACAGCATGTATGTGGATAAGAAGCTATCAGGCATTCAGGCGGTACAAACGCTGTCACGACTTAACCGAACAGCCAGGGGCAAGACAGATACCTTTGTCCTGGACTTCGTGAATGAGCCGGATGAAATCTACAAGGCGTTCAAACCCTACTACGAGGTGACCACCAAGGAAGAGGATACCGACCCTCAGCAGCTCAATAACCTGGCCCACACCCTGTCCACCTGGCAGATTTTTACGGAGGGTGAGGTGAGCGCTTGGAGCGAGATCTGGTTCCGTAACCGACTGAACTCGACGGGCGGCGAGCACAAGAAGCTGAACAGTCTGATTGACTTGGCTGTCGAGCGTTTCAAGAAATTGAGCGAGGAAGACCAAGCTCTGTTCAAGGGGCAGTTGGTCAGCTTTCGTAATCTGTATGGATTCGTTGCCCAGATTATTCCTTATCAGGACTCGGATCACGAGAAGCTGTACACCTATTCTCGTTTCTTGCTCACCAAGCTGCCTTATACTGCCGATACGCGCACGGTGCAGGTCGATGATGAGGTAGAGCTGAAGTACTACCGACTGCAGAAAATCAGTGAGGGAGCTATCGACCTGAAGACAGGAGAACCGGAAGCCCTGTATGGCCCGACAGAGGTCGGTACTGGCCAGGCAGACGAGGAAGTGCAGTTATCGACACTGGTTGACAAGCTAAACGACCGATTTGGTACTGAGTTTACCCCGGCGGATCAGCTGTTTTTCGATCAGGTGAAGGAAACTGCCGTTGCCAATGAACAGTTACGCCAAGCCGTCATGGCTAATAGCCTGGAGAACTTCGAACCGGTATTTAACAAGCAGCTTGAAAACTTGTTTGTAGAGCGAATGGACGGCAACGAGGACATCTTCATACGCCTGATGAACGACGAGTCCTTCCGCAATATTGCCTCTCAGTATCTGATGCGGGCTGTGTATAACCAAGTCAAAACCAACGTTGGCTCGCATTAACAGAACAAAAGAGGGATAACGTCCGTTATGAAAGCTACAGAAGCCAAGTTGCTCGACTTCCTGAAGAAGTCGCCACAATTTGTCATTCCGATCTACCAGAGAACGTATTCTTGGTCTGAGCAGCAATGTCGCCAACTGTGGGACGACATTATGCGAGCCGGTACCAACGATGATATATCAGCACATTTCATTGGCTCGGTGGTCTACATCGAGAAGGGGCTTTATCAAGTGTCCAGTCAATCACCATTGCTGGTCATTGATGGGCAACAGCGACTGACTACCACCATGCTGATTCTTGAGGCGCTATCTCGGCACCTTGGGAACACAGAGCCTCTGGAGGGGTTTTCGGCTAAGAAGCTGCGCAATTACTACCTGCTTAACCCTTTGGAAGACGGTGAGCGAGCTTACAAACTGCTATTGACCCAGACGGACAAAGAGAGCCTGCTGGCGTTGGTCACGCAGAAGCCGTTACCTGATGACGGTTCTCTTCGAATTCAGGAAAACTTCGAGTTCTTCAACAGCCAAATTGAGCGGCTAAACGGGGAACTGGAAACCCTCTGCCGGGGCCTTTCAAAGCTCATCATCGTTGATATTGCGCTGAGCCGAGACCAGGATAACCCGCAACTCATTTTTGAGAGCATGAATTCCACAGGAAAAGCTTTGAGCCAGGCTGACCTGATCCGGAACTATGTGCTGATGGGACTGGAGCCGGAGCATCAGACTCGGCTCTATCGCGATCACTGGCGTCCGATGGAGGTGGAATTCGGGCAAGAAGGCTATGGCGTTTACTTTGATAGCTTCATGCGCCACTACCTCACGGTTAAAACCGGGGAAATTCCACGGTTAGACGAGGTATACGAGGCTTTCAAACAGCATTCACGTCGCGCCGAAGTTGCGAGTGCTGGTGTCGATTCATTGGTTGCTGAAATACATGCTTTCGCTCGGTATTTTTGTGCGATGGCATTGGGGAAAGAAACAGATAAACAGCTCGGAATGGCATTTAAGGACCTGCGGGAGCTAAAAGTCGACGTGGCATATCCGTTTCTGCTGGAACTTTACCATGATTACCAACAGGACAATCTGTCCCGAGATGACTTTCATAGCGCTATTCGGCTGATCGAGGCTTATGTGTTCCGTCGTGCCGTTTGTGCCATCCCCACAAACTCGCTGAACAAGACCTTTGCGACCTTTCACAAATCATTGCAGAAGAACCGTTACCTGGAGAGCATCAAGGCTCACCTGCTCGGTTTGAAGTCATACCGGCGTTTTCCGAATGACGAAGAGTTCAAAAGGGAACTGGCAGTACGCGATCTCTATAATTTCCGCAGTCGGAGTTACTGGTTACGCCGCCTGGAGAATTTCGAGCGCAAGGAACGGGTTCCGGTCGACGAATACACGATTGAACACATCATGCCGCAGAATGAGAATCTGTCTGTTAGATGGAAGGATGAGCTAGGTCCGGAATGGAAGCGTGTGCATGAAACCTGGCTGCATACGCTGGGTAACCTGACTCTTACGGGCTACAACTCAGAGTACAGCGACCGAGCGTTCATCGAGAAGCGCGATATGCAGGGCGGATTCAAACAAAGCCCTCTACGGCTCAACGAGGGCCTGGGAGCTGTAGAAGCATGGAATGAGGACTCAATTAAGAATCGGGCCGCCAAGCTGGCCCAGGAAGCGGTGCGGGTTTGGGCGGCTCCGGTATTGCCGGACGAGATCCTCGATACCTACCGCAACGTGGCCGTTAAACCAGAAGCCTACAACCTTGAGGATCACCCTCAACTAGCAAACGGGACCCCAATGCGCGCTCTATTTGAGCAGCTCCGAAAGGAAGTCCTGGCGCTCGACCCTAGCGTCACTGAAGAAGTCCTCAAGCTCTATATAGCGTTCAAAGCCGAGACGAACTTTGTCGATGTGGTCCCGCAAAAGAGCCGTTTGCGACTGTCTCTGAATATGCCGTTTCACGAGTTGAGCGATCCGAAAGGGATGGCTCGTGACGTGACCAATCTCGGACGTTGGGGAAATGGCGATGTGGAAGTAGGGTTAAGTGAGGAATCTGAGCTGGCCTATGTAATGGGGCTCATTCGACAGGCGTTCGAAAAGCAGATGGGGAACGATGCTGATTGAGCAGTGAGAACAGCGCCCCGGCAACTGGGGCGGAAAGTAGTGGCTGGATGATCACAATGAGCGAGAGTTCTCCAACAGCGGTCGGGGACTCTCCTGGAGGACTTTCCAATCGCTACACATACCTATCTGATTTGGATAACTTTGAGCTCATTCCATGCGCGCTAATAGGCCGCCTCTTGGAGATATGAGCAGCACATACGCTATTAATCTGGATAAGCTGTCGCCGGAATCCCAGTGCGTAAGTTTTCCAAATCAGATGGAGCCGATGAGCGTTCAGTCCAGTGACCTCCCTACCAGCGCTTCTGCGACTGGTGCACCCTAAAGCGCCTCGAAAAAGACCCGCTGGGCTCTTGTTGATGTTTTCCAGACTCGGCGTTTACTGATAAGACGTGAATGGGCCTCTGAAAGGGCCTTCATGAGGCTGTTTGGGTAAGGGAGCACCTGTTGCTTTCAGCCTAGCTCGAAACGGCCTCACAAAGGCCTTTTTTAAAGAAGAATGTGTGGTTCGAACTCGTACAGTCATCAGTGAATCAAAATATGATTCTGAGACCGGAAAATGACTTTCACATGTGAAAGTCATGCAGCTAACTTGGTCATTAAATGTACAAAATACGCTCATGTAAGCCCTGATTTTGCGATTATGACGTTTTTTTCTGGTTTCTTGTGATTTTTATCTCTTAATAATCAATGATTTATTGGCCAGTCTCTCCTTTGCGCCCTTTTTGGGCAATTCCGCGGTTCTGGTGTTTCTTTATGATTATTCATAATCACTCCTGTCCGTTAGACAACGAATAAGGAGTTGCATAATGAAATACATGTTTTCCACCGACAACAACGAGCGTCTGCTCACCTATGAAGAGGTCTGTACCGTTACTCAGCTTTCCCAAGCCACACTGCGTCGCTATGTCCGCTCTGGTCGCTTTCCCGCTCCTATCAAACCCAACCCTAGTGGCCGAGCTGTCAGGTTTCGGATTCAGGACGTCCGTGACTGGCTCGATCAGCTATAAGGGGGGGCAAATGAAATTTCAATTGAGAGACTCTGGCCTGTACTGCTTCATCTCTGATGAATGGCAAAGAATTGGTGGATGGATTGAGATTATTGCCAGAACCCGACTTTCCAACAAGAAGCACGGCCATGGTGCACTCCTGCAGTGGAAAAATATGGATAACGTCCTTCTCCGCGAGGTGGTTTACGCGCGACACTTGAACGGCGATAACGCTCGTCAGATACGAGAGTTATTGGTGGACACCGGTTATCCGCTCGAACCAGGCACTACCAGCTGGGCACGCCTGCAGCGCTATTTGCTTGAGGAGATGGCAAAGGCGCCGCCGGCCACAACCGTCGACCGTACCGGTTGGCATGGCCCGGTGTTCGCAACGAGCAGCTGGACGGCAGGTCACGCGGATGAGCAGCACCACTTTGTCGGGCAGCTATCTACCTCGCCGCTACTGCAGGAAAGCGGGTCGCTGCAGGAGTGGAAAGATCAAGTAGGGAGTCTGTGTGACGGGAACCCGCTGGCGATCCTCAGCGTCGGGGTGGCACTCGCAGCGCCCTTGCTAAAGCATGCGGAGCTTGAAAATGGGGCCTTTCACTTGGTTGGTAATAGCTCCACCGGGAAAACGACGTTGCTGCAGGTGGCCGCGAGTGTTTGTGGAGCACCAGAATTTTTACGAAGCTGGGTATCCACTGCCAACGGACTGGCCGCTGTAGCGGCTGAGCATAATGATATGTTACTAGCTCTAGATGAGATCGGCTTGGCTCGGGCTGAAGATGTGGACGTCGCGATTTATCACATCATGAATGGTGCAAGTAAGCTTAGAGCGACTATTTCCGGCGAGCTGGCATCACAAGCGCACTGGCGGACACTGGCCTTGAGCTCTGGTGAGATCTGGCTTTCTGAGGTTTTTCAGCAGATGGGAAAATCGGTGAGGGCCGGGCAGGAGACTCGTCTAGTTGAGATCCCTGTTTTTGGACGATTTGGCGCATTTGATGAATTGCATGGGTTTGCCAGCTCCCAGGAACTGGTCGATGCACTGAAAAGTCGCTCCAAACATCAGCATGGCACGTTATTTCGGCAGTGGGTCGAGCTGCTGACAGAAAATACGGAGGAGTTGCCCGGCTATATCCAGAGTGAGGTTGCCCGGTTGACGGAGCAATGGAAGACCCCTCATATGGCCTCGCAAGTTGTCCGAGTGATCAGACGGTTCGCACTTATCACCGCTGCACTGTGCCTGGCCTGTCGAAATTACCTGTTGCCCTGGGCCGAGGCAGAATCTGAGCGAGCAATGTATCAAGTAGCTGACGCCTGGATAAAAAACAGGGGGCACATATTCAATAAGGAAGATCATCGGATCCTGTTGAAACTTAACGAGTATATGAATTCCCGGAAATTCAGCTTCGCCCCTATCGAGACGGGCATCGCCGAATCGCACTACGAAGGATTCAAGCGAACGGTGAACGGTGAAAAGCAGCTACTAGTAAAGAAAGCCAATTTCATAAGGTTTTTTGGGCTGCCCACTCGGTATATGCGTGAAATCGAATTCTTGATCCAGAAAGACCTGTTGGAAACCAACGAAAGGAGTCGTGGAACCCTGAGAGTCAAAATAAATGGTAAGTTTGAACGATTTTTCGCTCTATGGCCTGAGCGAATCAGAAACTATCTAAATTCGATGTCAGATCTTGACGGGCTTTCCCAGTTTCCCACTTATCCCAGTGTTGATTCGGAGGTAACGGAGAATGAGTGACAAAACCTTCAATTCGCCGTCGGAGGAGATGCGTACCAAGCTGCTGGCTCGTTCTGGACAGTGTGAGCGGCTGGTTCGGGAGCCGGACCGCCGAGCGATTACAGGTGTCAGCCGGACGCAGTGGTGGACAATGGAACGAAAGAAAGCGGCTCCTACACGACTCAAACTAGGCTGTAATTCAGTGGCGTGGCGGCTGTCAGATTTGCTCGCGTGGATTGACCAACAAGGGGCTTGAAAGTCCCTTTACTCTCCAGAACTAATCTCACCCTTGACGATGGGGGCAAGCCAGTCACAGAGCGCCTCGTGAGCCGCTCTTCGCTCTTCAAAATACGCATGCTTGTTATAAACCTGGTCCGTCCGGTTGCCAGGCAACTGATTTAGACATCGTTGGGCTAGGTTGTCGTCGAAACCGAGCTTGCCTAGCTTCGTTCGGGCCGTGCCACGCAGATCGTGCACGCGGCGGGTATCAAATGAGAAGAAATTGTCCTCAAAAAGTTTTTTAAGTGCGTGGTTCAGCGTGTTTTCGCATACGTGCGGAGTCCGGGCCTTTTTGCTGATCCTGCGGGCTGGGAAGACCCACTCACTGCCGCATGAGCGCATCTTCAGTTCATTTAGCCATTCCACTGCCGGTTCTGCCAAAGGAATATCGATGGCTCTTCTTTTTTTTGTCCTCTCTTCGGGCAGGTACCAAATACGGTTTTCCAGATCGAATTCTGACCAAGGCGCGGCCAGCAATTCCATCTTTCTCGTACAAGTCGCAATCAACAAAGCACAGGCCAGGTAGTTTTCACGACTGAACTGCGCTGGAATTAACCGGAGTTTGGAGAAGAATTCGGTGACTTCGTCTTCACTCATTGGGTAGTTGGCGGCCTTCTCCTCCCCACCGGCATCCCTGGGGCGGAATGGCGAGGCTGGATTGAACCTGGTGACGTCCAGTTTGATGCCATGATCAAACAGGTTCCTCAGCAGGCGCATCAAATCATTTGAGAGTGTCGGGCGGGCCTTTTTGTCGTCATAGCCATTGGCCACGTCGCGCAGGATTTCACTGATATCGACAGGACGGATCTTTTCCAGCTCCAACTTGCCAATACGCCAGGCTACCTCACGCTCGTACAGGCTCTTTTCTTTTTGGTGAGACGCGATCTCTCGTTTGCGAAGCGCGTAGTAGTCGGCGTAAAGATCATTAAGCGTTTTGAAGGGGTTTTGGTTGACCTTGTGCCGCTCCTGAACCGGATCAGCACCCTCACGCTTGATCGCCAACCTCAGTTTCGCCGCCTCATCACGAGCATCTGCCAGTGACCAGTCTTCCACCTTGCCGATGGTGTATTCCCGCCGGAGCTTTGTGGCCGGTGTGGTGTAACGCAGCATCCAGTAGGCATCGCCGCGCTTTGGTGTCATTAGGTAGAGGCCGTTACCGTCGGCATGCCGAACAGCTGGCTTTTCTCGGATAAGTTTCTTTACGGTTTTATCGTATAGCTTGCCCATTGCTCTGCCTTAAAAATTGGGGAGTACAATTTCGCCGCTACAATATAGCGAGAAAATACTCCCCAATCTACTACCCACTACTACCCAAACTAGGCAGAGCTTACACGAACACCATGACCGTCAAAAATAAATAAACATTTGATTATTATGACTTTAATGACATCAGCGAACACTGATAAACATCATTCGATATTCTGGATCTGCTCGCGCATTTGCTCGATAAGCACTTTGAGCTCGACGCCGGAGGCGGTGATTTCGGTGCTGATTGATTTGGAGGCGAGGGTGTTGGCTTCGCGGTTGAACTCTTGCATCATAAAGTCCAAGCGTCGGCCGCAGGCGCCGCCTTTTTTGAGGATTTTATGTGCTTCTGAAACGTGTGAGTCCAAGCGGTCAAGCTCTTCTGCGACGTCGACTTTTTGCGCCAGCATCACCATTTCTTGCTCAACGCGGGCTGGATCGAGTTCCACTTGTGCTTCTTCTAAGCGTGTGGTTAAACGTTCACGCTGCCACTCAATCACGGTGGGCATCTTTTCACGCACTTTGATCACTTCGGCGCTAATGGCATCGAGTCGCTGCTCAATCAGGGCTTTCATGTTCTCGCCTTCGCTGGCACGTGCGGCGATAAAGGCATCGAGTGCTTCATCAAGACCAGCTAATAAGGCGCGGTGTAGCTCGTCGGTGTCTTGCTCCGGCGCTTCCATCACGCCTGGCCAGTTCAGGACTTGAAACGGATTGATGTTGCCTTCACCCGCGGTCTCTTTCACCCATTTGGCGGCGTGAATCACTTGCTTGGCCAAGGCTTCATTGATGGTGAGCTTATCTTGGCTGGCTTGTGAGGTATCAAAGCGCAGGTTGCATTCCACTTTTCCGCGGGCTAGGCGCTTGCGGAAACGCTCGCGTACCACAGGCTCAAGGCTACGTAGCTGCTCAGGCATGCGAATGTAGGTTTCGAGATAGCGCTGGTTAACGGAGCGGATTTCCCAAACCGCGTTGCCCCAATCGCCCTTGAGTTCTTGTCGGGCGTAGGCGGTCATACTGTGGATCATGTGTACCTGCTCTTGTGTGCTGAAGGTGAATGGCAAAGATTATACGCATCCGCGCCCCTGTCGTCAGCTGTCTTGGTCTGTCGGGCGGACAGGGATCGCAAGCGGGCGGAGAAACACGTATAATCGCGCCCACATTCTGTCAGTCAATAAGGTAACTTGCATGCGCCCAAGTGGAAGAGCACTCGACCAAATTCGTCCCGTTAGCTTTACCCGAGGTTTTACGGCCCACGCAGAAGGCTCTGTGTTGGTGTGCTTTGGTGATACCAAGGTGATTTGTAACGCCACGATTGAAGAGGGCGTGCCGCGCTTTTTAAAAGGCAAGGGCCAAGGTTGGGTGACTGCCGAGTATGGCATGTTGCCACGTGCAACCCACACCCGTAACCGTCGTGAAGCGTCCAGCGGTAAACAAGGTGGCCGTACCGTCGAAATTCAACGTTTGATTGGCCGCAGTTTGCGCGCCGCGGTCGATTTAAAAGCACTGGGTGAGCGCACCATTACCGTTGACTGTGACGTGATTCAAGCCGACGGCGGCACGCGCACGGCGTCCATTTCGGGGGCGAGTGTAGCACTGGCGGACGCGCTTAACGCGCTGGTACGCGAGGGCAAGCTTGCGGCTAACCCGATGCGTGGGCATGTGGCTGCTGTATCAGTGGGCATTTATCAGCAAACGCCAATTTGCGATCTGGAATACGTGGAAGACTCGGCGGCCGATACCGATATGAATGTGGTGATGCTCGAAGATGGCCGCATGATTGAGGTGCAGGGCACCGCCGAAGCGGAGCCGTTTACCCCCGATGAGCTAAACGCGATGCTCGCGTTGGCCAGTAAGGGCATTGATGACATTGTCGTCGCGCAAAAATCGGCACTCGCCGACGCATAACAGATTGAATAGCTCCCACATCGGGGGCTATTTTTTTATCTATCCGACCCCGGGTGACATGTGGCGTGTCACCAAGACAACCAAGAGAGGAACGAATGAAAGCCTATCAGCGCCAGTTTATTGAGTTTGCCCTTGAGCGAGAGGCATTAAAGTTTGGCGAGTTTACGCTTAAATCAGGGCGGAAAAGTCCGTACTTTTTTAACGCCGGCTTGTTTAACACCGGGCGTGACTTGGCAAAACTGGGTGAATTTTATGCGGCCGCGTTGATGGATGCAGGGATTGATTACGATGTTTTGTTTGGTCCTGCGTACAAAGGGATCCCGATTGCGACCACCACCGCGGTAGCACTTGCTGCGCACCATAATGTGGATACGCCTTATTGTTTCAACCGTAAAGAAGCCAAAGACCATGGTGAGGGCGGCAACTTGGTCGGCAGCGCGCTGAGTGGCCGTGTGATGTTGGTGGATGATGTGATAACCGCAGGCACTGCCATTCGCGAGTCAATGACACTGATTCAAGCGCAAGGGGCGCAGCTTGCTGGGGTGTTGGTGGCAATTGACCGCCAAGAGCGTGGTCAAAGTGAGCTGTCGGCGATTCAAGAAGTGGAGCGTGACTTCGATTGTCAGGTGGTTTCTATCATTAGCTTGTCGGACTTGGTCGCCTATTTGGAGCAAAGCCAAGCGGATCCGGCTCATCTAGAGGCGGTGAAAGCGTACCAGGCGAGCGACGGGATTTAAGTTACAGGTGTGCAGCTGGCTGGCTTGAGTGCGCCAGCTGCACTACGCTCGTTGCACTGCTATTCACTGCAGTTGATTGGTGAGTAGTTGCCAGTATTGCTCGAAATTGGCGGTCGGCAGCTGTTTAAATGACGAGCGTACGTAGCGACAAAAGCCGCCTTCCACTTGGCTAATCAATTGGCTGGCAAG
Organism: Salinivibrio sp. VGrn1; assembly: GCF_009377995.1. Classification (NCBI taxonomy): domain Bacteria; kingdom Pseudomonadati; phylum Pseudomonadota; class Gammaproteobacteria; order Vibrionales; family Vibrionaceae; genus Salinivibrio; species Salinivibrio sp. VGrn1. The sequence goes on from NZ_SATA01000005.1 coordinate 146,993, forward strand.
CACCGCCTCATCCAATGGAAACCCTTTTCCCTCACGTAAACGACGCTCGCGCAGTACTTGCTTAAGCTGTGCCTCGACGCGCTCAAACAGCTGGTTGATACGCGCTTGCAACCTATCTTGCTCAAACATCAATGCATGACCTGTCATAATGCGCGTGAGCCCCGGGTTGCGCTCACCAAAGGCCAGCAATAATTGCAAGATCAGTTTGAGGCGCACCAAGGTGTCCTTTTCTTCCTCAATGATCAGGTTGATGCGGGATAACAGTGAATCTTCAATAAATTCGATTAACCCCTCAAACATCCGCGCTTTACTGGGGAAGTGGCGATAGAGTGCCGCCTCAGACACCCCGACTTGTTCGGCGAGTTTGGCCGTGGTGATGCGTTGGCTGCCTTGGGTTGACTCCAGCATCTGCGCGAGCGCTTGGAGGATCTCTTCGCGGCGATTACTTTTTTTTGGGGCTGCCATGGGTGCGATTCCTTTGTCTTTTTATCTATCACACTGGCGACCAGTAAAGGAGGCATCATGGAGAGGTGCCGCCCAGTGTGAGTCTTTCCTCCTATCTTAGCGACGAGGTCTCTGTATTAAAAGCAAAAAGCGTGGCCATGGCGCACGCTTTTGAACTTGTATTTTTGCTCAATATAAGCTGTTTGTATTGTGTGGTTCAGGGTTGCTTCTGACAGGTTTGTTGTAAATAGCGCGCGTGAATGTGTGCCATGACATTGCGCGCTAATAAGCGTTTTTCCTCGACGGGCAGCGCCTGATCGCCGCCAGGCCAGAACAGATGTAAGGCATTGCGGTCGCTGTTAAAGCCTTGATCGGATTGAGACACATCGTTAGCACAAATCATATCAAGCTTTTTGCGCGCCAGCTTGTCACGCGCGTAGGTCGCGACATCTTGGGTTTCGGCGGCAAAGCCGACCGTAAATGGACGATGTGACGTTAAGCCCGCTACCGAAGCAATAATATCGGGATTTTTTACCATGGTGACGGTCATCGCGTCTTTATCCACTTGCTTTTTCATCTTCTGTTCGGCGATGTGCTGTGGACGGTAGTCCGCGACCGCGGCACAGCCGATAAAAATATCTTGGTCGGTGATGCGCTCATGCACCGCATCATGCATCTGTTGGGCGCTGGTGACATCAATACGCGTGATTCCTGCTGGCGCTGACAGCGCAACCGGGCCAGAGACTAAGGTGACGTCGGCCCCTAAACTGGCTGCCGCCTCGGCGAGGGCATAGCCCATTTTCCCTGAACTATGGTTAGAGAGATAACGAACAGGGTCTAAGGCTTCGCGGGTAGGGCCGGCGGTAATCATCACGCGCTTGCCTGAAAGCGGTTTAGGGCCGGCCCAACGTTCGCATTCCGCCACTAAGGCCAGCGGCTCGAGCATGCGCCCAAGGCCCACATCGCCGCAAGCTTGCGCGCCACTGGCGGGGCCCCATATCAAGCAGCCGCGTGCACGCAGTCCACGTAAGTTCGCCTGAGTGGCTTGGGCGCGGTACATTTGCTGGTTCATTGCTGGCGCAATCGCCAGAGGCGCATCGGTGGCCAAGCATACGGTGGTGAGCAAATCATTGCCCATGCCTGCGTGGATCCGGGCAATCAAATCGGCAGTTGCCGGGGCAATCAGCACGAGATCCGCCCATTTAGCCAGTTCAATGTGTCCCATTGAGGCCTCGGCAGCCGGGTCGAGCAAGCTATCAGACACGGGATGCCCAGAAACGGCTTGCATGGTCAATGGCGTAATAAACTCTTTTGCGGCATGGGTCATCACCACCTTGACGGTGGCCCCACGCTCGATGAGGCGGCGGGTGAGATCGGCACACTTATATGCGGCAATCCCGCCACCCATGCCAAGCAGAATACGTTTACCGGCCAGCGTCTGGGCTGGCTGCTGTGAACTATTGGCCATAATGCTCTGTGTGTTTGAACGACAATGACGAAACCATACCATAATCCTTAGTGCAAAAAGCTTGTTTGAGCGCATGAATCCGTATGGGGTGTGACGTGCGTTGGATGTGATATGGCTAGCGCGTGGCTGAAAGCATTGACGGTAGCACATGATAAAACCACGAGCGCGCCGCAGTTACATGGAAAAGCTATTGCGGCGTGAAAGAGGCTTACTTTAACTGGCGGCAACGTTGAAGAGGGATCACCATGAGCCTAAAAACCTTGCCGCAAGACTGTCGACCCAGAGAGCGTTTATTAGCGCGAGGGGCGGAAAGCTTATCGGACGCCGAGCTGTTGGCGATTTTTCTACGCACCGGCGTCACAGGGATGAGTGCGGTAGCGCTGGCTGACCACCTGTTGCAGGATTTTGGCTCGCTCCGGGCGCTGATGGGCGCCGACCAAGGGGCGTTTTGTCAGCGAAAAGGACTGGGTAGCGCCAAATATGCCCAACTTCAAGCTGTGCTTGAGCTGAGCCGGCGCTATTTAAAAGAAACCTTAAGCAAAACTGACGCACTGACCAGCCCGGACCATACTCGCCGTTATCTCTCGACGTTACTGCGCGACCGGCCTCGCGAGGCCTTTTACGTTTTATTTCTCGATAATCAGCATCGCGTGATCGCCGATGAGCAACTTTTTGAAGGCACGCACAATGCGGCGAGTGTTTACCCACGAGAAATTGTCCGCCGCGCGCTCGAATTGCATGCCGCTGCACTGATTTTGGCCCATAACCACCCATCGGGCGTGGCAGAGCCGAGCCAGGCAGACCGACATATTACCGATAGAATTGCCAATGCCTTGTCATTAGTGGATGTTCGCGTGCTTGATCACCTAGTGATTGGGGACGGAGATGTGGTATCGTTCGCCGAACGAGGTTGGTTGTTATCCCCTTAAGGATCGCCATTGGCGAAAAAAACGATCAAAAAGCGCATAAAAGGATCTGCTCGGGACTTGAGCAATGTGAATTCAGTTAGTATAATGCGCCACCTTTGATAGCCTTGACCTTCGACCTGGCCTTAACGATGCAGGACTGGCGGACAAGGTTGATATCGAGCCGAAACGATTTTGGAGAGACTTTCATGTCACGAGTATGCCAAGTAACTGGCAAGCGTCCTGTAGTTGGTAACAACCGCTCTCACGCTAATAACGCCACCAAGCGTCGTTTTCTGCCGAACCTGCAAACTCATCGTTTCTGGGTAGAAAGCGAAAAACGCTTCGTTAAACTGCGTCTATCTACTAAAGGTATGCGCATCATCGACAAAAAAGGCATTGATTCTGTACTTACAGAAATGCGTGCCCGCGGTGAGAACGTATAAGAGGAATTAGAGAATGGCTAAAAACGGCGTTCGTGAGAAGATTCGTCTAGTATCCTCTGCAGGTACTGGTCACTTCTACACCACAGACAAGAACAAACGTAACATGCCTAGCAAATTCGAGATCAAAAAATTTGATCCTGTAGTTCGCAAGCACGTTATGTATAAAGAAGCCAAAATCAAGTAAATTGATCGACGCTTTGAGAAAGACCCAGCTTCGGCTGGGTTTTTTTATAACTAAAATCTGGCCGCATTTGCGGTTATACTGCGGAGGACACGCGTAACGTCCTCAGGTGAACCGACATGAAGCTAAAGCGGCAGACATGGAATAACATCCTGATTTTCTCAGTGGTGGTTTTTTTTGGCTTAATGCTGCTGCCAGATTATTTGCGCCATCAGCGCCAAGCACGGGCGACGCCTGAGGGGGTAATCGCGCTGGTTGAATCGCGCAGTGAAGTGCTGTCGTTGCGGTTCTCCCATTTAACACTGACGCGTACGTTAGAGGGGTGGCAATCGGATAAACCCCTGGTAATTAGTCCGACAGAGCTCGCTCAGCGCTGGTTGGGGCTGACTGGGACACAAATCGATGACACCACCTTGCAGTCGCTGCGACCCCAATTAACCTCTCCCCGTACGTTGGAGCTTACTCGCAGCCCCGACCAAGAGCCCATTCGCATTACCTATTATCAACAACCTCAGTTTTGGTTGATGCAAAACGAACACGGCCAATGGTTAGCTGTGTCAGTGGATAGTCGGTATCTTTTCCCGCTATCAAAGTCGTAAATATTAAGAGCTGTGTTATGCCCGAGTTACCTGAAGTAGAAGTAAGCCGTTTAGGTATCATGCCGTATGTCGAAGGGCAAACGGTCACCGAGATTACCATTCGTCAGCCCAAGCTACGCTGGCCCATTCCCGAAACGTTACAACAGTTGAAAGGCCAGGTGATACGTCGCGTCACGCGTCGCGCCAAGTATCTTTTATTGGAGACGGATGTCGGTACTGCGATTGTGCATTTGGGGATGTCAGGCAGTTTGCGGGTGCTGCCCACGTCACTGGCACCGGAAAAGCATGATCATGTTGATGTGACACTCAGCAATGGTCGCTTAATTCGTTACCACGATCCGCGGCGTTTTGGCGCCTGGTTGTGGCAGGAGGGAGATTTGCCGCATCCCGTGTTGGGAAAGCTCGGCCCTGAACCACTCACCGATGCGTTCAATTCAGATTATTTGCTGGACAAGGCGGCAGGCAAAAAAATGGCGATGAAAAGCTTTATTATGGACAACGCCGTCGTGGTGGGCGTGGGGAATATTTACGCCAATGAATCGCTGTTTTGTGCTGGTATCCACCCTAAACGTCCTGCCGGTAGCCTGACGCAAACAGAAGCGACGGCGCTGGTGGATGAGATAAAAACGGTGTTGGCCGCGGCGATCACGCAAGGCGGTACGACGCTAAAAGACTTTACGCAGGTAGACGGGAAGGCCGGTTACTTTGCTCAAGCGCTACGCGTTTACGGAAAGTCGGGTGAGCCGTGTCCAGCCTGTGACACGACCCTTGAGCGCATAGTCATCGGCCAGCGGGCAACTGTCTTTTGCCCACAATGCCAGCCCTTATGACGACGTCTTGCCTTGCAGCTTTTCTTGTAAGGCCGTTAGCACGCTAGGCGCGACAAACTCACTGGTATCACCGCCGTGCAACGCGACCTCTTTGACCAAGGTAGACGAAATAAACGAATGCTCCTCTGACGGAGTCAGAAAGACGCTTTCCAGTGCGGGCATCAGTCGACGATTCATATTGGCGAGTTGGAATTCATACTCAAAGTCGGAGACCGCACGCAAACCGCGCACCAGAATATTGGCTTGGTACTGTTTGGCAAAATTGACCAGCAACCCTGAAAACCCAACCACAGAGACATTGGGAAGGTGCGCGGTAACCGCTTGCGTGAGTGCCACTCGCTCATCCAGATCGAACAATGGTTTTTTGCTTGGGCTAGCCGCAATCCCTACAATCACATCATCAAACATCCTTGCTGCCCGCTCAATCAGGTCCAAATGACCATTCGTGATGGGATCAAATGTGCCTGGGTAAATCACGCGTGTATGCTGTTTGTGTGTCACGAGCTTTTCCTTAAAAACGTTGATCTGGAAAGAGGTTATCAAATCCTTGTCCATCACGCATTGTTCTTACGGTCCCGTGAGGTATCGCCTGTGAATCCATTGACGAGCAAGGTACACTAATGTGCGCTAGCGTGAGTGCGCAAACAGGAAAAACCGTGAGTATAGAAGTAGAGCAACGCGAAAACGAGTGTATTTGGTACGATCCGGCTTTAGTGGAGGGCGACCCTCGCCAGTATTTTGATATTCATTTTTGGCACCAGCAAGCCGCTGTCACCGGTTCAGCCAAAGGGCGCGGTACCACGTTCTTTATCCGAGGGCCGAAAATGGAGATGGCGTTACGTCATTACTATCGCGGTGGTTTGTTCGGTAAATTCGTGAAGGATCAGTATTGGTTTCAAGGGTGGGAGGCGACCCGTTGTGGCGCTGAGCTCAACTTACTGGCCTATCTTCGCGAGAAAAAAATGCCTGTGCCTCGTCCTGTCGCTGCACGCGCGGTAAAAAACGGCCGTACCTATCGTGCTGATATCTTGGTGGAGAAAATTCCAGGTGCACGCGATCTGGTCGCTATCTTGAGTGAAAATAGCTTACTTGCCCATGATTATCGTGCCATTGGTCGTTTGGTTCGCCGCCTACACGACGCAGGCGTGTGCCATACCGATCTGAATATCCACAACATCCTGCGTGATAGAAAAGGAAAGCTGTGGCTGATTGACTTCGATAAGTGCCAACAGCGCGATGGCGAACAGTGGAAAGAGGATAACCTTGCCCGCCTTCATCGCTCGTTTAAAAAAGAAAAAGAGAAGCGTCAGATCCGTTGGCAACCCGAGGATTGGGCTGCCGTATTAAAAGGCTACAACCATATCCGCAAGTAGCACTAGCGTGGATGATTAAGCCAGGGCGCGATCGCCTGCAAAGTGCGCTCGACCGCGCCGCGATTTTGCTCTACCACAGAGAGCCCAGCGTTGCCGGCTTGTGCGGCAAGGGCGGGTGCACTGAAAAAAGCCCCGATTTTGGCAGCGAGATCTTGGCTGTCGTTACACACCTGTAGGGCGCCAGCGTCAATCAGAGCATCACCAATCACTTGGAAATTATAATAGCTTGGGCCTGTTAAAAGGGGCTTGCCTAACGCCGCGGGTTCAAGCAGGTTATGCCCACCCACTTTGGTACCCAGAAAACTGCCCGCCATCACTACCACATCTGCGCCAGCAAGGTAGGTCATCATCTCTCCCATGGTGTCGCCAAGATAAACTTGAGTACTGAGTGCCAGCGGCTCACCCTCGGTGCGTCGTTGCACACTGAGGCCTTGGCTAGCCACTAGCTGGGCAACATCATCAAAACGTTCAGGGTGGCGAGGGACCAGTATCAGTAGCGCGTCTGGGTAATCGCGCAGTAGTACACTGTGAGCGGCGAGCAAGGTGGCGTCTTCTCCCGCGTGAGTACTGGCACCTATCCAGCAAGGGCGATCACCGCGCGCTTGGCGAAGTGTGGCACCCAACGCCGGATCCACGGCTTTAATATCAAATTTCACCGAGCCAGCCACCGCAAGCTTGTCGTCAGCGACACCGAGGCTTGCAAAGCGCGCTTGGTCGTTTTGATGCTGACAAACGATTAAGTCGATATGTTTACTCATGGCTTGAAAGAGCGGTGCGATTTTCTGATAGCGTTGGCAAGCTTTTTGAGAAAGCCGGGCGTTGATAACCGTAATGGGAATGCCCGCTCGACCCACATGATGCAAGGTATTCGGCCAAAGCTCAGTTTCCATGATCACGCACACCCGTGGTGACACCGCGCGGAGAAAGCCTTTTACCGCAAATGGAAAATCAACCGGCATATAGCGGTGTATGATCCCATCAAGACGCCTGGCCTGCTCTGCGCCGGTGGCGGTAGTGGTGGTGACCAAGATCGGCACGTCTGGATAGGCTTGTTGCAGCGCGCTGATCACCGGCTTTGCCGCGAGAACTTCCCCCACCGACACCGCATGGAGCCAAATAGGCTGACCGTCTACGTTGGGCGTACCGCCAAAGTGCTCACGCCATCGCTCGCCAACAGAAGGCTTACCAGGCCGTTTACGGTACAGCCCAATAAGCAAAAAAGGGGCGGCAAGCGTGAGTAAGAGTGTATATATCCAGCGCACAAGTTAGGTCCTGTTGAAGATTTGGTGAGACAAACATTGGGACAATTTTTACCGATCCTCTATAACCCAAACCTTTATGGTTGCTGGGCTGTCAAGCTAAGATTCGTCCTTTACTTTTTGATACAGAGTTTGGTAGGTCAAGGCGGTTTGACTGACATCGAAAGTTTTCGCTTGTTCGAGACTGCCAGTAATAAGGTGATCTCTAAAAGCGGTATCAGTGGCAATATTTGTGATAAATTTTGCTAATTGGCTGCTGGCTCCAACTTCGATAAGTAGTCCAGAAATACCATCTGTAATGATATCAGGGATCCCGCCGGCTCGAGCGCCTATCACGGGTAGCCCTGCTGCCATCGCTTCTAAAATAACTGATCCCAATCCCTCTGTATAAGAAGGGTGGATAAGCAAATCGGCCGCCGCGAACCAATCTCCCATATTAGTTTGTTTACCTATAAACTGCACATTCGTGATCCCTTGGGCTTGCGCCTCTAGTGACGCTCGCTCTTTGCCGTCACCGAGTAAGCAAAACTGAATGTTAGGTGATGTGTCAGCCAGTAACCGTGCAGCTTCAATCGTGACATCAAAGCCTTTATGCGCATACATATTGGCGGCATGAAGCACCAAGAACTTCCCACGAAAGTGCGCTTTGATTTGCTCAACCTTATCTTGTGAGACAGGGTAGGTGACAGGAGAGCTAGGGATTTTGACTAACTTGGCATCAGGGTGGCGTTTTTCTAGTTGATGGATAATCTCCGAACTCAAACCGACCAGCGCGCTGGCTTCGCGGTACGCCAGTTGAGATAACCACTTTTTCTTTAAAGGGTTATCAATGCGGCGTGTCACTATGTAGGGAACACGATGCAATAGGTGTTGAAGCAACGCCCAATAAATGGCGCGGCCTTCGTGGACATGGACCAGATCGCATGTTGCGGTGATTGAGCGCCCGTGTCGCCGAGTATAGTGCGGACAAAGCACGATCTGGCATTGAGGTATCGCACGAAGTTCGTTGACCAGCGGGCTTTTGGGGTTCACCACTGCGGTGAGCTGATAGCCCATTTGGGCTTGTTGCTGGATCAAGGTGAGGGTTTGACGTTCACCACCGCTAAAACCTGATGCGAGATTGATGTGACAAATGTGCATTTTAACGCTGCTTTTTAACATAGTCTCTCAGCCATAAGTCGGCATAACGCGTAAATACAACATTGGCACTGAGTAACGCGAGGATAAACCCATGTCGGCCATCTAAAAATCCTTTTTTAAAGAAATACATCTTAATAAACCGAAAGATCGCATGCCCGACAGCTTTCGAAACGCTTGACGATTTTTTCCCTTCTCGCTGATCGCTCCATAGTCTAATGTATTGATTTGTTTTAGCCGTATACTCATGAAGATAATTAAACGTGTTATGTCGCAGGACACCGTTTAAATAAACTTTTTTATGTGTATCAGGGACTACAACGTGCTCATGTACCAGTGAGTCAGAATAATGCATTTCTGATGTTTTATAGAGGCGGCAGATCCAATCTGGATGCCAGCCGGAATATTTGATTTCTTTACCAAAGGCGTTAGAAAGCCTATTTATATAGTAGGCGCAGTGGGATTGGCCATGATTGATAGCGTTTAGGATGTTTGCTTTTAGTTCAGGCGTTACTTGTTCATCGGCATCGAGCCAAAAGATGAACTCACTTTCTACATAAGACTGAGCACGCTGGCGTTGTTTACCGAAACCGGGCCAGTCAGATGCTATATAAACTTTATCTGTATATTTTTTGGCTATTTCAGGTGTGTTGTCTGTGCTCCCTGCATCCATCACCACAATTTCATCTACCCAGTCGTGCACTGATTGTAAGCATGACTCAATATTATGTATTTCGTTTTTAACGATGAGTGCGGCGGCAATCTTTTTGTTCCCTTTGCTCATGGTGCTTTATCCGTTTCAATTAAAGAAGACACTCGGCTCGGGGCGAGATCGTTTAAACATTTTAAGTGCCCTAGGGGACATTCGCGCTGGAAGCAAGGACGGCACTCGATATCCGTGTGCACAATATCGACCTTACTGGTCAGCGGCGGGGTGTAATCGGGGGATGTTGAGCCGTAGATGGCTATCACTTGGCAGTTGACTGCCGCGGCGATGTGCATCAACCCCGAGTCATTGCTGACCACGGTTTGACACGCGCCTAAAAGGTCGACGGCTTCGATTAAGTTGGTTTTGCCTGCCAATACATGAATATTAGGCGCATGCTCTGCGATAGCGGCAATTTTTTCACAGGTTTCAACATCTTTCGCCGAGCCAAAAAGCCAAATTTGGTAGCCTTGTTGATGCGCTTGGCGTGCGACCTCAGCATAGTGCTGTTCTGGCCACTTTTTGGCAGGCCCGAACTCGGCCCCCGGGCATAAACCAATCACAGGTTTGTCTTGGTTTAATCCCAGTTTGGCGATGACAGCCGCTTGGGCGTCTGGATCGATGTCTAGCGCCGGCTTAGGGAGGTTGTCGAGCCCTCCCAGCGAGGAAGAGCTTTGCATCTCGGTGCGCGGGTGACCGAGGGCAACATAACGCTCAACCATGTATTGAAACGCTTTCTTGTTGGGACGCAGGTCGTTGAGCAAGCCATAACGCATTTCACCTTTCCAACCCGTACGCGTCGGGATCCCCGCAAACCACGGGATCAGTGCGGATTTAGCGGAATTAGGTAACACGTAGGCGCGATCATAACCGTGCTTTGCTAAGCGTTTCCCCAGTTGGTAGCGCTTACCAAGTGCCAATTCGCCATGGCCGAGTGGCATTTCAATGCTGCGATTAACCTCGGGCATGCGCGCGAGAATTGGCGCGCACCAAGCGGGCGCCATCACATCAATCTTGGCATCCGGGTGCTGTTGCTTGAGGGTTTTATACAAAGACTGCGACATCACCATATCGCCGACCCATGATGGGCCAATGATTAATACGCTGGTCATGATGCCCGTTTCCTCTTTGCTTCTTGGTAGATATTACGGCCGTCCTCGCGGGTACGAAGTAGCTGCAAGATCCACATGTATTGATCCAGCTGACCGTCGAGCATGGTTTCTATTTGTTGGTTCATCATGCGTGCGTCGATGCAACTGTCTCCCGTTGGGAAGTCGTTAAACGCAGGGTGAATCTCGATGACGAACCGACCCGTCTGGGCATCAAAGCCTGACAGCACAGGGACAATATGCGAGCGGGTGACTTTGCTTAACTTGCCTAGACTCGGCAAGGTCGCTTTGGTGGTGGCAAAAAACGGCACGAACTCGCTGCTCTCATCTCGCATATCTTCGTCGGGCAAGTAATATCCCAAAAATCCGCGCTTAACTGCACGGATAAAGGGCTTAATCCCTGCTTCGCGCTCATAACAGTTACCGCCATATTGTACGCGTTGGCGATGCATCAGCCAGTCTAGTAGCGGGTTTTTTTGTCGTTTTGAGAATGCCGCCACGGGGAGCCCTTGCGAGGCAAATAAAATCGCGGCTGCATCGATGGCCCAAGTATGGGGCACAAAGAGGATCACCGCTTCGTCGTTATCAGTGTGCCGAGTGATATGTTCCATGCCAGTCACATCACAGTGGTGTTGAAACCACTGGCGACTGCGCAAGGTGATCAGCGGAAAGCTCAGCAAAAAAGCCCCTGCGGTGGTCAAGGTGTCGACTAATATGGCTTCGCGTGCTTGCGCGGATTTCTCGGGAAAGCAGGCTTCCAAATTAAGCCAGGCGTTAAGGATCGTGCCTTTTTTCTTTTTAACCAGTTTGCGCGCCACCCATTGTGCGAAGCGATGCTTACCGCGCGCCGGCACCAGAAGGCTGAAAGGCATTGCGATGAGTAGCATCAGCCACGTGCCCCAGAATTTAGGCGCTAAGTAAGCACGCGAGAACTCTGGGTTATACGCGTGCGCGTCGTAATCGTGTCGCTGTTTTGTCATTGCTCTTTCTCGCGTCCCACTATCAAGGGGGACGAATTGCTTTTATTAGCGATTGATTTCGGCTAGGTAAGCGGCGACACCTTCAGCCACGGTCTTAAAGGAGGCGGTGTATCCCGCTTCACGCACCTTGGTCAGATCGGCTTGTGTGTACGCTTGGTAGCGACCTTTTAGGTGGTCGGGGAAGGGGATCTCTTCAATCTCTCCTTGACCGTGGAAATTAATCACCGCATTGGCAACCGCACTAAAAGGCTCGGCGCGGCCGGTACCACAGTTGTAGATCCCGCTGATCTGTTGCTGCCAGAACCAAATATTCATTGCGCAGACATCACCGACATAGACAAAGTCACGCTTGAAGGTATCACTGCCCTCAAAAAGTTTGGGGTTCTCGCCTTTTAGAATTTGTTGATTGAGGTGATAAGCCACTGACGCCATGCTGCCTTTGTGCTGTTCGCGCGGACCATACACATTAAAATAACGGAAGCCAGTAATCGGTGGCAGTGTCTCGCCATGGGCTTTGGCATCTTCTTGCACACGACGGACATAGTTGTCGAACTGCTGCTTGGAATACCCATAGACATTCAGCGCGCCTTCATACTCTGGCGCTTCAATGAAGTTACTGTCGCGGCCGCCATAGGTGGCTGCTGACGAGGCGTAGAGAAAGGGGATATCGCGGTCAATACAATAATGCAACAGTTCTTTCGAGTACTCGTAGTTGTTGAGCATCATGTATTTGCCGTCCCACTCTGTGGTCGCTGAGCAAGCGCCTTGGTGGAAAATGGCTTCGATAGGGCCGAAGTTCTCTCCGGCCATGATTTGGGTAAGAAAATCTTCCTTATCCATATAGTCCGCGATGTCGAGGTCAACCAGGTTAACGAATTTGGTGCCGTCTTTGAGGTTATCGACCACCACGATGTCACGGTAGCCTTGCTCGTTCAGTGCTTTTACTAAGTTGCTGCCAATCATGCCAGCACCACCAGTCACAAAAATCATATCGTTACCTAATTCATCTCTATCTGACGACAGACCCCGTCGCCATCACTGTTGACTGTGATAGTATGGTCAAGCATCAACCGGGCAGAGGACTGAACCATACATGAAAACCCGAGACCGAATTATCCATGCTGCACTGGCTTTATTCAATCAACATGGTGAACCGAATATCACCACCAACCATATCGCAGCAGAACTCGGGATTAGCCCGGGCAACCTTTACTATCACTTCCGTAATAAAGAAGCGATTATACACAGTATATTCGACCAATACGCACAAGATCTTGCCCTTGCCTTTGATCCTAGTCAGCCTCGTGATGATACCCAAGCCTTGCTGCAGCATTACTTGGACGCGACCTTTAGCTTGATGTGGCGTTATCGGTTTTTTTACGCCAATTTGCCGGACATTTTGCGTCGTGACGAAGCACTGCAACAAAAATATCTTGGGGCGCAGCAACAGCTACAAACCAACTTGATGACCATTTTGCATCATTACCGTCAAGCCGGTTGGCTGAGTCTCAATGACAGTGCTTTGTCTGCGGTCGGAGAAACGCTTAAGCAAGTGGCGTCGAGCTGGATTTTTTATCAAAGTGCACAAGCTCCCCAAACGCAAATTCATGCAGGGGTGATCTACAAAGGTATTTTGCAGATGCTGGCATTGTTACATCCTCTGACATCGGCACAGGGACAAATGGCCATCACTGCGTTAATAGACCACTACGAGCAGCAGTTAGTTCGCCAAGACTCACGCTCGCTGGACACATTGAACTGAGCTATCTCTCTAGGCGGTGGTGGCATTGCGCGATATTCGCCCAGCTTGTCAGTGATTACACGATATGAATCACTGTCTCGCGCCCCTTATTGGCACAAAACGCGCGAACGTGCCATGATAGCAAGCATTCATTCGTCGTACACAATGTGTGCGGCGGCCTTCCCAAAGTAATCATCACAGCACGGAGATTGCGATGACGGCTGCCTTCTACCAGCAAATCCGTCATCAGCTTGAGCAAGTTAAAGCTGATGGCTTGTACAAAAGTGAACGCCTTATCACCTCACCACAAGCGGCCAGTGTGGCCGTCAATCATGAACAGCAGGTATTGAACTTTTGCGCCAATAACTATTTGGGGCTCGCTAACCATCCCGAGTTGGTGGACGCTGCCAAAGCAGGCATGGATGAGCACGGCTTTGGTATGGCGTCGGTACGGTTTATTTGTGGGACGCAAGATGCGCACAAAACCCTGGAAGCCAAGTTATCTGACTTTCTCGGGATGGAAGATACCATCCTGTATTCCTCATGCTTTGACGCCAATGCGGGATTATTCGAAACCATTCTCGGCCCAGACGATGCCATTATTTCTGATGCGCTAAATCATGCGTCGATTATCGATGGCGTGCGCTTATGTAAAGCCAAGCGTTTCCGTTATGCCAACAACGATATGGACGAGTTGGAAGCCCAGCTAAAAGCGGCGAAAGCGGCCGGTGTGGCGAATATCTTGATTGTGACTGATGGTGTCTTCTCGATGGACGGCGTGGTAGCGAATTTGCCGGCTGTGTGCGATCTGGCGGAGCAATATGGTGCGTTGGTGATGGTGGATGACTCTCACGCGGTCGGCTTTATGGGCCAGAACGGTCGAGGCACCCACGAATATCATCAAGTGATGGATCGTGTCGACATCATCACTGGTACCTTGGGCAAAGCCATGGGCGGCGCGTCAGGAGGCTACACCTCAGGCAAAAAAGAGGTGATTGATTGGTTGCGTCAACGTTCGCGCCCTTACCTTTTCTCCAACTCGCTGGCACCGGCGATTGTATCTGCCTCTATTCGCGTACTGGATATGCTGGCCGAAAGTGATCACTTGCGTGAGCAGCTTTGGGACAACAGCCAACACTTCCGTGCACGCATGACGGAAGCTGGCTTTACCTTAGCGGGCGCTGATCATGCCATTATTCCTGTGATGCTCGGTGATGCCAAAGTGGCCAGTGAGTTTGCCGAGCGGATGATGGAAGAGGGTGTCTATGTGGTGGGCTTCTCCTACCCAGTGGTGCCCAAAGGGCAAGCACGTATTCGTACCCAGATGTCAGCCGCGCATACGCGTGAGCAACTGGACCGTGCCATTGATGCCTTCATCAAAGTGGGCAAAGAGATGAAATTGATTGGGTAATGTCATGACACAAACAACCATGAAAGCCTTGGCCAAACTCAAGGCGGAGCCCGGCATTTGGATGACGGAGGCCGAGCTTCCTGAGCTGGGGCATAACGATCTGCTGATCAAAATTCGTAAAACGGCCATCTGTGGCACCGATGTGCATATTTATAAGTGGGACGAGTGGTCACAAAATACCATCCCTGTTCCTATGGTGGTCGGCCATGAATATGTCGGTGAAGTCGTCGGCATTGGTCAAGAAGTGCGTGGCTTTTCACTGGGTGACCGTGTTTCTGGTGAGGGCCATATCACCTGTGGGCACTGCCGGAACTGCCGTGGCGGTCGTACCCACCTATGTCGTAATACCGTCGGGGTGGGGGTTAATCGCGAAGGGGCGTTTGCCGAGTATTTGGTGATCCCTGCGTATAATGCGTTCAAAATCCCCGATGAGATTTCGGATGACTTAGCCTCGATTTTTGACCCGTTTGGCAACGCCGTCCACACCGCGCTCTCGTTTGATTTGGTGGGCGAGGATGTGCTGATCACCGGTGCAGGTCCGATTGGGATCATGGCCGCTGCGGTGGCGCGCCATGTCGGGGCGCGTCATGTGGTGATCACCGATGTGAACGAGTATCGCCTCGAGCTTGCCCGCAAAATGGGGGTGACTCGTGCGGTCAATGTCGCCAATACCTCGCTGGAATCCGTGATGGAAGAGCTGGGGATGAGTGAAGGCTTTGATGTTGGCCTCGAAATGTCTGGTGTGCCGGCGGCGTTTAATAGCATGCTGACGGCCATGAATCACGGTGGCAACATAGCGCTGCTTGGGATCCCACCCAGTGATATGGGGATTGATTGGAACCAAGTGATTTTTAAAGGCTTGGTGATCAAAGGTATCTATGGCCGTGAGATGTTCGAAACCTGGTACAAGATGGCGTCGTTAATCCAATCAGGGTTGGATTTAACCCCGATCATCACCCATCACTACAGCGTGGATGACTTTCAACAAGGCTTTGATGTGATGTGCTCAGGCCAATCAGGCAAGGTGATCCTCGATTGGCAGAACTAAATGCCACGATTGCCGCGTCCATGTTGAACCATGGCGATGGGCTCTGTTAGATGACAAACGCGCCCGCCGATGAGGTGGGCGTGTTTAATCCAGCCAAGGCACGGGGTTGATGGTGTTGCCTTTACGGCGAATTTCGAAATACAGAGAAGGGGTGGATTGTCCACCACTGTCACCGACCAAGGCGATAGCTTCCCCGGCAGTGACCGTATCGCCTACGTCTTTTAGCAAAGCTTGGTTGTAGCCATACAAGGTCATGTCACCTTTACCGTGGTCCACGGCAATCAATAGGCCATAGCCACGCAACCAGCTCGATAGCACCACTTTACCCGCATGCGCCGCTTTGACCTCGGTACCGCGTTTGGCCCCAATTACGATACCATTCCACGAGACTTCACCTGACTGACGCTCACCAAAACGGTGGAGCAGCTTCCCTTGGGTGGGCCAGTGAAGTTTGCCTTTGGCTTTTCCAATGCCCGCCATTTTTACTTGTGCACGGCGCGCGGCCGCGGCAATTTGTTCTTGCAGCCGTTGCTTATTTGTCTTGAGCTCAGCTAAATAAGCATTGTCGCTGGCAATTTTGGCCCGGATTTTTTTCGCGGTCTGGCTTTGCGAGGCTTGCTCCCGCTCCAGTGCTTGTTTTTTCTCGGTTAACTCTGCCACCAAGCTAGCCTGCTTATCACGTTGTTGTTTGAGCTGGTGGGCCGTGAGTTGATAATCGGTGCGGGTCGCAGCTAATGATTCGATCGCCTCCTGCATGGTGCTTGCTAGCACTTCAGCATACTTCGTGAGTCGGTCGAGCTTGGTAGGTGATTCTTGGCTAAGTAGGCGTTTGAGCTGATCATGCTCGCCTTGGCGATATTGGGCGTCGATCAATTCGGCTAACTGTGCCTGCTGGGCAATCATCTCTTGTTTGAGTCGCGCTTGCTTTTTGCTTAGGCGCGTGATTTGAGCATCAGTCTGCTGCAGGGTTTGCTGAGCTTGGCGCGTTTTTTTAGACAGGGTATCAATGCGTTTCGACTGTGCTTTTAGATCGCTTTGTAACGCATTGAGCTTTTTATTGTGCGCCGCCAATTGCGATTGTTGGCGGGCAATTTCATCGCTCACTCCCTCTAGCTCAGAGTTGGCATTGGCTGAGCCAATCAACAGGCAGAGAAAAACGCCAGTGCATAATGCACTGGCGCGGAGGGTTTGGCTTAAGCGTGTTCGTTTCTCCCGCATAGGGGGATTATTTCAGATCGAACAGTGGCTTGCCAGTCATCTCTTCAGGAATCTCCATACCGGTTAATGCCAGCATAGTCGGTGCAAGGTCAGAGAGCTTACCGCCTTCTTTCAAGCTTACCGGCTGACTCCCCACATACATCAGCGGGACAGGCAGGTTGGTGTGTGCCGTATACGCACCGCCGGTCTCTTCGTTGACCATCATCTCAGCGTTACCGTGGTCGGCGGTGATCAGCATCTGACCATCGACTTCTTTGATGGCTTCCAAGACACGGCCGATGCAGTGATCGACGGCTTCGCAGGCCTGTACTGCAGCGTCATACACCCCAGTGTGGCCAACCATGTCGCCGTTTGGATAGTTACAGATGATCATATCGAACTTACCAGACTTAATCGCATCAACGAGCTTGTCGGTCAGCTCTTCTGAACTCATTTCTGGTTGCAGATCATAGGTAGCCACTTTTGGTGAGGCGACCAAGGCACGCTCTTCGCCTTCAAACACGGTCTCGATACCGCCGTTGAAGAAGAAAGTCACGTGTGCGTACTTCTCGGTTTCAGAGATACGCAGCTGAGTTTTACCATTTTTTGATAGCCACTCGCCAAGCGTGTTGGAGAGGCTTTCAGGTGGGAAGGCCACCGTGGTATCGATGTCGGCTGCATATTCTGTCAGCATCACAAAGTCAGACAGTTCCGCGTATTTTTTACGCGCAAAGCCATCAAAATCCGGCATAAAGGCGCGCGTCATTTGACGAGCACGGTCGGCACGGAAATTCATGAAAACGACCGCATCGCCATCGTTGATGGTCGCTTTGTTGTCACCGTCACGGTAAATTTCTGTTGGGGCGACAAATTCATCATTTTCTTCACGTGCGTAAGCCGCTTCCAAGCCTTCTACAGCGCTGGTCGCAGTGAATTCGCCTTGCGCTTGGGTGAGCAAATCATAAGCGCGCTCGACACGGTCCCAGTTGTTGTCACGGTCCATGGCGTAGTAGCGACCAACCAGTGATGCGGTACGGCCTTTACCCAGCTTTTCAAACAGGGCATCGAAGCGCTCTAGCGATGCTTTTGCACTGCGTGGCGGCGTATCACGGCCATCCAGGAAGCAGTGTAGATAAATCTGATCGGCACCGCGCTCTGCGGCCAGTTCAACCATGGCGGCAATATGATCTTCATGGCTGTGTACACCGCCAGGCGACATCAGACCCATAATATGCACGGCTTTGCCTTTATCGACGGCTTTATCAACGGCGGCCGTCAGTGCTGGGGTTTGGTTAAACTCACCGTCCGCAATGGATTTGCCAATACGGGTCAAGTCTTGGTAAACCACGCGACCTGCGCCGATGTTGACATGGCCAACTTCTGAGTTACCCATTTGCCCATCAGGCAGACCCACATCGAAACCGGACGCTGAAATCAGTGTGCTGTTCTCGGCCATGAGGCTGTCGATCACAGGGGTGTTGGCGTTGGTAATCGCGTTATCGCTTTGTGGGTCGCGATAACCCCAGCCATCGAGAATCACCAGTGCAAGTGGTTTTTTCGCAGACATGTTACGTCCTCTTAATTCAAGCAAAAGACTGACATTGGATGCCAATGACATTGGATGTCATGGAGCAACCACTGAGGCATGGAGCCAGATGCATGGCTAGCTTCAGGGCTCAGTGTGTGCGTAATTTTACAACATTTTACGGGCTGATATGTAGGCTAAGATCAATTATCCCAGCTGACAAGTTAACCAGCAAGCCTTGGTTCACTTGCCTTCGACCCTTGACTCCCCTCATTATGGCGAAGATCGCCGCTGTGCGCGAATGGCTTGGCTCGATTTCTGCGATTGATGAAACCTTCTTTCTTTTCAAGTTATTGAGCGGAAGGTGAAAACGCGGGGACGTGCGTATGAGTGAGCAAACGCGCGATTTCGTCTCGGCAGGCTGTAAAACCATGGCGAGCAGGTTATACTCGACACCATTTTCACCCCTTGATGGACTCTCGCCCTCGGCGAGACAAGCAAGCAGTATAGAGCAAAGGTTATGCAGGAATATATTGATTTTGTCTCCAATAACATGATTCTCACCCTTGTCTGGGTAGGCTTGGCGGCCGCTTTACTGATGTCGCTGATTAAACAAAAAACGGCTGCCTATAAAGTGGTAGGCCCTAATGACGCGGCGATCCTTAACAACCGAGAAAATGGGGTATTCGTCGACATTCGTGGCCATGATGATTTTCGCGCCGGCCATATCACGGGGGCGATTAATGTGTTGCCGAGTGAAATCAAATCACAGTCGTTTGGTGAGCTTGAAAAACACAAAAATGACCCCATCATTGTGGTATGCAAAACCGGTCAAACGGCGGCAGACAGTGCCAATCAACTGGCAAAAGCAGGCTTCGAGTCCGTTTATATTCTTAAAGACGGTTTGACCTCTTGGAACGATGCCAAAATGCCGCTGGTCCGTGCCAAAAGCGGTAAGGGCAAGAGCAAAAAGAAAAAGTGATCCTTCACTCAATTCTCGAGCGACCGCATGACGCGGTGGCTCGCATTTTTTAATGTGCCAAGCGCATTTGCAATTTTTAAAATAAGGACGAACCATCATGGCTGAAGCCGAAAACAACCAACAAGCCGAGCAAAATTTTGCCATTCAACGCGTTTTTCTCAAGGACGTGTCTTTTGAAGCGCCAAACTCTCCAGAAGTGTTCCAACAAGATTGGGCGCCAGACGTTAACCTTGATTTGGACACGCAAAGCCGCGAGTTGGGTGAAGGCATCTATGAAGTGATCTTGCGTTTGACCGTGACGGTGAAAAACCAAGAAAGTAATGCCTTCCTTTGTGAAGTGCAGCAGGGTGGTATTTTCTCTGTGTCAGGCATGGAATCGCCACAATTGGCACATTGCCTGGGCGCTTTCTGTCCTAACATTCTTTTTCCTTATGCGCGTGAAACGATTTCGAGCTTGGTCGTTAAAGGAACCTTCCCGCAACTGAACCTGGCACCGGTTAACTTTGATGCCTTGTTCATGAACTACCTGCAGCAGCAGGCGGGCGAAACAGCTAGCGAAGAAGACGCGCAAGCGTAAGGTGTGATGATGACAGATCTTGCTCCTACTCAAGATGCGGCCATTACGGTACTGGGCGCCGGCTCTTACGGGACGGCGCTAGCAATCTCGTTGGCCAGAAATGGCGCCAACGTGGTGTTATGGGGGCACGATCCGAGTCATATCGCACAGCTGGAAATTGATCGCGCCAACCAAGCGTTTCTTCCCGATGTGGCGTTTCCAGACTCATTAGTGCTCTGTGCGGATCTATCTGTTGCGGTCAATGCCAGTCGCGATTTGCTTGTGGTCGTCCCCAGCCATGTATTTGGTGATGTACTGAGCCAAGTGCGCCCTCACTTACGGGCCGACTCTCGTGTGTGTTGGGCGACTAAAGGCCTAGAGCCGGAAACCGGTCGTTTATTGCAAGACGTGGCACGTGAACAATTGAGCGACGATATACCGCTCGCGGTGTTATCGGGGCCTACGTTTGCTAAAGAGCTTGCCGCGGGCATGCCTACCGCGATTTCGGTGGCCTCGCCCGACGCAGAGTTCGTGAGTGATTTACAAGAAACCATTCATTGCCAACATAGCTTCCGTGTGTATGGCAATCATGATTTTATTGGCATGCAACTTGGCGGCGCGGTGAAAAATGTGATTGCCATTGGCGCAGGGATTTCCGATGGCATTGGCTTTGGCGCCAACGCACGGACGGCCTTGATCACGCGGGGCTTGGCGGAAATGACCCGGTTAGGTGAAGCGCTGGGTGCGTCCCGTGATACCTTTATGGGGATGGCGGGGTTGGGAGATTTGGTGCTGACGTGCACCGATAACCAGTCGCGTAACCGTCGCTTTGGCCTGGCATTAGGCCAAGGTGAGGATGTGCAAGGTGCCCAAGACAACATCGGCCAAGTGGTCGAGGGGTATCGCAACACCAAAGAAGTATGGGCACTGGCCCAGCGCGCGGGCGTCGAGATGCCTATTGTAGAGCAGATTTATCAAGTGCTCTATCAAGGTAAATTGGCCCATCATGCCGCGCGCGATTTGCTGGCACGAGACAAGAAGTCCGAATAACAGCAAAAATCGAAGAGAGTAACGCGCGGGGTGAGAACCGCGCGTTTTTTTTATACACTGGCGTGAGGCGGTGTTGTCGCCTGAGTGGTAGATCATTTGGGATAAGGATGAAGGCAGTGAATCAGGCCAAAAAACAATGCCAACAAGATCGTGTCTGGCAAGCAGTGAAAAAAGAAGCGCGTGAGCATTCAGAGCGTGAGCCGATGTTAGCGAGTTTTTACCATGCCACCATTATTAAGCACGACAATTTAGCCAGTGCGCTTAGCTATATTCTCGCCAACAAGCTTTCCACCCCCTCGATGCCCTCAATGGCGGTGCGAGAGGTGATAGAAGAAGTGTATGCCAATGATGCTTGCGTGGCGGAATCAGCCGCGTGCGATATTTGTGCCACCGTTGAACGTGATCCTGCCGTTGAGCTGTATTCAACGCCACTTTTGTACCTAAAGGGCTTTCATGCATTACAAGGTTTTCGGGTTGCGAACTGGCTATGGCGTCAAGGACGAAAAGAACTCGCGACCTACCTGCAAAACCAAATCTCGGTGACCAGTCAAGTGGATGTTCATCCCGCTGCCTGCATAGGTCGTGGCATTATGTTTGACCATGCAACGGGTATCGTGATCGGTGAAACGGCCGTTATCGAAGACAATGTGTCTATTTTGCAAGATGTGACCTTGGGCGGGACAGGCAAAGAAGGCGGCGATCGCCATCCGAAGATCCGCACAGGGGTGATGATTGGCGCAGGGGCAAAAATACTGGGTAATATTGATATTGGTGAAGGCGCGAAAATTGGCTCCTGCTCTGTGGTGCTTAACCCTGTTCCACCTCACACCACGGTGGCAGGCGTGCCGGCCAAGATTGTGGGTCGACCCAGCTCGCACATGCCATCGCTGGATATGGATCAAGAATTTAATGGCTCGCACAAGACATTTATCTCGGGAGATGGGATCTAATGCGGCTTGCACAAGCGCGGCTTGCATAAGTGCGGCTTGCATAAGTGCGGCTTGCACCCAAGCTATCTCAGAATAAAAAAACGGAGCCGTGGGCTCCGTTTTTAGCAATAGATGAAAGCTTGGCCGCGAGTTAGAACAGTTTTTCGGCAACTTCGTACAAGTCGTCGCGGAATGGGCGCTTCATGTTTTCAATCGCGTCAACGATGTCATGATGCACCATTTTGTCATTCTGAATACCGACACAACGGCCACCTTCACCTTGTTGCAGAAGGTCAACGGCGTAAGCGCCCATGCGCGAGGCAAGAATGCGGTCAAAGGCACCGGGTTGGCCGCCACGTTGAATATGGCCAAGAATGGTCGCGCGTGTTTCGCGGCCGGTTTCGCTCTCGATGAACTTCGCGAGTTCATTGGCGTCGGTCATCAGCTCCGTGATCGCGATGATCGCGTGCTTCTTACCTTTGTAGATGCCTTCTTTCACTTTGGCGAGAAGCTTGTCTTTATCCAGCCCAATCTCTGGGGTAATAATGTATTCACAGCCACCAGCAATCGACGCCATCAGGGTCAGATCGCCGCAATGACGGCCCATGACTTCAACAATAGAGATACGCTGGTGAGAAGACGAGGTGTCGCGCAGGCGGTCAATGGCGTCAATCACCGTGTTCATCGCCGTCATATAGCCGATGGTGTAGTCCGTCCCCGCAACATCATTATCAATGGTGCCCGGCAGGCCAATACAGGGGTAACCCATTTCGGTCAGTTTCTTTGCCCCCATGAATGAGCCGTCACCACCAATGACGACCAAGGCGTCGATGCCGTGCATTTTCAGGTTCTGAATCGCTTGCTCACGCACTTTCTCGTCGGCAAATTCAGGAAAACGCGCTGAACCTAGGAAGGTGCCGCCGCGGTTAATCACGTCAGAAACGCTTGTGCGATTGAGGCGCTCAATGCGGTTTTGATGCAGGCCGAGAAAACCATCATAAATACCATATACTTCTAAGCCTTCGCTGAGCGCGCTGCGAACCACACCGCGAATCGCTGCGTTCATACCTGGCGCATCACCGCCACTGGTCAAAACACCAATTTTTCTAACCATGGTTACCCTCTAACTGTTCGTCACTTAATTCGTGCCGATTGCGGTAATGGCAACCTGCTTGCCCCAGTGAACCCGCAATGACGATCGCTTAAACTGTAATTTTCCTACTTCTGTAATAGTATTACAATTGCTATAGAAAAAAAGTTGATACATGTCAGCCCGATGAGCTTTTGTTCATGCCGCCCTTCACGCTTTTGCCTCCTTTGGCACCACGGATTTGGGGTCTTGATGGATGATCACATCTGCCCCGGGAAAGGCGACGAGCAATCTATCTTCCACTTCATCGGCAATAGTATGTGCATCCACTAAGGGTAGCTCGTCATCAAGCTCTATGTGTAATTGGATAAACTTTGTCATGCCCGCCTGACGAGTGCGCAGTTGATGAATGCCATGCACCCCTACCACTGAGCTCGAGAGCACCGCTATTTTTTCTTGCTCTTCAAGCGGTAACTGCCTATCGAGCAGTGATTGGATGGCCTCGTAAGCCATTTTAAGTGCTTGCGATAAAATAAACAGGCTGATGGCAATCGCAAACCAGGCATCGGCCTGTGTCCAGCCGTACCAACTCAGTCCAAGGGCAATAATGATCGCGACATTCATTAACAAATCAGATTGATAGTGAAGGGCATCGGCGGCGATGGCGGGACTGGCGGTTTTGCGGATCACCCATTTTTGAAACAGCACCAAGCCGAAGGTGATCATGGTAGCGCCAACGCTGACCATAATGCCAAGTTCAGGGGCGGCAATCGGTACGGGCTTGAACAAACGTTCGAGTCCACTGAGCAGCAAGAAGGAGGCGGAGCCAATAATGAAGGTGGATTGCGCCAAGGCGGCCAATGATTCCGCTTTACCATGACCAAAGCTGTGTTCACTGTCCGCGGGCTGAACCGCGTAGCGCACCACGAGTAAGTTGGTGAGCGAGGCGAGCAAATCGAGCAATGAGTCAACAAACGAGGCCAGCACACTGACCGAGCCGGTGAGCCACCACGCGATGAGTTTGGCTAATAGGAGGAGGGCCGCCACACAGGTGGCTGCCCACGCCGCGGCTTCGACCCAAAACGCATACTTTTTTGTCATACAGAGGGCAGTCGGTTAATCAACACTGCCCTCAAGTATATATGCCATTGACGGCAAACGTATGACACGGCGCAGGTTTAGCGCCAACAGTCGCCTTTTTGACCCGGTTGGCGATGCTCCCCTTTACCTCGGTGACCGTGACCGCGTTGCGCCCGCTTTTCCATCATCGCATCAAAAAAGGCGCTTTGTTGCTCAGCGGTCAGCACTTGTAACATCGCATGCTGATGGCGGGCGTGCTTAACGCGACGCTCAAGATTTGGCTGTGGTTGAGACGCCAAGAGATCGCGCACTGCCGCTTCATCGAACGTCTGTTGGGTGAGTAAAGCATGCATGTTGGCATGGAAATCGTCTCGTGCCTGTTGACGCTGGGCACGATAGTCATCACGAAGCGCTTGAATTTGCGCTTTTTGCTCATCAGTTAAATCCAGATCGCGCCACAGACTGCGGTCCATGCCACCACTAAAGTGCGGGGCAGCCAAGGTGGGAAGGGTCACTGCCGCAAGTGCTAAGCCAATCGTAAAGCGTTTCATCATCTCTCTCCTGAATGGAATGTTTACCCTGTTAGCCTACGTGTTGGGATGTAAAGTGACGTTATTGGGTGTAAAGATGGGTAAAGTCACGCATGTGTGTGAGCCGCTATGATAAAAATACACCCTGTTCGGTGTCACAAACACGCCACCCTGGGAGTGAGTGTAAAAGCATGTATCAGGTTTTAATCATCGATGATGACACAGCGTTAACGGACCTTCTCAGCGAACTGCTGTCCTTGGAGGGGTTTTCGGTGCGCTGCGCGGATAACGGCCAAGTGGGTTTGGAGATGGCGAATGCGTCACCGCCTGATATCATTTTGCTGGATGTGATGATGCCTGTGCTCAACGGGATGGAAGCCTTGCGTCAGCTACGCGCGACCTCAAACGTGGCGATTTTGATGCTCACTGCGCGAGGTGAGGAAGTGGATCGTGTGATGGGGCTAGAATTAGGCGCGGACGACTATTTGGCTAAACCCTTTAGTGATCGTGAACTGCTTGCCCGAATGCGAGCGATTTTACGCCGGACGCAGGGAGAGGGTGTCGAGCCGACGCAATCGGACGAAGAACCTGTCCTCGCCCATCATGACGTGCGGGTCTACCCACGCCGGCTGGAAACCCTCTGTCAAGACAGACCCGTGGAGCTAACGGGGATGGAAACCGAAATGCTCGCTTGTTTACTTCATCACCCAGGCGAAGTGGTGAGCAAAGCCCTGCTGAGCGAACAAGTGCTCGGTAAACGCTTAATGCCGTTTGATAGGGCAGTCGATGTACACATTTCCAATCTGCGCAAAAAACTGCCTGAGCGCCTTGATGGCAAGCCAAGGATCAAGACCTTGAGAGGTAAGGGTTACTTATGGGTCGATTAGTGACGTGGCGACAACGAGCCGGGGCACGTTGGGCGCGGGTGCCTTTTCTCGGCAGCTTATACGGTCGGGTTTTTATTATTTTCTGGCTTACGTTGCTGGTGGTATTAGCCGCAGTGATGTGGGCGCAGCGTGGTGATCCGCGTAGCCTGCATGCGATCCCGTCCCCAGAAAAGGCGCGCATACAAGCTCAGATTGAGAAATTGATGGCCGTCGCGCAAGGTCGCGATATACCGCTTTCCGTGTTGGTTGCACGGCAAAATCAACATCATGGACACCGTCGCACCCCCTACAAGCTCTACTGGGTGCCTGACAGCGCACCGCTCGACTCGCTTCCTCGCGAGTTACGTCACTTTATGTCACGGACGTCAGACACTGCCGAGCCCTTGCAACGCCTCTATCATCGTTACATGCTGGCGGGGCCATTTCCGATTGTGACTTCACGTGAAGCCGGCCGTTTTTACCACGCCAGACGCTGGCAACCTAGGTTGCCCTTTGTTCTCAAAATATTGGAAAAGCCGGAGCATCTATTGGGTGTGACCATGTTGGTGAGCACGCCTTTATTATTGTGGTTAGCGTATACTTTAACGCGCCCTGCTCGGCGCTTTCAGGCGGCAAGTCAACGGGTGGCGCACGGTGAATTGGTGACAGACTCTGATCTTGAGCGAGGTCCGCGGGAGTTTCGCGACGCAGGGCGGGGGTTTAACCAAATGGTCACCGCGCTTAATCAGATGGTGACCGGACAGCAGCAATTGGTCTCAGATATTTCCCATGAGTTACGTTCGCCACTCACCCGTCTGCAGATGGCGCGTGCCTTGGCGGTACGTGAGCTGGGGGACAGCGAGGCGTTAGCGCGGATTGAGCAAGAGGCGAGCCAACTAGAGTCGCTGATCAGCGAGTTACTGACCTTGTCACGTTTACAATCCCAAGGCCATCTCGAGCGAGAAAGAATCAGTGCCGATGCCTTGTGGCAAACAGTGATAGAGGATGCCCAATTTGAAGCAGGCCAACAAGGTAAGCAGGTCACCAGCAATGGGATCCCAGATGCCATGCTGACCGTTAATGTGCGCCTGGCGCGTAGTGCTTTAGATAACGTATTACGCAATGCCATTCACTATGCCGACCAACAAATTCGCATCACCATGGAACGAGACGAGGGACAGCTCTGCCTCTCCATTGACGATGATGGACCTGGGGTGCCAGACAGCATGTTAAAAGACATTTTTCGCCCGTTTTATCGGGTATCGGCCGCGCGTGATCGCCAAAGTGGCGGCTCAGGACTTGGGCTGGCGATTACCGCACAAGCGATTCAACAGCACGGTGGGCAGGTTAACGCGGCCAATCGCCCACAAGGTGGACTGGCGGTGTGTTTATATTGGCCATGTAGTTAATATTGCGCAATCGAAAAGCGGTTGCGACAATACCGCCTTTGCTGGATTTTGCAGGTCACTGCCATGTTTGATATTGCGCTCTATGAGCCTGAAATTGCACCGAATACGGGCAATATTATTCGTCTGTGTGCTAATTGCGGCGCGCACTTACATCTGATTGAGCCCTTAGGCTTTGATCTTGACGAAAAGAAAGTTCGTCGCGCGGGGTTGGATTATCACGATCTGGCGCGTGTGACGCGTCATCAGGACTATGCGGCGTTTGCAAAAGCAATGGCTGGCCGACGGATCTTTGCGTGTACCACCAAAGCAACCCAATTTCATACTCAGGCGCAATTCCAAGCGGGTGATGTGTTGCTATTTGGCCCCGAAACCCGAGGGTTACCCGATGCGCTGATCCAAGCGTTACCCGACGCGCAGCGGTTACGCATTCCGATGCAGCCAGAGGCACGCAGCCTTAACCTTTCTAACGCCGTGGCGATTATTGGGTATGAAGCGTGGCGGCAGTTTGGTTTTAATGGCGCGCAATAAAAAACGCCCCCAGCGATGGCTGAGGGCGTGGGTCTTTTGTGTCTTCGGCGCGTAATTTACGCGTTTTTCGCCTCAGCCGCGGCTTTGGCAATCGCCGCAAAGCCAGCGGCGTCAAGTGCAGCACCGCCAACTAGCGCGCCGTCGATATCCGGCATCGCGAATAGCTCAGCCGCGTTGCCTGCTTTCACAGAGCCGCCGTACTGAATCACCACTTTGCTTGCGACATCTTCACTGTAAGATGCAATGTGCTTACGAATTGCAGCATGGATATCTTGTGCTTGCTGCGCGGTTGCCGCTTTACCCGTACCGATAGCCCAGATAGGCTCGTAAGCGATCACAGCATCGTTCAAGGCTTCAACACCTTGTGATTGGATCACTGCATCCAGTTGGCGAGCACAAACGGCCAGCGTTTCACCCGCTTCATTCTGTGCGTCAGACTCACCAATGCATAATACAGGCGTGAGGCCATTTTCTTTCAAGAAAGCAAATTTCTTTGCCACAAACTCGTCAGACTCTTGATGGTATTCACGACGCTCTGAGTGGCCGATAATGATGTGCGTGGCACCAAAGTCTTTCAGCATGTCTGCAGAGATATCACCGGTGAATGCGCCGCTGTTATTGATGTCTACGTTTTGCGCACCGAGTTTAATGGCGCTGTCAGCCAGCAGTTGCTCGGCTTGTGCCAAATACATCACCGGTGGTGCAACGGCAACGTCGACGCCTTCAACATTTTGTAGTTCGGCGTTCAGGCCGTTAAGCAGTTCAGTGACCATGGCTTTGCTGCCATTGAGTTTCCAGTTACCCATTACCAATGGACGGCGCATAGGAATTCCTCCGCGGTTTAGTTGATTTGAAGTCAAAAGATGTAAAGAAGGTAGTCTATTGTAGCGCGGCCTTCTCTGTTTAAAATCATAGAATGGCGAGAATGCTTTCGTTTTTACCCGTTTTAGGCGTAAAAGGGAACCTTAAGGTAGTAAATTTTCATCATAATGGCGGCGAGAGACGGACGAAAGTGTGAGCCATGCGCTCGTGCAATACGCAACGTTTCGGCACTATGCAGGCTGACGATGATAATGGAGGGAGGTTTTATGCCCCATCTGGTGATGGAATACACAGACGCACTGGCAGAGCGCGTCAATATTGATCAACTGGTGGATGATCTTCATCGTGCCGCGATTTCGACGGGAAGCTTCGATCCCGAGGCCTTAAAATCACGCGCGGTGCCTTGCGGTGTGTGGCGTGTCGGAGCGCAGGCAGATCGTAGTGAGTTTGTTCATGTTGAATTTCGGTTACTCGCGGGACGCAGTGCCCAGCAAAAAGAAGCAATCAGTGACGCCCTAACAGCCCCATTGCGTGAGCACGCCGGCCATGTCAGCAGTCTTACGGTAGAAGTCCGAGATATGGACACCAGCAGCTACCGTAAGTGGGTGGGCGACAAGCAAGCGATGTAAACCTAGCTTGGACGCTCGGGCGCATCGGCTGTCGCTTTTCTGGCGGCTTGGCCGACGCGAAAGTCCATAATGTCTGCTTGATGACTGCGCAACTCTTCCGGGGCCGTAAAGGCGGTGGCAAAGCGTGAGTACTGGCGCGTGAGTGCCTGGAACAACATCATGTTAACGTGAAGCGGGTTCTTACCATGGTCAATCATTCGATTGATGTGGCTTAACATCGCGTGGAGTTGAGGCTGGGTGGCATATGAGGCGTTAGCGATAACATCTTCACTCATTGACAGTCTCAGCGCTTCTAATGCATGCGGGTCTGACTCAGCCAGTGCCGCCAATTCGTCGAAAGAGGGTAGGGTCTTCATCGCTTACTCCTTACACGCCGCCGATCATCTGATCGTGTTACCAAAGCGTTAATCTAACTATGAGCCGTGGGCTGGAGGGGATCAAATAAGCGGTGTCTGGCTATATTGACGGCCTGAATGGAGATGCAGACGGAGGCGGGGGCAATCGACTGAATCCGAATTGGTTTTTGTGGTTAATTCTCGTCGATAAAAATGCCCTGCTTTACCGTATGCGTGTCAGCAAAGCAGGGGAGCAGCTTACCAGTAGTGCTCGGTGGTGACGTTGCCTGGCTTACGGCGCAGGTTTTTGCTGAGTCCTTTGCCTTCCAAGAGTGTTTTCACTTCTTTGACCATGGCGGGGTTGCCACACAGCATCACTTGGCTGTGTTCAGGCGTGAGGGGCAGACCAACCACCCGTTCGAGTAGTCCATCCTCAAGTGCGTGGGTCACACGCCCAGAGAGCGCACCCGCGGTCGGCTCACGACTGACAAATGGCTGCACCACTAGTTGGTCAGGGTATTGCTCTTGCAGCGCGTTAATGCGTGCTTGGTAGGTTAAATCGGCCGCGAAGCGTACCGCATGCACCAGTATCACTTTACGAAAACGTGACCACAGATCGCCTTGTTCCATCAGTGAGATGTAAGGGCCGATTGCCGTCCCAGTGGCAAACATCCAAAGGTGTTGGCCTTGTGGCACTTCATCGAGGGTAAAGTAGCCGGCCGGATCTTGCGTGATCATCACGCTGTCGCCTGGCTCGAGTGCATGGAGGCGGGGTGACATTATCCCGTCGGCGACACGCGTGGCATAGACTTCTAAGTATTTACTTTGTGGAGGATTCACGAACGAGTAGGCACGCTGGATCAACTTACCATCGATCTCCATGCCGAGTTTTGTGAATTGGCCTGCCTTAAACGGCTCGACAGGGGCGGATAACACCAGGCTGAAGAGATCCTTTGTCCAATGTTGGTTCTCCACTACCTCAGCCTTGATCCAAGTGGCCATATTACCTCCTCACGTCTTCTCTCCAATACGATATGTGCAGCGGCGCTGTCCAGAGACGATATGCTCTTCGCGTTCGACCCGGTAGGCCTCACCGAGTAGGTGGCGGAATAACTGGATTTCTGAGCGGCATAATGCCGGACAGGACTTCGCTGCATGACAGATAGGGCAGTGATGTTCAATCAGTATATAGTCGGTGCCGTCTTGATGAAGCTCGGCCATATATCCCTCGCTCTCTCTAAGATACGCCAAGGTTCGCAATTTAGCCTCTAAATTATCGCAATCTTTGAGCGCGTCTTGATATTGGGCAAAGGTGGCGGCTTCACGTTGAGCAATGACTTTTGCAACACCTTGCTCGCCAAAAACGTCTTGCACGGAATCGATAAGGGTAATCGATAAATCATGGTGGCTGTCGGCAAAGCGGCGGTGACCATGGGCGGTTAGGGACCAATGACGAGAAGGTCTGCCCACTTTGGCGCGGATATCCTCAAAGTCGACCAAGCCATCGCGCTCTAAGCTTTGCAAATGTTGACGTGCGCCCATGGTGGTCATGCCAAGCTCATCAGCCAGGGATTTCGTACTTACGCTGCCTTCGCGTTTGATGGTGTGTAGAATGCGGTCAGTGGACTTCATGATTCGATTTCGATTACCCCAATCGTGTCGTCGCAAATAAATAAAGTAAACTATTTATAAAAGGGTAATCGAAATCGACGGGCTTGACCAGTCAGTGGCCGTATTCACGGCCACTGAGGTTACAGGATGTGCGGTTTGATCGCCGCATCTTTGCGGCTTAAATAATGGG
The DNA here is from genome assembly GCF_009377995.1 of Salinivibrio sp. VGrn1. Classification (NCBI taxonomy): domain Bacteria; kingdom Pseudomonadati; phylum Pseudomonadota; class Gammaproteobacteria; order Vibrionales; family Vibrionaceae; genus Salinivibrio; species Salinivibrio sp. VGrn1. Next base: position 177,959 of record NZ_SATA01000005.1, read on the forward strand.
TCGAGCGGATCCGACGAATGGTGCGGCACTGTCCGCGCACCACCAAGGTTTCAGTGGTGGCTAAATCCCCGTGTCGGGTAATGCCATCGAGCAGATCGCCTTTGGTGATCCCGGTCGCCGCAAATACCACATTATCACTGCTGGCCATGTCCGATAGCGTTAACACCTGATGAGCGGTAATCCCCATTTGCGTACATCGTGTCATTTCTTGTTCACCGAGCAAGCGGTTGTCTGGGGTATCCCCTTTCACGTCGTGGCGTGGTAGCAATCGCCCTTGCATATCGCCGCCCAGCGCCCGGATCACGGCTGCGGACACCACGCCTTCTGGCGCACCGCCAATGCCAACCATCACATCCACTTCACTTTCAGGCATACAGGTCAGAATGGAGGCCGCCACATCCCCATCGGGGAACGCAAAGACGCGGATCCCTTTCGCCTGCATGGTGGCAATGATCTCATCATGGCGTGGCTTGGCCAAGGTGGCCACCACCAAGGTATCGAGTGTTTTATCCAGCGCCACCGCAATGCGCTCAAGGTTATCGATTAAAGGTTTACTGAGGTCAATCGCGCCTTTGGCGTCGGGGCCGACAACCAGTTTTTCCATGTACATATCAGGGGCTTTCAAAAAGCTGCCTTTCTCGCCGGCGGCGAGCACCGCGAGCGCGTTGGCTTGCCCCATGGCCGTCATTCGTGTGCCTTCTATCGGGTCAACGGCAATATCGACCGCATCGCCACCCAACCCGACGTGTTCGCCAATGTAGAGCATCGGGGCATCATCGATTTCACCTTCCCCTATCACGATTTCACCGTCGATATCGGTGAGGTTAAGTAAGGTGCGCATTACTTCAACAGCCGCGCCATCGGCCGCGTTCTTGTCTCCTCGTCCCAGCCATTTGTACCCAGCCAATGCTGCGCCTTCGGTCACACGCGAGAAAGCCAATGCGAGATCACGTTTCATCAGTACTCCGGAAATGTCAGCCACATTAAGACAGGCCTTAGCCCAATTTGCGCGCAAGTCTACCAGAAAGGGAAAACGTTTGCGTTGGGTCAGGTCGGGTGTTTTTGCCGAATCTGAAACGGTGATGACAAAAGGCGCTGCATTTTTGCGCACTTGTACGCGGGCAGGTAGCGAGAACAGTGGCAGTCTGGTATCACCTGAGTACAATAAAGCCGGGGTGCACGTTCAGTTGCACGGGTTGCTGCGCATTAGGCAGTAACGGGATCAATCGTCAGAAATAAGGTGGCCTTGATGTCATTGGAAGTATTAGAACAACTCGAAGCTAAAGTACAAATGGCGGTGGATACCATTTCGCTGCTACAAATGGAAATCGAAGAGCTCAAAGAAAAGAACGGGTCACTCGAGCAAGATGCCGTCGCGGAAAAAGAGCGCCGTGAGCAGCTTGAGCAGGAAAACGCCAAACTGCGCGACGAGCAGCAAGCATGGCAAGATCGCATCCGGAGCTTGTTAGGTAAGATTGAGAACGTCGAATAAACAAAAACAGAGCCAATTGGCTCTGTTTTGCTATTCGGTGTCAGGCGACGAGTCAGTCGTCGTCTTCCGCCTCATCGATGTCCGCGTCTGCCATGGTCAGCGCATCAGGTGAAAGGATCACGCCGGTGGTGTCGGCATAGACATGATCATCAGGCAAGAAGGTAACGCCGCCAAAGTTCACTGGCACGTCCGTTTCACCGACACCTTGCTCGTCAGCCCCCACAGGAATTGAAGCCAGTGCTTGAATGCCGATATCGATTTCATCAATGGTATCGACATCACGGACACACCCATAAACAATCATGCCAGCCCAGTCGTTGTCAGCGGCAAGCTGCGCAATCTCGCCGTCAATAAGGGCGCGACGTAACGAACCGCCGCCATCAATCAGCATAATTCGCTGCTCGCCGTCTTGTTCGGCCATTTCACGAATTAACCCATTGTCCTCAAAGCATTTTACTGTGGTAATTTGGCCACCAAACGAGCTGCGGCCCCCATAAGAGCTAAACATTGGCTCCACGACATCCACGTGTTCGGGGTACATGTCGCATAGTTCCGAGGTATTATATTCCATAGTCTAACTTCTTGTTGAGGCAGAAAAAGGCTGGCAAGCTAGTGTTGCCAACATGGCAAGTCCAAGTATAACGAGCCCATAAGGGTTTGCAATGTTAAAGCGGACAATCTGTGGCCTGATTAGACTAACAGCATACCCGTCATAAACAGGCCATTGGTGATCAGTGCACAACGCACCATGGCTCCCATCATGGGACGCAGGGCGTTGGCATTGGTGGCTTGGTAAACGTCACGCCCATGGCGCACCAGTAAGGGCACACTGGCAAGGAACAACCAACCCAACCAGGCTTGCAAGGTGAGGGCGGCAAATAAGGAATAACACGCAACCGCCCCGGCCAGTAAAATCACATGATACTGACGTCCGCGCTCCGGGCCTAAACGCACCACTAAGGTATGCTTACCACACGCGCGATCGTTATCAATATCTCGTAAGTTATTGATATTGAGAACGCCGACCGCTAATAAGCCACAAGCCGTCGCGGGTAAAATGACCAAGGAATCAATGTGGCCGACCTGCAAATAATAAGTGCCTGCCACCCCGAGCCAACCAAAGAAGATCAGCACCGACACATCTCCTAAACCGCGATAGCCATACGGCTTGTTGCCCACGGTGTAGGTAATGGCCGCGACAATCGCCATCACACCGAGCAGCAAGAAACTAATAATGTCAGTCGGCTGTTGGCAGGCAATCGCAATCAGTGACCCACCACTGAGTAGGGTTAAACCAATATTAAGTATGAGCGCGCGGCGCATGGTGGTCAGGCTGACGTGGCCGGATTGGATCGCGCGCATGGGACCGATACGCGTCGCGTTATCCGTGCCTTTTATCGCATCACCATAGTCATTCGCGAGGTTAGACAGGATCTGCAGCAATAGGGCAGTGACGAGCGCCATCAAGCTGATTGACCATGACAGGCTCCCTTGCGAGGCAGCGACCGCACTGCCGGACAAAATCGAGGTAACGGCCAGCGGTAGCGTTTTAGGTCGCGCCGCATCCAGCCATATCGCGAGAGTAGAAGGCCGCATAGCGATCCTCAAGACGAAAAAACGATGTCACCATTATTGCGCAAGCCAGGGGAGGAGTAACCCATTGTCGGCTGAAATCCGACTTGCTGTTGCGCTAGCTCAAATTTTGATGCAAAAAAGGGCAGCGTTTGCTGCCCTAGTGTTGCGGTCTCGAGCTCGTTTAGAGGATGAAGCGACTCAAGTCTTCGTCATCAACCAGCTCTTCGAGGTGGCGGCGGACATAATCCGCATCAACGGTGACACTTTGACCGGCGCGTTCGCTGGCGTCGTATGAGACCTCTTCCATCAAGCGTTCCATCAAGGTATGCAGGCGACGGGCGCCGATGTTTTCGGTTTTCTCGTTCACCCGCCACGCGGCAGAGGCCAGCTCATCAATACCACTTTCCTCAAACGCCAGATCAATCTCTTCGGTTTTTAGCAGTGCGGTATATTGCTGAGTGAGCGACGCATTTGGCTCGGTGAGGATCCGCTTAAAGTCATCGGTGGATAGCGCTTCAAGCTCAACACGGATGGGCAAGCGCCCTTGCAATTCCGGGATCAGATCAGACGGACGTGATACTTGGAAAGCGCCTGAGGCGATAAACAGAATATGATCGGTTTTGATCATACCGTGTTTGGTGGACACTGTGCTGCCTTCAACCAATGGCAAGAGATCGCGTTGCACCCCTTCGCGAGACACCTCGCCACCACTGGTGTTACCTGACTTACAGATCTTATCGATTTCATCCACGAAAACGATGCCGTTATTCTCCACCATGTGGATGGCTTGCTCTTTAATTTCTTCTTGGTTAACCAGCTTGGCGGCTTCTTCCTCGGTCAGCGCTTTCATGGCGTCTTTGATTTTCATCTTACGCTTTTTGGTGCTGTTGCCACCGAGGTTTTGGAACATGCTTTGAAGCTGGTTGGTCATCTCTTCCATGCCTGGTGGCGACATGATTTCCACTCCCATTTGTGGGGCGGCGACATCGACTTCCACTTCTTTATCATCAAGCTGGCCTTCGCGTAATTTTTTACGGAAGCTTTGCCGTGTTGAAGAGTCCTCTTGGCTGGCCTCATTTTGGCCCCATGCGTCGCGTGCTGGTGGCAGCAAGATATCGAGGATACGATCTTCAGCTTGTTCTTCAGCGCGGAATTTTACCTTTTCCATCGCTTGCTGCTGGGTCATGCTCATCGCCACATCCGCCAGGTCGCGAATAATGGTTTCCACCTCTTTCCCAACATAACCCACTTCGGTGAACTTGGTAGCTTCCACCTTGATAAAAGGCGCGTTGGCAAGGCGTGCTAACCGGCGAGCGATCTCCGTTTTACCCACACCGGTTGGACCAATCATCAAGATGTTTTTCGGGGTGACTTCCGCACGCAGCTCTTCGGCAAGCTGCATTCGGCGCCAGCGGTTTCGCAGTGCGATCGCCACCGCACGTTTGGCATTGTCTTGACCGATAATGTGACGGTCAAGCTCATGCACGATTTCGCGTGGAGTCATTTCAGACATCACTAATCCTGTTTCTTACTCTCGAGTTCTTCAACGGTGTGCTGCTGGTTAGTAAACACACATATATCACCGGCGATGGTTAGCGCTTTCTCTGCGATCTCGCGGGCATCTAACGCCGTGTTTTCAAGCATAGCAACGGCGGCGGCTTGGGCATAGTTGCCGCCAGAGCCAATGGCGATCAAGTCGCGCTCTGGTTCAACCACATCGCCGTTACCGGTAATGATCAATGAGGCGGTTTCATCAGCGACCGCCAGTAGGGCCTCTAATCGACGTAGCGCGCGATCAGTACGCCATTCTTTAGCCAGTTCAACGGCCGCTTTGGTTAGGTGCCCTTGGTGTAATTCAAGCTTGCGCTCGAAGCGCTCAAATAAGGTGAAGGCATCAGCAGTGCCGCCAGCAAATCCGGCGAGAACTTGGCCGTTATACAAACGACGGACTTTTCGGGCATTGCCTTTCATCACGGTATTGCCGAGTGACACTTGGCCATCGCCAGCAATAACCACTTTACCTTCGCGACGAACGGAAACGATTGTAGTCACGGGAACCTCTTTCTTTGTGTCTGGTACACCAGGTGGGTGATTAATGTAAGAGGTTGGGCTTTGCCGCTCACTTTTCAAGGGGAGAAGGAAGGATTTCAATCAAGGCTGGGCAAGGAATAGACTTGGCCCAGCCGATAAAATGTGGCGCTGTTATTCCCAGTACCAAATAGCACAAGGCTCAACCCCGGCGCGGCGGAGCATATTACGGTCACGCTCTGCTTGACGCTTGCGTGGGTAAGGACCTAATACCACCCGGTACCAGGTGCCTTTTTCTCCTTGGCTTATCTTGATTTGGCTTTCTAGCCCTTGAAAAGCGATGATCGCTTTACGTTCATTTGCCTGCTCTTGACTGCGGTACGCACCGCATTGCATCAGGTAAGGACGCGTGGATTGCGGCAATGCTTTGGCCTTCACTTCCACCTCTTTACTCTCCAGCTCTTCGATGTAACTCCATTTTTCTTCAGGCTTTTTAGGCAGATGTGCCTTCTTGCTCTGCGTGGAAGGCTGAGGCTGTGTGTCTGTTGCCGGTTTAGGCGCGGGTGCGTCGGTATTGCTTAATAGGTACAGGCCATAACCAAACGCGCCAACCAAACAGACAGCAAGCAACGCCCATTTTAATGGGAAACGAGCACGCGCTTTAGGTGGTTGGCGGCGGGTATTTTTTTTACGTGGTGCTTTACCACGTTTTACGTAGTCACGAGTTGCCACAGCAAATATTCAATTTCAAAAAGCCAGTAAAGCGCTCATGTTACTGGCTTCGACTCGTGCTGACCAGTCTTACTACCGAGACGGTGGGGCAACGCTCTCACGGATCACTAACTTGGCATCTAAAAGTCGTGATCCTGCATTCACTTCACGCCCTTGCAAGGTGTTGAGCAGCATTAACATCGCCTGACGACCAATGTCGTAGCGAGGTTGGGAGACAGTAGTCAGAGGAGGATCGCAATATTCGGCGAATTGGATGTCATCAAATCCTACAATCGAAATATCTTGCGGCACGCGCATGCCTAGGCGCTTTGCTTGTTGCATGGCACCGACGGCCATCACATCACAATGACAGAATACCGCGGTGGGAGGCTCAGGGAGGGACAATAGATTTGTCATTGCCCGCGCTCCAGAGGCAAAACTGAAATCTCCCACCACGCTGTAGGCTGGGTTGACTGTAATCCCCGCGCGCTGCAGGGCCTGCTGATAGCCTTGTGAGCGGAATTGCGTCAGTGCGGTTTCCGGCACCCCAGTAATATTGGCAATACGGGTGTGGCCGACTTGGGTGAGGTAATTGACCGCCTCAAAAGCGGCAGTCAGGTTGTCGATATGCACCGTCGGCAATTCAAGATCCGGGGCATACTCACATGCCATCACAAGCGGAGGGAGATTTTTCTGCTCGGGCTTACTGACATCAAAGGGGACATCGGAGCCCAGTAGGAGCATGCCATCTGCCTGTTTGGTAAAAACCAAGTTGACGAATGAGTTTTCGCGGTGGTGTTGTTGGGCACTATCTCCGAGCAAAACCAGGTAACCGTGCTCCATCGCCGCTTCTTCGATCCCGCGGATGATCTCACTAAAGTAAGGATCGCAGATGTCTGGGACAATCGCGACGATGGTTTTGGACTCGTTGCGGCGTAGGTTACGTGCAAGTGAGTTAGGGGAATAGCCAGCTTCTACGACCGCTTGCTCAACCTTTTTACGGGTTGTGGCCGAGACCTTCTCAGGGTTCATCAGCGCGCGAGAGACGGTTGCTGTGGATACACCGGCAATGTGGGCAACGTCCTTCATTGTCGCCATAATGACAGTCCTCTTGTTATCTGTATTGTGAGATCAGACAGTTATTAGCTCGTCTGACCTGTTCTCTTAGCCAATTGCGGCCTTATTCTACCTAGCCTTGTCCGATTTAAACACGGACAAGCTAACACTTATTGCAATGAAAGTGTGATTGCTGTCGCTTTACTGCAAGGGAATGTTAAGAAAGGTCTTGCGGCTCGACATCTAATGACCACCTCACTTTACGCGACAGAGGGAGCTGTTGGATGGCCGGGAGCGCCACTTGGAGCCATTGCTGCATGATTTTTCGGCTGGGCGCTTGAATGAGGAGTTGCCACCGATAGCGACCCGCGCGTTTCGCCATGGCGGCGGGCATAGGCCCCATAATATGGCATTCATCCTGTTGAATCGGTGAGGTAGCCAGCGTTTGACGCACCTGTTGTAAAAACTGCTGGACACTGTTTTCTTCATGCCCGTCGGCGCGAAAGAGACTAAGAAACGTGTAAGGCGGCAGCCACGCCTGACGCCGTTCATTTAACGCAGATTCGGCAAAGGCTTGATAACCTTTATGCACTAAAGATTGGATCAGGGTGTGCTCTGGATGGTGGGTTTGTAATAACACGGTACCCGGCTTACTGGCGCGGCCCGCTCGCCCGGCGACTTGCACCATCAATTGGGCCAAACGCTCAGGGGCACGAAAGTCATTACTGAATAGAGCCCCGTCAACATCGACTAAGGCGACCAGGGTGACGTTAGGAAAGTGATGGCCTTTGGCGAGCATTTGTGTGCCCAATAGAATTTGATACTCACCCTTTTCAATGTCGGCCAAGTAACCTTCAAGGCTCCCTTTTCGCCGGGTATTATCGCGATCAATGCGAACGGTATTGTATTCGGGAAACAAGGTACCAAGCTGGGATTCGAGTTGCTCGGTACCGACACCGACACTAATAAGCTGGGTAGAACCACAGTCGCCACATTGGGGAGGCACACGTTTTTGGTGGCCACAGTGATGACAACGCAACTCTTGGTGTTGTTGATGAAGGGTATAGTAGGCATCACAGCGTTGGCAGTTCGCTAGCCAGCCGCATTCGTGACACATCATCGCGGGCGCATAACCGCGGCGATTTAAAAACAGCATCACCTGGTTACCTTGTTGCAGGTGCTGACGCATTTCAGCAATCAGCGGCGCCGACAAGCCAGCTTCGAGGTGATGGCCTTTGATATCGAGCACCCCTTGCCGGGCGGTGACCGCGTTACCAGGACGTTGCGTGAGCTTAAGGTACTGGTATTTGCCGGTTTTGGCGTTGTGTAAGCTCTCCAGTGATGGCGTTGCCGAGCCCAAGATCACCGGCACTTGTTCTTCATGCCCCCGCATGACAGCCAGATCGCGGGCGTGATAGCGAAAGCTATCTTGCTGCTTATAGGAAGGGTCGTGCTCCTCATCGATAATGATGATGCCAAGCTTTGCCATGGGGGTAAAAAGCGCTGAGCGTGTACCAATCACTATCGCGGCTTGATTCTCCCGTGCGGCCAGCCAGGCGTTGAGACGGTCGGTATCGCTGAGCCCTGAATGCATCACGGTCACAGGAACAGCAAAGCGGCGCTCAAAACGGCGAATGGTTTGTGGTGTCAGGCCAATTTCTGGCACCAAGATGAGCGCTTGCTGGCCACGTGCGAGCACCGGCTCAAGCACATTGAGATACACCTCGGTTTTGCCTGAGCCAGTGATCCCCTCTAATAGCGCGCAGGCAAAACCATCGCCAGCATTGAGGGTGGCAACCGCCATCGCTTGCTCGTGGTTTAACGTCGGTTTTTCTTCGGTCACCGCAAAGTTTTTTACCCAAGCATTGGCCTGAGAAGGGGGCGAGTAGGGCGCGATCCAGCCTTTTTCTGCCACCGTTTTTAGCACCGGCGTGCCGATGTCTTGTTCCATCAAGTCGGCTTGAGTGGCTGGACCGTGCGTGAGAAGCTGCAACACTCGGGCTTGTTTGGGGGCGCGGCTCAGACCTGATAGAGGTTGGTTTTGTCCTGACTCGGTGATTTGCCACCATTTTTGTTGCTGCAATGTCGCAGGGCGTCCTTTACGCAGCGAGGTTGGCATCACCGCCCCCATCGCATCTCCTAGCGGATGATGGTAAAAACGGCTCGCCCATTGCAGGAGATTGTATACCGCGGGGGTCCAAACCGGCTGCGTGTCGAGTACGGTATCAATCGCTTTGAGTTGGCTGGCTTCCACACTGGCCGTTGGCGACAAGCCGGTAACGATGCCAACTTTATGCTGGCGTCCAAACGGCACCTTGACGCGCCCTCCGATGATCGGATGCTGATCGTCTGCAATACGGTAATCAAAGGTTTTCGGCAAAGGGACAGGCAAAGCCACCTGAGCAAACTGTTCCATCACAACATCTTATTGGCCAGAAGGAATGTCAGTGTAACGGTTAGCCACACGTTGGCAAAGCCTTGTTGCACCGTAAGAGACACGCGGATTGCACAAAAAAGTTGCGAAAAAGAGGGCGCTTGATTAGAATTGCGCGCCTTAGAAAATGTTTGTTAACGACGTGTGGTGCCCGGCTTAGGATCGGGAGAGCGACACGGCCTTTAAGATGAGGTTATCCCTATGAAAGCTGGTATCCATCCAGAGTACAAAGCCGTCACAGCAAAATGCTCTTGCGGTAACGAATTCGCGTTCAGCACAACCCTAGGCAAAGACATTTACCTAGACGTGTGTGACAAGTGTCACCCATTCTACACTGGTAAGCAGCGTATCCTTGATACCGGTGGCCGTGTTGACCGCTTTAAGAAGCGTTTCGGTGCCCTTAGCAGCAAAAAATAAGCCGCTATTGACCGAATACAGAGAAGGGACGCATCAGCGTCCCTTTTTTGATCGTATCGTCCCTGTCATCGGACAACAGGTCCGAGCATCATCGCGAATGTGCTGTTAGTACTGGTGGACGTTTGCTCCCTGCGTTACCATCTTTTTTATTATACAAACCTTCCCTGTGTGGTTTGTAGAGTGTCTGACTAATATCGGTGACGCTTCCCTGTCGATATTAGTTTCCCCTTCACGATAATAATTAGGAACACTAGATGTCGGACGATAAACGCCAGCAAGCGCTGGATTATCATGCATACCCTACTCCCGGAAAAATTTCTGTTGAATTGAGCAAACCTGCCGACTCGGCCGCGGATCTCGCGTTGGCGTACAGTCCTGGCGTTGCTGAGCCTGTGCGTGAGATAGCGCAAGATGCGGATGCGGTTTACCGCTATACGGGTAAAGGCAACATGGTGGCGGTGGTCTCAAACGGCACCGCGATTTTGGGGCTAGGAAATTTAGGCCCCATGGCTTCTAAGCCTGTCATGGAAGGTAAAGCTTTATTGTTCAAGCGTTTTGCTGGATTGGACTCGATCGACATTGAAGTCAAACACCGTACTATCGATGAATTCGTGGATACCGTGGCGAACATCGCGGATACCTTTGGCGGTATCAATCTCGAAGATATCAAAGCCCCAGATTGTTTTGAGATTGAAAAACAATTAATTGCACGTTGCGAAGTGCCTGTATTTCATGATGATCAACACGGCACTGCCATCGTCACCGCTGCCGGCATGCTTAACGCGCTTGAGCTGCAAGGCAAAGATATCCGCGAGGCGACGGTGGTGTGCATGGGCGCAGGCGCAGCGGCTGTTGCCTGTATGGAGCTATTAATAAAATGTGGCGCTCAGCGGGAAAAAATCTATATGTTGGATCGTAAAGGCGTGATCCATACGCGTCGTGACGACATCAACAAATATAAGCAGCTGTTTGCCAATAACACGGATAAGCGTACCCTCGAAGATGTGATTGAGGGCGCGGATATGTTCGTTGGCGTCTCCGGTCCAGACTTGCTTTCACCCGACGCCTTGAAGCTGATGGCAGATAAACCCGTGGTATTTGCCTGCTCGAACCCAGATCCTGAAATTCATCCGGATGTGGCGCATCAAGTGCGCGATGATCTGATCATGGGAACCGGGCGTTCGGATTACCCGAATCAGGTCAATAACGTGCTCTGCTTCCCGTTTATTTTCCGTGGCGCATTGGATGTACGTGCCAGTGAAATTAACGATGCGATGAAGTTGGCAGCGGTAGAGGCCATTCGCAGCCTAGCCAAAGAGCCTGTCCCACAAACGGTATTAGACGCCGCCGGTTTGTCTTCGCTAAGCTTTGGCCCAGATTACATTATTCCCAAGCCAATGGACGCGCGTTTATTACCTAAGGTTGCCCGCGCGGTAGCGCTGGCCGCCGTGGAAACCGGCGTGGCTCGTATCGAGATGCCAGAAAACTATATGCTCGACAAGGCGTAATGCTTGAGCGTGAGGAAAAGCGCGGTGGAATAGAGCCCGAAAAGGCTGTGCTGAGCACCTATCATTACAGAAAACCCGCCAATCGGCGGGTTTTTTTAGTATTCGCTATCGTCGAACTCGATACCAAGCTCTTCCATGATCCGACGTGCTTCAGCGGGAATGCTGTCGGGTTTATCCTTACGGATATCGTCATCGGTTGGTAGTGGTTGGCCGGTGTAGGCATGAAGAAATGCCTCACACAACAACTCACTGTTGGTCGCATGACGGAGGTTTTGCACCTGACGACGAGTACGCTCGTCGGTAAGAATTTTTAGTACTTTTAATGGGATAGAGACGGTGATCTTCTTTACCTGCTCTTTCTTTTTACCATGTTCGGCATACGGATTAATGTAGTCGCCGTTCCACTGCGCCATGTCTCACCTATCTTGATTATGGAATACCCAGAATGATGCTGCGGAGATTTTAGCTATATTAACCGCCACATGCAAAGGAGTATAGACGTCTAGAAGTGTTGACGTCCCAAAAAGCGCAGGGTAAGGTGGCAGTATGAAACCTGGATCACGCCCACGATGCGCAAACCAGACTAGCAAGGATAGATCATGACTGAGAAAAAAACCGACACTATCGCCGTTCGGACCGGGATTGGGACTGACACCCAGCACCATGCGGTGGTGCCTCCCCTGTACTTATCGACCAATTACCGTTTCCCGGCACTGGGTGATGTGCCTACTTACGACTACGCGCGAGGCGGCAACCCAACGCGTGCGCAGCTCGAACAAGCGCTGACTGACTTAGAAGGGGGCGCAGGTGCGGTGGTGACCAACTGCGGGATGTCGGCGATAAACTTGGTGCTATCTCTGTTGGAGGCTGGCGAGCATATTGTCGCCCCACATGATTGTTATGGCGGCACCTATCGCTTGCTCGAATCGCGTGCCAAACAAGGGATCTGGCAGGTAAGTTTTGTCGATCAATCGGACCATGATGCGTTGGACCAGGCATTGGCCAAACAGCCCAAGCTCGTGCTGGTGGAAACCCCATCCAATCCACTCTTACGCGTGGTCGATATCGCAGAAATATGCCAAAAAGCCCATCAAGTGGGGGCTTGGGTGGTGGTCGACAACACGTTTTTATCGCCAGCTTTGCAAACGCCTTTTGCGCTGGGCGCGGATATGGTGGTGCATTCGACCACCAAATTTATTAATGGCCATTCTGATATTGTCGGTGGCGCGGTGATCGCCGCGACCAGTGAACTTGCCGCGACATTGGCTTGGTGGGGAAATTGCTTAGGGGCGACGGGCAATGCATTTGACAGTTATATGACACTGCGAGGGTTGCGCACATTGGGTGCACGCGTTAAACAACACCAACACAACACTGAAGCGGTACTCAGTTACCTGCAAACGGTGTCGGCAGTGCGGAAAATCTACTACCCCGGGTTGGCCTCTCACCCTGGCCACCAAATTGCTGCGCGCCAGCAAGCGGGGTTTGGTAGCATGCTGAGCTTAGAATTGGATACAGACCAAGCCGGTGTGGCGCGATTTATTGATGGCCTCACGTTATTTGCCCTCGCCGAGTCTCTCGGGGGGGTAGAAAGCTTAGTGACGCATCCTGGTTCGATGACACACAGAGCCATGAGTGACGCCGCGCAAGCGGAGGCGGGCATCGCACCGACCTTGTTGCGTTTTTCCATTGGATTAGAAGATGCGCAAGATTTGGTTGCTGATTTGGCGAACGCCTTTGCCCGTTTAGAGGGTGACACCCCATAGAGGCTGCGCTTCAGTGCGCGCCGCTTTACCGAGATCGATAGACATTAAGAGAGACCTTGCCATGCATGCGCAACCGACGGAAACGTCCCCCGAGTCACCACGCCAATTGCACAAGTTTGGTGGCAGTAGCCTTGCGAGCCCTGATTGCTATCGTCGCGTGGTCGATGTATTGACCGCGCATGCGAGCCAGCAAGACTTAATCGTGGTGTCCGCGGCAGGAAAAACCACTAACCAGCTGATCATGTGGTTAGCACAGTTAGACAAGGATGGGCGAGTGGCGCATGAGACCTTGCAAGTGGTGCGCGCCTTTCAGCAAGACTTGATTGAGAACTTGATTGATGGTGAACCCAAGCAGCAGCTGGTGGATGCGCTTTATGCCGATATCGCAACCATTGCGTCGTTGGGCGATCAGGGCGTGAACGAGAGCGACAAAGCGTACGTGCAAGGTTTTGGAGAGGTCTGGTCGGCGCGTCTGTTGGCCCAGTTATTGAAGCAGCATCGACGTGCCGCGGTGATGTTAGACTCACGCCAATGTTTGCGCGCCGAGCGCGCCGCTCAGCCGGAAGTGGATCGCGGGGCGTCTTGGCCTTTATTGCAAAATCAGCTTTCACAGCATGGCGATACGCATGTGGTGATCACCGGCTTTATGGCACAAAATCAAGCGGGAGAAACGGTGCTGTTAGGGCGCAATGGCTCCGATTACTCGGCCACTGTCTTGGGTGCGCTTGCAGGCGTGAGCCGTGTGACCATTTGGAGTGATGTCGCCGGGGTCTATAGCGCGGACCCACGCCATGTTGATAATGCCTGTTTGCTGCCTTTAATTCGTCTTGACGAGGCGGGAGAACTGGCGCGACTCGCGGCTCCCGTGCTGCATAGCCGAACCTTACAGCCGGTGGCGCAAAGTGCGACCGACCTGACGTTGCGCTGCACCCAAGCGCCGGATAGCGGATCAACACGTATTGAACGCGTGTTAGCCACGGGGCGCGGGGCAAAAATCATTACGGCGTTGGATGAGGTGAGCTTGCTCCAGTTTGATGTCGCGCGAGGACAAGATTTTCAAGCGATAAAACAAGAGCTCAGCCGGATTTTGTCACAGCTAAAAGTACAGCCATTAGCAACGGATTACCAAGACGACCAGTACCGTATTTTGTTAGCGTTTACCACGGAAGTCGTGGCATTGGTAATGGCGCAAATTCAAGACGCCGGCCTCCCAGCTGAACTCAAACTGCGTGAAGGCTTTACCATGGTGGCGGCGGTTGGGGCAGGCGTGGTGAACAACCCCGTACACTGCCATGGCTTCTATCAGCAACTCAAATCACAGCCGGTGGAATTTATCAGTGAGTCGGCCTCTGGGCTGAGCCTGGTTGCTATCCTACGCCACGTCCACACTCAGGCACTGGTTGCCAGTTTGCATGATGCCTTGTTTCAAGCTCAGCGCCGTATCGGCTTGGTGTTGGTGGGCAAAGGCAATATTGGTACCCGTTGGCTAAGCCTTTTTGCCGAACAAAAAGCACACTTGGAAAAGCGTCATGGTAAGGAAGTCTCACTGATTTCAGTGGTGGACAGTCGCAACCAATGGCTTGATTTTGCCGGTATTGATGCCACGCGTGTGTTGGATGGGTTTGACGAGCGTTGCGAGCCTTATTTTGATGACGAGTGGCTCACCCGTCTACTGAATCACCCGTATGACGATGTGATTTTGTTGGATGTCACCGCCAGTGAGTCATTAGCGTACTTGTATCCGCGACTTGCCGAGCATGGCTTTCACTTAATCTCCGCCAACAAAGAGGCGGGCGCCGCACCCGCCGAGCAGTACCACGCGATTCAGCAGGCGTTTAGCAAAACCGGGCGCCATTGGCTCTACAATGCGACCGTGGGCGCCGGGTTACCGATTAACTACGCGGTGCAAGATCTGCGTGAAAGTGGTGACACGATTGTTGCACTGTCTGGGATCTTTTCTGGCACCTTGTCATGGCTGTTTTTGCAATTCAGTGGTGAGGTCCCCTTTAGCGTCCTGCTTGAGCAGGCTTGGCAGCAAGGCCTAACCGAGCCTGACCCACGGGATGATCTTTCTGGGGCTGACGTGGTGCGTAAATTGGTGATTTTGGCACGTGAAGCGGGCATGTCCCTCGAGCCTGAGCAGGTAAAGGTTGAGTCCTTGGTGCCTAAGTCACTGGCTGATCTGTCTTTGGATGCCTTTCTTGATAATGCACACCAAATGGATGAACCGCTACAAGAGCGATTAGACAAAGCGCATAAAAATCGGTCAGTGCTACGTTATGTGGCGCGCTTGGAAGTTAACGGTCACGCCCATGTGAGCCTAGAAACCCTACCCAGCGAGCATCCACTTGCGCATCTATTACCGTGTGACAATGTGTTTGCGATTGAAAGCCAATGGTATCGCGAGAATCCTTTGGTCATTCGTGGGCCAGGGGCGGGACGTGATGTCACCGCAGGCGCCATTCAATCCGATTTAAATCGCTTGATAAGTCGCCTTCACTAACCCGCTAATGGATAACCGTGATCAAGCTGTCTGCGCGCTGCGTAGGCAGCTTTTTTTGTGCCGTTACCCGCGTTGTGAGGTGTGCATTGATGGCTGTGTCGTCTATCTTCATAACACCATGAGTTTTTTTCATGGCTTGCATCGTTGACATTTTAGCCGAATCACGACAATCTTTAGACATATGGACGTCTAAACGTATAAATCAAAAGCAGAGCAGAAACAAGCAGACTGAACAGCGTCGTTCGGTGTCAGGGAGAGGATATGAGCTACACACACGCAGGCCACATTGATGCACTCAATCAGAACATTGCTGACTTAGATGGCGATATTAACGTCTCATTTGAGTTTTTTCCTCCCAGCACCCCAAGTATGGAAGAAACCCTCTGGAACTCAGTACATCGCTTAAAAGCACTCAAACCTAAATTTATGTCGGTGACCTATGGCGCCAACTCCGGGGAGCGTGATCGCACCCATGACATCGTGAAAAGCATTCATGACCAGACTGGTATCGCGGCGGCGCCCCATCTAACCTGCATTGATGCCACTGAAGATGAGCTCCGTCATATTGCCCGTGATTATTGGCAAAATGGCATTCGTGACATTGTGGCGTTGCGTGGCGACTTGCCATCGCCGGAGAAGAAGCCGGATATGTACGCGGTCGATTTAGTCCGTTTGCTCAAAGAAGAGCATGACTTTGATATCTCGGTTGCCGCTTACCCTGAGGTGCACCCAGAAGCGAAAAGCGCGCAGGCGGATTTGATTAACCTCAAGCGCAAAGTGGATGCTGGTGCTAGCCGGGCGATTACGCAGTTTTTCTTCGATGTCGAAAGTTATCTACGTTTTCGTGATCGCTGTGTTGCCGCCGGGATTGATGTGGAAATTGTCCCAGGGATTTTGCCCGTCTCTAACTTTAAGCAGGCGTCGCGCTTTGCCAAGATGACCAATGTGCGTGTGCCGCAGTGGATGCACAAACAGTATCAAGGGCTGGAGGATGATCCTGTCACGCGTCAGATGGTTGGCGCCTCTATTGCGCTTGATATGGTGCGAGTGCTAAGCCGTGAAGGCGTGAAAGATTTTCACTTTTATACCCTCAACCGTGCGGAATTGACGTATGCCCTGTGCCATACCTTAGGGGTTCGCCCGCTTACGGTCACGCCTTAAAAAAATACGCCCCGGTTATGTCGGGGCGTATTAGGTTGCGTGTTGTGTTTGTTGTAGTGATTAAGCACTGGCGGCGAGCATAGTGAGCTCGTCGCGCACTTCCTGCGCCCATGCCATCCATGCACGACGTTGATGGATGCTGCGTCGCAGTGCGAGGCGCATTAAACGTTGTTGTGACGTGAGCAGAGTGACTTGGCCATATTCACGCTGTTCCAGTAGCGTATAGTGATTAAGCAGCTGCTGAGACTCGGCAATCAAGTTATTCACATGATCCAGCATGGGAGCTGGGTCGAGTACATCACAACTGAGTAGTCTGGCGACATACTCGTCACGTGGTGGGGCTAACTTGGGTGTTTGAATAAACCACGCCTCAAGCATCTCAGTGCCGACAGGTGTGATGGCGTAGACCTTCCTATCGGGTTTACCGACTTGCGGCTCCAGGCGGTAGGTGACAGCACCTCGATCGGCGAGCTTATTGAGTTCACGATATACCTGTTGATGGCTGGCTTTCCACACATTGCTGATGGTGGTGGAAAACGCCTTGGTAATATCATAACCCGTGGCCTCGCAGTTGCTTAGCACTGTCAGTATTACATGGGGGAGTGACATCTCTTATATCCACAGTTTTGTTTGTACAACGATTGTTTCCTGGCGGCGGCTAGCCTTCTTTGGGCTATTTCACCGTCGCCAAGGCTTGTTCCAAGTCGGCAATGATGTCATCGATATGCTCAATGCCGACACAAAGACGGATCATCTCTGGCGTTACCCCGGCTTTGGCTTGTTCTTGCTCATTCAGTTGGCGGTGGGTCGTCGAGGCGGGGTGACAAGCCAGCGATTTAGCATCACCGATATTCACTAAACGTTTGAACAGATTAAGCGCATCATAAAATTTCACCCCTTCATCAAAGCCGCCCTTTAAGCCGAATGACAGCAATGACGCGGGCAGCCCGCCGCGTATCAGTGACTGGGCGCGGGTATAATGTGGGTGAGCGGATTGACCCGCATAGTTCACCCACGCGACGGCGGGATGATGGGCAAGGTAATCGGCCACGGCTTTGGCGTTTTCGCAGTGGCGCTCCATCCGCAGACTTAAGGTTTCTAAGCCTTGCATCAACATAAAAGCATTCATCGGCGAGAGGGCTGCGCCACTGTTACGCAGCGGTACCGTACGTGCGCGGGCAATAAACGCCGCAGGACCAAAGGTCTCACTGTAAACCACGCCATGATAGGCCGGTTCCGGTTGTGAGAATTGCGGGAAGCGGGCTTGATGGGCCACCCAGTCAAAGGTACCGCCATCGACAATCATGCCGCCAAGGGTGGTGCCATGGCCGCCAATGTATTTAGTCAGCGAGTGCACCACGATATCGGCGCCATGCTCAATGGGTTTACACAAAACGGGCGTAGCCACGGTATTGTCGACCACCAAAGGGACACCATGCGCGTGTGCGATTTTGGCAAAACCCGGTATATCCGCGATATTGCCAGCAGGGTTGCCAATCGACTCGCAATAGACCGCTTTGGTGTTGTCATCGATCAGCGCCTCAATCGCACTGGCGTCGTCACTCGCGGCAAAACGCACCTCGATGCCTTGCTCGGGAAGCATGTGGGCAAACAAGGTATAGGTGCCACCATAAAGCTGTGGCGTGGCGACGATGTTATCACCGGCCTTGGCAAGTGTTTGAATCGCATAGGTGATGGCGGCTGCACCGGCACTGACGCAAAGCCCTGCGATCCCCCCCTCTAATGCCGCCACCCGTTGTTCCAACACGTCGTTGGTCGGGTTCATGATCCGTGAGTAGATATTGCCTGGCACATCGAGGTTAAATAGATCAGCGCCGTGTTGGGCATTATCAAACTCGTAAGCGACGGTTTGATAGATAGGTGTCGCCACCGATTTGGTGGTGGGGTCGGTCTGGTAGCCGTGATGAATCGAGAGGGTTTCGTCTTTCATGGCAATTCCTTTGCGTTGTTGGGTCGCGTCAGTGCGATCTTCAATAGTAATAATATTATCAATGCAACAGCAAGCATTCGCTGACGCTTTAGCTAAAAAAAACGAGCAGCGGTTGCCGTGACACGACAAATCGATACGGAAACAAAAAAGCCGTACCCTGAGGTACGGCTTGGTGCTCGGTGATTTAACCGGTATTACGTAGGCCGGCGGCAATCCCCGCGATGGAAATCATCAAGGCATCGTCGAGTGATTGGTCCGGATCCTCTTGCTGACGCGTGCGGTATAACAGTTCGGCTTGCAGCATGTTGAGCGGCTCGACATAAATATTACGTAAGCGAATCGCTTCAGCCCCCCACGGGTTTTGCTCCATCAGGTTATCGCTGTTTTCCACCGCCAGCACCACCTGAATATCTTGGCGTAATTGCTCACGCAAGGATTCACCTAGCGGCCAGAGGCTTTCATCGACCAAGCGCTGATCATAGTACTTGGCAATGTCTAGGTTGGTTTTGGTAAACACCATTTCCAGCATCCCGAGACGGGTGGAGAAAAACGGCCATTCGCGGCACATTTCTTCTAGCTGGGCTTTATGGCCTTTTGCAATGGCGTGATCGATCGCTTGTCCAGCGCCTAGCCAAGCCGGCAGCAATAGACGATTTTGACTCCAGGCGAAAATCCAAGGAATCGCGCGCAAGCTCTCGACACCGCCATCGGGATTGCGTTTGGAAGGGCGCGATCCCAGTGGTAGTTTGCCTAATTCAAGCTCAGGGGTGGTGGAGCGGAAGTAAGGCACAAATTGCTCATGACCACGCACCACATCACGATAGGCTTGGCAGGAGATGTCACTCAAGGTGTCCATCAGCTGACGCCATTCCTGCTTAGGCTCCGGCGGTGGCAGCAAGTTCGCTTCCAAAATCGCGCTGGTATACAGGTTTAAGCTGTTAACGGCGACACCAGGCAGCCCCAATTTAAAGCGGATCATCTCGCCTTGTTCGGTCACGCGTAGGCCACCTTTTAGGCTGCGAGGTGGCTGTGAGAGCAAGGCGGCGTGGGCAGGGGCACCTCCCCGGCCAACCGTCCCGCCACGGCCATGGAAAAGGGTGAGATTAACCCCTTGTTCATCACACAAATTGACCAAGGCTTCCATGGCGCGATATTGCGCCCAACCCGCGGACATGACTCCAGCATCTTTGGCGGAGTCCGAGTAACCGATCATCACCATTTGAACGTTCTGGGTAAAGCCTCGGTACCAATCAATGGCCAGCAGCTCACCAATCACCGCCTCGGCATTGTTCAGATCGTCCAGGGTTTCGAATAATGGACACACATCCATGCGGAATGGACAGCCGGCTTCTTTTAGCAATAAATGCACGGCCAGCACGTCGGAAGCGGTGCGAGCCATCGAGATGACATAGGCGCCCAAGGCTTCACGCGGCTGTTCGGCGATCACTCGGCAAGTGTCGATCACCTCTTGGACGTCAGGCGAGGGTGACCAATCACGTGGCAACAACGGACGCTTAGACGCCAGCTCGCGAGTCAGGAAGGCTTGCTTGTCTTGCTCGCTCCATTGGGCGTAATCGCCCATCCCCAAATAACGGGTCACTTCTGAGACTACGTCGGCATGGCGGGTACTTTCTTGGCGAATATCGAGCTTGATCAGGTGCACGCCAAAGCATTGCACGCAGCGAAGTAGGTCAAGCAACTTGCCGTCGGCAATAATGCCCATGCCACATTGATGGAGAGACTGGTAACACGCCAGTAATGGTTGCCACAATTGCTGGGTGTCGGTCAGGATACCTTGTGATGAGGCGCGCTCGCCTTTCAGTTTGGCATCCAAGTAGTTCAAGGTATGAGTTAGCTGACTGCGCATGGTTTTGAGGATGGCGCGATACGGTTCGTGCGCCTCGCCGGCCATCTCACGCACAGTGTCATCACACTGTGTCATTGACAGTTCACTGATCAAATCCTGCACATCGCGCAAATACAAATCCGCTGCTTTCCAGCGTGATAACAGCATCACTTCACGGGTAACCTCGCTGGTGACATAGGGGTTACCGTCACGGTCGCCGCCCATCCAAGAGGAAATTTGTACCGGTTTGGCATCAATGGGTAAGTTGATGTCGAGATGGCTTTCAAGCTGCTGATCAAATTGGCGCAAAAACGCCGGTACTGCTTGCCACAGTGAATTTTCAATCACCGCAAAGCCCCATTTGGCTTCATCAAGTGGGGTAGGTCGCTCTTGGCGGATCACATCGGTGTGCCATGCTTGTGCAATCAACTGCTCAAGACGTTTCTCAGTTTTGGCACGCTCTGCCGCCCCCAAATGTTCACTGAGCTCTAATTTCGATAAACATTTATTAATCTGCACCAAGTTATGAATGGTGGTGCGGCGTGCGATTTCGGTCGGGTGAGCGGTCAGCACTAACTCAATTTTTAAATCGGCGATCGCTTGTTGCGCGTCATTGGCATCAATTTCACCTTGGCTGACACGGCGGAGTAAATCGTCGATAGCGTCCGGGCTGCACTCCAACGCGTCGCATTGACGCGAGACGGTGTGATATTGCTCGGCGATATTAGTCAGATTCAAAAATTGGCTAAAGGCGCGGGCGACCGGAAGCAGTTGGTCAGCCGGCAAGTTTTGCAGCACGGTTTTCAGCTTAGCATGATCGTCCTGATTGCCAGCGGCAGCCGATTTTGAGAGCTGACGAATTTCCTCAACTTTTTCTAAGAGTGCTGGACCATGGGCATCTTGGATGGTGTTACCCAGCAGACGGCCAAGCATACTGACATTGCTTTTTAAGGCAGAGTACTTTTCGTTCATAGCGTATCC
The DNA here is from genome assembly GCF_009377995.1 of Salinivibrio sp. VGrn1. Taxonomy (NCBI): domain Bacteria; kingdom Pseudomonadati; phylum Pseudomonadota; class Gammaproteobacteria; order Vibrionales; family Vibrionaceae; genus Salinivibrio; species Salinivibrio sp. VGrn1. The sequence continues at coordinate 199,388 of NZ_SATA01000005.1, forward strand.
ATTCTGTAACAAAGTTACATCCTACTGTGACTGTAAAGAACCAATCTAGCGAATATTGCGCGATCGGGTCAACTTAACCGCAAATTAGCGCGAAAACTGGCCACCGGATTTGATGCTTATCATAGCACCACCCTAAAAGCTGAAAAAAAGTTTCAGCTTTTAGGGCTGCCAATCGCGAGAGGCACTCTCCATGCCTGCCATATCGCGATATTCTCGCGAATCGCGATAGGGTAACTTGCATGATTAGATAGAATTATTGCTCTATTATGAATGAATAGACATAAAAAGTGACTTTTTACGCTTTTAGGGCTTGACGGCTAAACGGGAATACGATAAAAAATAACCATTCACTATTTATGAATAAAAATATTTTTGAGAGTTGACCCATGATGCCACTCGCCACCAAATACAACGCCCTTTCTGCTCGACGACGCTAGCCTGCCTTGCGTGGCTATTGGCTACGCCCTCGATACTCTGCTGCCCCGCAGCACACCGTAAACACCCATAAAGAGAGACACCCATGACACGTAACACCATTATTGTCGGTGCCAGTGGCTACACAGGAGCCGAGCTTGTCGCCCTTGTCCATCGCCATCCGCAACTGCACTTGGCCGGTTTATATGTCTCGGCAGGCAGTGAAGACGCCAACCGCCCCGTGAGCGCGTTGCACGGCCAATTGCGTGGTGTAGTGGATATGCCACTGATGCCTTTGACCTCGCCACAGGATGTGGCCAAGCAAGCCGATGTGGTGTTTTTAGCCACTGCGCATGCGGTTAGTCATGAATTGGCGCCGATTTTTCTGGCTCAAGGTTGCGTGGTGTTTGATTTGTCGGGGGCGTATCGGGTCAATCAAGCGGATTTTTATCCTACCCATTACGGCTTTTCGCACCAGTCACCGGCATGGCTGGCGCAAGCCGTGTATGGCTTGGCGGAGTGGCAACAGGAAGCATTATCTGCAGCGCAGCTGGTCGCCGTGCCTGGATGTTACCCGACCGCCAGCCAATTAGCGCTCAAACCTGTGCTGGATGCAGGCTTGTTGGATAAACAAATGTGGCCGGTGATCAATGCCACCAGTGGCGTAACGGGCGCGGGGCGCAAAGCGAGCCTGACCAATAGTTTTTGTGAAGTGAGCCTGAATGCCTATGGGGTGTTTTCTCATCGTCATCAGCCAGAGATTGCCGCACACCTAGATACGCCGGTGATTTTCACCCCACACCTTGGCAGTTACAAACGCGGCATTCTTGCCACCATTACCGCCAAATTAGCGCCAGGTGCTAGTGAGGCCGAGGTGGGGCAGGTACTGAACCAGGCTTATCAGGATGCGCCGCTGGTACGGGTACTTCCTGCCGGTGAGGTGGCCAAGCTGCAAGCGGTGCAACATACCGGCTTTTGCGATATTGGCTATCAGGCCGCGCATGGGCATCTGATCCTTACCAGTGCGATCGATAACTTACTTAAAGGCGCGGCCAGCCAAGCCGTGCAGTGTTTAAACCTTAAGTTTGGCTTTGCCGAAACCACAGCGATTGTCTAGGAGAAACGGATGAAAACGCCATTAGTGATTAAATTAGGCGGCGCAGCACTGAGCTGCAGCGAGACCCTCGCCAAGGTTTTCGGCGCGATGAACACCTATCGCAGTGAGGCTGAGCGCCCGCTAGTGCTGGTGCACGGTGGCGGCTACTTGGTTGATGAACTGCTGAAAAAGCTCGCCCTCACCAGTGTGAAAAAACAAGGCTTACGGGTCACGCCAGTCGACCAGATTGATTATGTCACCGGTGCCTTAGCTGGCACGGCCAATAAGCTGCTGTTAGCTGAGGCGCGTAAGGCGAAGATTAAAAGCTGTGGCTTGAGCTTGGCCGATGGCGGCTTGTGTCAGGTCACCCAACTGGACCCCGAGCTAGGTGCAGTGGGGGAAGCCAGCGCCGGTGATCCGAGTCTGCTGCAAGCGGTACTGGCCGCGGATTGTGTTCCCATTATTAGCTCGATTGGCATCAGTGACCAAGGTGAGCTGATGAACGTCAATGCCGACCAAGCGGCGGTAGCGGTGGCAACCACTCTTGGCGCGGAGCTGGTGTTGCTGTCGGATGTTAGCGGCGTGTTAGACGGCAAAGGGCACTTGCTGCCTTGCCTCACCGAGTTAGATGCGCAGCACTTAATGGAAAAAGGGGTGATCACCGATGGCATGGTGGTCAAGGTCAACGCGGCGTTTGCCGCTGCCCGTGAACTGGGTAAACCAGTGGAGATTGCCACCTGGCGTTACCCAGAAAAACTCACGCAATTATTCGATGGCCAGCAAATCGGCACCCGGTTTAGCGCCAGTTAATTAGACGTATAACGACGCGACGACACCGTCGATTTAGGATTTAAGGAGAGCAAGATGAGCAAGGTAAATAAAGTCGTACTGGCCTATTCGGGTGGATTGGATACTTCGGCCATCATTCCATGGCTAAAAGAAAACTATGACTGTGAAGTGGTGGCCTTTGTCGCTGACGTGGGTCAAGGCGAACAAGAGCTCGAAGGCATTGAGCAAAAAGCACTTGCCTCGGGGGCATCACAGTGTTTTATCGCCGATCTGAAACACGAAATGGTGGCGGATTATATTTACCCCAGCCTGAAAACCGGGGCGGTGTATGAAGGCAAGTATCTACTGGGCACCTCGATGGCACGTCCTATCATTGCCAAAGCGCAGGTCGAATGTGCCCTTGAGGTCGGGGCGGATGCACTTTGCCACGGCTGTACCGGCAAGGGGAACGATCAAGTCCGTTTTGAGAGCACATTCTCCGCGCTGGCGCCGCAACTGAAAGTGATTGCGCCGTGGCGGGAGTGGGATCTTACCAGTCGTGAAGCCTTGCTCGATTACTTGGCCGCCCGTGACATTCCTTGTACGGCGAGCCTTGAGAAAATTTATTCACGTGATGCCAATGCTTGGCACGTTTCCACCGAAGGTGGTGTCCTGGAAGATACTTGGACCGCGGCCAATCAAGATTGCTGGGTATGGACAGTGGCACCGGAAGAGGCGCCCAATACGCCCGAGTTTGTCACCTTGGGAGTACAAAGCGGGGAAGTGGTCTCGGTCGATGGTGAGTCCATGTCGCCTTATGACGTGCTGACGCTGCTGAACGACAAAGGCGCCCAGCATGGCGTGGGACGGATTGATATTGTTGAGAACCGTTTGGTGGGGATGAAATCCCGCGGCTGTTATGAAACCCCGGGTGGTACCATCATCATGGAAGCGCTGCGTGGTGTTGAGCAATTGGTGCTGGATAAAGAGAGTTATCAGTTCCGTGAGGAGCTCGGTTTAAAAGCGTCTCACCTGATTTATGATGGGCGTTGGTTTACCCCGCTTTGCCAGTCGATTGTTGCCGCGGCCAATTCTCTTGCCGCACCGGTAACGGGCGAGGTGGTGATCAAACTCTATAAAGGGCAAGCGACTGTGGTACAAAAGCGCTCGACCAACAGCCTGTACTCGGAAGACTTCGCCACCTTTGGTGATGATGATGTCTACGATCACAGCCATGCCGAAGGCTTTATCCGTTTGTATTCGCTGTCGAGCCGGATTCGGACGCTGAACAAACAAAAACAATCCTAATTAAAAAAGCATCGTGAGCAGTAAGGAGAGACAGCATGGCATTATGGGGCGGACGCTTTAGTCAGGCAGCAGACAAACGGTTTCAAGCGTTTAATGATTCACTGCGCTTTGACTATCGCTTAGCAGAGCAAGACATTGTGGGCTCCATTGCTTGGTCCAAAGCCTTGCGTTCGGTGGGCGTGCTGAGTGATGACGAGCAACAGCAATTAGAGCTCGCGCTCAATGAGCTCAAGCTGTCGGTGATGGAAAACCCGAAGCAAATCTTACGCTCAGAGGCCGAAGACATTCACAGCTGGGTCGAGCAGCAACTGATCGACAAAGTCGGGGATTTGGGCAAAAAGCTGCACACCGGACGCTCGCGTAACGATCAGGTCGCTACGGATCTCAAGCTCTGGTGTCGCCAACAAGGCCAGCAAATCTTGCTGTCTCTCGACAAGCTTCAGCAGCAGCTGGTGGATGTGGCCAGCCAACACCATGATACCGTGCTGCCCGGCTACACCCACTTGCAGCGTGCGCAGCCAGTGACCTTTGCCCATTGGTGTTTGGCCTATCTGGAGATGTTTGAGCGCGACACCACCCGCTTACAAGATGCGCTTAATCGTCTTGATACCTGTCCGTTAGGATCTGGGGCGCTGGCAGGCACGGCGTATCCGATTGATCGCGATGCCTTGGCACAAAATCTGGGATTTAAACGCGCCACCCGTAATAGTTTGGATTCGGTCTCAGACCGAGACCATGTGATGGAGATGATGTCCGCCGCATCCATGTCGATGCTGCATTTATCACGGATGGCCGAAGATATGATCTTCTATAACTCGGGCGAGTCCGGGTTTATCGAGCTGGCGGATACGGTGACGTCAGGCTCATCGTTGATGCCACAAAAGAAAAACCCTGATGCGCTAGAGTTAATACGTGGCCGAACGGGGCGGGTGTACGGTGCTTTGTCGGCGATGATGATGACGGTCAAAGCCTTGCCGCTTGCTTACAACAAGGACATGCAAGAAGACAAGGAAGGACTCTTTGATGCCATGGACACGTGGCATGATTGTTTGGATATGGCCGCCTTGTGTTTTGAAGGTATTACCATTCACAAAGACAAAACCTTGCAAGCGGCGCAGCAAGGTCATGCCAATGCGACCGAGCTCGCGGATTATTTGGTGAGCAAAGGGATCCCGTTCCGTGAAGCGCACCATATTGTGGGTGTGGCGGTGGTGTCCGCTATTGAGCAAGGCTGTGGACTGGAAGATCTACCGCTCGCCACCTTGCAGCAATTCTCGCCGGTGATTGAAGACGATGTGTATGCCATGCTCACGATTGAATCCTGCTTGGCCCAACGTCGTGCACTCGGTGGGGTCGCGCCCGAGCAGGTTAGCTTTGCCATTCAAGAGGCGCAAAAGCGTTTAGATAAGCGCTTTACCCCTAAAGTCACGGTGCGCTCGGCAAGGCTCACCGACCTCGATACCATCGAAGGCATGGTGGTGTATTGGGCGAAGTTGGGGGAGAACTTACCTCGTGATCGCCATGAATTGTTGCGTAATATCGGCCTGTTTGCAGTATCCGAGCACCAAGGGGATCTCACCGGCTGCGGCTCGCTCTATATTTACGACTCAGGGCTGGCAGAAATTCGCTCTTTGGGGATCGAAGCAGGCTGGCAGCGCCAAGGTCACGGTACGGCGCTGATGGTGCACTTGATTAAAAAAGCCAAGCAAATGGCGATTGAGCAAGTCTTTGTCCTCACCCGGGTGCCCGAGTTTTTCACTCAATTGGGTTTTACCCCGGTGTCGAAATCGCAACTGCCTGAGAAAGTGATGAAAGATTGTGAAATCTGTCCGCGCTTTCACGCCTGTGATGAAGTGGCGCTAACTTATAACATTGCTGGGCCAGCCACGATCTCGACCTTCTCGCAGCTCGAGTGAGAGTGAAAGCGGCATTAGTGTCGCTTTTTATCTCGCCGAAATGGATAAATTAATAAATGAAGCGTGAGCAAGGCGCTGGCACTGCCGGCGGCGAACAACAAGGCAATCGACGCCACTTGTCGTGGCGTGTCGGCATAGGCCCACCACCAGAGTGTCCAAAGTAGCGCGCACATGGCGGCCAGTTGTTTCATACAACGGGTACAGCGTCCCAGTTTTTGTTGCCAAATCGCGGACTGACAGTATTTGCAAGCCATGCGGTGTCTCTTGGTCGGTAGTAGCGATAGCTTATTGTGGCGCAGTGGGCCGCCGGATACAAAAAAGCCCTCCAACGAGGAGGGCAAAAGGTAAGCAAGTGCTTGGGGAAGCAACAGGCAGCGCCTGTAAAGCGCCGAACGTCGGCGAAAAGGGCAGTGGATTAGCAGCCTGGGCCGCAGTCCATGCAGTGTTTGATCATTTCAGGGCCGAGTTTGAGCTTGGCATTCACATCTCGCAGCGCGGTGCGCACGCCTTCTTCAATCACTGGGTGATAGAAGGGCATATCTAACATTTGCGAAATGGTCATTTGATTTTGATGTGCCCATGCCAACAAGTGGGCCAAGTGCTCAGCGTTCGGTCCTATCATTTCGGCGCCAAGGAAACGGCCAGTGCCTTGTTCGGCATAAACGTGTAACAAGCCTTTGTTGCGCAGCATTACTCGTGAGCGGCCTTGCCCTTCAAAAGAGACCACGCCGGTTTCAAAGCAGCCGCAGGGGCCGAGACGGTCGGTAATTGCTTTGTAGCTTTCGCCCACCATCGCAATTTGCGGGTCAGAGAAGACCGCAGAGAGCTTGCTGCGGCGCAATCCAGCACGAATATCTTTACCGCGTCCGGCGTTGTCACCGGCGATACGCGCTTGGTCAGCCGCTTCGTGCAGCAACGGAATTTGATTACTGGCGTCACCGGCAATAAAAATGTGCGATGCCGTGGTTTGCAGGGTGTAACTATCGGCAACCGGCACGCCGCGGGCATCTACTTTGATGCTGGTCGCATCGAGGTTTAGCTTGTCGACATTGGGGCGACGACCGGTGGCGGCAACCACATAGTCGACCCAGCGCAGTTGGCTTTCGCCCTCTTTATCACGATAACGGATTTGTACCTTATCGCCTTCACGCACCATCTCTTCCACCTTGGCATCGGCGTCGAGATAAAACTCCTCACTAAAGGTTTTATCCGCATAGGCCATGATGTCCGGATCGGTCAGCGGGCCTACTTGGCCGCCGACGCCAAACATGGTCATCTCGACCCCGAGGCGATGTAGCGCTTGTCCGAGCTCAAGGCCAATCACACCTGGGCCAAATACCGCAACCGAGTTAGGCAGATCGTCCCATTCGAAAATATCATCATTGACCACTAAACGATCGCCAAGGTGATCCCAAGCAGACGGCCAGCTTGGACGAGAGCCTGTGGCGATTACGATGCGATCAGCGTGGATGGTGGTGTGATCGTCGACCATTAAGGTGTGATCATCTACAAAGCGCGCATAGCCGTCGATTTTGTCTTGGGCGGGAATGTCATCGACACTTTCCAGTACAAAGCCGACAAAGCGGTCACGCTCGCGTTTCACCCTATCCATCACCTCACGGCCATTAATTTCCGTGGTGCCGCCGGGGTACACACCGAAGCCGGGCGCTTTGTCGATATGATGCGCCGCTTCAGCCGCCGCAATTAACAGTTTGGAAGGCATGCAGCCAACTCGCGCACACGTGGTGCCATAGGGACCGCCTTCAATCATCACCACGTTATCCGTATGTGCTTTGGCTGCGCGATAAGCACCGAGTCCGGCAGTTCCGCCACCAATCACAGCCACATCAACCGTTAATGTTTTCATTGCTTTCTCCTGGGAAAATAACGGGCGGCAAAGAGGCCGCCCAAACAGCGGATTACTGATTTAGATAGGTGTCGAGCTCTTCACTGCCACCGATATGACGGCCACCGATAAATACTTGTGGCACGGTGGCGCGACCGCTCACCGCACGCAAAGAAACCGTGGTGGCGTCTTTACCGAGGATGATTTCTTCAAACTGAAGGCCTGCGTCGATCAGTGCTTGTTTGGCCTTGGCACAGAATGGGCAGCCTGGCTTACTAAACACAGTGATCGAGTCTTGTAGTTTGTGCTCAGGGGCGATGTAGCCCAGCATGGTGTCGGCATCAGAGACCTTGAACGGGTCGCCTGGTTCGTTAGGTTCGATAAACATTTTCTCGACCACGCCGTTTTTCACCAGCATGCTGTAGCGCCATGAGCGTTTGCCAAAGCCAAGATCGTTTTTATCGACCAGCATCCCCATGCCATCAGTGAACTCGCCGTTGCCGTCAGGCAGGACATGAATGTTGTCAGCGTCTTGGTCAGCTTTCCACGCGTTCATCACAAAGGTGTCGTTGACGGACACACAGACAATGTCATCGACGCCGTACTGTTGAAAAACAGGGTACAGCTCGTTATAGCGTGGCAGGTGTGAAGATGAACACGTTGGGGTAAACGCACCTGGCAAGCTGAATACAATCACGGTTTTGTTGGCAAAAATGTCACCGGTCGTGACGTCTTTCCATTGATCGCCTTCGCGAGTACGGAAAGTAACTTGTGGTACAGGCTGACCTTCTTTTGTTGCTGTCATGAATCGTTCCTTTTGTTTTCAATCTAAGTGGTTAAGCGAGAAGTGACTCGCTGTGTTTTGATGGGTCTAGTATTGCTAAATAAGATTGATAGCTCTAATCGCTTGATGCTATGGTTTTGATAGTTACCCTCTATAGAAGAGACAACGATGAACATTCGTGACTTGGAGTACTTGGTCGCCTTGGCCGAACATCGACATTTTCGTAAAGCGGCCGAAGCCTGCTTTGTTAGCCAACCCACCTTAAGCGGGCAAATTCGCAAGTTGGAAGATGAGCTGGGTGTGAGTTTGTTAGAGCGAACCAGCCGTCGTGTGTTGTTCACCGATGCCGGTATGAGGTTAGTACAACAGGCACGTAACGTCTTGCGGGAGGTCACAATTTTGAACGAATTGGCCAGTGAGCAAGGGGAAAGTATGACCGGCCCTTTGCATATCGGTCTGATCCCTACGGTCGGGCCTTACCTGCTGCCTAAAATCATCCCGCTACTGCGTGATCGTTTCCCTGAGCTGGAGCTGTTTATTCACGAAGGACAGACGCAGCAGTTAGTGCAGCAACTGGAAGAGGGCAAACTCGATTGCATCATTTTGGCCTCTGTAGAAGAAACCCAGCATTTAAAAGAGCTCCCACTTTACAGTGAGCCGATGTTGCTCGCGGTTAATGAAAAGCATCGCCTCGCCGATTGTGCCGAGGTGGCGTTAGATGTATTGCAAGGCGAAACCTTGTTAATGCTCGGCGATGGCCATTGCTTACGTGACCAAGCGATGGGTTTTTGCTTTAAAGTGGGCGCGCGCGAAGATCAGCGCTTTCGTGCCACTAGCTTAGAGACCTTGCGCAACATGGTTGCGGCGGGGAGTGGGATCACCTTGTTGCCTCAATTGTCTGTGCCTGCTGATAAGCGAGATGGTGTGGTGTATATTCCGACGACCTCGCCGACGCCTTCGCGACAAATCACCCTCGACTACCGTCCTGGCTCGCCATTACGTGGCCGTTATGAGCAGTTGGCTGACGCCATCCATGAACAAATGACGGCCGTGATGAATGATCGAACTCGTCACTAGAGCGGCGCGTGACGCGTAGATAAAAAGACGCCCGCATCGTGAATGCGGGCGTCTTGATTTTATGCGGCTATTGACGATGTAACAGAGTTAAAACAGCGACTCTGTGCCTGACTCATAAATGTTGCCATCTGATTGCGACGACACATACTCGGTGGGTTCGGTGCCTTTTATAAAGTACTCGAACATCGAAGTATGATCGGTTTTTCTGGTTAACAGCCCTGTTTCGCGGTCAATGCGCACTTTGACGATCCCCGGTGGCACGGTTTTATTCTGCTCAGGTACGTCCGCGAGTGCATGCTGCATAAAATCAATCCATGCTGGCTCCGCCGTTTTGGCCCCCGACTCCGCGCCGCGAATAGGCTGACGCTCGTCGCCTAAGTTTGTATTACGGGTCGTGCGACCCAGTTTACGGGAGTGATCATCAAAGCCCACCCACACAGTGGTCACAATCCCTGGGCCATAGCCGGTGTACCAGGTATCTTTGGAGTCATTGGTGGTCCCCGTTTTTCCGCCGATATCGCGTCGCTTGAGCGCTTGTGCGCGCCAGCCCGTGCCATTCCAGCCTGTCCCGTAGCGCCAATCACCGCCACCCCAGATATTGCTTTGCATCATTTCGCGTACCAAAAATGCATTTTGCTCATCAATGACTTGTTTGGCATGACGCTGTGTGGTGGTGTCGTTGTTCTCTAGCAAATTCTGCTCATTAAACGGATCGGCCTGTTCTGCTTTTTGTTCGCAGTTATCACAAATGATGGGTGGATTGGCGCGATATATTTCCTCGCCAAAGGGGGTCTCGACCCGATCAATGATAAAGGGCTCCATAAAATAGCCGCCATTGGCAAACACGCTAAAGCCCTGTGCCATTTCAACCGGCGTCAAGCTTCCCGCACCAAGCGCAATGGCTTCTGCACGCGGTAAATCATCTCGTTTAAAGCCAAAGCGGGTGAGATAATCGAGAGCGTCATCCAATCCCACCCGACGTAGGACACGTACGGCCATGACGTTTTTCGACTGTGCCAGACCAAGTCTCGCCCGCAGTGGCCCTTCATAACGTGGTGGCGAGTTTTTCGGCCGCCATGCCACGCCTTGACTGCGATCCCAGCGATTAATGGGGGCGTCGTTAATCAGGGTGGCGAGTGTCATGCCCTCATTCACTGCCGCGGAATAAATAAACGGCTTGATGCTCGAGCCCACCTGACGTACTGACTGTGTGGCACGGTTAAATTTGCTATGGACAAAATTAAATCCGCCCACCAGTGCTTTGATTGCTCCGGTTGCGGGGGACATGGAAACCAGTGCGGTATTGGTCGTCGGGACTTGGGCTAAATGCCAGCTGTTATCCACTTGGCGAATAAACACTTGTTGGCCACTGGCAAGGAATTCATCAGCGCGTTGAGGGGCCGGACCTTGACGGCTATCGGTGATATAAGGGCGCGCCCAGTCAAGTCCCTCCCAAGGCAGTTCGATTTCACGGCCATTGGGGCCGACAACCTGCGCCGATTTAGCTTGGACATCAATCACGACGGCGGGCTCTAGCGGGCCGTAGCTGGGTTGCTTGGCCAAGTGATCAACGATGCGCTGGTGTTGCCAACGTTGGCTAGGGGCTTGCCATAGCGTGGCAACTGGCCCACGGAACCCATGGCGACGGTCGTAGGCGAGAACGTTTTCTACTGCCGCCTCATTTGCGGCGCGTTGCATATCGGCATCGACGCTGGTGAAAATACGCACACCCGAGGTATAAGCGTCTTCGCCAAACTGCTCAACGGCCCATGCGCGTGCCATTTCTGCTACATAAGGTGCGGACAGTTCAATTTCAGCCCCATGATAGCGGGCTACGATCGGCTCGTTCTTCGCTTGTTGATACTCGGCGTTGGAAATGTATCCCTCTTTAAGCATGCGCCCCAGCACCACATTCCGGCGATCGGTGGCGCGCGAAAGCGAATACAAAGGATTCATGGTGGAGGGCGCTTTGGGTAATCCGACAATCACCGCCATCTCACTCAAGGTCAGTTGATCGAGGGTTTTGCCAAAGTACACCTGGGCAGCAGCGCCAACCCCGTAAGCACGATAGCCTAAGAATACTTTGTTGAAATAGAGTTCAAGGATCTCTTCTTTGTTCAACAGCTGTTCGATATGCACGGCGATAAAAATTTCTTTTATCTTGCGCATAATGCGTTTTTCGTTGGAAAGGAAGAAGTTACGCGCCAGCTGCTGGGTGATGGTACTGGCCCCTTGCTTGGCCGTACCTGACATTGCCACCACCACCGCGGCGCGGACAATGCCGATAGGATCAATCCCTGGGTGTTGGTAAAAGCGACTGTCTTCTGTGGCAATCAATGCATCAATCATAGGCTGAGGGATGTCCTCGAGCATGACTGGGATACGACGCTTTTCACCGAACTGGGAGATCAACTCACCATCGGCGCTATAGACCTGCATCGGAGTCTGCAGTTCGACACTTTTTAGTGTCGCTACATCGGGGAGGTCAGGTTTTACATACAGGTAAAACCCAAAGATTGTAGTGACTCCAAGCACTGTGCAAACCAGTGCAAAGATAAGCAAACGCTTTATGAACTTCACCTGAGATTTCCCGTTCTGTTGCCGTTGAGCCGTTCAATAATCATACGTGAGTAGTATAAAGGCACCAGCATTAAAAATAACCCGTGATGAGGCCAGTTTTGTAAATACTGACTTCACGCTGACGTTGGGAGCCTAACACGAAATGATGCGAAGTTCGGCAGTTTTAGGTATCGATATCGGCCGAGATATCATTCACGCCATTGTGGTTCGTGCACATCGACAAGGTATTCAGGTGGCAGGCCATCATCGGGTACCGTATCGTGCGACTGACGATCTCTGTGTCCCGCTTACCGAGATAAAAAAACGATTACTCGCGTGTTTACCTTGGTATCAGCGCCTACACATCTCTGTGGTGGTGGGGGTCGATGAAGAGGCTGTGATCACCAAGCAAATGACGGCGCCACTGATTGACGACGAGATTGAGCAAGAAGCTTTGATCGGCCAAAAGCTGAGTGCCGCCCTCAATATGGACATGGATACATTATATTACGACTTTGCGGTTATGAGCGGCGTGACTGTTCAGCCGGGACAAGTCTGTTATCAAGTGGTGGCATGCCGGCGTCATGCGCTCACTCCGGCCCTAGACGCGCTCAAGCGGGTCGGGTTATCGCCTACGGTGGCAGACATCAACAGCCAAGCCTTAGTCGGCGTTTATCAAGCACTCCGCCCTGTTGCGCAGGCGAACCACTGGCCACTGTGGCTGCACTATCACAGCGGCTTGTTGACTGCGATTCGTCTTTATCCTGATGGGCAAGTTTATCAGCATCGCTGCCGTTTGGGGGAGGGAGAGCGTTATGAACACCGCGAGTCAGTGGCCAACACCTTGGTGCAGCAGCACTTTGATCAGGCTTGTCATCGAGCGCGTGAGCATAATCGACTCTTACCCCTGAGCACGGTTTGGATCAGCGGCGCTTGGCCGGCCACGCTAGCGTCTGAACACCTTACCATCACGCGATTCAATCCAGTGGCGATGTTGGATCAAACGGCGCCGAACATCAGCGATGATGCGTCTATTGCCTTGGGGTTAGCGCTGCGGGGAGAATATTCATGCGTATAAATCTACTCCCTTGGCGAGAAAAAGCGCGCCGCGCGCAGCGTCAAACGTTTATGGTCCATAGTGGTTTGGTACTGCTGGGTGTGGTGCTGATGGTCAGTGCCGTGAACGCGGTCCAGCAGCACTGGCTGACTGAGCAACAGGCACGCAATCAACGCTTAACCGCAGGGGTGAACGATTTTCGTGCCACCTTACAAACCTTTAAGCGCGAAGATAAAAAGCGTGAAGCGCTACAATCGCGCTTACAACTGGTCAACGCCTTACAGCAACAGCGCAATAATGTCACCGCATTGCTGAATTTCATTCCAACCGTGATGCCTGAAGGGGCGTATTTAAGTCGCTTGGCGCAGCAACAGGGGCGTGTCACGGTCGAAGGCTGGGTCACATCCAATGCGGAGATGGCAAGTTTATTGGCAGTGTTAGAGCAAAGTGCGTTGGCCACCGACGTTGATATTGACACTGTGATCACCGAATCAGGATCGCAACGCGCCAACAAACGCTTCACGTTAAGCTTTCGTTTGACCGACTACGTCACACCGCAGTTACCCAAGCCCCAAGGAGTGCAGTCATGATTAGCGCCTTTGCATGGGATTGGCAAAAACTCCCCAGTGCGCCACTCGCCACCCGCGCCATTGTTTGGGCGGTGGGCGCGATCGCGCTATCGATGCTCGCAGCTTTGCTGATTTTGCAGCCCAACCAAGAGGCGCTGGAGGCAGCGACTCAGCGCGAAGCACAACTCAAAGCCGAGTATCGGTTGTTGGCCAATCGCGTCGCCGCTCTGCCCGATGTGGAGGCACAAATGCGCGCGTTAAATCAGCAATATGCCACCTTGATTGCCCAACTGCCGGAAGAAGACGAGCTTTCGGGATTACTCGCCGGGGTTAATGAAGTTGGGATCCGTCATCAGTTAGGTTTCAACACACTGAAGTGGCAGCCAAGAAAGCATGGTAGTTGGCTTGATGCGATCCCGATGACGGTTGTCTTGACCGGGGATTATGCCTCTATTGGTGCATTTAGCGCGGATATTGCCGCCATGACTCGCTTGGTGTCGCTGCAAGATTTTGTCTTAACCCGTACTGAGGACGATGACATTCATGCGCCCCTGCAGCTGTCTGTGTCCGCGACCACATATCGCTATACCGGTGAAGGTATTGCCACTGATAAGGAGTTCGTACAGTGAAGCGTCTTTTGGTGTTGTTATTTGGGTTGAGCTTGGTGGGCTGTGATAGATACCACAGTGATATCGAACAGTTTATGCAACAAACTCAAGCCAGTGCGCAAGTCAATGCGACCCGCATCCCCCCTTCGCCGAATTACCAATCGATAGCCTTTGTCACCGATCAGCGGGATCCCTTTGTGCTACCCGCAATCAATGTTGGTGGACAGGCTTCAACGGGCGACTGTTGGCAGCCCAATTTACAACGGCCTTTAGAGCCGCTTGAGCAATTTCCACTGGCAAGCCTTGCCATGAAAGGCAGCTTAACCAAAGGCGCACAGCAACAAGCCTTAATTGCCCGTCCTGATGGCACCATCACTCAAGTCAGTGAAGGTGCGCATTTAGGCGAAAACCGTGGCCGTGTGGTGGCCGTGAATGCAAATCAGATCGCGATTGAAGAAGCCCTGCCGGATGGGTTGGGGTGTTGGCAGCTTCGCACTGTCACCTTGTCGATGGAAGCAACTTTGCCGTAGTTAGGATACCAATATGATAATACGCCCTTACCTTTCCCGCACGTTTACGCCAAGCGTTCGCTCGGTCTGGCTCATATTATTGACACTGATACTAAGCGTTGGCTCGGCGCAGGTTGCCGCAAAGAGTACGCTGACCGATATCGCGGTGAAGCGCCTCGACAATGGTGATGCTAGCGTCTCGCTGACGTTTTCTGACGCCGCGGTAGCGGCTGACTTTCGCCAACCGACGCCTCAGCAAGTCATGCTACGTTTGCCGAATGTGCAGCTTAAACCGGCACTGCTGGCGGTCCTCGATACTCGCCGTCGTCAGACGCCCGTGACTGAGATTGAAACCTTTCAGGCATCTGAACGTGCCCGCATCGTAATGCGTGCTGAGCAAGCCGTGGAGTTTGATTACCAGCAGCAAGGAAAAGTATTGACCATCCGCGTGTCTGCGGCCAGAAAAGCGCTTTCCGCGACCGCCTTAGCGCAAAAAGGGGCGGCGATCTCGATTAACTTTCAAGATATTCCGGTCCGTACCGTGCTGCAACTGATTGCCGAGCAGAATGATTTTAACCTGGTGACCTCGGACTCGGTGCAAGGCAACATCACCATGCGCATTGATGGTGTGCCTTGGCAAGATGTATTGGATGTGATTTTGCGCGTAAAGGGGCTGGATAAACGCCAACGGGGGCAAGTGATGCTCGTTGCCCCTCGCCGAGAGCTCATGGCACAAGAAAAGCAAGCGCTCGAAATGCGTCAGCAAGCGGACGCCTTACTGCCACTGAGCTCAGAAGTGCTCACGGTGAACTATGCCAAAGCGAGCGATATCGCCGCACTGATTAAAGGACAAGGTGAAGGGGTCAGTTTACTGTCGCCCAGAGGGGCGGTATCGCTTGATGAGCGAACCAATGCGTTGATCATTAAAGATAATCAAAAGAATCTAGCCCGCATTCGCACCTTGGTTCGTCACTTGGATGTGCCCGTTAAGCAAGTCGAAATTGAGGCACGTATTGTGACGGTCGAGCAAGGTTCAGTGGACGAATTAGGCGTGCGTTGGGGGCTGTTGAATCGAAATGGCTCAACCACGGTTGGCCCGTCTGTGGAAGGTAACTTGATGTGGGATAGCAATGTCACTGGGCAAGGACCTGAAAGCTTAAACGATGCGGCGACAGACGGGGCAAATATTGGCGACTTCCTCAGCGTGAACCTGGCCGCTGCTAACCCCTCGGCCTCAAGCATGGCCTTGCAAGTGGCGAAGCTTGGCAATGATCTTCTGCTCGACTTGGAGCTGTCTGCGCTTGAAAGCGAAAGGAAAGCAGAAGTGGTATCGAGCCCCCGACTTATCACCACCAATAAAAAAGCGGCCTATATTGAACAAGGGACTGAGCTACCTTACCTTGAGGCGTCCTCTAGCGGTGCGGTGGCGGTGTCTTTTAAAAAAGCAGTGCTGAGTTTATCGGTGACCCCACAAATCACGCCCAACAATACGCTGGTTTTGGATTTAAAATTAACCCAAGACATGCCCGAAAAAGCCGTGGTGGCCGGGAAAGGCGAAGCGATGTCGATCAGTACCAAGCGCATTAATACCCAAGTGCTGGCGGAAAATGGTGAAACCGTGGTCTTAGGGGGGATCTTTCAGCAAACCATGATCAATAAAGAGACCCAAGTGCCGCTGCTGGGGGATATTCCGTTGGTTGGCAACTTGTTCAAGCACCAATTAAAAGACCATGCAAAACGCGAACTTCTGATCTTTGTGACCCCTAAAATCGTCACAGACTAGGTTAGGTGTTGCCAAAGGGGTCACTGTCCTGAGATAATTTTTAATCTGATCACGAAATATCTGTGAGGAATTGGCGCCTCGGGCTTTTTTCATTAAGCCTGCGGGCGGTGTTGTCTTATTTAACCGCGCGTAAAATTGCTTAAAATGGCTGAAAAACGAAACATCTTTTTGGTAGGCCCTATGGGGGCTGGTAAAAGCACAATTGGTCGTCATCTCGCTCAGCAACTTCATATGGAATTCTATGATTCTGATTCAGTGATTGAAGATCGTACTGGAGCAGACATTGCATGGGTATTTGACGTTGAGGGTGAAGAAGGTTTCCGTAAACGCGAAGAAAACGTGATAAACGACCTCACTGAAGAGCAAGGTATCGTTCTCGCGACTGGCGGTGGCTCGATCATGAGCAAAGAAAGCCGCAACCGTCTCTCTGCTCGTGGTGTTGTGGTGTATTTAGAAACCACCATCGAGAAGCAGCTGGCACGCACCCAACGCGATAAGAAACGACCATTATTACAAACTGACCAACCACGTGAAGTGCTTGAGTCGTTAGCGGAAGAGCGTAATCCTCTTTATCAAGAAATTGCTGATTATGTTGTACGTACTGACGATCAAAGTGCCAAAGTGGTGGCCAATCAAATCATGGCTCTGTTAGAGCAGCAATAACCAAACACAGGACCCGACCATGGAACGGATAGACGTTAACCTAGGGGCACGTAGCTACCCTATCTCGATCGGTGAAGGGCTGTTAGCTGATGCTAGCCTATTTGGGAGCGTCCATTCGCGTCGGGTTGCTGTCATCAGCAACGAGACAGTGATGCCGTTATACGGCGATGCACTGGTCTCAACCTTAAAACAGGCAGGCGCAGCGGATGTCGCTCGCTTGAGCCTACCCGATGGTGAGGCTTACAAGTCTTTAGAGACATTTAACACCATTAACACCTTCCTATTAGAAAACAATTACAACCGTGATGTGGTACTCGTTGCACTGGGCGGCGGCGTGATTGGTGACATCGTTGGCTTTGCTAGCGCCTGTTATCAGCGCGGGGTAGACTTTATCCAAGTGCCCACCACATTACTGGCGCAGGTGGACTCGTCGGTTGGTGGCAAAACCGCCATTAATCATCCACTGGGTAAAAACATGATTGGGGCTTTCTATCAGCCTCAAGCGGTCGTGATTGATACGCAGGTGCTTAGCTCTTTACCGCGTCGTGAATTTGCCGCGGGCATGGCCGAAGTGATTAAGTATGGCATTATTGCCGACGCGCCTTTCTTTGATTGGCTCGATAGCGAAATGGCTGCACTGACAGCGCTCTCGCCGGATGCGCTACGTTATGCGATTCGCCGCTGTTGCCAGATAAAAGCCGATGTGGTCGCACAAGATGAAACCGAGGCGGGTGTCCGTGCACTCTTAAACTTGGGTCATACGTTTGGCCATGCCATTGAGGCAGAAATGGGATACGGCAACTGGCTGCACGGTGAAGCGGTCTCAGCAGGGACGGTGTTGGCGGCTAAAACGGCACAGCAACACGGTCTGATTGAGCCAAAAACTGTGTCACGCATCACTGCCTTGCTGGAAAGTGCTGATCTTCCCATACAGGCACCCAGTGAGATGAACTACGATGCTTTTATTAAGCACATGATGCGTGATAAAAAAGTGCTTTCAGGACAGTTGCGCCTGGTTTTGCCGACAGCGATAGGCCAGGCTCAAGTGGTTGCAGATGTGCCCCATCAGTGTATTGCTGATGTGATTGATGCCGGTTAACCATTGAATGCATGACAGACACTTTTGATACCTTAACCTTGGATCTGGAAAGCCAAACCCAGCTCCTTTCTCGACTGCAATTTATTACCCGCTTTAGTGCCAACTTGATCCAAGTGACTGGGCCTGAGGGGGCGGGTAAAACCTGGCTCAGTGAGCGCTATATGGAGCAGTGGGCAGATGCCCATGTTCATGCATTATTGGCGTGCCACACCGCTCAGAGCGATGCACAGCGCCGCGCTATCTTGCTGCGGCAAATTGTTAAAGATGGGGTGTTTAACGAAGCCGACCCGCTCATTGATAGCCTCACCATGATGCTCGATGGTGGTGGGTGCGATGCCTTATTGGTGATTGATGATGCGCATCGTTTGACCCCCGGTTTGTTGTCAGAGTTGTGGGCCTTGGTACAGCACGCCCAGCACCAAGCCAATTGGCGTATCAACGTGGTGCTTTTCTCGCTACCTGGAAAGTTGAACAAGTGGCTAGGCCAGGTGTCTTACGGGCACGAGCAAAAACCCCTGGAGCTCGAAATCTCTCCCCTCAACGAGGGAGAAGCTGAGATGTTTATTGATGTGCTGGCGGTCACCCAGCGCATCGGTGGCGAGAAAAAGAAACAGTGGTTAGCCAAACTTGCCAATCAAACCGTTTACCCCGGCACCATTATGGGAAAGGACAATCAGGAGACAGGCGCTGTGAGTAAAGATAAGAAAAAGCCCGCTAAAAACAACAAACCCTTCTTAATGCTGCTCCTTGCGGTGGTATTGATGATCGTCGGCGCGGGGGTGATTTGGTGGGTATTTCCAAGCCAGCAAGGTGACGCTGCGTCAGAAGCGGTGCTTCCTGAAGGGCTCAAGAATTTAGATGATTTGCTCAGTGAACAAGAGGAGCAAGCGATCACTGATCCGCAAACCGCGACCCAAACAGGCACACAACCTAGTGCGTCTAACGCGGATGCGGGGAGCGAGACGATGACGTCGCCATCAGCCGATAATGGTGCGGTAACGGAAGATCAGGCGACCCTACCAGACGATATTAATGGTGAAGGGCTGACTGTTGGGCGCAGTGATGAAGGACAGCGTGTTGTGGTGCCCGATGATGTGGTCGATGCGATTATTGACGAACAAGATGCTGGAGGAGACGGCACTGACGCCGTTGATGAGCCATTAGCCAGCGAAATCAGTGAGGCGGTGCCTGCGCCTGCGGCACCACAAACCGCTGCGGATGACGTCGCGAACGCGGGTCAAACAACCGATGAGGGCGCAACGGCATCGGCTACAAATGCCGATTCAGGCAATCGCAGCCAAGACACTCCTAGCCAAAATGAGAGTGGGCGAAATGGGTTGCCTTTAGCGCCACAAGCTTTGCTCAATATCCCTGCCCAGCGTTATGCCCTGCAATTGGCCGCCCTGCAATCTCGGCAAGATGCGGTTGCCTTGATTGAGGATTATCAATTGGCTGATCGCGTGCAGGTGTACCAAACGCAGCGCAATAATGCGACTTGGTATATGGTGCTATTGGGTGACTATGCCAGTGTGACTGAGGCTCGTCGTGCTGAACTAAACTTGGCGGATAATGTCCGTTCACTGCAGCCTTTTGTGAAATCATTCAGTCAGATCCATCGCGAAATTAACCGAGCAAATGGCCAGTAAAATCCGCTGATTGATGAAGCAAAATAGGGTACAATCCGCCCCTTTTCAGACCGCAGAGATAGACTAGGGGCAATGAGAAAGCATCGCGCGTTTCTAAAGTGGGCGGGAGGTAAGTACTCACTGGTCGATGACATTCGTCGTCATCTTCCTGAGGGGAACACGCTGATAGAGCCCTTTGTTGGCGCCGGATCGGTGTTTCTCAATACCGATTATGACCACTATATCTTGGCGGACATCAATCCCGATCTGATCAACTTATACAACATTATCAAGCAAACCCCGATGCGGTTTGTGGCTGATGCGCGCGCGTTTTTTTGCCAAGAGTACAACCAAAAAGAGCGTTATTTGGATGTGCGTCGTGAGTTTAATCTCACCACGGATCCCTACTTACGCTCGTTGTTTTTCCTCTATATGAATCGTCACGGCTTCAATGGCTTGTGTCGTTACAATAAAAAGGGTGGCTTTAATGTGCCCTTTGGCTCCTACAAAAAACCTTACTTTCCGGAAAAAGAGCTCGCGGTTTTTGCCGAAAAAGCGCAACGGGCAGAGTTTGTTTGTGAAGGGTATGCGGAAAGCTTTGCCCGCGCCAAGTTAGGCGACGTGATTTACTGTGATCCGCCCTATGCGCCGCTTACCGCCACGGCGAACTTTACCACCTATGCTACCAATGGCTTTACGCTGGACGATCAAGCCTTACTGGCCGAACACGCTGAACAGGCCTCTGTCAGCCAAGGGATCCCGGTTCTTATCTCCAACCATGATACGCCTTACACGCGTCGGCTATACCGTGGCGCGTCGTTTAACGTGGTGAAAGTCAAGCGTACCATTAGCCGTAATGGACAAGGCCGGAATAAAGTGGACGAGCTACTGGCACTGTTCGACCCGCCATCGCCTACTCTGTGATGCTTCTTATCCGTCTTGGGCCATTAGGTCAACACACTGACTAACGCCAGCAAGGCAGCGACAAAGATCCCAATCATCACCACACCGGTGATGATATACGCCGCCGGCGAATCATGGCCAAAATCTCGTTCGCGATTTTGTTGCGATTGGACGCCAAACAATGCCGCGATGACGCTCTTCATAACGTCAGTGAGTCTAGGTTTGCTGTCCATGATGCCTCCTTTTTTGGCGCCTCTGTTTACTCTAGTCAAGCCACGATAACTTGTCAGTGTTAGCGAGGAGAAAACCGTGAACGGGTAAGACTTCGTGGCCAAAATCGGGTAGAATTGCGGCAACTTTTTGGTAACTGAGGCGACCGTGCTATGAAGGATTTTTTGATCGCGCCATCGATTTTATCTGCTGATTTTGCGCGACTGGGTGAAGAAGTGGACAAGGTGCTCGCCGCGGGGGCGGACGTGGTCCATTTTGATGTGATGGATAATCATTATGTCCCCAATCTCACCTTTGGTGCCCCGGTTTGTCAGGCGTTACGTGACTATGGCATTACCGCCCCCATTGATGTCCACTTGATGGTTAAACCCGTCGACAGGATTATTCCTGATTTTGCCAAAGCGGGCGCCAGCATGGTCACCTTTCATGCAGAAGCCAGTGAGCACATCGATCGTACCTTGCAGTTGATTAAAGAGCATGACATGCAAGCGGGCTTAGTCTTTAACCCGGGCACGCCGTTGCATTATCTCGATTACGTGATGGATAAGCTGGATATGATCTTGCTGATGTCGGTCAACCCAGGCTTTGGGGGGCAGTCGTTCATTCCCACCACGCTTGATAAACTCCGAGCCGTTCGACAGCGTATTGATGCCAGCGGTCGAGACATCCGTCTCGAAATCGATGGTGGCGTAAAAGCGAACAACATTGCTGAGGTTGCTGAGGCAGGCGCAGATATGTTTGTGGCGGGCTCCGCCATTTTTGGTAAGCCAGATTACAAGGCCGCCATTGATGAAATGCGTGCCGAACTGGCAAAAGTAGAAAGGTAGTTGAAGTAGTATGAGCCTGCGTTATATTGCATTTGATTTAGACGGCACCTTAGTCGATAGCGTGCCAGATTTGACCCAAGCGCTGCAGATGATGTTAGCCGATTTGGACAGACCCACAGTGAGCGTTGCGGAGGTCACCGGCTGGATTGGTAATGGTGCCGATATTATGATTCGTCGTGCATTATCGCGTGCACATAATCACGATCCCGATTTAGACCCAGCCTTGGTGGCGCAAGCCAGAGAGCGCTTCAATTTCCATTATGAAAACAATGGGCACGAAAAGACGGTGCTGTACCCTGGGGTGAAAGACACCTTGAATCACTTACACCAGCAAGGCTATCAACTGGGGGTCGTCACCAATAAGCCCTACGCCTTTGTGCCGGCCATTTTAGCTGATTTAGGCCTGGCCGAATTATTTACCGATGTGATCGGTGGCGATAGTTTGTCGACCAGCAAGCCCGATCCTGAAGGCCTACACCTGCTGCGCGACAAGCACGGATTAACCAATGCCCAGATGTTGATGGTCGGTGATTCAAAAAATGATATTTTGGCGGCCCAGAATGCCGGATTCGCCTCCGTCGGCCTGACCTATGGCTACAACTATGGTGAGCCCATCAGTGATAGCCGACCTACCTATATCTTAGACAACTTTAGTGAGTTAGTTTCTGTGGTTGCCAACCACCCCGTATAACGCGTTTAATAAGTCAATAAGACCGCCCCCACGGGCAATATGTAAAGGAATCAAATCATCATGAGTCAACCTTCAAAACCCATTGTATTGAGTGGTGTGCAACCCTCTGGCGAGCTGAGTATTGGTAACTATCTGGGCGCGTTGCGTCAGTGGGAACAGATGCAAGATGATTATGACTGCCAATATTGCGTGGTGGATTTACATGCGATCACCGTCCACCAGGATGCTGACGCGTTACGCGAAGCCACGCTTGATGCCTTAGCGCTTTGCTTGGCAGTGGGGGTGAGCCCAGAAAAAAGTAACCTGTTTGTGCAGTCACACGTGCCTGAACACGCGCAACTGAGTTGGGTACTTAACTGCTACACCCAAATGGGTGAGTTAAACCGGATGACCCAGTTCAAAGACAAGTCGCAGCGTCATGCTGAGAACATTAATGCGGGGCTGTTTGGCTATCCGGTGTTAATGGCGGCAGATATCTTGTTGTATCAAACTAACCAGGTGCCCGTTGGTCATGACCAAAAGCAACACCTGGAGTTGGCGCGCGATGTGGCGACTCGCTTTAACAACCGTTATGGCGATGTGTTTGTGCTCCCAGAGCCCTACACGCCTGATGTCAATGCGCGGGTCATGAGCCTACAAGATCCGACCAAAAAAATGTCTAAATCGGACGATAATCGCAACAATGTGATTGGTTTGCTGGAAGACCCTAAAGTGATCGCGAAAAAGATTAAACGTGCGGTGACTGACTCCGAAGAGCCACCACGGGTGCGTTTCGATATTGCGCAAAAGCCAGGGGTGTCTAATCTGCTTGGACTATTGTCGGGCGCCACGGGTGAGTCGATTGACGCGCTCGAGCAAGCCTACGAGGGCAAGATGTACGGGCATTTGAAAAAGGATACGGCCGATGCGGTGGTCGCTATGCTTGAGCCGTTGCAAGCGCGTTATCACGAGTACCGTGCCGATCGCGCACTGCTTGATAGCGTGATGCAAAAAGGGGCAGCCCATGCTTCGGCGCGCGCGCAAGAGACACTGCGCAAAGTCTATGACGCGGTTGGCTTTGTTCCACGCGTGTAGTGGGTCACTAAAAGATGACAAAAGCAGCGGGTGAAAGCTCGCTGCTTTTTTTTAACATAACTGAACCAGCTTCTCACTTCTAATTACTTCATCAATAATCGCTGATTCCGGTGCGATTCATATCACGTCATATCCTGTATCTATCATGAATAATACACTCGATTTTCGAGTAAACACTCAATTACGTGAAGGAACAGGTATGAAAAAGCCAATGATGTGGTCACCGCTTGCGCTGGTAATGGCGGGGATTGCACTGCCCGCGGCGGCAAAAGCGCCACTTACCGAGAGCTACCAATGTGGGGTGACCACCCCGACCCCCATTTATGCCATTCAAGGCGACGGGGCGCGGAGCCCGCTTGTCCCGGATGGCAAATATAGCTCAGACAAAACTTATGCCGTGCAAGGGGTGGTGACGGCGGTCACTCAGGGATTGTATAAAGGAGTCTGGATTCAAGATCCGCAAGGTGATGGCAACCCTGCCACGTCTGACGGGTTGTTTGTCTATTTGCGTGACGCGCAACACTTAGCGTTGGCGCCCGGCGACACCCTTTGTGCCAGCGGTAAAATTAAAGAGTACTACGGGCATACCCAGCTAGGCGTCACGGATGAACAGGTGGCAAAAGGGCCTTACCAAGGTGATGTGCTACCTACTGCCATCCGTGTGGGGGCAGAGGAAACCCTTGATCAGGCACTGGAGCGCTATGAAGGCATGAAGGTGACCATGGACGCTGACAGTGAATTAGTGATCACCCGTAACTTTGGTTTTGACTACGATGCGTTCCGTAACAACATGGTGTTATCGCATCAGGCACCTTTGTATAAACCGACACAATTGTATCCAGCATTAACACCAGGCGCTGAGGCGTTGGCAGAGAAAAATGCCCAAAACCAGCTTTATATTGAAACCGACCAGAAAGCGAAAGATGGCGAGATCCCGTACTTCCCTGGCCTTGATGCTGAGCAAGGCTATTTGCGGATTGGCGATCGCATCGAACGGTTGAGTGGTGTGCTGGGCTATAGCTACAGCCAGTATCGTCTGGTGGCGACTAACACGATCACCGCTGGGGATACTGTGCATCGCAATGACCGTCAAACGGCGCCTAAGACGGTACCTGGCACAGATATTAAGGTCGCGAGCTTTAATGTGCTTAACTACTTTACTAGCGCCAGTGCGGTCGGTGGCCCACTCAATGTGACCTGTGAAGATCAAGCCGACGCGGATGCGAGCCGTGGCTGTAATCGTGGCGCAAAAACCGCGGCTGAGTTTGAACTGCAACGCTCGAAAATCGTTAACGCATTGACGGCAATGGATGCTGATATCGTTGGGTTGATGGAGATTGAAAACAACGGCTTTGCAGCGGGTAGTGCCATTGATGATCTGGTGACTCAACTCAACGCCCAGTTTGCTGACCCCCGTGATCACTACCAATTTGTTGAACCGAGTGAGGCGGAGAAAAATCAAGGCGCTTACTTTGGCTCTGATGCCATCATGGTAGGCATGATTTATCGTCCTGCGACAGTGGCATTAGCAGGCAATGCCCAGGCTATCCCAATGCCCGAGCAGCATATCAGTGGCGAAAGCCCAGACGGAGAAACCAAGGCACTTGACAAATACCAGCGTGATAGCTTGATCCAACGCTTTATGATTAATGATCAGCCTCTTAGTGTGGTGGTGAATCACTTCAAATCAAAAGGCTCGGGCTGTTATGAAGATTGGGTTGCCGGCGAGTTTGATAGTGAAACGGCTGATCTGCAGGGCCGTTGTAATGAGTTCCGTGTCTCGGCGGCGGTGGCATTACGTGACCGGTTAAACACCGTAGAGGGTGATGTCCTGATCTTAGGTGACTTGAATGCGTACGCGCAAGAAGATCCTGTTCGTGTGCTGACGGACTATCAGCGTCGCGAGGGTCAGCGCGATATTCTCACCGCTGCGGGCACGGAAATTCGTGGTGTGCCTATGCATGCAACCGGCCAACCGGTGGAAGAGGGATTGGGGTATACCAATTTGGCCACCGACTGGTTAGGGGACAAAGCCTATTCGTATTCGTTCTCTGGAGAGCTGGGTGCGCTCGATCATGCTTTGGCCAATGCCAGCTTGGCAAGCAAAGTGGTTGGCGTAGAAGAGTGGCACATTAACTCGGTAGAAAGCACGCTGTTTGAATATAGCCGCCAGTATACGGGTGATTTGGTGAAATCGGACAATGCGTTCTCATCCTCCGATCACGATCCTGTCTTGATCTCGCTTGACTACCCAGAGCCTGTGGTGCCTGTTTCTGTGACCGTGAACAATCGCAGCATTTTACCGATTGTGCCGCTGCTTAACGGACAGAAAAGCCCGGTTCATGCGTGGATGAAATGGCGCGCGACGCGCACGTTCAACCAAGCCAGCCCTTTGGTTCAATCCTTGGCGTTAAGCGCAGATGATCGTATTGCGGTTGCGGTGAAAGCCTTGGGGTTGTTCCCTGTATACTGTGGCAGCGCCCCCGCTGATACACCGATGACAGTGACATACACTGGCTTTCGCTGTCAGTTAAATCGTTAACCAATAAGCGTCGTCCCTAGCTCACGCTAGGATGACGCCCTATAAGCACTGTGTTAGCATCATGCCGGTTTTCAATCGCATGGCCGCGCACAGTGCTTCTTATCATCGATAACTACGACTCGTTTACCTACAACCTGTATCAATACTTTTGTGAATTGGGCGTATCTGTTTGCGTCAAACGCAATGATGCGATTAGCTTGGCGGAGATAGAGGCGATGGCACCCACGCATATCGTGGTCTCGCCAGGCCCGTGTACCCCAGATGAGGCTGGGATCTCGCTGGCGGTGATTGAGCACTTTGCGGGAAAGATCCCCTTGTTAGGTGTCTGTCTGGGCTACCAAGCCCTAGCGCAAGTATTTGGTGCTAAGGTGATACGCGCGAGGGCAGTGATGCATGGTAAAACCTCGCCCGTTGATCACGAAGGACAAGGTGTCTTTGCGCATTTGCCAAGCCCGCTTACCGTCACGCGATATCACTCCTTAGTGGTAGATCCACACAGCTTACCTGCTTGTTTGATGGTAACAGCGACCACCACGGAGGCGGATGGACGTGAGATCATCATGGGGTTAAAACACCGAGAGCTCGCGGTGGAAGGGGTCCAATTTCATCCAGAAAGCATCCTCACCCAAGAGGGACATGCGTTACTGGCTAACTTTCTCCAGCAATAAAGCCGACAGGATCAAGGCGCGACAGTTTTAAGCGCCATTACCTCGGGGCATCCCAGTCGTGCCCGCTATTACACCCTCTTGCACAAAATGGCGATCTTTATCACTAATTTTACATTTCGCGATTTTTGACTGCCTTATCAATGGCTGCAACCTTATGCAACCTGGGTGTTGTCTCCCTTCAGTCTTGCCTATTTGGCATCATAGCCTTGCTCGCTCTGCGCTTCTCTCTGCTCACAGTTTATGCATAACTATCTCTGTAAACTGCATGAGATCGGTTACCCTGCTGAAAACAAAACATAATCTGCTATTGCCGCGGTTAAAATAATGTAAATACTATGCGTCATAGATAAAACACAGAAGGATTGAGTGATGACAATGGAGCACAAAGTAGAACGTAAACTCTTCGATGAAGTCATGGTGCCATGTTACAACCCAATGCCGATGATCCCAGATCATGGTAAAGGGTCGCGCATCTGGGATCAGGAAGGTCGAGAGTATATCGATTTTGCCGGTGGTATCGCGGTGAGCTGTTTAGGCCATTGTCATCCGGTAATGGTGGATGCACTGACCGAACAAGCACAGAAGCTGTGGCACCTGAGTAATGTGATGACCAATGCCCCTGCGTTGCGCCTTGCTAAACGCCTCACCGAGCTGTCTTTTGCCGACCGCGTGTTTTACGCGAACTCAGGCGCCGAGGCGAACGAAGCCGCACTGAAACTGGCGCGTCGCTGGGCAAAAGAAGAGCACGGCGAGCACAAAAGTGAAATCATCGCGTTCACCAAAGGTTTCCACGGTCGTACCTTCTTTACCGTCACGGTAGGGGGACAGCCCGCTTATTCCGATGGCTTTGGCCCCAAGCCTGGCGATGTGACCCACCTTCCCTACAACGACATCGCCGCATTGGCCGACCATATCTCCGATCGCACCTGTGCGGTGATGATGGAGCCATTGCAAGGTGAGGGCGGCATCGTGCCACCGGAGGCAGGCTTTTTGCAGGCCGTGCGCGAGCTGTGTGATAAGCACAATGCGTTGTTGATTTTCGACGAAGTCCAAACCGGCAATGGCCGTACTGGCACCTTCTATGCCTATCAAGAATCAGGGGTCGAGCCGGACATTCTGGCGACCGCTAAATCATTAGGTGGCGGGATCCCCATTGGTGCCATGCTTACCACCGAACGTCTCGCGGCACATATGAAACCTGGCGTTCACGGCTCCACCTATGGCGGCAACCCACTGGCGTGTGCCGTGGCAGAAGCGGTGGTCAATGAAGTGACCAAGCCTGAAGTTTTAGACGGTGTGATTGAGCGAGAGCAATGGTTCCGTGACGGTTTAGAAGCGATTAACGATAAGTACGGTATCTTCAGTGAAGTCCGTGGCAAAGGCTTGCTACTCGGTGCGGCACTGAATCAAGACTGGGAAGGCCGTGCCCGCGATATTTTGGTTGCCGCGGGTGAAGAAGGCCTGTTGGTATTAGTCGCCGGCCCAAATGTGGTGCGTTTTACCCCCTCATTGGTGATTACCAAAGCTGATATTGAAGAAGGGATGGCACGCCTAGAGCGCGCGATTGCGAAGGTCGTTGCAGGATAAGCGACCTCATACACTCGGAGGGATTTGAGATGTTAGTTATTCGGCCTATCCGTGCATCAGATTTTGATGCACTGATGTTGTGTGCGGAAGCGTCCGGCCATGGGTTTACCTCGTTGCCGGTGGATGCCGATTTGCTACAAGGGCGAATTGATAATTCGCTAGAAAGTTTTGCCAAAAAGGTGACAGAGCCTGGCCCGGAAGGCTACTTGATGGTCGCTGAAGATGTAGAAACGGGTGAGATTGCTGGGACAACAGGCATCGAGGCCGCGATTGGCCTCGACAACCCATTTTACAGTTACCACCTGACGAAGGTGGTGCACTCGTCGCGCAAACTGAATGTGCATAACATCGTGGAAGTGCTGACGTTTGGCAACAACTACACCGGCACGACAGAGATCTGCACCTTGTTTATGCGCCCTGAGTTTCGTGGCGGCCTAAACGGCAAGCTCTTGTCCAAGTGTCGATTTTTGATGTTGGCACAATTTCCAGAGCGTTTCGCAGACGTGGTCTTTGCTGAAATGCGTGGTGTGTCTGACGACGAGGGGAACTCGCCGTTTTGGCAATGGTTGAAGGATAACTTCTTTAACATTGACTTCACGTTGGCTGACTATCTCACCGGGATTGGGGCGAAAGGCTTCATTGCTGACCTGATGCCAAAATTGCCGATTTACGTGAGCCTGCTTAGTGAGGAGGCGCGAGCGGTGATCGGGCAAGTGCACCCAAATACCCGCCCAGCGTTGCGCTTGTTGGAAAAAGAAGGCTTTTCGTGCCGTGGTTATGTCGACATCTTTGATGCCGGCCCCACGGTGGAATGCTTACGTCACAATATCGAATCCGTGCGTCATTCTTTTAACGCCTCGGCAAGCGTAAGAGAGCACAGCAGCGCGCAGGACTATTTGATATCGAACACGGACTTTGCCGGTTTCCGCGCCACGGCGGCGAAAGCGGCGGTGGATCATGAAACCAATCAGGTGGTGATCAGCCCCGCGGTAGCAGACGCATTGAATGTAAAAGAAGGCGATCAGCTGCGTTTGATTGCCATGGAGGGATAAGATGACAAAGCAATCAGCAGGCCATCTGATTAACGGTGAATGGGTGAAAGGCGAGGGCGAGGTGATGACCTCGCAAAATCCCTTTGATAGTCAGTGTATTTGGCAAGGTGAAGAAGCGACGCGCCCCCAGGTTGAACAAGCGGTTAGCGCCGCACGTGAAGCCTTTCTTCGTTGGCGTAATACTGAATTTGCCGAGCGCCAAGCGCTGGTTGAGCGCTTTGCCGAGATAGTGAAAGCGAATACGGATGATTTAGCGCGCACCATTGCGGAAGAGACGGGCAAACCATTCTGGGAAACCAAAACCGAAGTCGGTGCCATGGTGGGAAAAGTGGCGATCTCGGTGCGTGCCTACCACGAGAGAACGGGCTCACGCGAGAAGGACGTCAATGGCACGCAAGCCGTGTTGCGCCACCGCCCGTTAGGTGTGATGGCGGTCTTTGGTCCTTACAACTTCCCGGGTCACCTGCCTAATGGTCACATTGTGCCTGCGCTTTTAGCCGGTAACAGTGTGGTATTCAAGCCGTCAGAGTTGACGCCGAAAGTGGCGGAGAAAACACTGGCGTATTGGCTAGAGGCGGGGCTGCCACATGGCCTTATCAATTTGGTGCAAGGTGGCCGTAATACCGGTGAGGCGCTCGCGCAAGCGCGCGGCATCGACGGACTGCTATTTACCGGTAGCGCCAATACTGGCCATATTCTCCACCGCCAGTTTGCCGGTCAGCCTGATAAGATGCTCGCACTTGAAATGGGGGGAAATAACCCCTTAGTGGTCAGTGATCAGTTTGGTGATTTAGAGGCCACCGTGTATACCATCATTCAGTCAGCGTATCTTAGCGCCGGCCAACGCTGTACCTGCGCGCGCCGCTTGCTGCTGCCTGAGGGGGAAGTGGGTGACAAGATCTTGACGCGCCTAGCTGAATGGACAAAAACCGTGCGTGTAGGCGGTCAGTTTGATGATCCGGCCCCGTTTATGGGCGCACAGATCTCAGTGGCAGCAGCGGAAGGCATCCTGGCGACACAACAAAAGCTTGTTGATCTGGGCGCGAAGCCAGTGATTGAGTGTGAACATCAGCATGATGCGGTGATCTCGCCAGGGATCTTGGATGTCAGTGGTATCCAAGACTTACCGGATGAAGAGTATTTTGGCCCGTTGTTGCAAGTGCAGCGTTACCAGGATATGGCCGATGCGGTCACCAAAGCCAATGACACCCGTTATGGATTGTCTGCCGGGCTTATCAGTGAAGACGATGGTGAATGGCAGTATTTCCTTGACCATATTCGTGCAGGGATTGTTAACCGCAATCGTCAACTGACCGGAGCCAGTGGCGATGCGCCATTTGGCGGGCCAGGTGCTTCGGGGAACTTACGCCCTAGCGCGTATTACGCGGCAGATTATTGTGCTTATCCCATGGCATCCATGGAGGGCGAGCAGGTGATGCTTCCCGAGACGTTCGCCCCCGGTATACCGACTCAACAGGACTAAGGAGAGCAACATGGACAGTGGCCAAGCGTTATTCGACAAACTGTGGCAGGACTACATCAACCGCCTGTGCCCTTCGGCACATAAGGTGCATGCCTTATTAGAGGAAGGGCAACCTTTGATCAATGATCATATTGCCTTACGGACATTTGGTTTGCCTAAGGTTGGGCTAAAGGTACTCGCGCGTCCATTTCTCGCCTTGGGGTATCAGCAAAAAGGTGACTATACCTTTGAAGCGAAAAAGCTCAATGCTTGCCATTTTGAGCACCCCGATCCCTTGATGCCGAAAGTCTTTATCAGTGAGTTGATGGTCGAGCAATGCTCGCCCGCGCTTCAGGCGATTGTTGAGAAGCTGGTGGCACAAGTTGATGCGTCGTCACTTACAGGCAGCGATTTTCTCCATCAGGGCCGCCTATGGGATATTGATTGGGCAACCTATCAAACGCTTGCCGAAGAGAGTGAATATGCGTCTTGGGTGGCGGCACACGGTTATGGTGCGAACCATTTTACCGTGAGTGTGAATCAGCTGAATGCGCATGATGATTGCCTCTCGGTGAACAACCGATTGCGCGATAATGGCTTTGCGATTAACGAGTCAGGCGGGGAAGTCAAAGGGGATGCATCTGTGTATCTGGAGCAATCCTCCACCATGGCGGACCGCGTGCCCGTTACTTTCTCCGATTGCACGCAAACCATCCCGGGTGGCTTTTACGAGTTTGCTAAGCGTTATGTCCTGCCCAATGGTGAGCTTTACCAAGGTTTTGTGGCTGCTTCGGCAGACAAAATCTTTGAAAGCACCCATTAGTGCGTCACGCATTGCTTATCGACATCATGGGAAAAGGGAGCGTGTGATACGCTCCCTTTTTTATCGTCTATTGGGCCTCGATGTCGAGCCAAAACGTGTCTGGAATCGCTTGTGTTTCGTTGCTTAAATGCGGGTTATCGACTCGGATGACAGTACGCTCACCAATGTTCGCCTTTTCAAAGGTTTCCTTAACTAAAGGCGCATTATTGAAAAACTCGATAAATGATCCGTCTTGATACGCCGCTTCAAAAGCGCTATTTAACATCTCGGCGACGTCAGCATGTTGCGGAGACACAAACAGGAACATTGGAAAGCGATAGATCAGCATCAGGTGTGGGTCAACTAACAGATTACCGTATTGCGGCCGCTCGGCTAATTCACTAAAAGGCTCAATCAAGGCACGAGGGAAGAGATCGGCCCGGCCCGTATCAACCACTTTGAAAATGTTTTCAAAGCTCGATATTTCACGTACGCGAAATCCCGCTGAGTTAAGCACCTTGACGTCGGCCCAACCTTGTCCCTGAATCATAGTCAGAGACTGCAAGTCACTCGCGCTACTTATCTGAGCAAGTTGGGGCTCGGTGGCTTGGTTGGTAATAAACAGGCGGTGGCCGAGTAAGCCACGAAACACGGGATAGCGAACGGGGATCAATTCAGCTTCCAGTGTACGGTCGGCACCAAGCCAGTCGACGGTGAGCTTGCCTTGCTTGAGCATTTCCACCTTACGAGATTGAGAGCCAATTTGGCCGTCAAAGGCTTGTAAGGTAACAGATCCTCCCGACTTTTCGGCAAGAAACTCGATGAGCTCAATGGCATAGAGATCAAGCGCCGAGCCGGCGCGTGGCTCGGGGTGGACAATCGTCGTATTGGACGCAGCATGGACTGAAAACACAGAGAGCGCGAAGGCGGTGAGGGTAACCATGAGTTTTTTCATAAACGACACCTTGTTAATTTTATGTTAACCATGTCGTTTTGAGTGTAGAAGCAATCCGCGTGCTTGCCAGATAATGGAGATAAAAAACCGACGCCAGGGCGTCGGTTGGTGATACAGAGAGCGGCGCGATTAGCGTGTGCCGTATACCACGATGGTTTTACCGTGTGCGGAAATGAGGTTTTGCTCTTCCAGCATTTTAAGGATACGTCCCACTGTTTCGCGTGAGCAGCCAACGATTTGGCCAATTTCCTGACGGGTGATCTTAATCTGCATACCATCAGGATGCGTCATGGCATCAGGCTGCTTCGCCAAGTTCAATAGGGTTTGTGCAATGCGCCCTGTGACGTCCAGGAAGGCAAGATCCCCCACCTTTTGGCTCGTTACCTGCAAGCGGCGCGCCATTTGTGAGGACAAGCGCATCAAGATATCAGGATTCACTTGGATAAGCTGGCGGAACTTTTTGAATGAAATTTCTGCCACTTCACACGGTGATTTGGCGCGTACCCAAGCAGTGCGCTCTTGGTCTTCTTCGAAAAGCCCGAGCTCACCGATGAAGTCACCTTGGTTAAGGTAAGACAGGATCATTTCCTTGCCTTCTTCATCTTTGATCAGTACGGCCACAGACCCTTTCACGATGTAATACAAGGTCTCCGCCTTTTCACCAGCATGGATAAGCGTGCTTTTCGACGGATACTTATGAATATGACAATGTGAAAGGAACCACTCGAGTGTAGGGTCTGTTTGAGGTTTTCCTGGAACCATATAACTTATTTCCTCTGCATGTGTTGCCCGGCAACAACGTCCTATCTTTGTCTGAGGGGTAACCCATCAGATCATTGCACAGAATACGAAGTCTGAACGCGGGCTACAAGCTCACTGTATGTTAACAAGAGTGTATCTTTTTTTGTTGGTGATTTCTTGATTTTGATCTAGGCCAACCGCCTAAAAAACTGGCAAAAACGTGGCTAAGATCACGGCTTGAGAAGTAATACATCATGAATGCGCTACGCCTCAGCCAATCTTGCCTTTTTCTATCAATTGCTGAATCAATGGACGGATGATCAATTCCATTGCAAAGCCCATTTTTCCTCCCGGCACCACTAAGGTGTTATGGCGCGACATAAACGACCCAGTGATCATTTGCAACAGATAAGGGAAGTCGACGTTTTTCATGCCACGAAAGCGGATCACCACAAAGCTTTCATCCAAAGACGGAATCCCTTTGGCATTTAATGGGTTTGAGGTATCTACCGTGGGAACGCGCTGAAAGTTGATATGGGTGCGAGAAAACTGCGGGGTGATATAGTGCAGGTAATCATCCATTGAGCGCACAATCGAGTCGGTCACCGCTTCACGAGAATGGCCTCTATCGCGCGTATCGCGGACAAATTTTTGAATCCACTCTAAGTTGACGATGGGGACCATACCAATCAAGAGATCGACGTGCTGCGCAACGTTGACGTCACCGTCGACCACGCCGCCGTGCAATCCTTCGTAAAACAATACATTGGTATTGTCGGCCAAGTCTTGCCATGGCGTGAAGGTACCAGGCATTTGGTTATAGGGCACCGCTTCATCAAAGGTATGTAAGTAGCGGCGGTACTTCCCGGTGCCTTGGTCACCATACTCACGGAAAAACTGCTCTAGCCGCGGGAAGTCGTTGGCGGTGGGGCCAAAATAGCTGATATGTTTACCCTGCTCACGCGCTTTACGGATCTCGACGTCCATTTCGGGACGGGTAAAGCGATGAAAGCTGTCCCCTTCTAGCCAAGCCGCTTTGATGTTCATCATTTGGAACATCTTTCGGAAGGCTTCCGAGGTGGTGGTGGTGCCGGCTCCTGACGAGCCGGTGACCGCAATAATTGGATGTTTAGCCGACATGACGCGCCCTGTCATTCAGTCTGAATTTGTATCGCGATACGGCGAGTACTGCGATGCTAGGATCCGAGTGCTGCTTTACGACGAATATCCACTGTCTCGTGCAACTCAGAATACACAATCACGGCTTCTCCGGATTGCAGTTGTTGGCGAACGTCCTCCACTTTTTGTGCAAAGCTGACTTCTTGCTCACCATAATCGGTTCCTTCCCGTAACACAAAATGCTCAATTAAACCTGTGAGTGTCTCGTCGGGAATCGATTGCCATGGAACCATCATACTACATCACCTTTTATCGATCTCAGGATGGCATGCTAGGGTGCCTGATGTGAATGTTGTGAATTGGCTCGCATTTTACCCGATCATTCCGCGTAATGCAGTGGTTCTCTACGCTTTCTTGATCGTGCGCGTGTCACTCACACGATCCGAATGAGGTGATTGTACGGGTAGATAAGTGGCAAGCCAGTGGGGGACGGCGTGCTCAAGCCAAAACTGTGGCTGTCGCCAACTACCGGCGACAAAGCCAACATGGCCGCCATGCTCAGTGAGTTGGTAATCAATGTTTGCGGGTAACGGGGACGTAGGGATCACCGCGTCGGTCATAAAAGGGTCGTCTTTGGCATGAATAATCGCCAGTGGGGCCTTGATGGTGTCGAGCACCGATAAACCACTGCAGGCGCGATAATAGTGGTGGGCATCGTCAAAGCCATGAAGCGGAGCGGTGACGGTTTGGTCGAACTCGAACAGGGTGTTTATCGCCGGGCGCTCCCCCGCGTGCCATCGGCCTACTTGCTGATGCCGTGTGAGCTTTTCCGCCAGGGTTTGTCGCATCGAGCGCAATAAATAGGCTTGATAAACACGGGAAAAGCCTTGCTGGATACGCATCGAGCACGCGGCAAGATCAAGTGGCGGTGACACGGCGCAACCACAGGTCACGATGGGATCATCGTGATAGTCGGCCAGGTAGCGCACCAGCATATTTCCCCCCAAAGAGACCCCGACCGCGCCAATTTGACTCTCTGGATAGGTTTGACGCAAATGGGTTAAGAAGGCGCGTGCGTCCTGGGTTTCTCCCGAGTGATAGGTCCGCGCGGCACGATTGAGGCGGCCACTGCAGCTGCGAAAGTGCATCACCACGCCGCACCAACCTTGGCGTTGGAAGGCCGCGAGCAAGCCGTTAGCATACGGGCTGTCAAAACTGCCTGCTAAGCCATGGAATAAAACAACAATCGGCTGTCCAGGTTGCGGCTGATGCGTCCACGCCAGATCAACAAAATCGCCATCGGGCAGGTCAAATTGCTGCCAGCGAGGGGTGAAAAGCGGGGCACGACGCAGAAAGCGAGGCAACAAGGTTTGCAGGTGCGCATTCCGCGCGCTGGGAATGGGTTTAAACGGTGTCATCATGGTTGCTTCCCTGTTCCTCGGCGGGTGTCACCTTCAGTGATGTGTATAGGTTGCGTGCTGATGGTGACAACTGACGGCAATAGTAGGCGAGAGGAGAGGCGCTGTCCGTGAGCCAGGTTTGACGATTCAGGGCATCGACTAAATCTTGCTGTTGGAATTTTTCTAAGCTGAGCTCGAAGTTAAGCATTTTTTTATATTGCCCACTCCCGACACGCGGCTTGATGTCACGCCGTAAATGACGGTAAGCAATCAGTAAGTGCTCAGAGCGGCTCAATGCGTGCTTCAGTTGTGTGAGGCTCTCGGGCGCAAGACCATAGCCGTGCTGTTCAATCCAGGCGAGTAATAAGGCAAGGTTGACGTTGCCTTGATGCTCGTCTTGGAGCCTGAGGCAAGCTTGCTTCACCTCTGGCTTGCCATAATGATGTAAACAAAACTGCCATAGGTCGGCGGGGTTCGCCATCCCAGGGGTTAGTTTTGATTGAATGTCGCCTCCAGGGCTTCCAGCTCTTCTTGTCGCTCCATCCATTCTTGTTCCACCTCTTCGAGCGTCGATTTGGCATCCGCTTGACGCTGCAATTGCGCCGTGAGTTGCGCCTTATTATCAGTGTGATAAATGTCAGGGTCCGCCAACTGATTTTCTGCGTCAGTGATAATGGCAGAGAGTTGCTCTATCTGTGTGTCGAGATTGTCAATTTTTTTCCGCAAAGGCGCGGTTTGCTTGCGTAACTCGGCATCGCGGCGTTTTTGCGCTTTGCGATCCATCTGTGTTTGTTGCGGCGCTGTTTTCTCCGCGGCCGCTTGTTTTTTGGTCTCGGCGCGATCGGCGCGCTGTTGATCGGTCAGCCAGCGATGATAATCGTTCAAGTCTCCATCAAAGGGTAGCACTGCGCCATTGTCGACCAAGTACAAATCATCGGTGGTGGCGCGCAGCAAAAAGCGATCGTGACTGACAATCACCATCGCGCCCTCGTAGGACTGTAAAGCGAGTGTCAGCGCTTGGCGCATATCCAAGTCCAGATGGTTGGTTGGCTCATCAAGTAACAATAAGTTCGGCTTTTGCCAGACCAGTAAGGCGAGCACAAGGCGGGCTTTTTCTCCGCCAGAGAAGGGGCCGATAGGCTCGAGCGCCTTGTCGCCTTGAAAGCCAAACCGGCCGAGAAAATCACGCAAGGTTTGCTCAGCGGTGGTGGGAGCCAACCGGTTTAAGTGCTGAAGTGGTGTATCGTCGATGCGTAACGTATCGAGTTGGTGTTGGGCAAAATAGCCAATTTTCACCCCTTGTGAATAGGTTAATTCGCCCGCCATGGCGGGTAAGCTGCCCGCGAGGAGTTTAATCAGGGTCGACTTACCCGCACCATTGCGCCCCAGTAAGCCAATGCGCGCCCCCGGCACCAGGTTAAGGCGAATGTTTTCAATAATGGGCGTCTTATCATAACCGGCCGCCACCTTGTCCATCATTAAACTGGGAGTGGGTAAGGCATCCGGTGTGAAGAAGGTAAAACTAAACGGGTTATCGTATTGCGCGGGCAATACTTTCTCCATGCGCTCGAGCGCTTTAATCCGGCTTTGCGCTTGGCGGGCTTTGGTCGCTTTGTAGCGAAAGCGGTCAATGTACGATTGCATGTGGGAAATTTGCTTTTGTTGCTTTTCGTACTGCGCCTGTTGTTGGGCCAATTTTTGCGCGCGCATCTGCTCAAAGTCAGAATAATTACCGGTATATTCATTAAGTTGTTGATGCTCAATATGAATAATCCGGTTGACGACAGGATCCAAAAAGTCCCGGTCGTGGGAGATCAACACCAAGGTGCCTGGGTATTGTTGTAACCATTTTTCCAGCCACATCACCGCATCGAGATCCAAGTGGTTGGTAGGCTCATCCAGCAACAATAGATCAGAGCGGCATAATAGCGCTTGTGCTAAGTTCAGTCGCATTCGCCAGCCCCCTGAGAATTGGGTGAGCGACCAGTGGACTTGGGGTTGGCTAAAGCCCAAACCATCAAGCAGACTCGCGGCGCGAGCTTCAATGGTGTAGCCACCAATGGCATCCAATTTGTCGTGTAACATCGCCACCGCGTTACCATCATCACGGGCTTCGGCGTCGCGTAGGGCTTGCTGGAGCTCGCGGTATTCGCTGTCGCCATCAATGACATATTCAAGTGCGCTTTTATCAAGTGCGGGGGTCTCTTGCGCTACCCAAGCCACTTGCCATTGGCTTGGGTAATCACAACGGCCGGCATCCAGGGATAATTGGTGGCGGAGCAAGGCAAACAGGCTAGATTTGCCACAGCCATTTTTGCCCACCAAGCCGACTTTGTCGCCTGGTGAGATAGTGGCTGAAGTGTGGTCAAGCAGGGGCTTACCACCACGAAGCAGTTGAATGTCGGAGAAGCGAATCATGATTACTCAGTCTGTCTCGGGTTGATGGATGCGCATTGTTGCGCGGTCGTTATACCAGCTTGATATAGGGATTGCCAAATTCTACCGTGTCATCCTACTGGTCAGACACAGACGGGGCATATTTGTGTGTTAAAGTTAAAAACACGGAATAAATGAACAGATTGCGTTCTGACCATAATCATAAGACAAGGAAGCCTATGCCCCGAGATAAGGCTGAAAGCCCCTCTCTTCCCAAGGTACTGGTGATTTTTGCTCACCCCGACCCCGATGAATCCGTTGCTAATCGTCGTTTAATTGAGGCCATTACTCCGCTGGCCCATGTCACCGTGCACGATATTTACGCTGCATACCCTGATTTTGTGGTGGACGTCCATCATGAGCGCGCGTTGGTCACTGACGCCGATGTATTGGTCTTTCAGCATCCACTGCAAATGTATTCCTGTCCGGCGCTGTTAAAAGAGTGGATAGATGTGGTGCTAGGGAAAGGGTTTGCACATGGTCAAGGTGGGGATGCGTTGGCAGGTAAAACCTGTCGCTTTGTAGTGACCACCGGGGGGGCGGCCGAAGCGTTTAGCCAACAAGGTTACAATAAATATTCGATGGCCGAACTCTTGCAACCCTTTGAATTGACCGCCTCATTATGTCGGATGTATTGGATCCCACCGTTGGTCTTGCACTGGGCGCGTCGCGTTGGCGATGCCGATCGCGAGGCGTTTGCCGAGATTTATGCCGATTGGCTCGCCGATCCGCTGGTGCAACAAGGAGGAGAGGATGGATAACAACCTCTTATCGGTGGCTTTTGTCTTTTTATTGGCGGCGGTGATTGCGGTTCCGTTGGCGCAGCGCTTGGGCATGGGCTCTGTCCTTGGCTATTTGCTGGCAGGCATAGTGATCGGGCCCTGGGGGCTGGGCCTAGTCCGTGATGTGGATGCGATTCTCCATTTTGCGGAGTTCGGCGTGGTGCTGCTGCTTTTCCTGATTGGCTTGGAGTTGAACCCCAAAAAGTTGCTCCAGATGCGACGGCCGATTATCGGGCTTGGGGGCAGTCAGGTCGTGGTCACAGCGTTGTTTATCGGTGTGATTTGCGCATTGGCAGGCTTGACACTCTCGCAAGCGTTGGTAATTGGGGTTGGCTTGGCGCTTTCTTCAACCGCGATTGCGATGAAGATTATTGAAGATCAACGCCTGATGCGCAGCGAAACCGGGCAAGCGGGGTTTGCGGTCTTACTCTTCCAAGACATTGCGGTGATCCCGATGCTCGCGATGATCCCTGCGCTTGCCGGTGGCAGCGCTGGCAGTTGGCTCGACGTATTATGGATGTTTGTTGGCATCGGTATCTTGCTGGTGGGCGGTCATTTCTTGCTGCGCCCACTGTTTCGTCTAGTGGCTATGAGCGGTGTTACCGAGCTATTTACAGTGACCTCGTTGGCCTTGGTGATAGGGATTGCCCTCGCCATGCAAGCGTTAGGGTTATCAATGGCGCTAGGTGCTTTTCTTGCTGGGGTACTGCTGGCTGAAAGTGAATACCGGCATGAATTAGAAACCGCGATTGAGCCTTTTAAAGGTTTGTTGCTCGGGCTGTTCTTTATTGCGGTGGGAATGACCGTTGACCTTGGTTTATTGCTCGACTATCCACTGGCCATTCTGGGAGCGGTTACGGCGTTAATTTTGGTGAAGACTTTGCTGCTTTATGGCTTGGCGCGTGCCTTCGGGGTCGTACCGAAAGCGCGTAGTCAAATGGCGGTATTACTCAGCCAAGGGGGAGAATTTGCGTTTGTCATTTTCAATGCGGCGCGTAACCAGGGTTTGCTTGACCAAGAGTTAAACGCGTTTTTGTTGGTGGTGGTCAGCTTGTCGATGATGACCACGCCTTTAATGCTGACGCTTCAACAACGCTGGTTTGCCCGCACGTTCAACGAGCCAGAGGACGCGCCGCCCCAAGGACAGTTTGAGCAAGCTGATGCGCGCGTGATCATTGCCGGTTTTGGTCGCTTTGGTCAGGTGGTGGGCCGGTTGATGTTCGCCAATAAAATTGGGGTGACCATATTAGAACGTGATCCGACGCAAATTAAGCTGCTACGTCGCTTTGGCTATGAAGTGTATTATGGCGATGCAACTCAGCTCGATTTATTACGGGCGGCAGGGGCGCATACCGCTGAAGCGATTGTGATTTGTACTGATTCGCCTGATGAGGTGATGGAAATTGTTGATCTTTGTGCGCGTCATTTCCCTAACCTTAAAGTAATGGCGCGGGCAAGGAGCCGTGTGGAAGCTTATCAATTGATGGCGCAGGGCGTGGATCAATTCTCGCGTGAAACCTTTTTGGGGGCGCTTGAGCTCGGGAGACAGACGCTAGAGTCACTGGGTATGCATCCGTACAAAGCCAAGCGAGCCGAAATTCTATTTCGTAAGTTGGATATGCGGGTATTGCAAGATCTATTGCCGCAACACAGCGAAGACTTGGCCACGGCTTCTCGAGTGAAAGAAGCGCGCAAAGAGTTAGAAGAAATTTTTGACCGAGAAATGCGCGGTGATAGTGAGCGGCACCAAAGTTGGAACCGAGATGAGTAAGGTGTTGAAGTGAAAAAACGTTTCATTGCTGGGGCTGCTTGCCCAGCGTGCCAACAGCTCGATACGTTACGAGTGTGGCGCGAAAATAATATTGACAAAGTAGAATGTGTCAGCTGCGATTATCATGATAGTCGGTTGCCTGATTCGGCACAACAGTCACACTCTGGTGCCGAGTCAGCAGAGAATGTCATTGGGATCTTTAAACCGGAGTAGGGGATCCGTTATCATCGGCAGTCCATTTACCTTCCGGTCTCGGAGCGAGCATGAAAATTGCAAAAGATGTGGTAGTCAGCCTGGCTTACCAAGTAAAAAATGAAGATGGTGCACTTGTTGACGAATCAACAGCACAAGAGCCTCTCCAATACCTGCACGGTCATCGTAACCTGATTGTAGGTCTTGAGAACGCGCTGGAAGGCCGCGAAAAAGGTGAGAGCTTTGACGTGACTGTAGGCCCAGACGAAGCCTATGGTGACTACCAAGAAGCCATGGTACAACGCGTACCTGCTAACGTATTCCAAGGCGTAGACCAAGTAGAAGTGGGCATGCGCTTTATGGCAGAAACGGACCAAGGCCAAATCCCAGTTGAAGTGACTGAAGTTGATGGTGAAGAAGTGGTGGTTGACGCTAACCACATGCTAGCCGGTCAAACCCTGTCTTTCTCTGTGGATGTGGTTGACGTTCGCGAAGCGACAGAAGAGGAAGTGTCTCACGGTCATATTCACCAAGACGGTGAAAGCTGTGGTCACGACCACTAAGACGGTATCCGTCTGTGGTGAATGAAAGGCGCCGAATGGCGCCTTTTTCGTATCAGTAGTGTGGTGGCGGGGTTTCTTCTGCTTGGCTGGCAATGTTTTCCGGCTCTATGTTTTTTAACTTACTGACTAAGTATTGAATTTGCACTGTCATACGCTCAATATCCCCCTGCTGCTGGGTTAACGCGCTGTTGAGCTGCTCGATGGTGTCTTCTTGAAAAGCGACCTTATATTCCAGGTCGTCGATTTGCTGCTGTAACTTATCAATCTCGCTCATACTGCTCTCTCGCTATTGCGCGTCGGTTAACCAAGCTTGGGCGATACCGGCGGATGTCCCGGAAATCACTCGCCCGGTGGGGTCGATAGCCACATCATACACGACTGCGCTCGGCGGGCGAGTGTCTGGTTGTGCCAAGGCTTGCCAGCGGCCGATGTTTTCACCGCTTTGTACATCCCATAACTCGACCCGCTGTGAAGGCGTGCCCGTCGCCAACTGACGGCCATCATCGGAAAAACGGGCACTGGCGTATATGGCTTGGCGAGCGAAAATATCTAACTCACTCACCTTCTCGCCACTGGGTAAGGCCCAAATCACGGCGCGGTTGCCGCCATCAGAGACGAACGCGTATTGCCCGTCACGATGCAGGGCCACTTGCTTAACCCGTTGATCATAGGCGAAGTCGTTGATAATTTGTCCCGACTCGGTATCCCAAAAGTAGGCATGATGGTCATTACCGCCTGACAGGACGTAAGCACCATTGGGGGAAATCGCGACCGCATTGACTTTATCGCGATGCGCGAGGAACTCTAGGCGCCTCCCCGTGCCTAAGTCGATGAATAATGCTTTGCCGTTAGACATGGCAAGCACCAGCTTTTCACCATTGTTGCTGATCGCAGCATCGCGAATGATGCCGTCAGAAATGGACCAAAGTCCCTGAGACTGGCTCCAAGCCAGGTCCCAAACGGCAAAGTTTTGTGCCGTTGCGGTGATAGCGTAGCGTTTATTATCGGAAATATGGCTGACCACGACGGGGTTCGCATTGGGGTCTTGCGGCCCCAGCTCCGCCAACTGCTGATTGGTGACAAGGTCCCACAGCACAATATCGGTCTCGTCCGAGGCGAGTAGGGCAAATCGCCCGTCTCGACTCAGGCTAAAGCTGGTGGCGCCCTCAGGGTGGATTGACCAGCGCTGGGCTTCTTTGCCAGACTGCCAACAGCCGAACAGGGTGCTTAAAACAATAAAAATGCCAACAATGTGGCGGATTTTGGGCATCATACTTGAGTTCCAGTGTGTGCAGCCATATAACCACGAGTATATGGATAGAAACAGGCTTTCGCATGGTTGATGCGTCAGTAAATACAATACGAGGATTAATCCTTACCATCAACGGAGTACCCAATGAAATCAGTAATGAAGATGTCGCTACTCGCGGCAACCGTTGCCTTTGCCGTCGGCTGTCAGCAAGAAGACGCAAAAGTAGAGCAAACGAACCAAGCGGCTGAAAAAGCCGAAGCAGCGTTTGCGAACGAAGACGACAAAGCAGCCTACGCGATTGGCGCTTCTTTGGCACAATACCTCAACGCCAATTTGGAGCAGCAGGCCGAGATTGGTCTCGAGCTGGATAAAGAGGTGGTATTGCAAGGGGTGCAAGACGTCTTTCAAGGTGAGTCAAAGTTAACTGATGAGCAAGCACAAGCGGCACTGCAATCGCTTGATCAGCGTGTGACCAAGCTTGCGCAGCAACAAGCGAAAGAAAAGGCAGAAGCCGCCATCGCTGACGGTGAAAAATACCGCACTGAGTTCGCGCAAAAAGAAGGCGTAAAGGAAACTGACTCTGGGCTGTTGTACAAAGTCGATAGCATGGGTGATGGAGAGAAGCCATCAGCTGAAGACACCGTCGTGGTGCATTATAAAGGTACTCTGACTGACGGTACGCAATTTGATAGCTCGTACGAGCGTGGTGAACCTGCGACGTTCCCACTTAATCGTGTGATCCCAGGTTGGACTGAAGGGGTGCAGCTGATGCCTGTAGGCTCTAAGTTCACCTTTGTTGTGCCGCCAGAGTTGGCTTATGGCGACCAAGACACCGCATCGATCCCGGCTAATTCAACCTTGGTGTTTGATGTTGAGTTACTTGAAATTAAAGACGATAGCAACAAAGAAGCGGCCAGCGAAGGCTAAATCATCCCGTCTTGCCGTATAGCATTCGCCCCGGCCTAGCCGGGGCTTTTTACATTTTTCAGCGTGAATTCTGTTAAACTGAGCGCAGAACAAAAAAGAGACATGGTCGAATAAGGATAGGCGTACGTGGTACCGACAGAGGGTTTTGGCGCGAACATTATGACGGAAAGTGAGCTCATTGAGCCCAATCCACTCAACCAACAAGACAGCATTATATTGCAGTCATATTCGGCTGTGGTTGATGGGCTAGCCGCCTTGATTGGTGAGCACTGTGAAATCGTGCTGCATGCATTAGACGATTTAAATAAATCGGCGATAAAAATTGCCAATGGCGAGAATACCGGGCGCCAGGTAGGCTCGCCCATCACTGATTTAGCGTTGCGTATGCTACGTGATATCGAAGGGTCCGAGCGCAACTTTTCTCGCGCTTACTTTACGCGTGCGAAAAGTGGCACCTTGATGAAATCAATCACGGTGGCCATTCGCAATGGAGACAATCGCATCATTGGGCTGTTATGTATCAATATCAATTTAGATGCCCCTTTTTCTCAGGTACTGCAAGCCTTCATCCCCGACGACCAAGCTAAACAAGCGGCCTCATCGGTTAACTTTGCCAGTGATGTTGACGAGCTGGTGGATCAAACGGTCGAGCGTACCGTTGAAGAAGTCAACGCGGATAAAAGCGTGTCTAATAACACCAAAAACCGCCAGATAGTGATGGCGCTCTATGATAAAGGCATTTTTGATATCAAGGATGCCATTAATCGGGTCGCAGCTCGGCTGAATATCTCTAAACATACGGTGTACCTTTACGTCAGACAACGTAAAACCGAAGAGGCTGAGTCATGAGTTTGCAGTATGTGTTAGTGGTGACTGAGCCGG
Source organism: Salinivibrio sp. VGrn1 (assembly GCF_009377995.1). Classification (NCBI taxonomy): domain Bacteria; kingdom Pseudomonadati; phylum Pseudomonadota; class Gammaproteobacteria; order Vibrionales; family Vibrionaceae; genus Salinivibrio; species Salinivibrio sp. VGrn1. The sequence continues at coordinate 243,928 of NZ_SATA01000005.1, forward strand.
CTTATGGGTCACAGATGGCACGTACCGCGTATCAGTTTGCCTGCGCGGCGATTGAAGCAGGACATCAGGTCAGTAAGGTGTTCTTTTATCAAGACGGCGTGTTAAACGGCATGGCGACCACGGTGCCTGCCAACGATGAGTTTGATATGGTGACAGCATGGCAAACCCTCGCGCGAGATCATCAGGTGCAACTGGAAACGTGCGTGGCGGCGGCGCTGCGCCGTGGTGTGATCAGTGATCAGGAAGCGACACAACATGGGTTAGCGCAAAGCACTTTGGCCGCGGGGTTTTCACAAGCGGGGCTCGGAGCGCTAGCGGAAGCTTTATTGACCGCAGACCGCGTGATGCAGTTTTAAGGGGGATGTGATGCAAATAGGGTTTGTTTTTTCCTCGGCGCCTCACGGTCGCGCGAGTGGTCGAGAAGGGCTTGATGCGCTGCTTGCCGCGTCCGCCTTTTGTGACAACCTTGCGGTGTTTTTTATCGGCGACGGTGTCTTTCAATTACTTGAAGGGCAGCAACCGAGCCACATTTTGAGCCGCGACTATATTGCCAGTTTTAAAATGCTCCCTTTGTGTGATGTCGAAGCGATTTATGTCTGTCAGGCCTCGTTGACCGCACGAGGACTTGAGCAAGCCTCGACTGTGCTGCCAACTCAAGCGTTATCCGTCGAGCAAATCAAAACGCAGCTGTCAGGCTGCGATCGCATTTTACATTTTTAAGGAGAAGGCCGTGCTGCACCTGGTCAAACACTCACCATACAGCCGTCAAGCCTTGGCACAGTGCTTAGACTACGCGCCGTCGAACAGTGCGATTGTCTTGATCAGTGATGCCGTCGTCGCCGGGATGGCGGGGAGCGAGTGGGCAACCCGATTGTTTACCGAGACTCATGCTGTTTATTTGCTCAAAGATGATGTGGACGCACGAGGGCTAGGCGATACATTACACCCTCGTGCTGAGCTGATTGATATGCATCAATTGGTCGATTTGAGTGCTGAACATGTCACGCAAATGACATGGTAATCGGCTAGTCTTTGTCGCGTGTGAAAATCCCCCGCGTGCTGTTCGAAAAACAAACAATGCAAAGATCTCTGTATAAATCTTGACACCCCATACCCCGACGCCTAAAATTTCGCGTCCCTGTTGTATTGGGGCTAGATTTTTCACACTTATACGTCAAGTAATATCAGGAGCTATTTAATGGCAACTATTAACCAGCTGGTCCGCAAGCCACGCTTGAAGCAAGTTGCGAAAAGCAACGTGCCTGCGTTGGAAGCGTGTCCACAAAAACGTGGTGTATGTACTCGTGTTTACACCACTACTCCAAAGAAACCAAACTCTGCACTGCGTAAAGTATGCCGTGTGCGTTTGACCAATGGCTTTGAAGTCACCTCTTACATTGGTGGTGAAGGCCACAACCTGCAAGAGCACAGTGTTGTGCTTATCCGCGGCGGTCGTGTTAAAGACTTGCCGGGTGTGCGTTACCACACTGTTCGTGGCGCACTAGACTGTGCAGGCGTTAACGGCCGTAAACAAGGTCGTTCTAAGTACGGTGTGAAGCGTCCTAAGTCTTAATGGATTCCGTTAAGTAAGGCCAAACACTCAAACAATTGAATTTTGAAAAAACTGAAAAGTTTTGGATAAAACCTGAAGAAGACAACGGAGATAATCCATGCCACGTCGTCGCGTAATTGGTCAGCGTAAAATTCTTCCAGATCCTAAGTTCGGATCAGAATTGCTGGCAAAATTTGTAAACATCCTGATGGTTGACGGTAAGAAGTCAACTGCTGAAAAAATCGTTTATGGTGCACTAGACATCATGGCTGAGCGTTCTGGTAAAGAGCACTTGGCTGTATTCGAACAAGCTCTTGAAAACGTACGCCCAGCGGTCGAGGTTAAATCTCGCCGTGTAGGTGGTTCAACTTACCAAGTGCCAGTAGAAGTACGTCCTGTACGTCGTAACGCACTGGCTATGCGTTGGTTGGTTGAAGCCGCTCGTAAGCGTGGTGAAAAATCTATGGCTCAGCGCCTAGCAAGCGAGATGCTAGACGCGTCAGAAAACAAAGGTACTGCTGTTAAGAAACGTGAAGACGTTCACCGTATGGCAGACGCGAACAAAGCGTTCGCACATTACCGCTGGTAATGCCTTCATGGCGTGTCCCATTCGGGGCACGCCAAACCCATTTTCTAAGGTTAACCTTAGCAAGAGGATACTATTGTGGCTCGTAAAACCCCTATCGAGCGCTACCGTAACATCGGTATTTGTGCTCACGTAGACGCCGGTAAAACCACGACTACCGAGCGGATCCTGTTCTACACAGGTCTGTCACACAAAATCGGTGAGGTACACGACGGCGCCGCTACCATGGACTGGATGTCGCAAGAGCAGGAGCGTGGTATCACCATCACCTCAGCCGCGACCACGACTTTCTGGGCCGGTTCTGATCAGCAGTTCAAACAACACCGCGTAAACATCATCGACACCCCTGGACACGTTGACTTCACTATCGAAGTTGAGCGTTCTTTGCGTGTGCTTGATGGTGCGGTAGTTGTATTCTGTGGTTCATCAGGTGTTGAGCCTCAGTCTGAGACCGTATGGCGTCAGGCTGACAAATACGAAGTACCGCGTATGGTATTCGTGAACAAGATGGACCGTGCGGGTGCCGATTACCTGCGCGTGGTTGATCAAATCAAAAACCGTCTTGGCGCACATCCTGTGCCAATTCACTTGAACATTGGTGCAGAAGACCAGTTCAAGGGCGTCATTGACCTGATCAAAATGAAAGCGATCAACTGGAACGAAGAAGACATGGGTATGACTTATACCTATGAAGAAATTCCAGACGATCTGAAAGAGCAAGCAGAAGAATGGCACAACTACCTGGTTGAGTCTGCTGCGGAAGCCTCTGAAGAGCTGATGGACAAGTACCTTGAAGAAGGTGAGTTGTCTGAAGAAGAAATCAAGACAGCGCTGCGTCAGCGTACGCTTGACAACGAAATCGTACTGGCAACCTGTGGTTCTGCGTTTAAGAACAAAGGCGTTCAGGCAGTACTGGATGCGGTTATCGAATACTTGCCTTCACCGATTGACGTTAAGTCAATCAAAGGTGAAGACGAAGACGGTAACCCAATCGAGCGTCATGCAGACGATAAAGAACCGTTTGCATCACTGGCATTTAAGATTGCAACCGACCCATTCGTGGGCACGTTGACCTTTATGCGTGTTTACTCAGGCGTGGTTAACTCTGGCGACACTGTCTATAACTCAGTGAAGCAAAAGCGTGAGCGTTTGGGCCGTATCGTACAGATGCACTCGAACAAGCGTGAAGAGATCAAAGAAATCCGTGCCGGTGACATCGCTGCTGCGGTTGGTCTGAAAGACGTGACCACGGGTGACACCCTATGTGCAATGGATTCAAAAGTAATCCTAGAGCGCATGGAGTTCCCAGATCCAGTTATCCAAATCGCGGTTGAGCCTAAGTCTAAAGCTGACCAAGAGAAAATGGGTATCGCGCTAGGTAAACTGGCGGCAGAAGATCCATCTTTCCGCGTTGAGTCTGACGAAGAGTCTGGCCAGACCCTGATTTCTGGTATGGGTGAGCTTCACCTAGACATCATCGTTGACCGTATGCGTCGCGAATTTAACGTTGAGTGTAACGTTGGTAAGCCTCAGGTAGCTTATCGCGAAACCATCCGTGGTAGCACCAAAGTTGAAGGTAAGTTCGTTAAGCAGTCTGGTGGTCGTGGTCAGTACGGTCACGTATGGCTGAAAATCGAACCATCAGAGCCAAACGAAGGCTTTGTCTTTGTTGACGAAATCGTTGGTGGTGTGGTTCCACGTGAATACATCAGCTCTGTTGCTAAAGGTATTGAAGAGCAGATGGCCAACGGTGTACTCGCTGGCTATCCGGTACTTGACGTTAAGGCAACCTTGTTCGATGGTTCTTATCACGATGTTGACTCTAACGAAATGGCGTTTAAGATCGCCGCATCAATGGCATTCAAGAAAGGTGCACACGACGCGCAGCCTGTTATGCTTGAGCCAATGATGAAGGTTGAAGTAACCACGCCAGAAGAGTGGATGGGTGACGTTGTTGGTGACTTGAACCGTCGTCGTGGCCTGATTGGTGGTATGGATGAAGGCCCAGCGGGTCTGAAGATCGTACGCGCCCAGGTTCCACTGTCTGAAATGTTCGGTTACGCTACTGACCTACGTAGTGCAACACAAGGCCGTGCATCTTACTCGATGGAGTTCAGCGAGTACGGTGAAGTGCCTAAGAACATCGCTGACGCCCTGATCGCAGAGCGTAGCTAATTATTTTGGTCCAGATGCCGACATCATGGTCGGCATCAAACACTGACTTCTGAGTTACTAGGCCAAGCCCTTTAACTCACAACTAGGAAGGAAGACGATCGTGTCTAAAGAAAAATTTGAACGTACGAAAACGCACGTTAACGTTGGTACTATCGGCCACGTTGACCATGGTAAAACTACGCTGACCGCAGCTATCTGTACGGTACTTGCAAAAGTACACGGCGGTGCTGCTCGTGACTTCGCGTCAATCGATAACGCACCAGAAGAGCGTGATCGTGGTATCACCATCGCAACGTCTCACGTTGAGTACGATACGCCAAACCGTCACTACGCACACGTTGACTGCCCAGGACACGCTGACTATGTGAAAAACATGATCACCGGTGCGGCGCAGATGGACGGTGGTATCCTGGTTGTTGCTGCAACTGATGGCCCAATGCCACAGACGCGTGAGCACATCCTACTAGGCCGTCAGGTTGGTATTCCAAACATCATCGTGTTCATGAACAAATGTGACATGGTTGATGACGAAGAGCTGCTTGAGCTGGTTGAAATGGAAGTACGTGAGCTACTTTCAGAGTACGACTTCCCAGGTGACGACTGCCCAGTAATCCAAGGTTCAGCGCTAGGTGCCCTGAACGGTGAAGAGCAGTGGGAGCAGAAGATCGTTGAGCTATCTGAAGCGCTGGATTCTTACATCCCAGAGCCAGAGCGTGCGATCGACAAGCCGTTCATCCTGCCAATCGAAGACGTATTCTCAATCCAAGGCCGTGGTACTGTAGTCACTGGTCGTGTTGAGCAAGGCATCATCACTGTAGGTGACGACGTTGAAATCGTGGGCATGAAAGACACCGCGAAGACCACGTGTACTGGTGTTGAGATGTTCCGTAAGCTTCTAGACGAAGGCCGTGCGGGTGAGAACGTTGGTGTTCTTCTGCGTGGTACTAAGCGTGACGAAGTAGAGCGTGGTCAAGTACTGGCGAAGCCTGGTTCAATCACTCCGCACACCAAGTTCGAGTCAGAAGTATACGTACTGGGCAAAGACGAAGGTGGCCGTCATACGCCGTTCTTCAAAGGCTATCGTCCACAGTTCTACTTCCGTACAACTGACGTAACCGGTACTATCGAGCTGCCAGAAGGCGTTGAGATGGTAATGCCTGGTGACAACATCAAGATGGTTGTTGAGCTGATCGCACCTATCGCGATGGACGAAGGTCTACGCTTCGCTATCCGTGAAGGTGGCCGTACTGTAGGCGCGGGTGTTGTTGCTAACATCATCGCTTAATTTGATAGACATCTTGTCTTATCAATCAAAGGGAGCGCATTTGCGCTCCCTTTTTGTTTGCGCTTTCTTTCGCGATAACTTGATATAAATGAGTTAGTCATCAATAACCAAGCGTTATATAAAAACCCTTTACCTTGAAAGCAATGCGAACTATTCTCGTTATAGTTAATGTTTTGAGATGACAGAGATGTTAGTTTGTATTTGCCACAGTGTGTCGGATAAGACCATTAAGCATTGGGTGCGTCAGCAAGGCGTCACCAGTATCCGTGAGTTACGCCAGCTGACCCCTCTGGGTTCGCAATGTGGTAAATGTGTCCGTCAAGCCAAAGAGGTAATATATGACGAGAGCCAACTGATCACGCTACAAAAAGCGAGTTAACCTGCAGTCAATATTTGACAGCCTCCTTATGGGTTCTACATTTGTTAAGTAGAACCCATAAGGAGGCTTTGCCATGAAAGGCGATCCAAAATCGATAGCGTTTCTCAACACGGTACTCGGCAATGAACTGATTGCGATTAATCAGTACTTTTTGCATGCGCGCATGCTTAAAGACTGGGGCTTAAAAGTCATCGCGGACAAAGAATATGAAGAGTCCATTGATGAGATGAAACATGCGGACAAGCTCATTGAGCGTATCTTGTTTTTAGAAGGGACGCCCAATTTGCAAGATTTAGGCAAGTTACGCATTGGTGAAGATACACAAGAAATTTTCGAGTGTGATTTGGCGCTAGAGATGCAAGCGCACGAAGACTTGAAAGAAGCGATTGCCTACACCGAAAGCATCCGTGATTTCGTGTCGCGCGATCTGTTCCAGTATATCCTCGATGATGAAGAAGAGCATATTGATTGGCTCGAAACCCAGTTGGGTCTGATTGATAAAGTGGGTATCGCCAACTACAACCAAGCACAGATAATCGAAGACGCCAGCGATAAAGCTTAAAACCGCGCTCAACGTCTCGAGGTAGATAAACGCACCCAGTCGGGTGCGTTTTTGTTTGGGCTTATTTTTTAACCAAGGCTTGCAAAGCTATCGCGCATCGGTATAATGCCCGGCACTGCTTAAGTCATTGCGACTTCCGACGCAGTTGTGAACCAATGAGCATCGAGGAATGGAACAGTAAACTGTTCGTTTAATGTATACTCCGCTTATGTTCGCAGTCATAGAATAATGGCTGACAATGTGCCTAATTTTGGCACTACGGTTTCACATAAATTAATCGGCATTCCCTCGTCTTAATGAGGTGGAATGGCGATATTGTTTGTGTAAATATTTTAGAATTTGGAGCTCTGTCTCATGCAGAACCAACGTATCCGTATCCGCCTTAAGGCGTTCGATCATCGTTTGATCGATCAGTCTACCGCGGAAATCGTTGAAACCGCTAAGCGCACTGGCGCACAGGTTAAGGGACCAATCCCTCTACCTACTCGTAAAGAGCGCTTCACCGTTCTTATTTCTCCGCACGTAAACAAAGACGCACGTGACCAGTACGAAATTCGTACTCACAAACGTCTGATCGACATCGTTGAGCCAACAGATAAAACTGTTGACGCTCTGATGCGTCTTGACCTTGCTGCGGGCGTTGATGTTCAAATCAGCCTGGGTTAAGGGGGAGTAGATAATGATTGGTCTAGTCGGTCGTAAAGTCGGTATGACTCGTATCTTCAACGAAGATGGCGTTTCTATCCCGGTAACCGTAGTTGAAGTTGAAGCTAACCGTGTTGCGCAGGTGCGTAAGCCTGACGTTGACGGTTATGCCGCAATTCAAATCACTACAGGCGAGAAGAAAGCAAGCCGTGTTAACAAGGCACAAGCTGGTCACTTTGCGAAAGCAGGTGTTGAAGCAGGCCGCGGTTTGTGGGAATTCCGTCTGGAAAATGGTGAAGAGTTCGAAGTTGGCGCTGAGCTAAATGTCGATCTTTTCTCTGAAATCAAAAAAGTAGACGTTACTGGCACGTCAAAAGGTAAGGGCTTCCAAGGTGGCGTTAAGCGTTGGAACTTCCGTACTCAAGACATGAGCCACGGTAACTCTTTGTCTCACCGTGCACCTGGTTCTATCGGACAATGTCAGAGCCCAGGTCGCGTATTCAAAGGCAAAAAAATGGCAGGTCACATGGGTGCTGAGCGTGTAACGACTCAAAACCTAGAGATCGTACGTGTTGACGCTGAGCGCAATCTGCTCCTTATTAAAGGTGCAGTCCCAGGTGCGACAGGTGGCAACGTGATCGTTAAACCAGCCGTTAAAGCGTAACGTCGAGGAGATAGTAATGGAATTGGTAGTCAAAGGCGCCGACGCGCTAACTGTTTCCGAAACTACCTTCGGGCGTGAATTCAACGAGTCCCTGGTTCACCAGGTAGTCGTTGCATACGCAGCTGGTGCCCGTCAAGGTACTCGCGCTCAGAAAACTCGTTCAGACGTGTCTGGTGGCGGTGCTAAGCCATGGCGTCAGAAGGGTACTGGTCGCGCCCGTGCAGGTACAATCCGCAGCCCAATCTGGCGCAGCGGTGGTGTCACTTTCGCAGCACGTCCTCAGGACCACGCTCAGAAAGTAAACAAAAAGATGTACCGTGGTGCTCTTAAGAGCATCCTGTCAGAGCTGGTTCGTCAAGAGCGTTTGATCGTTGTTGATAACTTCTCTGTTGAAGCACCAAAAACTAAAGAGCTTGTCGCTAAGCTGAAAGAGCTTGAGCTGAACGATGCTCTGATCGTCACTGCCGAAGTTGATGAGAACCTGTTCCTTGCGGCACGTAACCTTTATAAGGTTGACGTACGCGATACAGATACCATCGACCCAGTTAGCTTGATCGCTTTCGACAAAGTCGTGATGACTGCTGATGCAGTTAAACAAGTTGAGGAGATGCTGGCATGATCACTGAAGAGCGTATCCTAAAAGTTCTGCGTGCTCCGCACATCTCTGAAAAAGCGACGATGGCCGCTGAAAACAACAACACTGTTGTATTCAAAGTAGCCAAAGAAGCAACTAAAAAAGAGATCAAAGCGGCAGTTGAAAAACTGTTCGAAGTTGAAGTGAAGTCTGTTCGTACTCTTCTCGTTAAGGGTAAGACCAAACGTCAAGGTATGCGTGAAGGCCGTCGTAGCGACTGGAAAAAAGCGTATGTTGCCTTGAAAGAAGGTCAGGACATCGACTTCGTTGGCGGCGCTGAGTAAGACGGAGGAGTAAAAGCAAATGGCTATTATCAAATGTAAGCCGACTTCACCGGGTCGTCGTCACCTTGTTAAAGTGGTTAACCATGAACTGTACAAAGGTAAACCATATGCACCACTGCTAGAGAAAAACTCTAAGTCTGGTGGTCGCAATAACAACGGTCGAATCACAGTGCGTCACATCGGTGGTGGTCACAAGCATCATTACCGTGTAATTGACTTCAAACGTACTAAAGACGGTATCCCAGCGAAAGTTGAGCGTCTTGAGTATGATCCAAACCGTAGTGCAAACATTGCGCTTGTACTGTATACGGATGGTGAACGTCGTTACATTATCGCACCGAAAGGCCTAAAAGCCGGTGATCAGATTCAATCTGGTGCAGATGCAGCAATCAAGGTAGGTAACAGCCTGCCAATGCGTAACATCCCAGTGGGTTCTACTATCCACAACATCGAGTTGAAACCTGGTAAAGGTGCTCAGCTTGCTCGTTCTGCGGGTGCTTATGCACAGATCGTTGCTCGTGACGGCGCGTACGTCACACTTCGCCTGCGCAGCGGTGAAATGCGCAAGGTTCTTGCTGAAGGTCGTGCGACCCTTGGTGAAGTTGGTAATTCAGAGCACATGCTACGCGAACTGGGTAAAGCCGGTGCCGCGCGCTGGAAAGGCGCACGTCCAAGCGTACGTGGTGTTGCAATGAACCCGATTGACCACCCACACGGTGGTGGTGAAGGCCGTACCTCAGGTGGTCGTCATCCAGTATCACCTTGGGGTATGCCAACTAAAGGCTTCAAGACCCGTAAGAACAAACGTACCGACAAGTACATCGTACGTCGTCGTAACAAGTAATTATTATCAGAGGATAAGCCATGCCACGTTCTCTCAAGAAAGGTCCTTTTATTGACCTGCACTTGCTGAAGAAGGTAGAGAAAGCGGTGGAAAGCGGTGACAAGAAGCCTTTAAAGACTTGGTCCCGTCGTTCAATGATCATCCCACAGATGATCGGATTGACCATCGCTGTCCATAATGGTCGTCAGCACGTACCCGTTTTCGTTTCTGAAGAAATGATCGGTCACAAGCTGGGCGAGTTTGCACCAACACGTACTTATCGCGGCCATGCTGCTGATAAGAAAGCTAAGAAGCGTTAAGGGGTAAGAAATGGAAGCTATTGCTAAACATCGCTTTGCTCGTATCTCGCCTCAAAAAGCACGTTTGGTTGCGGATCAAGTGCGCGGTAAAGACGTAGCACAAGCACTGGAACTACTGACTTTCAGCAACAAAAAAGCTGCTGACCTGGTTAAGAAAGTGTTGGAATCTGCTATTGCAAACGCCGAGCATAACGAAGGTGCGGATATCGACGATCTAAGCGTCGCCAAAGTCTTCGTTGATGAAGGCCCAATCATGAAGCGTATTATGCCTCGTGCAAAAGGCCGTGCCGATCGCATCTTGAAGCGTTCTAGCCACATCACTGTTGTTGTAGCAGACCGCTAAGAGACGAGGAGATAAAGCAATGGGTCAAAAAGTACATCCTAATGGTATTCGTCTTGGCATTGTTAAGCCTTGGAATTCCACTTGGTTTGCTAATAACCAAGATTTCGCTGACAACCTAGACGGCGACTTTAAGGTACGTCAGTTCTTGAACAATGAACTGAAAAAAGCGTCAGTCTCTCGCATCGTTATCGAGCGTCCTGCTAAGAGTGTTCGTGTGACTATTCACACTGCACGTCCTGGTGTGGTTATCGGTAAGAAAGGTGAAGATGTTGAGAAGCTGCGCGCTCACGTTGCAAAACTAGCCGGTGTACCAGCGCAAATCAACATCGCTGAAGTACGTAAGCCTGAGCTAGATGCGCAACTTGTTGGCGACAGCATCGCATCACAGCTAGAGCGCCGTGTTATGTTCCGTCGTGCGATGAAGCGCGCGGTACAAAACGCTATGCGCCTAGGTGCCAAAGGTATCAAAGTAGAAGTAAGCGGCCGTCTTGGCGGCGCTGAAATCGCTCGTACCGAGTGGTACCGTGAAGGCCGTGTGCCACTGCACACCCTTCGTGCTGACATTGATTACGCAACTTCTTCTGCTCACACCCAGTACGGTGTAATCGGCATTAAAACCTGGATCTTCAAAGGTGAGATCCTAGGTGGAATGGCTGAAGTTGAGCAAAAGGCTGACAAGCCGAAGAAGCAGCGTAAAGGCCGTAAGTAAGGAGTCTATCGATGCTTCAACCAAAACGTACTAAGTTCCGCAAGACTTTTAAAGGTCGTAACCGCGGTCTGGCGCACGGTACTGACGTAAGCTTCGGTACCTATGGCCTGAAAGCTGTTGGTCGCGGTCGTATCACTGCGCGTCAAATTGAGGCGGCTCGTCGTGCGATGACTCGTCACATTAAACGTCAAGGCCAAATCTGGATTCGTGTCTTCCCTGACAAACCAATTACTGGTAAGCCGTTGGAAGTTCGTATGGGTAAGGGTAAAGGTTCAGTAGATTACTGGGTTGCCCAAATCCAACCAGGCAAGGTCCTGTACGAAATGGATGGTGTTCCTGAATCACTGGCTCGCGAAGCGTTTGAATTAGCTTCACGTAAGCTACCGATCAAAACCACTTTCGTAACTAAGGCGGTGATGTGATGAAAGCACAAGAACTACGTGAAAAGACTGCTGAGCAGCTGAACGAAGAGCTAATGGGTCTGCTACGTGAGCAGTTTAACCTGCGCATGCAAGCGGCTACTGGCCAACTTCAGCAAACTCACACTCTTAAAGCTGTTCGTCGCGATATCGCACGTGTAAAAACCGTACTGACTGAGAAGGCTAACGCATAATGAGCGAGAACATCCGCACTCAGCAAGGTCGCGTTATCAGCGACAAAGGCGATAAAACTATCGTCGTTGCTATCGAGCGTTTTGTGAAACACCCAATCTACGGTAAGTACATTAAGCGCACGAGTAAGCTACATGTACACGATGAATCAAACCAGTGTAACCAAGGTGACACTGTCGAGGTTCGTGAGTGTCGTCCAATCTCTAAGCAAAAGTCTTGGACATTGGTTCGCGTTGTTGAAAAATCACGCATCTAAGCGATTTTTCATACAATAATAAGTCAAACGGCTCTCATTTGGGGGGCCGTTTATTTTTTATCTACCCATCTGGTCAAAATAGTGTTATTATTCGCCGCCCTTGTAAAAAGGCAGCCCGACCCGAGATGGGTCTAGATGTAATAACAGCGGAGCACTAACAATGATCCAAATGCAAAGTATGCTGGACGCAGCCGACAACTCCGGCGCTCGCAGTGTAATGTGTATTAAGGTTCTGGGTGGCTCTCACCGTCGTTACGCCCACGTTGGCGACATCATCAAAGTTACCGTTAAGGATTCAATCCCACGCGGTAAAGTGAAAAAAGGTGATGTGCTTAAGGCGGTGGTAGTTCGCACCCGTAAAGGCGTACGTCGTCCAGACGGCTCTGTCATTCGCTTCGACCGCAATGCTTGCGTGTTGTTGAACAACACTAACGAGCAACTAGTCGGCACACGTATCTTTGGCCCTGTGACACGCGAACTTCGTACTGAGAAGTTCATGAAAATTGTGTCTCTGGCGCCTGAAGTTCTGTAAGGAGCGATCTCATGGCAGCTAAAATCCGTCGTAACGACGAAGTTATCGTTCTTGCCGGTAAAGACAAAGGCAAGAAAGGTAAAGTATCTAAGGTTCTACCGACCGGTAAAGTTATCGTTGAAGGTATTAACCTCGTGAAGAAACACCAGAAGCCGGTTCCGGCTCTGGGCACTCAAGGTGGCATCGTTGAACAAGAAGCCGCTATTGACGTTTCAAACGTGGCTATCTTTAACGCAGCGGCTGGTAAAGGTGACCGTGTAGGCTTCCGATTTGAAGACGGCAAAAAAGTGCGTTTCTTCAAGTCGAATGGCGAAACTATTAAGTAATTCTGGAGTAGTACAATGGCGAAACTGCATGATTACTACAAAGAGACAGTTGTAGCTGAGCTATCTAAGCAATTTGGTTACAAAAGCATCATGCAAGTCCCAGGGATCGAAAAGATCACCCTTAACATGGGTGTGGGCGAAGCTCTGAACGACAAGAAACTGCTTGAAAATGCAGCTGCTGATATGACCGCAATTTCTGGTCAAAAGCCGCTGATTACTAAAGCACGTAAATCAGTCGCAGGCTTCAAGATCCGTGAGGGCTACCCAATTGGTTGTAAAGTAACCCTACGTGGCGAGCGTATGTGGGACTTCTTTGAGCGTTTGATCGCTATCGCAGTTCCTCGTATCCGTGACTTCCGTGGTCTGAACCCGAAAGCGTTCGACGGTCGCGGTAACTACAGCATGGGCGTTCGCGAGCAAATCATCTTCCCTGAGATTGACTACGACAAAGTCGATCGTATCCGTGGTCTTGATATTACTATCACTACCACCGCAGGTACAGATGAGGAAGGTCGAGCTCTGCTGGCTGCCTTTAACTTCCCATTCCGTAAGTAAGGTGAAGGGTTACTGTTATGGCTAAAAAATCGATGAAAGCACGTGACGTAAAACGTGCGAAGCTCGCAGCCCGTTATGCTGAAAAGCGTGACAACCTGCGTGCGACCATTAAGAATGTCAACACGTCAGACGAAGAGCGTTGGGACGCCGTCCTGAAGCTTCAGTCGCTACCACGTGATTCTGCGAAGTCTCGTCAGCGTAACCGCTGTAACCAGACTGGTCGTCCACATGGCTACCTACGCAAATTCGGCCTAAGCCGAATCAAGGTTCGTGAAGCTTGCATGAAAGGCGAGATTCCGGGTCTGCGTAAGGCAAGCTGGTAATTGAATCACGGGAGTAAAGACTTATGAGCATGCAAGATCCGATCTCGGATATGCTGACCCGCCTACGCAACGGTCAGGCAGCAAAGAAAGTTGCTGTTAAAATGCCTTCGTCAAAGCTAAAAGTGGCAATTGCTGAGCTACTAAAAGCAGAAGGTTACGTGGCTGACGTCGCAGTAAATAGCGACGCGAAGCCTGAACTGGAAGTGACGTTGAAATACTTCGAATCTAAACCAGTTATCGAGCAAATCCAACGTGTTAGCCGTCCAGGCCTGCGCATCTACAAAAAGAAAGATGAGTTGCCTTCAGTGATGGGTGGCCTTGGTATTGCTGTTGTATCAACTTCGAAAGGTTTGATGACCGATCGCGCAGCTCGCAAAGCGGGTCTGGGCGGTGAAATCATCTGCTACGTAGCTTAATAAGGAGTAGGAAATGTCTCGTGTTGCAAAAGCACCTGTCGTAGTTCCTGCCGGCGTAGAGGTGAAACTTAACGGTCAGGAAATCACTGTAAAAGGAAGCAAAGGCGAACTAAGCCGCACGCTTCACGATATGGTGTCAGTAAACCAAGAAGAGAACACCATTACCTTCGCACCAAGTGTGGAGCACGCTAAAGCATGGGCACATGCTGGTACCGCGCGCGCACTGGTTAACAGCATGGTTGTTGGTGTGACAGAAGGCTTTACCAAGAAACTGATCCTGAAAGGTGTTGGTTACCGTGCAAACGTTGCAGGTAATAAACTTAACCTGACACTTGGTTTCTCTCACCCGGTTGAGCACGCTCTGCCAGAGGGTGTTAAGGCAGAATGTCCAAGCCAAACTGAAATTGTTATCAGCGGCGCTGATAAACAAGCGGTTGGCCAGGTGGCTGCCGATATCCGCGCATACCGCAAGCCAGAGCCTTACAAAGGCAAAGGCGTTCGTTACTCTGACGAAGCTGTGCGTACCAAAGAAGCTAAGAAGAAGTAAGGTAACACTATGGATAAGAAAGCATCTCGTATCCGTCGTGCGACCAAAGCACGACGCAAGATCGCGGAAATGGGTGCGACTCGCCTGGTGGTACACCGTACTCCACGTCATGTGTACGCACAGGTTATCGCTGGTAACGGCGCGGAAGTTATCGCCGCCGCTTCTACCGTAGAAAAAGCGATCCGTGAGCAAGTGAAGAGCACCGGTAACAAAGACGCCGCTGCAGCCGTGGGTAAGATCATTGCTGAGCGAGCGAAGGAAAAAGGCATCGAAGCCGTTGCTTTTGACCGTTCCGGTTTCCAATACCACGGCCGTGTGGCTGCACTGGCAGATGCTGCCCGTGAAGCTGGTCTGAAATTCTAAGGTAGGTGGAAGATGGCTAACGATAAACAACAAAGTGATTTGCATGAGAAGCTGATCGCTGTAAACCGTGTATCTAAAACGGTTAAAGGTGGTCGCATCTTTACCTTCACTGCCCTGACTGTGGTAGGTGATGGTAACGGTCGCGTCGGTTTCGGTTACGGTAAAGCCCGTGAAGTACCTGCTGCGATCCAAAAATCAATGGAAAAGGCGCGTCGTAACATGATTACTATCGCGCTGAAAGACGGTACTCTGCACCACGCTGTTAAAGGCCGCCACACTGGTTCAAAAGTGTACATGCAGCCAGCATCAGAAGGTACAGGTATCATCGCCGGTGGTGCGATGCGTGCCGTGCTTGAAGTAGCAGGCGTTCAAGACGTTCTGGCGAAAGCATACGGTTCGACCAACCCAATCAACATCGTTCGTGCAACGATTGATGGTCTGGGTGGTACGAAGTCTCCAGAGATGGTAGCTGCGAAACGTGGCATGCCTGTCAACGAAATTCTGGGGTAATACGACATGGCTAAGACAATTAAAGTAACTCAGACTCGTAGCGCTATCGGCCGCTTGCCGAAGCACAAAGCGACCCTGCGTGGCTTGGGCCTACGTCGCATCAACCACACTGTTGAACTTGAAGATACACCGTGCGTGCGCGGTATGATCAACAAAGTCAACTACATGGTTAAAGTGGAGGAGTAATCACATGCGTTTGAATACTCTATCTCCGGCTGCAGGCTCAAAGCCTTCTGCGAAGCGTGTAGGCCGTGGTATTGGTTCAGGCCTGGGTAAAACCGGTGGCCGTGGTCACAAAGGTCAGAAATCACGTTCAGGTGGTTCAGTACGCCCAGGTTTCGAAGGCGGTCAAATGCCTTTGAAACAGCGTCTGCCAAAATTCGGTTTTACTTCGCGTAAAGGCCTCACTTCTGCTGAAGTTCGTCTCGGCGAGCTGGCAAAAGTTGAAGGTGACGTGGTAAGCCTTGAAACACTGAAAGCAGCGAATGTTATCGCACAAGACACTCGTACGGCGAAAATCGTACTGTCTGGCGAAATCGCTCGCTCAGTGACCGTGAAAGGTGTTCGTGTCACTAAAGGCGCTAAAGCGGCAATCGAAGCTGCAGGCGGTAAAATCGAGGAATAATTTAGCTCGAGGACGAGGTACAGATGGCAAAACAACCAGGACAAAACTTCAGTAGTGCAAAAGGCGGAGTCGCGGAGCTAAAAAGCCGCCTACTTTTTGTAGCAATGGCATTATTGGTATTCCGTGCCGGCTCTTTTGTGCCAATTCCTGGTATTGACGCTGCTGTACTTGCCGATCTGTTCGAACAGCAACAAGGGACCATCATTGACTTGGTTAACATGTTCTCTGGTGGTGCCCTTGAGCGTGCTTCGATACTGGCACTGGGCATTATGCCGTATATTTCGGCGTCGATTATTGTTCAGTTATTGTCAGTGGTTCACCCCGCATTAGCGGAGTTGAAAAAAGAGGGCGAATCTGGCCGTCGTAAGATCAGTCAGTATACCCGCTACGGCACGCTGGTGTTGGCAACTTTCCAAGCAATTGGAATCGCGACTGGGTTACCGAGTATGATGCCAGGTCTGGTGATTAATCCAGGTCCTGCGTTTTACTTTACTGCGGTTGTCAGTTTGGTCACAGGTACCATGTTCTTAATGTGGTTAGGTGAGCAAATTACGGAACGTGGTATAGGTAACGGTATCTCGCTGATCATTTTCACCGGGATTGTCGCGGGTCTGCCACCCGCAATTGGACAGACAATAGAGCAAGCGCGTCAAGGCGACATGTCTCCGCTTCTCTTGCTAGGTATCGCAGTGATCGTATTGGCGGTCGTCTACTTTGTGGTCTTTATGGAACGTGGTCAACGTCGTATCGTCGTTAACTACGCCAAGCGGCAACAAGGTCGCCGTGTCTTTGCAGCGCAAAGCACGCACCTGCCACTTAAGATCAACATGGCAGGCGTTATTCCTGCGATTTTTGCATCAAGTATTATTTTGTTCCCTGGCACGCTTGCTAACTGGTTTGGTAAGGGTGATCAAACAAGCTGGCTAACCGATGTGTCATTGGCACTGAGTCCGGGGCAACCAGCGTACGTAATACTTTATGCGGCAGCGATTATCTTCTTCTGCTTTTTCTATACAGCGTTGGTGTTTAACCCGCGAGAAACAGCAGATAATTTGAAGAAGTCAGGAGCGTTCGTACCTGGTATTCGCCCGGGTGAGCAGACTGCTAAATACATTGATAAAGTAATGACACGGTTAACCCTCGCAGGTGCCATGTATATTACCTTTATCTGTCTGATCCCCGAGTTCATGATGATTGCGTGGGATGTCCACTTCTACTTTGGTGGTACATCACTACTCATCGTAGTAGTCGTAATCATGGACTTTATGGCTCAAGTTCAGACTCATTTGATGTCTCAACAATATGAGTCCGTGTTGAAAAAAGCCAACCTCAAAGGCTACGGCCGCTAATAGGTTGTCTATTTACGGAGTTTAGCAATGAAAGTTCGTGCTTCCGTTAAGAAAATCTGCCGTAACTGTAAAGTGATCAAGCGTAACGGTACCGTTCGTGTGATCTGCAGTGAGCCAAAGCACAAGCAGCGCCAAGGCTAATAGCAGAATATTTTTCTTGCAAAATGAGGTCAGGCTGGCTACATTAGCCAGCCCACCTTTTGTATGTGCAAAAGAAGTGGTTATGCCGCTGCGTATCCTCGACGGGCTCTGCAGCGGCTCTACTTGAAAAGTACTAGGAGTGAATAGTGGCCCGTATAGCAGGCATTAACATTCCTGATCAAAAGCATGCTGTTATCGCATTGACTGCGATTTACGGCGTCGGCAAAACCACCTCTCAAGCTATTTTAGCTGATGCAGGTATTGCTGAAAGCACTAAGATCAGTGAACTATCAGAAGAACAGATCGACCAATTGCGTGACGGTGTCGCTAAGTACACCGTAGAAGGCGATCTACGTCGTGAAATTTCCATGAACATCAAGCGTCTTATGGACCTTGGTTGTAACCGCGGTATTCGTCATCGTCGCAGCTTGCCACTACGTGGTCAGCGTACGAAGACCAATGCTCGTACCCGTAAGGGTCCGCGCAAGCCGATCAAGAAATAATCGGGGTAGATAAGTACTATGGCTAAACAAGCAACTCGTGCACGCAAACGCGTACGCAAGCAAGTCGCTGATGGCGTCGCGCACATTCATGCGTCTTTCAATAACACAATCGTGACGATTTCTGACCGTCAAGGCAACGCTCTGGCATGGGCGACCGCCGGTGGTTCAGGTTTCCGTGGCTCTCGTAAGTCAACTCCATACGCTGCTCAGGTTGCTGCAGAGCGTTGTGGTGAAATGGCAAAAGAGTACGGCCTGAAAAACCTCGAAGTGATGGTTAAAGGTCCAGGTCCAGGTCGCGAGTCTACTATTCGTGCCTTGAACGCAGCGGGCTTCCGCATCACTAACATTGTTGATGCGACGCCAATCCCGCATAACGGTTGTCGTCCACCTAAGAAACGCCGCGTTTAATACGCACTAGCGCTGTTTCTTAGAATATTGGAGAAAGATCATGGCAAGATATTTGGGTCCTAAGCTGAAGCTTAGCCGTCGCGAAGGCACTGACTTATTCCTTAAGTCAGGCGTACGCGCGATTGATACCAAGTGTAAAATCGATAACGTCCCAGGCGTTCACGGTCAGCGTCGCGGCCGTCTGTCTGACTATGGCGTTCAGCTTCGCGAGAAGCAAAAAGTACGTCGTATGTACGGCGTAATGGAAAAGCAGTTCCGTAACTACTACAAAGACGCTGCCCGCATCAAGGGTAATACAGGTGAGAACCTGCTTCAGCTTCTTGAAGGTCGCCTAGACAACGTAGTTTACCGCATGGGCTTTGGCGCAACTCGCGCTGAATCACGTCAGCTGGTAAGCCACAAAGCGATCCTAGTTAACGGCAAAGTAGTTAACGTACCTTCTTTCAAGGTTTCGGCAAACGACGTGATTAGCATTCGCGAGAAAGCTAAGAACCAGGCGCGTATCAAAGCAGCTCTAGAAGTTGCCGCTCAACGCGAACTGCCAACTTGGATCGAAGTAGACAGCAAGAAGATGGAAGGCACATTCAAGCGCCTACCAGAGCGTTCTGATTTGTCTGCTGACATCAACGAACACCTGATCGTCGAGCTTTACTCTAAGTAAAGCTGAACTAAAGAGAGGACATAATGCAGGGTTCTGTAACAGAATTTCTTAAGCCGCGTCTAGTTGATATTGAACAAGTTAGCTCGACGCACGCAAAAGTAACTCTTGAACCCCTAGAGCGTGGTTTTGGCCATACTCTGGGGAATGCGCTACGTCGTATCCTACTTTCATCTATGCCAGGCTGTGCGGTGACGGAAGTTGAAATTGACGGCGTATTGCACGAGTACAGCACCAAAGAAGGGGTTCAGGAAGATATCCTGGAAATCCTACTTAACCTTAAAGGCCTAGCCGTTAAGGTTGAGGGTAAAGATGAAGTTATCCTTACTCTGACCAAGTCTGGTGCAGGCCCTGTTGTTGCAGGCGACATCACCCATGATGGTGGTGTTGAGATTGCGAACCCAGAACACGTTATCTGCCACCTGACTGATGCAAGCGCTGAAATTAGCATGCGTATCAAGGTAGAACGTGGTCGTGGCTATGTACCAGCGTCTGCGCGTATCGATAGCGAAGACGACGAGCGTCCAATCGGTCGCCTACTTGTTGACGCAACGTTCAGCCCAGTAGATCGCATTGCTTACAAAGTGGAAGCAGCGCGTGTCGAACAGCGTACTGACCTCGACAAGCTGGTCA
Organism: Salinivibrio sp. VGrn1; assembly: GCF_009377995.1. Taxonomy (NCBI): domain Bacteria; kingdom Pseudomonadati; phylum Pseudomonadota; class Gammaproteobacteria; order Vibrionales; family Vibrionaceae; genus Salinivibrio; species Salinivibrio sp. VGrn1. The sequence continues at coordinate 263,645 of NZ_SATA01000005.1, forward strand.
TCGATATGGAAACTAACGGTACACTGGATCCTGAGGAAGCGATTCGCCGTGCGGCAACCATCCTAGCAGAACAGCTAGATGCGTTTGTTGACCTGCGCGATGTACGTGTCCCTGAGGAGAAAGAAGAGAAGCCAGAGTTCGATCCGATCCTACTGCGTCCTGTAGACGATCTTGAACTAACTGTTCGCTCTGCTAACTGTTTGAAAGCAGAAGCGATTCACTATATCGGTGATCTGGTACAGCGTACCGAGGTTGAGCTTCTGAAAACGCCAAACCTTGGTAAGAAGTCTTTGACTGAAATTAAAGACGTGCTGGCATCACGTGGTCTGTCTCTAGGTATGCGCCTAGAAAACTGGCCGCCAGCATCTATTGCTGAAGATTAATCAGAGACTGATTATTTAGTTAGAAGGATTAGGTCATGCGCCATCGTAAGAGTGGTCGTCAACTCAATCGCAACAGCAGCCATCGTAAAGCGATGTTCAGCAACATGGCTAGCTCGCTGGTAACTCACGAAGTTATCAAAACAACTTTGCCGAAGGCAAAAGAGCTGCGTCGCGTCATTGAACCGTTGATTACCTTAGCTAAAAACGACAGTGTTGCTAACCGTCGTGTAGCATTCGCTCGTACTCGTAACGACGAAGTCGTAGCGAAACTGTTTAATGAACTCGGCCCACGTTTTGCTTCACGTGCTGGCGGTTACACTCGCATTCTGAAATGCGGTGTTCGCTCCGGTGATAAAGCCCCAATGGCTTACATCGAGCTTGTTGATCGCCCAGAGCAAGACGCTGAGCAAGCTGCAGAATAAGTTTTATTACTTATAAGCAGCACCCAGAAAAGCCAGGCAACTCGCCTGGCTTTTTCTTTATCTAGCCTAGGCTTGTATAGAGCAAAATACCTGATAGGTTTTCGATGTTTGTCTCCTTTCATACAAGAGGTCGGGGTACAAAGAATAAAATTTGCATCATAAATGACAATTTTTAATGCTTAGGAAGCAAAACGAGGTTTAGTTGACCAAAAAAGGCGATATCGGACAAAAATAGACCGCTTAGTAAAAAACAAACAATTAATGATTGACGGATGTCACAAACGCTTTAGAATGCCGCCCTACTTAACGCAGATAGCGCGTTAGGGGAGTCAAAAAGAGGTTTTATTTCACCCGGCGGGTTGAAAATAAAAGATAAAATTTCTTCTTGACTTTAACGGCAAGGCGCGTAAGATACGCAGCCCTGACCAAGCGAAGCGCAGCTTCGCAACGTCAACGCTCTTTAACAATTTGACCTATGCAATCTGTGTGGGCACTCGTTGAGAATAGACAAAAAGATTTATTCGATGAACTGAGTGACCAAACGACAACTTTTACAGTTGTTCGGCACAGTCAAT